>JBHELB010000004.1:0-3590 GCA_041859045.1 Candidatus Hydrogenedentales bacterium | reverse complement strand
GCTGAACCCTTCGCGCCGCCTCAGCAAGATCTGCGAGCGGCCCGCTTCCACAGACGAAACTTGGATTTACTTCGCCATGCCCCCCATCATGCTGGGACGTCTAGCTTAGTCTGGGGGCTCCAAACAGCCTCTTAGCTGACGCTGGGTTAAATAGAACCAACATCGTGGCTGTACAGGATAGAGATCATGACCGCGATCGTCATTATCATCGTACAAGGGTTTATAATTGTTGCATTCATGCTGATGCGCTGGAGCCTCCGGCAGACTCAAACCGCACGGCGGCAGTCTTACCCTGCTGTTGCATGTTTAAAACAGGGGTGGGTGTTTGCCGGAACCAAGGGCGCCGTGAGGCTCGCCGTGATGATCGCGCTGTCAGTCGTTGCATCCACGACGGCGTTCGCCCAAGCGCGAGATGGCGGAACCACAGCGCATCGCGTCGTTATCCTGAACGCAGCCGATCCCTATCTACCGGCATTCCTCGCGCTGGATCGCAGCCTGCGTGAGGCCATCAACCGCGCAGAGCACGGAGCGCCCACCGAGCTTTATGCCGAAACACTCGATATGTTCCGTTTTCCGCAAACGTTGCTCGCGGAAGATGTAGCTGCGCTGCTACGCAAAAAATATCGTGACCTGAAGGTGAACGTGGTCGTCGCGGCCGGGTCGATTGCGTTCGATTTCGCCCAGCGCTACCGTGCGGAAATCTGGCCGGGCGCGGCCATCGTTTTTCACAGTGTGCCGGCTACTTCACTGGAAAAACGTGGCCTCGATCCGCACACGATCGGCGTTCCGGTCCGGCTCGAGTTCGGACAGACGCTCGATCTCGCATTGCGTTTACGGCCCACGACGCGACGAGTCGTCGTCGTCGCAGGCATTGCCGAACCGGACAGCGGGCACCTGTCGCTCATGCAGGCATTGCTTGAGCATTACGCGAGCAGACTTGAGATCCGGTACCTCGTCGGTCTCACGCTCGCCGAAACGATCGCAGCAGTGGGTGCGCTTCCTTCGGATGCGGTGGTGCTCTATTTAACGATGTTTCGCGACGGCGACGGCGTACCGCTAGTGCCGCGCGACGTGCTGACCCGGGTCGCTGCGGCCTCGCCCGTTCCCGTCTTTGGCATGTTCGAAACGTATCTCGGCTATGGGATTGTCGCTGGATCAATCGCGAGTTATGGCGAGCAGGGACGGCGGGCGGGCGAGCTTGTCGTCAAGGTGCTGAACGGAGAAGACCCCGCCGTCATCGGCGTCCAGACGCCGGCCATGTCCCATTGCATCGCCGACTGGCAGCAATTACGCCGCTGGGGCATCGCTGAGAGCCTGTTGCCAGCGGACTGTGAGATTCGCTTCAAAGAGGTTACGGTCTGGGACCACTATTACTGGCAGATACTCACTGGGTTGGCCGTGATTTTAGCGCAGACCACCTTGATCATTGCGCTCATGTTGAACCATCGGAGACTCCGACAGACCCAAACCGCGCTACAGAATGAATATGGCCGACGCAGTCAGGCGGAGACTACGACAGCCAACTTGCGGAGGAGACTGGCGCGTTTCAATAAAGAGCACAGCCTGGGCGCTATGGCTACCGCTATATCCCATGAGATTAATCAGCCCCTGATTGCGATTCAGAACTATGCGCAGGCAGTCAAGCGACGCCTTCAGCACAATGTCGATGACAAACCAAAGTTCATCGAACTCTTCGAGAAGATTGAGGAACAGGCCGAACGGGCGGGAGCCATCACCCAACGCGTTCGGTCGCTGGTCGGTGCGGGCGACATGCAGTTGTTGCCCGTGCCTCTTTATCCTTTGGTCGAAGAGGTGATTCGGATGATGGAACCGGAAACCGAGTATCGAGGGTGCTGCATTCGCTGCGCACCGGCAAACAACCCTCCCACAGTCCTTGTTGACTCTTTGCAAGTCCAACTGGTCTTGGTCAACCTTCTGCAAAACTCGATGCGGAGTATTTGCTCGAACGAGCGATACGACAAACAGGTGTCTGTTGACATGGACGCGATTAGTGATCGGGAAGTCCAGGTCAGCGTGACGGATCAAGGGCATGGAGTTCCTCCAGATCGAGTTGCGGATATCTTCGAGCCTCTCTATTCCGGCGCCAGCGGCGGTATGGGCATGGGGCTCGCCATTTCCCAGGCGATCATTGATGCTCATAGGGGGCGACTCTGGTACGAACCGAATCCCGCCGGTGGCGCCATCTTCCGCTTCACGTTGCAGAGAGTCCGTTCATGAGGAACGCGCAAGAGCAAACGGTGTTCATCGTCGATGACGATGCGGCGGTGCGTGATTCGATCCAGGAACTGGTCGAATCCGTTGGGCTGAGGGCTGAAGGCTACGCGTCGGCGTTCGCGTTCCTGGATTTCTTCCAGCCGCAGCGCTCAGGTTGTCTGGTGCTCGATGTACGGATGGCCGCGATGAGCGGTTTGGCCCTGCAAGAGAAACTCAACGAGTTGGGGTTCAAAATTCCGGTCATCATGCTGACCGGCCACGGCGATGTTCCAATGGCGGTCCAAGCGATGAAAGCCGGTGCCGTTGATTTCATTCAGAAACCCTATCGAGATCAGTCCTTGTTGGACAGCATCAACGCTGCCTTAGCTTTGGACGCTGCCGCCAGATACTCACCCAGCGCAGCGAAACCCCTCGAACAGCAACTTGCAGCCTTGACGGAACGAGAACGCGAGGTGCTCGACCAGATTCTCACAGGCTTGACCAGCAAAGAGATTGCCCGCGAACTGAGCGTTAGCCCACGGACTGTGGAGGCGCACCGTCAAAATCTTTTGCGTAAGCTGGGAATCGGTACTGTGAAGGAGCTGATGCTTTATCTGGTTCCTCAGAGGCGAAATCGCTAGAGCCCCGAGAACCTGCTGTCCTTGCGCGCCGATCCCTCCTGTCCGAAGTCCTGTTCCAGACCTTCAAAAACCGGCTTTCCGTGATCGACTACGTACGTAGACCCGGTAACTCACCGAATACCGCCTGTCTCGCCTTTCGGCTAGATTCATAAACACTCTGATTCTCAGAGGAGGCGCTGTGCGGGTGATCTCGCCTATCGTCCATCAGGCAGGCACGCGCCAGAATCTCTCCCCTTAGTTCTCCTGCGCCAAGGTAAGTCGGAAGCTGCCATGGCAGATAAGACGGTCTTCATCGTCAGCGAGGACACCACAGTCCGTGATTCGCTCTCACAGCTCGTTGCAGCGGCCGGTCTGCGTGCCGAGGCGCTGCCCTCTATGGGCGTGTGGTTCGAAACAGCTGTGTCAGAGCTTCCGGATTGTTTGGTGCTGGATGCAAGCGTAGGCGAACTGGTCGATTTGGAGCGATTCGCGGAGTTCGCTTGGGTGTGCGCCAGAATGCCGGTTCTGGTGCTAGTCCATCGTGGCGCCGTGCAGACAGCGGTGTATGCGCTCAAGCACGGTGCGATGGACGTGTTACAGAAGCCTCTCCGGGGTGAAATCTTATTGAAATATATCAAGCGGGCGGTTGCGGAGGAGGAAGATGCAGGTGCAACCCCCCGACTACGTACGTAGCGTTAAGTAGTTGCCAGGGTGGAGCCGTTTGATCCTGCCCACTACATTATGTAGTGGGTGTCG
>JBHELB010000024.1:0-53219 GCA_041859045.1 Candidatus Hydrogenedentales bacterium | reverse complement strand
GGTTCTGCTCATGACCGTTCCTTCCCTGCCGGTCGTGGACGATATAGTCCGAAGAACGCGCGCCCATTCCAGTGCGTCCCCGTGATCGCTTTTGCGATAGCGCTCAGGCTGCGGTAGGTCTTGCCCCGGAACTCATAGCCGTCATGCGTGACCGTCACTTCCCAACGTTGGCCGTCCCACTCGCGCACGAAACGCGTGCCGACGATCGGAGCATCTTTGCGCTGCTTTCCGCTTCGAGCGCTGAGCCCCAGGTCATTCAGGCCCAAGGCTTGACGCCGTTCCTCGAGACGACGCTTGACCTCGTCAGACGTGGCCCCATACGCCAGCTCCTGAATGCGGTGCGCCATCCGTCGCACCAGCACCGTCGAGCGACACGCCGGCGGTTCGCTGCCGAACAAAACAAGCCACTGCTCACGCAGTTCAGGGCCGTTCATTCGTTCGAGCGCCGAAACCCTGTTTAGAATCCTCTTGCGCTTCTCCGTCTCTTGCCGCGCCGTTGCGTCTAACATGACTGCTCTCCTTTCTCCGGTTCGGCCCGCCTGTTTGACGGGCGAACACCATGGACGCTCTGTTCGAGAGGAAAAGCAAGTTCCCACGGCGGCGGCGAAACGACATCGCGAGAATCAACGTGCCGGATGTGGCCACGCAGGAAGCCCCGCGCCAACAACGTGGCCACTTCTTCTTGCCGTTCATGCGGGGTCATGAGCTCGGGGTCGGTCGTACAGGTTTCCATCGGTCGTCTCCAGAAGTCCTTGGTTCCACCGTGATTACGTTCGATGGATATCTACCGGAAACGCGAGAAAGAAGTTCAGCAGCCAGGCCCAAGACACAGCGAAACGCCATTCGCGATGCGGAAAATCTACATTGCGCGCGAGTTTGCTAGATTTTTCGATAACGAATGCCTCTCCGTTAGGAGCGACAGCGGAAAACAAAAAACGCCCTCGTAACCCGTTGCGCTGCAATAACGTGCCGGATTTTGACTAGGCACCTTGATTCAGAGAACAAGAGGCAAAACAGAGACGATCAGGCCCAAAAGTGCCTCAAAATGTGCCCCCCACGGCACCTTGAACGGCACCTAATTTGAAAGAGGCAACATCACAAAAAGCCTGTAAATAAAGGCCGAGATGAGGGCGAGTAGCGAGGAAAGGAAAAAACGGCAAGCAAGCGAATAGAGAAGTCCAAAAAAGAAAGGAAATGGTCGGGGTGAGTGGATTCGAACCACCGGCCTCTTCGTCCCGAACGAAGCGCGCTAACCGGGCTGCGCTACACCCCGACCGTAAGAGGGAGTGTACGAATTGGCGGGACGGAAATCAACTTTTGAGTCGTTCCACGGTTTCGCGCCGAAGTACACGGACGAAAATCGCTCATCCTCGGCGCCGGTGGCGACAAGTCCACTACGGGAATCGACGGTATTTTGGCCGAATTCGCCAGCGTTTATTCCGCGACAGGCTTTGCGCAGCGGTGAATGATTTCCTTGTCAGGCACGCTGTACCGGAATTGCTCTTCGGGCGACATGTAATGACGTGGCCAAACCTCTTCGCACTCAAACGCGCGCAATTTTTCTTTGAAGTCCAGGCCGTGCGACCAGAAGTGATAGAAGTAGTCAGGGTGCGCTTTTCCAAAATAGGTGGACTCGGTCAAGCGTAGATCGATTGGCACCATGATATACGCCACGCCGCCCGGTTTGAGAATACGGCGGATTTCTTCGATGGCCGGGCGCTCGTCCTGCAAATGCTCCAAGAGGTGAAAACACACGACGACATCCGCGCAGGCGTCGCGAATCGGCGTATGGGAAATGTCCACCTGGACTGCGCGCCCGCGGGCCTGCTCGAGCTTGAACAGCGCGAGGTCGGCCGCCACATACTGCCAACGCGGCTGATTGGCGAACAACCCAAATATCTGCGCCTCCGGGGCGAAATTCACCAAGAGCCCCTGGAACCGCTCGACGGCGTTCTCGTGCCGGGTTAAGTACACCTGCACGCCGCGGTGACGGCTGCTCGAGCCGCATTTTGGGCAGGTCTCGCGCTTAATCCAGAAGCCCACGCCGTACAGCGGGTCGAAATCGTAGCCCGTCCAGCCGCAGCACGGACATTCCACGCGCGGCGCGCGCGAACGTTCGTTCATGAACTTGACGTAACGTTTGTGGAGGTCGCACGCCGCATACCTCAGCGCGGCCCGGAACCCGTGATGACGGGCTTCATACGCAAAGGCACCGCCCAATACGCGCAGGAGCCCCGGGAGCTTCCGCAGTCTGGCCAATATCAGGCCCGTCAATCCGGCGCCCTTGCCGCCCGCATCCGTTCCGCGCGTAGTCATCCTGAAATAATCCCTTGCTCGCTTTTTTCCCACGCACAACGCCGCCTAGTCTACACAATGCCTGCGCGCCGCGACAAGCCTCGCGCGGGAATCAGTCGCGATTTCCCAGGTCCCGGAGTCCCTTGCTCGGCCGATGGAAGACCGTTTTCCAGATGGTACAAATATACCCGCCAGGCGTCTATTACCTCTCGCCGTTCCTGATCCGATCCGCCGCTCTGGATTTGGCCAAAGCTTTCGTGTGCTATCCCCGGAAGAACTGTCGCCAAAACATCCGTAACGACATCTGGAGAGTAATGCGCTATCCCCTCGAAGCCGCCCGACGTGTGAAAGTAAAGTTGCCGCGCTTTAATCCGGCGAGAGTCGTCTAGGCGTTTGACCAGAGCGGGAATTGCGACAAGCCGCCATAGCCCGTCGTCCCCCGGCGTTTCCGCCGCGGCAGCGCCCCAACACCACACGCAACACGCCGCAACGACAATCCACAACGCACGTTTCATGAGAATGTCCGCTCCGCGCTTTGATTGACGCGCGGGGCATCCAGGCCCGCGCCTTTCTCTTGCTATTCGGTCTAGACCTTCTTTCCCAGCGGATCAACTTACGCCAATGCTAGCTTCTTCTGGAGGTACCATATCTCGCCGCCGAATTCGAATACGGCGTCTCGATCCGAGAAATAGGATTCAAGTGAGGAACACAGCCACTCTTGCACAGCCCCCAAGGTCCATCGACCTTCGTCAAGGGCGGCGATGATGTTGCTCTGAGTCGTTAGATAATTCGTCAGCGCTTCCTTGGTAAACGTAACCTCATTGGCGTAGCGCTGGCGATTGGCGAAGCAAAAACCGGCGGCCGCGGCCCGCTGTTCATCCAGCGGCTCTCCGCGTCTTGGCGGGCTTGGAAATTGGGCAAGATATTCACCCCGAAACCACTCGCCAAATTCCGGACGCCCGCGCATTCTTCCGCCCTGAAAGTTGTTCTCATAGACGACCAACCATCCAGAAGGGGAAAGCAGTCGGTTCACGCCCACGAGAAACGCCTCCTGATCAAACCAGTGAAACGCCGAGCTTACCGTAATCAGATCGAACGTCGCCTCGGCAAAGGGCAAATGCTCCGCGTCCGCGCGCACATAGGAGATTGTCGCATCCTTTACGGCTTCCGCCAACATGGCCTGCGAACCGTCGACGCCGATAATGCGGCGCGCGATCTCCTTGAGGGCTAGACTCGATTGGCCAGTCCCGCAGGCGACGTCGAGCACTTGGCCAATGGGGACGTCTAAGTTCAGATAGGCGCGAATAAGCTCAATCACGGCGGGATGATAGTACGGCCTCGCCATCGCATACCGTTTTGCCGCAGCTCTGTCTGTGAATGGATTCATAGTCAACCTCCCGCGTCATCCTCTTGAAGCGCAGGGGGGATGTTCTGGCAAGAACATCCCCCCCTGCGCACACGATACGCTTCCCGCTTAGCCTGCGGTGTGGCGCATCTTTTTGTTGGGCGGATTCTTTTTCTTCCACTGGGCCTTCATCGCGCGCATTTCCTTGTTCGGTTTGATGACGCGCGAGGTGGTCTGGCCTTGCTTCGGGTTTGCCCACTGGCCGGTGTTGTCGCGCAACACGGGCAGGCGCTTCTGCACCGCCGGAACCGCGCACGCCGCGGTGGGCTTGTCCGCGTACCAGTACGCGGTGCTGCTCATCTCGTTGCACAGGTGGTTGCCGTGGCCGTGCTCGATGGTCACCTTGATCGACTTCTGGTAACGCACGGGGTTTTCGAGATGCAGCACGTAGCTCGTCTGGTAGCCGTTGGTGTTGTGCTCATGGATCGACGACCCGTTCCGCAAGTAGGCGTTGTCCTGCATGCCCCAGGCCTGGTTCAGGTAGTCTTCGCTGCCTGTGCCGTGCAGATCCGGCGGCCACTTATACCCATCGACCCAGATCATGTCGTCGCCTTCACCCCACCACGACCCCTGGAAATTCGTCACGCTCAGGTTGCATCCGATGTAGTGCCCCTTGCCCTTCGTGTCGAGGATCACGTAGTTGTTTTCGAACGCCGTGCGCTCTTTGTTCACCACGTTCGCCTCGGGCATATTCGCGATGACCTCGCCGCCCCAGCCGCCGAACGGGTTTTCGCGCCGCCATTCCGCGTGGAAATACAGTTCTTCTTCGTCCGGAGCCGTGTCGTACGTCTCGTAATCGACGTAGAAGTAGTTCGCATGCTCCTCGCGGCTCTCGTTGACCAATTCAATCAATGCCCGCTCACGAAACGGCATCGGCGCGTAGCAGTTCAGCGCGCAGCCCAGCATCACGCTGTTGTTGCGCGGAGTCGACGCCGTGAACAACGCGTTCTGGAACGAGTTTACGATGCCATGGCCCAGGCAGAAGAAATCGCCCAACGGCACGAGCACACTTGGCCGCTTCGCGTTATCCCACGTGATTTTCAGCAGACACTCGCGGTAGTGATGGAATTGCGTCATCCAGATATGCGTGATTTTGCCCGGTCCCTTGATGTCCGCGAGCACCCGTGTTTCGCCCGGACTCCACCACCACACATCCGCGTTGCGCCCCGTTTTGTCCCACGACGAACACCGGCCCGTCTTCGCCTTTACCAGTCTGCTCAGATTCGGATACATGCCCTCGCTCCTTGTTACTCAACCTACCGATCTCTTACCCGCATCCACGCGGAACGCAAAGCCTGACACAATCACCTCGGAGATGCAATCCGTGTGAGCGCCTTCGATCATTCTTTATCGGGCGTCTCTGGGTCGGTATCTGGGGGGACAATTTCGATACGCAGAGGCTGAGGAGAGGAAACCGTGATGTCGCGTTGAGGCGCGGCGAAGGCAATTCCGGCTTCGCGGAACATGGATTCGATGTGGTAGCGCAAGTCGCTGGAGACAGACCGCATGTCGGCGTCTTTGGCGAGGTCGAGCCAGAAGAAGAGCTCAAACACGAGGGCGTTGTCGCCAAAGTCCTTGAAAACAACGGTCGGCTCGGGACGTTTGAGAATTTTGCTGTGATCCGCAGCGGCCTCGCACATCAGCTTCGACACCAAGCGTACGGGCGATCCGTATACGACGCCTAGTTCGACGGAGCCGCGCAGTACGGCGTCGGAAAGGGTCCAGTTTGTGACGCTCTTTTCGAGGAAGGCGCTGTTGGGCACGAGGATGTCGATGCCGTTGAAAAGTCGCAGGCGCGAACAGCGCGCGCCGATGTTTTCAATCCGTCCGGTCTTCCCTTCCACTTCCACCACGTCGCCGATCTTGATCGGCCGCTCGAAGAGCAGGATCAGCCCGCTGATGAAATTGCTGATGAGGTTCTGTGCGCCAAAACCGACGCCGATGGCGACCGCGCCGCCGAAGAACGTGAACACCGTGAGGGGAATGCGCACGGCGCTGAGCGTGAACAGCAACACGAACACGATCAGCACGTAAAACAGGACTTTCTCGAACGAGAGCGCGGCGTTCTGGTCGGCGTGGAACCGCTGCTGCGCCACGCGGCCGGCGGCGCGCGCCACGCGGCGGCTGACGAACAGGCCGATGGTGAACACGAGAAACGCGCTGACCACTTTCCCCAGCGAGATCGGGTTGTCTCCAATGGAGAACGGCGCGTAATCGAGGATTTCGCGAATGCGGCTGTGGTACTTCGCGATGCGCTCTTGCCACGGCACGGGCGGGGCTTTCTCGTTGATTTCCTGCTCGATGCGCCGGGCCAGCTTGCGCACCTCCGCCAATCGCGAGAGGCCGTCTTCGAGCCGTGTCTCGCGTTGGTGCAACGCGTTGGCGATGCGCGTGGCCGCGGCCGAAAGCGCGTCGGATTGCCCGGGCGACGTATCCTGCGGATTCCCGAGTTGCGTCTGGACCGTGGCGAGTTCGGAGCGCAGCGCGGGCTCGTTCACGTCCAGTTCAGACAATACCGCCTGGACCTTCGCGGCGAATCCATCCTGGAGCAGTCCATTGACCACGCGCTGTCGGATCGGCCAGAGGGTGGCCTCGTTGTCGAACGTGCCCAGCACGGTTTCCAAAACGGTTACGTCCGTACGCGCGGCGTCCAACTCTGCGCTCACCGCTGCAAACTGCGCCTGCGCCATTTCCTGCTGCGACGGATCGGGCGGCACGGCCAGCGCCGTCAACGCCGCTGCTCGCGCATCGAGCCGCCGATCGAGCGTCGTTCGCGCTTTATCGAGGTCTTTCTGCACCGTTTTGCGGCGTTCTTCAATCGAGGCCTGCAATTTCTGCAGGTTCTCATACGTGAACGACAGTTGCGCCGGCGCAACGGCGGCCCGCTTCTCCGCCAGTTGCTTTTCCTCGACCCTCAGCGCCGCCGTCCGCTTAGCCAGTTCGAGGCGGGCCTTGGCCTCCTCGACGATGGCCTCGGCCATAGCGGCCTGCATACGCGCGGCCTCATCCGCCCCGGCAGCGCTCGCCGCCGTCCGCGCCGACCTTACATCCGCCTCCGCCTTCTCCAGCGCCAGCGCCGCACGCTCAACATTGCGGCTCTCGGTGTCCACGACGGCTTGGCGCGCATCGACGGCGTCGCGCAGGGCGTCCACCATGTCTATGGTGTACGGCGGCGGCTCGGGCAAGCCCGTAAACGAAGCGATTTCGTCGCGCACCTTGGCGGTGTCGCGCTCGATCGCGCTCAAGGACTCAAGCGAATTCAGTTGGTTCTCATAGCTGCGCTTCGTCCAACGCAGTAACCGAATACGCTGGTCCAGCGCCTCCGTGGGACTCCCCGCGGGTAGCGCCGCCAACGCCTGTTCTTCCACGGCGATGCGCTCCGCAAGCCGCACGATTTGCTGATTCAGCCGCGCGATGGCGGGCGACTCGCCCGTACTTTCCGCAGGAGTCTGCGCCCATGCAAGCCCCGCCGCCAGCCAAAACAGCACGACCAGACCTGCACTCCAATTGCGCCAAATTTTCATGGAAGTCATATCGACTCACCTCGTTGTAGCCATTACCGCCGTCGAGTCTCGCTCGATGGTACGATCCCGCGATGCGGGGGTCAACGCCGAGAAAGAAACAGCGATCGTGTTTTAACTAGAAGCCCAAGAGTTCTATCGACTACATTCTCTCCGAATAGTATGATAAATGCCGTTTCCAGTGTTTGGACGTGGCAATGAAGGACTCTATCGTTCCAGGAATCTTGTTGCATGAAGACGAAAATCCTGCTGATTTTGGCGACTCTCTCCCTCCTGGTTCTTGCTGCGTGCGTATTTAAGGGGTGCATTCAGAGGCCGTCATTCGATGCGCAGGCGATTGCAGCGTCCGAGACAGCCATGTGGCAGGCGTACTATACTGGCGATCGGATAGCGCTTAGCCGTGAACTTTTTACGCTTCACCGAAGGCATTTTCGGCTTACCTACTACGAAGCAGCCAAGTCGACGCGACATTTCACACAGGCCGCCATGATCTTTCTCGAACCCGGCGTCGACTACAACCAGGAAGTGCTTCCAGAATTGGTGGAGGCATACGCGGTGGTGCGTGACGCTTCGGGCCTTGAGTTTGACCCCCAAAAGGTCGCTGTTGCGGAGCTATCCTGGTGGGTGACGCGTCGTGACCCCAAACGGTCGTCGCCGGAGAACGTCGGCCGTGAAATTGCAGCATTGTACGCAGCGATCTACGGCAAGACGAATGCCTCGATCGAACGGGCCGGCTATCTTCGCGCCGAAGCGGCCGCATTGCGTGATCGTGGACAGAAGAATGCGGACTGGCCGCGAATCCAAGAGATGCTTGAAGGATCGTATCAGACTTTGGCCAAAGGTGTGGCTTCATCCTAAGAGATGGCGCTCTTCGAACCAACCTCAAGTCGGTATTGGTTCACGAAGGCCGCAGGCGACGGGGCTGTCCAAATGCGTCGTCAAACAGAACTCGACAAATCGCACTGACAGACCTGTAATCAACCTGCCAGGGCGATTCGCCGAGTAACTTAGCCCTGCGCCGATCTGCTATGATCCCCCTTCTTCACTGATGGCGTTCAACTGGAAACGGAAATATGCAGGGCTTGGATTCTTTGAACGACGCGCAACGTCGGGCGGTGGCCGAGGGCGACGGGCCGGTGTTGGTGTTGGCGGGCGCAGGCACGGGGAAAACCCGGGTCATCATCGAACGTCTGGCGTGGCTGGTCGACGAGCGCGGGATTGACCCGCGGTCGATGCTGGCGGTCACCTTTACGAATCGCGCCGCGCGCGAAATGCGCGAGCGAGCCGCCGCGCGGCTGAACATGGACCGCTTCGGCGCGTGGATTGGCACCTTTCACTCCTTCGGCCTGACCGTGCTCCGACGGGAAATTGGCCGCCTGGGGCGCAACACCGCGTTTACGATCTTCGACGACACGGATCAGCTTTCGCTCATGAAGCGGCTCATCAAAGAGATGCCCGAAGCGGCTGGTCTTTCGCCGCGCGGTGCGCTGGGCTGGATCAGTCGGCTCAAGCAAGACCTGCGCGCGCCCGGCGACGACGCCGAGCCGGGGGATGAGGTTTATCGCGCGCTCTGGGGACGATACCACGCCGCGTTGGAGCGGGCGTCGGCGCTGGATTATGACGATCTACTGGTGCTGACCGCGCGCCTGTTAGAACAGCACGAGGACGTGCGTGACCGGTACTCCCGTCGTTACCGCTACGTCCACGTTGATGAGTATCAAGATACGAATCACGCGCAATACCGGATTGCGGTGAATCTGGCCAAGGCTCACGGGAATCTCTTTGTCGTTGGCGATGAGGACCAGAGCATTTACTCCTGGCGCGGCGCGGATATCTCGAACATTCTCAATTTTGAGAAGGACTTCCCGGGCGCGAAGGTGTTTCGGCTCGAACAAAACTACCGCAGCACGGAACCGATCCTAACTGTGGCGAACGCGGTCGTGGCGCATAATGCATCTCGCCTGGGCAAAACGCTGTGGACGGCGGAGAAGGGCGGCGATGCGGTCCGGTTTTATCTTGCGGAGACCGGCGACGACGAAGCGCGGTTCGTGGCGGAGGCGTTGCGACAGGCGGCGGGCGTGCCGGGCGGTGCGGCGGTGTTATACCGCACGGTGGCACAGAGCCGTCTCATCGAAGAGGCCCTGCGCCGGATCCAGCTTCCCTATGTCATGGTCGGCGGCATTCAGTTCTACGCACGCAAGGAGGTGAAGGACGTCTTGGCCTACCTACGTCTCTTGGTGAATCCCGACGACGACGAATCGCTCCGGCGAGTGATTAACACGCCGCCGCGCGGTATCGGCGCGGCCACGCTCGAACACATCGGGCAATATGCTCGGAACCGTGGGACAAGCCTATTCCGCGTGTTGCGGGAGATCGACCAGGATCAAACCCTCGGGGCGCGGGCGCGCGATGCGCTGGCCGCGTTTGTACACTTGATCGACGATCTCCTGCTGGCCGCCAAGGAATCGTCGCTGGCCGCACTGACTTCCCGCCTGCTGGAGAAGACGGGGTACGAGAATTTCGTGCGCGAATCCGACGAGAAAGACCTCAAGAGCCGCCTGGAAATTCTAGAAGAATTGGTGTCGGCCTGCGGGGAATTCGACGCCCGGGGCGGCGGCGGCGTGGGGGAATTTCTTCAGGAATTGGCCCTATTTTCCGAGTTGGACAGCTATGAGGCGGGAGCGCCTCCGGTGACGCTGATGACCTGTCACGCGGCCAAGGGCCTTGAGTTCGGCGAGGTCTTCTTGATAGGGTTTGAGCAAGGGTTGTTGCCGCACGCCAGCGCCCTGAATGACGACCACGAACTCGAGGAAGAGCGTCGGCTCTGCTACGTAGCCATGACCCGGGCGCGGCGGCGGCTAACGCTCAGCGCGGCGCAAATGAGAATGCAGTTCGGCGAAACGGCGCGCGCCGAGCCTTCGCAGTTCTTGAAGGAAATCCCGCGCAACCTGCTCGACGTACTGGGCCCGGTGCAGGGCGCGCCTGCCGTCGCGCGGGCGGTTTCGAAGCCGTCCGCCACACCGCCCACGGAGGGTGGACTGCGCACGGGCGTGCGGGTGTGGCATGCGACATTCGGTAAAGGCACCGTGATGAGCGCCTCCGGATCGGGAAGCAAGCTCAAGGTGCGGGTGCGGTTTGACACCGGACGAAGTCGCGACCTGATGGCGGCGGCCGCGCCGCTCCAGATTCTGGAAGGGGAGAGAAAACGGTGACGCTCGAGGAACTTCGCGCGCGAATCGACACGATTGACCAGCAAGTTCTGGGTCTGCTGAACGAGCGGGCGCGCTGTGCGATGGAGATCGGCGAGATCAAGCGCAGCACCACGGACGTGTTCTATGTGCCCGAGCGCGAGCGCGCGGTGCTCGATAAGCTGCGCGGTCTCAACCAAGGGCCCTTGCCCGACGCCGCGATTAAAGCCATCTACCGCGAGATCATCAGCGCGGTCCGATCGCTCGAGAAACCGCTCGACATCGCTTTCCTCGGCCCGGCGGACACGTTCAGCCACATGGCGGCGCTGCGCATCTTCGGCACGCACGCGGAGTACCACCCCGTGGCGACCGTCGACGATATTTTCACCGAGGTCGAGCGCAAGCGCGTGGACTATGGGTTGGTGCCGGTCGAGACGTCGATGGGCGGCGGCGTGAGTGACACGCTGGACCGCTTCATCTCGTCGGACGTGAAGATCATCAACGAGGTGATGCTGCATATCCGGCAGAATCTGCTCTCGAATAGTTCGATTGGCGAAATTCGGAAGGTCTATTCGAAAGCGCAGGCCTTCTTGCAGTGTCGAAATTGGCTAAAGGCGAATCTCCCCAATGCCGCGCTGATCGAGGCATCGAGCACCGCCGAAGCGGCCCGCATCGCGGCCACGGAACCGGGCGCGGCGGCCATCGCGAGCACCCTTGCCGCACAGACCTACAACGTCAACATACTCGTCGCGGGCATTGAAGACGCTCCGCACAATTTCACGCGCTTCTTTGTCATCGCGCGTCAGCTTGCCAAGCCGACGGGCAACGACAAGACGTCGATCCTTTGCGCGATCAACGATCGCGCCGGGGCGCTCTTCGACCTGTTGACGCCGCTGGCCAGCCGAGGCATTAGCCTGACCCGGATCGAGTCGCGCCCGTCGCGACGCAAGGCGTGGGAGTATGTCTTCTTCATGGATATGCTCGGGCACTGCGAGGATTCCGCGCTCCGGGAGGCGCTCGAAGAGCTGAAACTGCGCTGCAAAGAGCTTAAGATACTTGGGTCGTTCCCCCACGGGGAACTGGAGGAATAAGGCGCAGTGCGCCTAGAATTCTGGGAGAGGACAGTCATGAAAAAGAAGCTCATGATGATGCTTGTGGCGTTGGCGGGCGCGGCAGCCCTGTACGGGGCGTATACGTTTCAGGTGTCGCGATTGACCCCGGCCCGCTTGGCGCAAGTGCAGAAGGCGACTCAGGAAATGCAGTCTGCGCGAAATGTCGCGGAGGCTCAGGCGAAAGCAGCGGAGGCGGCCGCATCGGCCAGCGCCCCCGCAGACAGCAAGGAGAATACGATGACGGCTCCCGCTTCGGACAGTGCAACTGGCGATCCTATGACCGCGGACGTGTTCCGGGTTAACCTCAAGACCTCGAAAGGCGATGTCGTGGTGGAATGCCATCGCGATTGGGCGCCGAACGGCGTCGATCGGTTCCGTGAGCTGGTCAAGATCGGCTTCTTCGACGACTGCCGATTTTTCCGCGTCGTGAAGAAGCCGAGGCCCTTCGTGGTCCAGTTCGGCATCAACGGCGACCCCAAGGTGATGGCCAAGTGGCGCAACGCCAACATCGCCGATGATCCCGTGAAGCAGTCCAACGTCCGCGGCACGCTCTGCTTCGCCGCAACCGGCGCCCCCAACTCGCGCTCGACCCAGTTGTTCATCAACCTGAACGACAACTCGCAACTCGACGGCATGCGCTTCGCCGTGATCGGCAAGATCGTGTCGGGCATGGAGTTCGTGGACGCGATCACCGACGAGTACGGCGAGGCGCCGGACCAGGGCATGATCCAGACGCGCGGCAACGAATACCTTAAAGCCGCCTTCCCGAACCTCGACTACATCGAGAAGGCCACGCTCGTTCAATAATCTCGTCACAAACACAACGCGCCGAAGGGAACTACCCCCTCGGCGCGTTTCCTTTTCTCACCACGCGCTTATCGCATTTCCTGTCCACCGGTCACGTTGATCGCTTGCCCGGTCATATAGTCCGCGTCGTCCGAGGCCATGAAGACCACGACATTCGTTACGTCACGGTACGTGCAGCCGCGCTTCATCGGCACTTGGTCGATATACTTCTGCCGCACCTGTTCCTCGCTGATCCCCTGATTCGCGGCGTACTGCTTGAACAGGCTGTTCACCCACAGCGGCGAATCGAGGAGATTTCCAGGACATATCGAATTGACCCGAATGCCGTTCTCCGCAAATTCGAGCGCAAGACTCTGCGTTACGCCAATACCGCCAAACTTTGACGCGGCATAGGCGCTGTTGCGAAAACTGCCCTTCTTGCCCGACTTCGAGTTGATCTGAACGATTGACCCCTTCGTGCCCTGCTCAAGCATGATCGCTGCCGCTTCCCGCGCGCACAAGAAGTAACCCACGAGGTTCACGTCGATTACCTTGCGCCACTTGTCTGCGTCGAAGGTCGTCGAATCGCCCGAGATCAGAATCCCCGCGTTCGCCACAAGGATGTCGAGTCCGCCCAGTTCCGCTGCCGCCGCACGAAACGCCCGGCGCACGTCTTCCGCGTTCGTCACGTCCACCGCGCTCGCCAATACCTTGCGTCCGGTGACTTTCGCCGCCGTTTCTGCAGTCTCGCGCACGCCCTCGGCATTGAGGTCCAGCGCGACAACGTCACATCCTTCGCGCGCGAGCCGTTCGACGATGGCCGCGCCCAGTCCCTGCGCCGCGCCCGTCACGACTGCGCGCTTGCCTTCCAATCGTTTCATGATAGGTACTTCTCCAGCAGCGCTTCCTCGGCGGCCTTTGTCCACGCGCCCGCGGGGCCGAGCTTGGAGGCGAGCTCCGGAAGTCTCTCGGGAATCTCCTCAAGCGCCATGAGCGGCAGATCGGGAATCTGCGTGTAAATGACGGTTTTCCCCGGGAAACGCCCCTTCTCAACGCCCTCAAGCCCCTCGCGCGCCGTGTTGAGCCCGCCGATGGCGGCGACGCTGAGATCGGTGTCGAGGTGCTTGGCCTCCACCATTTCCAGAATGCGGCGCAGGTCGCTGATGCGCGAGCCGCTCGAACCGACCATCTTGACGCCGCGGCACAGATCGGACAAGGCGATGTCCGCAACCTTACCCACGGGCACGCCCGCAAAGATGTTCACGAATCCATGGTCTGCGGCAAACGCCGCCGCGCCCGGCACCAACGCCGCCACGGGGGCCATCACAATCACATCGTCAAAACCGTTTGGCATGAGTCTGCGCAGGTGCGCGTCGAGTGCTTCTTGCGAACCAAATTCACTCGGCGCGAACGTCAACAGCTCAACGCCATTCTTCTTCGCCAACCCGCCGAACCGCGCTACGATGTGATCCAGGCGCGCACGGTCGAGATCGGTAACCACGACGCGCGCGGGGTGGTTCGGGATTTCGATGGCGCGTTGCACATGCATCTGGCCCATCGGGCCGCCCGCGCCCATGAACAGCGCCGCGCCGCCCGGCTTGAGATCGTGTCGACGGTTCGCCGCATCCACGGCGGGCAGATCGGCGCCGCCACCGTAGAAGCGCATGCCTTCATAGTGAATACGGCCAATGTCGAGCGACACCGTGCCTTCCTCGGCGGCATTGCCCAGCAGAAACATCGCACCGTTCTTGCGCAGTCGCGCCGCCAGCGTCGCGACGAGCGCGGGCGTCGGGTCGCGCAGAATGATGTCGTCGAACGTAGCATCGCCAAGGCCCTCGAGGCTGCGTGGCAGGACGGTTGTCCCCGCGGGCGCACCGGCCGCATCTTGCGGGTTGTCGCTGACGATCAATCGCGCGCCATCGCCGGGCATCGTGCGGTCGAGCAGGTTATACGACATTTCGACGCAGGCCCAGGGTTCGGCCAACGCCGACTGGCTGTACCCCGTGTCCGGGCGCACGGGCAGCAGATAGCAGCCCTCGTCGCCATCGAACACGCGCTCATCCAAATACACATACTGTTGCAGTCCGCCCGGAATTAGGTAGCCGAAGGCGAACCCCAGACCCTTGTAATAAATGTCCGCCTGCACAATGAACCGCTCGCCGGGCTTAAATCGGTCCGCGTAGTTCTTCCCCACCTTGACCACCGTTACCGAGCATTCATGCCCGAGTACCGTGGGATCGTTGGCGAGGTCTCGCCCGCGCAGGCGCGGGTGCGCTCCGCCCTGGTGGATGATCTTGATGTCGGACTGGCACAGGCCCAGCACGTCCACCCGGAACAACACCTCGTTGTCCTTCGGCTCGCGCAACTCGAGCGTCACCGTCTTTCCGTCGCGGCCCACGTTCTCAAGCCCCGCGCCAAACACCTGCCACGCCGCGTACTGCCGGGGTAACGGCAATTCCGCCTTGCGATACTGATCCAACGTCGCCATCGAGGTTCTCCTGCTGTTCGGCCGCAGCCCGGCCTTTCCGGAAACTTACAACACCTTCTCGGTGTTCGCGATACTCTTGATGCGGTAATGCTCATCGGGTCGCGTGTAGATGCGCGCGACGTGCGCAGGCGTCATGAAATTCGGCCCGCCCATCGCGTACGTGCCCACGAGCACCTGCGCCGCCTTCTCGGCCATCTCCGTGCAACTTGTGACCGCCTTCGGCGACTCGCCCAAGGTGATTAGCCCGTGGTTTTGCATCAGGATGGCCTTGGGCAACACGCCGTGTTCCTCCACAAACGCCTGGAAACGTCCGCGCACTTCGCGCGCCAGCACCAGGCCCGGGTCAACGTACGGCACATAGACCGACGCATGCCCCATCGACACAATATGGTCCGGGAACAGCCGTCCCGACACCGCTTCCTCGGCCATCTTCGAGCAAAGCACCATGTTCGTGTGCACGGGGTGCGTGTGGCCGACAAAGTGAATGCCCGGAGCCTTCAACAGAAACGCATGCAACATCGTTTCCACGCTGGGCCGCCGCGTCTCGCCGGGTTCTACGCACGCCTCTTTCAACACGCGCGTCACGTCGTCATCCGTCGCCGAAGGGTCGTCCAAGATCGCGATGACCTTCGAAATAGACACCCGCACAAAGTCCTCCGGCCGAATCCCCGCCATCGTGGACCCCGACGCCTTCACATACAACGTGTCTTCATCTGCCTTCGCCGAGGTATTTCCCTCGCCCAGGATCGCGAACGGCCGCCCCGGATCGCCCAAATAACGCGTCATTTCCACCAATTGACTCAAAACGTCGTCCATAGTGCGAGCCTTTCCTCGTTTCGGCAACTTCTCGGGCATAAAGAGGGGATTATACAGGATAGATGATTAGGAGGAAAACGCGCCCGCCGCGCCGTCAACCGCAGCGATCATCGGCTATTCACAAAGAACAAAAGGAGCCCACGGGGGTGCGATGGCTTCGTCTGAAATAGTGCGCACCTTTGCGGTTCCGGTAGCGATGATGGCAAAAATGGTGTACTCTTTGCCGGAGATCGAGGAGGGGGCGCTATTTCATGAGCAAGTTTTCCTGGAACGAGATTCGACAGCGAGCCATACAGTTCTCACACGAGTGGGAGGGCGCACAGGAAGAACGCGCCGAGGCGCAGACTTTTTGGAATGAGTTTTTCGATGTGTTCGGCATTCGCCGCCGAACGGTAGCGTCGTTTGAAGAGCCCGTTCGTTCGCTCAAGAACACATACCATCGGATTGACCTCTTCTGGAAAGGTCGCCTGCTCGCCGAGCACAAGAGCGCGCGCGAACCTTTGGACAAAGCGGAATCCCAGGCGTTTCAATACATTCAGGAACTCGCGGCGTCGGGCCGGACCGATGAGATGCCGCGCTACATCGTCCTGAGCAACTTTCGTCAGGTCGCCCTTTACGACCTCGAGCCCGAAGAGCAGAGCGACCTTCCGCTTTTCAGCGGGATGCGGTATGAATTGACGGAATTCGCGCTCGAGGACTTCCACCGGAACGTCAAGCGGTTCGCATTTCTCATCGGGCAGAAAACGCACCGCTTTGGCCCGGAAGACCCCGCCAATCTTCAGGCGGCGCAAATTATGGCGGACTTGCACGACGCCTTTGAGGAAAGCCATTACAGTAGCCAACATCTGGAGCGATTCCTGGTCCGCCTCCTATTTTGTCTTTTCGCGGATGACACGGGCATTTTCGACGCGGCGCAGTTCGAGTTGTATATCGAGAACCACTCTCGCGAGGACGGCTCGGACCTCGGCCAAGCGCTTCTGGCCCTTTTCGATGTGCTCAACACCCCCGTGGACCAACGCCCCTCTTTCCTTGACGAAGACCTGGCCGCGTTTCCCTATATCAACGGCGAACTCTTTTCCGAGCGTCTTCAGTTGGCCGGGTTCAGCCGCGACATGCGCAACCGCCTGCGCGCCGCCAGCCATTTCGATTGGTCGCGCATTTCCCCGGCTATCTTCGGGTCGTTATTCCAAGGCATCATGGACGCCCGGGAGCGTCGCCAGATTGGCGCGCACTACACTTCCGAGCGCGATATCCTCAAGGTGCTAAGGCCTCTTTTCCTTGACGACCTTTTTGAGAAATTTCGACAGGCCAAGGCGGACCGCTCGACTCGCCGCACCGCTCGGCTAAGAGAACTCCAAAATAATCTTGCACAGCTGACATTTCTTGACCCAGCGTGTGGTTGTGGAAACTTTCTTGTCGTCGCGTATCGAGAATTGCGTCGCCTTGAGTTGGAGATCATTAAACTACTACATAGGCAGCAAGAACTCAGTCTTGGTGAGATTTCGAAGCTTTCCAGAATTGACGTCCACCAGTTCTATGGAATCGAGATAAGCGAATGGCCCGCACGCATTGCGGAGACAGCCCTATGGTTGACCGATCACCAAATGAATGTTGAGTTGAGCCTTAGTTTTGGCAATGTATTCCAGCGCATTCCAATCAAGGCAGCTCCACATATTCGCTGCGACAATGCTTTGCGCCTTAATTGGAGTGAATTGCTGCCCGCTGCCCAATGTTCCTATATTCTTGGTAATCCTCCGTTTGTTGGGAAAAAGGCTCGAAGCAAGGAACAACAGAGGGACATGGAGTTGGTTTTTGGGCAGGAGGACAATCACGGAATATTGGACTACGTGACTTGTTGGTACGTCCGGGCGGGAGAGTACATTGGTGGACACACAATACCGTGTGCCTTCGTGTCCACGAACTCGATTACGCAGGGCGAGCAGCCAGGGGTCCTGTGGCCAATTCTCTGGCGTCGTTTTGGGATGAAGATACATTTTGCTCACAGAACTTTTGCATGGAAAAGCGAGGCGAAAGGGGCTGCTCACGTGCATGTGGTCATTGTAGGATTCTCAAATATTAGCAGACAAAATAAGAGAATCTATGACTATGGTCAGGCAGAGGACGAACCGACGGAATTGGTAGCCGAAAACATAAATCCCTACCTTGTTGCGGGTAATGATGTTGTCCTTACAAATCGAACTTCCCCGATATGCCAAGGCATGCCTCAAATGAGCTTCGGGGTATGCCGAATGACAACGGTTTCCTTGTCTTGGACGCTGATGATAAGATGAGACTGGTAACGACATGCCCACAGGCCGGGCGGTTCATTCGCCCGCTGATCAGCGCCAAGGAGTATCTTAATGGCGCCGAGCGTTGGTGTATTTGGCTGAAAGATAGTTGCCCGAGCAGTTTTCGAGGAGTCCCCGAAATAGAGGAACGCATAGCCAGTGTGAAAAGCTACCGTCTCCAGAGTCATCGATCTTCTACGAGAGCCCTAGCCCAAACTCCGTACCTATTTGGCGAAATTCGTCAGCCAACAACAAGTTTTGTTCTCTTCCCACGCCACAGCTCTGAGCGCCGAGCATATGTGCCTCTTTCGTATTTCGGGCCGGAGAATATTGTCCATGACAGTTGCCTTTTTCTGCCCAATGCCACCCCTTATCATTTCGGCGTTTTGACGAGCGCGATGCATATGGCATGGGTACGGTGTGTTTGCGGGCGTCTGAAGTCGGACTATCGCTATTCCGCCAAGCTGGTGTACAACAATTTCCCTTGGCCGCAGAGTCCCACCGCGGCCCAAATGGCCAAGGTCGAGGAGCGCGCCGCGAATGTCTTGGCCGTGCGTCAGCGGTACATCGCCCAGGGCCAGACGCTCGCCGATTTATACGACCCGCTTTACATTCCCGCGACGCTCTTGAAAGCGCACCAGGCGTTGGACCTGGCGGTCGACCGATGCTACCGGTCCGCGCCTTTTGGGACCGATCGCGAGCGGGTTGAATTCCTCTTTTCACTGTATGAGGCACTCACCGCGCCTCTCGTGTCGGACGCGGGACCGAAGAAAAAGCGGGGAGGCGGGCGCAGGGGTTCAAGTTGAGAGGGGGGTGAAGGACGAATTTCTTCCGTTCTAACACTTTTCAAGTCAATGTTTTACGACTTTGATGCGGAAATCTTTTCGTTATACCCTTGGAGCTCCGGCCTGCCTATTCCTTTGCTCGTTGGCAATTTGACACTGGCCAGGGAAGAAACCTATAATGCCCGCTCTAGAGGACTGTCGCCGGGCGTGTTTCGCGGCCACCGGCACGATGACGATGTGTGAGAAGCGGACCGGAATGGCCGCGAAGGAGCAGGAACGTGACGACAAAGAGAACTTTTCAGCCGTCGAACATCAAGCGGAAACGCGATCATGGTTTTCTCAAGCGGATGTCGACCGCGGGCGGGCGTGAAGTCATCCGTCGGCGTCGGCGCAAGGGGCGCCAGAGGCTGTCCGCGTAACTGGGCGTGACGGAGGAATCGAGTCCGTAGTGCCGGGCCTTTACGAGTTTCCACCGCAGGAACACCTAACCCGGAAGCGGGATTACCTGGACGTGTATGCACACGGCCGGAAACTGGTGGGACGTGCGTTTGTCTGTTACTTGGTTCGGCGGGAAGGTCAGGGGCGGCAAGTCGGTCTGACGGTGTCGCGCAAGGTGGGTAAGGCGGTCGTTCGCAACCGCGTAAAGCGTTACCTGCGCGAGGCGTACCGGCTGCATCGCCCCGAGTTGGTGGACGATGTCCACTTGGTATTTGTGGCGCGGCCGGCCTGCGCGGCGTACGATTTCAGCCAGTGCCGCGAAGCGGTTCGCGGGCTCCTCCAAGAGGGGGGGCTGTTGAATGGCTAGGCTGCTGATCGCCCTTGTCCGAGTATACCAAGTGCTCTTGTCTCCGCTGTTGGGGGCGAACTGCCGGTTTTCCCCGACCTGTTCCCACTACGCGATCGAGGCGCTGCGCAAGCATGGTGCGTTCAAGGGTTCGGCCTACACCGTGTGGCGGCTGCTTCGGTGCCAGCCGTTCTGCAAAGGGGGCCACGACCCGGTCCCGTGAACGGCGCGAGGGCGGCCCTGACCCGGCCATTTTCGCCCTGGGGTATATGAATTGCTGGATGACGATCACGACAAGAAGATGATGCAGCGCCAGTTGCTGGCCATCGTACTGATGAGCCTGCTGGCGATGTTTTGGTTGCGTTGGATGGCCCCCGCGCCCCAGCAACCCCCGCCTGAGGGCGCCGCGCCCGCTCAGCAGACCGCAGCCCCTGCGGAGGACACCCGCTCAACGGCTTCCGCGCAGGATGTGTTGGCGCGTGACCTGATCCCCGCGTATTCCGCTCCAGGACAAGACCTCTGGGCCGCCTTGCCCCCGGTGCCGGCCACGGTCGAGCCGAGCGACGAGGTAACGATTCGCAGCGCCGATCTCGAGCTGGTGTTCACACGGATTGGCGCACGCCTCAAGCGCGCCACGGTGATCCTGGGAAAAACCCACGGCGAGCCGGTCCAATTGGTGCCGGAGCCCACGGCAAATGACGCCGGCGCGGTGTTTCCCCTGGGACTTCAGTTTACGGACAAGGCGTTGGGCGATGCGCTCAACGGGCGGCGTTTCGACGCCGTTGTCTCGCCCGCGGGCGATGCGGTGTCTTTTTCGTTGACCGCGCCGGGCGTGGCCACGTTCCGCAAAGACTTTTCGCTAACCTCGCGCCGGTACGTGTTGCGCACGGAAGTGGCGGTGGAGAATCTGACCGCCGAGGCGCAGCGCTTTGGCCGCGACCAGTTTCCCGCGTATTTCCTGTCCTGGGGACCGAATATTGCATCTGGCGATCTCGCGATGGGGTTCCCGCAACTGCTCGCATGGCGCTCGGGAGGCGAGAATCAGTTTGAGGGCACGGCCTCTTTAGCGAAATCCGCCAAGAACGGCTCAATGACCTCTATCCCCGACGCGGAATGGATCGCGGTGAAAAGCGCGTATTTCGCGGTCGCGATGAAGCCGGACTTCGCGGGCGCGCGCGCAATGGCGTTTGGCGCGCCCAACGAGTTTCGCTTCGGATACGGCGCGCCCGGCTTTGAAGTCGCGCCGGGGCAGGCGGCGGCAAGCGCGTTTGACGTGTATATCGGGCCAACCTCGAAGGACACCCTGCGCGCCGCGTGGGACACCCTGCCGACGGTGGTGCGGATCTATCACTGGCCGTCACTGGCTTGGCTGAACTGGTTCGCGGAGATGTTGCTCGGCCTGATGAACTGGTTCCACGCCGTGATTCCAAATTACGGTGTGGCCATTGTTCTGGTCACGCTGGTCGTCCGCGTCGCCATGTTCCCGCTCACGCTCAAGAGCATGAAGAGCATGAAGAAAATGCAGCTCCTCGCGCCGGATATCGAGGAGATTCGCAAGAAGTACGCGGACAATCCCCAGGAACAGCAGAAGAAGATGTTCGAGCTGTACCGGGAACGCGGCGCGAGCCCGATGAGCGGGTGCTTGCCGCTTTTTTTGCAGATGCCGGTCTTTCTCGCGCTGTACCGCATGCTCATGAGCACGTACGAACTGCGCGGGGCGTCGTTTCTGTGGATTGCCGATCTCTCGCAGCCCGACAAGTTGTTCACCATCTCCGCGCTCAAGGACGTACCGTTCGTCGGGATGTTCGAGCATCTCAATCTACTGCCGATCCTTGCGGCCGCGGCGATGATCGCCAGTCAGAAGCTGGTTCCCATGTCGGCCCCGGTGCAGAACCCGCAGCAGAAGATGATGATGACGCTTATGCCCGTCATGGTCAGTTTCTTCTGTTACAAACTGCCTGCGGGCCTGAATCTCTATATTTTGGTCAGCACGGTGCTCGGCATTGCCCAGCAACCGCTTATTCACGTCAGTCAGAAAGAAGTAGAAGCCAAGAAGCCGCCGCGCAAACGCACAAATTTCTACGCCGCAGCACAAGCGCGCAAACGTCAGTTTGCGAAAGAACAGCGTCAGGCTGCGCGGCTTCGCTCCGGAGACACTCCTAAAGGCAAATCCGCCAAGGACTCCGGCACCGAGTAAGGAGACTGGTTCACGCATGCGCAGCATTGAAGTCACGGGCAAGACCCGTCAGGAAGCCACCGACTCCGCCCTCAAGCAACTGGGCGTCGGTCGCGACGAAGTCGATATTGAGATCCTGGACGAAGGCAGCGGCGGATTTTTCGGTTGGGGCGCGCGCCCGGTCCGCCTGCGCGTGACCGCCGAGCACCTTGCCCCTGAGCCCGCGCCGCGCCCGCGTCAACCCGAGCGCCGTCCCGATACGCGCGGTCCGCGTCCTCAGACCGACGCGCCCCGCGCGCCTCGTCCCGAGGGACAACGCAGCCAGGAGCGCGGTCAAGACCGCGGTGGACAGAACCGTCCGCCCCGGCGCGAAGGACGTCCACAGGGACAAGGCGAACCGCAGCAGCGTCCGCCGCGCGGCGAGCGCCATCCCCAGGAGCAGCAGGCACCCCGCGCGGAGCGCCCGCGCCAGGAACCGCGCGAGCCTCGCCCGCCGCGGCCGCAGCCCCAGACGCCGCCCGCGGAAGTGCGCCCGCCCAGTCCGCTAACGGAAGCGCGTGCGGTCGATGCGGCGAATCTGCTGAAGGAACTGATCGAGAAGATGGGCATCGAGGTCACGGTTTCACATAAATTGACGCCGGAAGGCGGCATCGCGCTGGCGGTGGATTCGCCCGACTCGGCGATTCTCATCGGGCGCAAGGGCCGGAACCTGGCGGCACTGCAATACCTCATCAATCGCATGATGCCGAACCTCGAAAACGCGGAAGACCAAGAACGCATTTTGGTCGATATCGAGGGCTATCTGGACCGTCGCCGGTCGAGTCTCGAAGAAATGGCGCTGAGCATGGGCCAGCGCGTCAAAGAGACTGGCCGCCGCATGCGCCTCAAGCCGCTGAGCGCCCAGGAACGCCGGGTCATTCACGTAACGCTGCAAGAAGACCCCGACGTGACGACCTACAGCGTGGGCGACGACGACGAGCGCACCGTTGTGATCGCGCCGCGCAACGAATCTCAGCAGGGCAGTGGCGAATCGCGCGGCAGCGGACGCCGTGGCCATCGTGGCCGTCGCGGCCGTGGCCGCGGAGGCCGTGGCGGAAGCGAGCGCCCAGCGGAGACGCAGGATACCGCCGTCTCGCCGGGGAATGAGGGGTAACGGGAAGCCGCACGCGGCGCGGAGGACAGCCCGATGGTCAATGCCCAGGGGCCGTACGTGTTTACCCGGCTGATCGCCCTGCGCGACACGGACGCGGCGGGCGTGGTGTTTTTCCCCCGGCATTTTTCCCTTGCGCATGAGGCGTACGAATCGTTTCTTCACGACAACGGACTGAACGTTGGCGAGTTGATCCGCGAAGGGCGCTATGCCTTGCCCGTGGTGCATGCCGAGGGGGACTACCGAAAGCCCCTCTACTGCGGCGAGCGTTGCACCGTGACCCTTTGGGTGGCCGAACTCCGCCGGCGCTCCTACACCATCGCCTACGAACTCCGCAATGGCGACAAGCAACTGGCCAGCTCCCTGCACACCACCCACGCCGTCGTCGACCTCGCCACAAAACGCCCCATCGTCATCGTTCCCGAAGTGCGGGCTGTGCTGGAGTCGGGACGTCTCCCTTCCGCGTAGACCGCGCATTTCCTTGGGTATTAGGTCGCGCACTCGCTGAGAGCGAAATCAACGGCTGACGGGCCCCTCCAAAAACAATTCAGGCTCAGAAAGTGGGAAACCGGAACGCACACTTTCTGAGCCTGAATCTAGGCCTCTGAAGATCACAGCCTCATTGGCCCACCACATCGGCCGAGTGGGCCATGGGAATTCGTCTGGCCAAGGTTGGCTGACTCTTTGGGGTTTCCCTCGAGCCCTCAACCATCCGTCTTCCCATGGCGTCCTGATTGTCCCATCCCCGCACGGCAAGCGGATGTCGGAAAGATGAACGTTTTGCGAAATCCCATAGGCGGCAATGTGAGGCATTCTATTACAGGATGTCATGCAGGGACGCCGTAAGCAGGTGACGGAGTCTGGACCATGCCGCGCCGCCGCGTAAGGGAAAGGCCTGGTTTATCTCGAGTTCGATCCCCGTGTAGACACGTTCGCCAAGGTGTTTTCGTAGCGCCGTGGGCAGTCCGTCTGCGATGCCGCGATAGGGGGAGTTCATCCGCACGCGCAGTTCAGGAATGCGGTGCTCGAGTTCAGCGCGCCAAGCCCTGCAAAATGCTTGTTCGGCGCGACGGGCGGGGTCGTAGAGCAAGCCCACGTCGACGCGCCGTTCCACCCCCTCGATCGAAGGCGCGAAACTATGCACCGCAATATGGACCACCCGGCGCTGCGCGGCAACGGCATCGCGCACGGCCCGTTCCACCGCGTTTCGGTGTGGAAGGTAGTAGCGCGCGACAAGCTCCGCACGTCGGTCTGGAGGAAGGGGGCGCGAGAATTCGGAAAAAAGAGACCGCGACTGAGGCGAGCGGTTGCAGTCCACCAGTAGCCGAGTGACTGGCGCAACGAGCAGGGGCGCATCGAAACGACGCGCGAAATCACGCGCCAAGCGTAACGCCCCCGGATCATAACCGCGGTGCGAAGCGAGTACGTGCTCCTGACCGCGCAGGCAATCGGCAAACGCGCTAGGCACCCGGTTGTGCGCGTGCTCGCACGTGATCAGCGCCCAGGGTTCACGCCGCGCCAAAGGGGCGATCCTCCGCCAGGCACCGACACAGCTCGCCGTACACCGCGCGCAAAATTTCCGGCGTGGGTTCGGGCCCGATGGCGGTCTGAATACGTCGCGCCAGCACGCCGCGCGAGGCGATCAGCGCGAGATGACGCTTGGCTTCCCCCTCCGACAGCAGTTCCTCCGCCAGCGCGGCCCATAGCTCCCCCGCCGTAACGGGGGCACTGCTCCGCCCCAGCACGGCAAGATACGCGGGATCGTGAACCCATGCGCAATCGGCGTGAAGCACCGTCTCCCCGAGCAGGGCCGCCAGGGGTTCGGTCGCGAAGGCTTGCTGCGTCGCTAGGGGACCCCAGCGCTCCTCCGTCAACGCCCGAATCACCGCGACCGTCGCCTCGATAATCGCGAGATCGGCGCGGGGACATTCCTGCACGTCGATCACGCGCACCTCGATGGTGTTGCGCTCGAAACGGGCGATCGCGCCGCGCGCGTTGACCCATTCGTGGCGCAGTACGCCTTCGGGATCAAGCGGCGCAAGATCGGCGTAGACGCGCTCAAGGATTTCGTGCCGGTAATCGGCTTCGCTAAAGACGGGTTCCGGCACCACCATTCCCGCCACCGACGGCACGCGCGCGGCATTGCCGCGGTAATGGAGCATACGCGCGTCGGCGGCTTCGGCGTAGCGGCCTTCGAACACTGGCGAACTTGCCGCAATCGCCGGAAGCAACGGCAACACCAGGCGAATCGCCGCGTGCAGCCGCCCAAACTCCGCGTCATCGCGGAACGGCAGGTTGAGGTGCGCGCTCTGCAGATTTGCCCAGCCATGACCGCGGCAATCGAAAATGCGGTCGAACGCGTCGTAGATATCCGAGCAGTCGTGTGTCCACAGGCGCGTGTCGCGCAGGGGATCCATCCACGGGTGCATCGCGGTGGGCATGAGCTGCGCGCCGAGCGGCGCTAGAATCGCGTTGATCCGGCGTACATCGGCGGCGAAATGCCGATGAAGACCATCCAGCCGCCGCACCGGGCCGTTTGTCTTGAGTTCAATGACATGCGCGGTCAGTTCATTCGACCACCAGAGCGGTCCGGCATCGAACTCGCCCTCGGCTTCGCCGGTTACCGACGCAAACACGGCATCGGCGATCGGCGCGACGTCCAGCGAAGGGTCGCGAACGATCATGTACTCGAGTTCAACGCCATATCCCTCGAACAATCCGAGGCGGGGTGAATCACTCATCGCGTGCGCTTGGCCTCCTTGCTGCGCTCGAGCCGCCGCAAAAACGTCTCCATCACCGCATCGTACAGTTTGTCCTTAAGGACCGCGTCCTCGACGCCCGCGTCGATGCTGGGGTTGTCGTTGATTTCGATCACGTAGATGCGCCGGTGGATCTGCTTCAGATCGACGCCATAGAAGCCGTCGCCGATTAAATTGGCCGCACGCAGCGCAGTGCGCACGATGCCGCGCGGCGCGTCCTCGACGGCAATCGTCTCATCGCGCCCGTAGCGCATGCGCCCGTCGCTGGTCTTGTGCTGAATCTTCCACTGCCGGTGCGCCATGTAGTAGCGGCATACGTAGAGGGGCTTGCGGTCGAGAATGCCCACGCGCCAATCGAATGGCGTCGGCAAATACTCCTGCGCGATGATGAGGTCCGACTCGTCGAGCAGCGCATCGACGCGCGCATTAAGGCTCTCGATATCGTCCGCCTTGTAAACCCCCTGCGACGCAGCGCTGTCGGGCTTCTTCAGGATGCACGGCAAGCCGATCACGTCTGGGATGCGCTGCCGGTTATCGCGGTGAACGATCAGCGTCTTCGGGTGGCGCACGCCGTTTCGCTCGAGCAACTCCGCGAGATAGACCTTGTTGCTGCACCGGGCGATCGAAACCGGATCGTCGATCACGACAAGCCCTTCTGCCCAGGCCCGGCGCGCGAAACGATACGTGTGATGATTCACGTTCGTCGTCTCGCGGATAAACAGCGCATCGAACTGCGGAATCAGGCCGTAGTCGTCTTTATCGATACGTTCCGCATCGAACCCTACGCGCCGCGCGGCGCGCAGGAACTTGGCCAGCGCCTTTTGATCCGACGGCGCGGTTTCATCCTCGGGGTTCACCAAAATCGCGAGGTCATATCGCGGCGTTTCACGCTTGCGAATCGTCGCCCGGCGCGCATTGAAGTAGTCCGTCGCCGCGTTGATGACGAAAGGATGGTGCGACTCGGGGATCTCTTTGGCGGAGATGGGGCTGATGTTCTGCAGACGCCACTCGCCGTACTGATTTTCGAACTCCGCGCGCAGGAACGGCGCCTGGAACAGGCGGAAGAGATGGCCGGCCAAACGCTCATAGCGAGCAGCGAGGTTCTGCCCGAAATAGACGCTCAACGTGAACTCGCGTGCATGGATATGCCGCAGACTCGACTGAATGAGATCGTCGAGTTCATCCGACACCGCACGGATGATGCCCACGGATTTCATGTCCTCAATCGTGGTGATCGTGGGGATGGGCTTGTGACCGCGCGCGGAGGCCAACAGCGAAACGTAGTAACCCACGCTCTGGTAGCGGTACGATCGGCATAGGTTAAACACACGGACTCCGCGCATGGCGTAGTACTTGGGATCGGTGAGATACGAGCGCGCGGCGACCACTTCGACCCCAGGGATTTTGAGAGGCCAACTCTTAGGATTGCTTACGACGATGAGTACGTGCATGCTTCCGGCCTCGTTTGGCTCCCTTGGTCTTTTGCCCTTTTCGCTTCGTCCCCTTTGCTTTCACCCGCTTCGGTTTGGCTGGCGCGGGCAAGGGAACGTCGCGTTCCGTCGGCTCGATAATGAGCAGGTTCGCGTCGTGGGTCAGGATGCCCAGCAAAATCGCGCCCAGTACGCGGTTGATCTTCACCGAGTAGAATTGACTGTCCGCGATGGGATTCTGAGATAACGGATCGCCCACCAACACTTCGTGGGTTGTCTTGTCGTAACCGCAGAGGATCACAAAATGCCCCGACGGTTCGCCGCGCACGTCGTCGTAGGCGTTCGTGTCGGGGATTTCGCGCGCGGTGCGGTAGAGGTACGTGGCGCTGAGGCCCGTAAGGATCGGCAGGCCTCGGCGCAGGTGACGCTGGATAAGCCCGGCCGTCAGATCCTCGAACCGCAGCTTGCCGCCGCGCTCCAAAAACTCGAGGTACCCGCGTGTCGCCTGGCGAATACGGCTCGGCTTGTCTTCAACCTCCATTTGCGCGCGGAGCTTGTCGGGGAGCGTTTTCGAAGCACCGGGTTCAAACCACGTCGGATCGAACATGTGCAGGTTGTAGGTGTAGATGGTCGCACGGTAGCCCTGGCGCAACGCATGGCACGCCAGAAACACGGCCAACGTCCCCCCGCGCCGAAGCTGCGGGGTCTCGCGGACGACTTTCTCGAGCGGAATGTCATCGCCGTAGAACCGGTAGAGCGTGTGCAGGCAAGTCGGCCCACAGGTCACGTCGTCCGGTTGCGGCAACATTGCGAGGCGAAGCCGTGTGTCCATGCAATGTCCCCTTCGGGATCGAGATTGTACGCCGTGTTACGCCGTCGCACAACATCGCACGCGCGAGCGCAGTCATTTCCCTCGGGGATTGCCATACTCCGCTTAGTGTTTGTGTTCTTTCTCGGCGGTAGCGGTCTTTAGTTTCGCGATTTCGCTGTAGAGCGCGTCTTTGTCCGCTGTGATGTCATACCCGACTTCTACATACCGAACCACGCCCTCTTTGTCGATAAGCACCACCGACCGCTGCGCGATCTTTGTACCCATCTTTTCCGTCGTCGGAATCCCGTAAAGATTCACGACCTTACCCTCGGCATCGCCGAGCACGGCGAACGGCAGTCTATGCTCTTTGCGGAAGGCGTCGCTGTCTTTCTGGGCATCCAGACTGATGGCAATCACCTCCGTGCCGGTATCCGTAAAGCGCGCCACATCGTCACGATAGCCGCAGAGTTGCGAGGTGCATCCGGGGGTAAAGGCTTTGGGGTAGAAAGCCAGCAGCACATTTTTCTTGCCGCGTGACGATGACAACGTCGCCGTCTCCGTACTGTCCGGTTTGGGGTAGCTGAAATCCGGCGCGGTTGCGCCTACCGCGACCGTCGCGGGCTTGGCCGCCGTCTCTTCCGCGTTGGCCACGGTCGCGCAAGCCCACAAGCCCGCCGTCACCGCTCCAAGCAGGGTCACTCGATAGAAACGCATGGGTCTCCTCCTTTCGGGCACACCGCGTACCCAAAGAAAGAACAACCTGGCGCCCGCCTCTATTCGCCCCGCAACGCGACCACAACCCGGTCTGCCCCAAGGCCATCGACCAGCGCGCGCCCCTGCGCCGCCATCATGCGCCGAGCAGGAGCGTCCGACGCGAGGTCCGCGATAGCCGAGATCAAATGCTCGTAGGAGAGCGCCGCACGTTCTTTCAGCGTGCGCGAGATGCCTGCTTGGTGAAGCGCTTCCGCCGCGCCGCGCTGGTTCTCCGCGAGCACGACCACCAAATTGGGCAGTCCCATAAAGGCCAACTCCCAACACGTGCCGCCTCCGGCAGATACCGCCATGTCCGCCCACGCCATGTGTGGGCACATGTCTTCGACGCCTTGCAGAAGCTCAAAACCCACTATCCGGCAACGCGTTTCCACTTCCGCGGCCTGCGTTTCGCCCTGCCCCAGCAACACGCGGGCTTCGACCGACTTCGGCTGTGCTGCTAGCGCCTCAACCACCTCCAGCAGCATGCCCTCCGAATCGCCGCCACCGAGGGTTACCAAAATTCGTTGCGCACGGTCGGGCGTCTTGCGAACAAAACCGCGCCAGTCCATGAATTCGCCACGAAGTAAGGCGTAGCGAGAACCAAGCAGCAGACGGGTGGATGGCGCGCAGGGATAGTGCAGGTGTTCCGCTCCCAAGTTTGGATTCACGACGATGTCGGCGTAGTACTGGTCAGCGTGAACGTAGTCGTCGAGCACGAGAAGGCGCGGTGCGAATTCCTTCGCGCGGCGCTGAAGCTTCGCGTCATATTCATAACCGTCGAACACCATCGCTACAGGGTCCAGCCGCCGTGCACAGGCTTCCAGCGTCCTCAGCGAGACGTCGTGCCCCGTCACGAGTTCCAGGCGTACCCCCGCCCGCTCAACGCGTTCCCGCCACTCCGCGCGCGCGCAATCCGAGACCATCACTGCGGCGCCCCCTGCGCGCAGCCACCCTTGCGCCAACGCTAAGCAGCGCAGCAGGTGCCCTGCGCCCAGGTCCGGCCGGGCATCGGCACGCAACAGCAACAATCCCGGACCCGGTACAGAACGTTTCGATGATGTCTCGGGCATACCGCCCTCCTCGCTGAGGTCTGTTGGTATTGTGCCCAATATGCGCGGCGAATCAAGCCCGAGGCCTTGTCTCTTTTCCGATGGGCTGATATGCTGAGCCAGGAGCAATGAATGCTGACGTTTGGCGTGGTATATCCGGCGGAGCGACACGACGCCGAGCAGATTCGCGAGGACGTGCGCCTGATGCAGAAGGCGCGCGTAGGGCTTGTGCGTCTCGGGGCACGGGCATGGTCGCACTTCGAACCGGAGGCGGGACGCTACCGCACGGCGTGGCTCGACGCCGCGCTTACCGTCTTTCAGGAAGCGGATATCTCCGTTCTCCTGACGCCGCCCGTAACCTCCCCCCCGCTCTGGGCGTTCTCGCGCCATCCGCATATCTTGCGCCACACCCCCGGCGGCGGGCCTGTTCCGATAAGCGCGCCCGCGCCGTGCTGTCTCAACGCGCCGGAGTACGTGATGCTCGCGCAACAGGTGACGCGTGCGCTGGCGTCGCATACCGCCGGGCGCGAATCTATCGCGGGGTGGTATCTTCCAGCGGCGGACTCCGCAGCCCGATGCGCCTGCGAGCATTGCGGAAAGGCGTTTCGTGACTGGCTTCTGAAACGCTACGGCGACACGGATGTTCTCAACGACACCTGGGATACCGCCGACGACGGCGTTGTGTATCGTTCCTGGGCGGAGGTGGGCCTTCCCGCGGCGGAAGGCCCTGTGAATTCAGGACAGGCCCTCGACTGTGCGCGGTTTCACGCCGAGGCGTGGGCGGGATTCCACCGTGGTCTGCGCGACACCATCCGCGAGTTCTTTGCGGAAACTCCGATTACGCTGGAGGCACCGCGTCTGGGCGCGCCAGTCGACCCCGCGCTGTTGGCGGACAACGTCGATCTCTTCGCCGAATCCCCATCCACGCCCGCCGCCGATGCCGTCAGCGCCGCGTTGAACCACGCGTATCTGCGTGGGCTCAAGCGCCGGTCGTTCTTGGCGGGGCAATCGCTTTGCATCGCCACAGGAACCGGACATGACCACACCGTGCCCGGCGAAGCGCGCCTTCAGGCGTGGCAGGCTGTGGCGAATGGGGCCAACGGCGTGTGCTACGCCGAATGGCGCACGGTACGCGCGGGAATGCGCCGCGGGCTTCCAGGATTGCTCGAAATGGGTGGCACGCCCGGTCTTCGCTCTAAGGAAGCGCGCAAGACAGGGCAGGAATTTGCCGAGCTCGGCGAGTGGGTGGTGCATACCCGCGTGAAAGCGAAGGCGGCGTTGCTCTACAGCCCCGAAAGCGCCTGGGACGGCGGCGGCGCGTACCAACACGCGGTGCATAGCCTGTTCTCGGCGGTGCACCGACGTAAGTTAAGCTGCGATGTAATCGGGCCCACCGCGGACCTCACGGGGTACAAGGCGTTGCTTGCGCCGTCGCTTTCGATCGTCGATGAAACGCTGGCCGCGCGGCTGACCGAGTTTGTGCGCGATGGCGGAACCCTTGTGCTGACTGCAGGCGGCGGCGCACATACGTCAACAGGCGCTCTCGTCGATGGCCCTGCGCCGGGCCTGCTCAGCGAGTTGGTTGGCGCGACGGTGCGCGAGGTACGTCCCCAGCGCCGGGGGCAAACCCAGGTCATTACCTTTGCCCGGGGACGCCTGATCGCCCGCGACTTCGCCATTGGCGGTTGGGCCGAGGTGCTGGAATGCCACGGCGCGCAATCGCTGGCGGAGTACCGCACGCCCGGCATTGCCGGCAAGTCCGCCGTCGTGCGAAACGAATCGGGGAAAGGCCGCGCGTTCTACCTCGGCGTTCGCCTCGAAGGCGAGTGCCTCGACGCCGTGCTGGATGAAATATTGCCCGAGCCGCCGGTGAAAGACCTGCCGGGACCGGTCGAGGCTGCGGTGCGCACCGACGGGAAAGAGCGGCGTGTGCTCTTCTTGCTCAATCATCTGCCCGGGCGCAGCGAGATTCGGCTTGAACACGCCCGACGCGATGTCCTATCCAAGCGCGACGCCGGTCCGGTGTTGCACCTTTCGGGATACGGCGTCGTTGGACTGGAGTGGTGACGGCAAAAGGAGAGTCGCCAGGTGAACGACACGATTCGATGGGGCATCTTGGCAACAGGCGATATCGCGCATGCATTCGCCCGCGCGCTGGCACTGGTTCCCGACGCAACGCTGATGGCCGTAGGCTCCCGCACGCAGCAAACGGCGGAAGTGTTCGGACACCAGTTCAACATCCCGCACTGCCACGGTTCCTATCAGGCGCTTGCCGACGATCCCGACGTCGACGTCGTGTATGTCGCGACTCCGAACGCGTTCCACGCCGAGAACTGCATCGAGTGTCTGCGCGGGGGGAAGGCGGTGCTGTGTAAAAAGGCGTTTACCCTTAATGCCCGCGAGGCGGAGCGGGTCGTTCGTGTCGCTCGCGAAGAGCGCCGCTTCCTCATGGAGGCGATGTACGTACGCCATTTGCCGCTGATGCGCAAGATTCGCGAACTAGTGGTTTCGGGAGTTATTGGCGATGTACGCCTCGTGCAGGCCAACCGCTGCGCCAGCGGCACATACGATCCCAAAGGCCGTCACATGAACCTCGAACTGGGCGGCGGCTCGCTGCTGGATGTAGGGATCTACCCCCTCGCATTCGCGAGCATGGTGTATGGAGGCAAGCCTCCCGCCAAAACCTCCGGGTACGCCGCATTCTGGCCAACCGGCGCGGACGCGCAGGGCGCGATCATGCTGGAGTACGACGACGGCGCGCTGGCGTCGCTTACCTACGCGTTGGACACACGCAACATCGACGACGCGCGCATCCTGGGGACCAAAGGACAGATCTTGATACAAGCGCCATTCTATGGAGCGACTCGCGCCACGCTCATCGTCTCCGGCCAAGAGCCGCTCGAACTGGAATACCCCAAGGCCGAGAACGACCTGACCTACGAGGCCGCCGAGACCATGCGTTGTCTGCGCGAGGGCTTGCTCGAGAGCCCCTTCATGCCGCTGGACGAGTCGATCATGCTCATGCGCACGATGGACATAATCCGTGCGCCCTGGGGGCTGCGATACCCCGGCGAGTAACCGTCCGCTAAGCCGACGGCGCGGCGAGAATTTTCCGACGTGCATCGCGCACGAGCAGCAGCAGGATCAGCCCCAGGTAGATCGCGAAGAATCCAACGAGAAACGCCACCGCCGGAAACAGTCGTGCATCCTTCTGCGGCAGCAACGTTCCGGCAAGCGGCGCGGAAAACACCTGTAGCTCCGGGGCGGCATAGTCCTTCGCCAGCTTAGTCTGCACGCGCAGCGCCGCCAACGCCCGAAGCATCAGGGGGTCCATCGACGCTTGCTGCATTGCCCGCGCATACTCCTGATCCACGCACGCATACGCGGCCTCGCGCACCTGCGCGTTGGCCTCATGCACCAACCGAGTACCCGCCTCGACCCACATTTCCGCCAGATCGCGCGCGCGTTCCGGGGTGTCGCTCGCGGTAGTCAGCGTAATCGCTGACGAATAACGCACGTCGTAGGGGGTCTTCAGTTCCTGACGTGTGGTTAGGGAGCAGCACCCGCGAATCGTGGGAAGATCGGGAGGCGGTTGATCCGTATTCTTCTTGATATAAGCCTCGCGCACGGCCGAAAGCACCACATCGGACTGAAGCAAGACGGCGACTTCCTCCACACCCAGCGGGCGCGGCAGGAATTCAGGGCTTTCCGAACGGTTCGTGTTCTGGATCGTCAGCGACTGCTGATCGGGATATTGAATCGCAAAATTCCCCGGCGTACGCAACAGCAGCAGCGCGTTGGATTCATAGAGATCGGGACGGTCTTGCTGAGAAAAATACGCGCCAGCGGCGACAAGCGCCGCCAACACAAGCGCGACCGGAAACGCCCACAGATTACGCAGGATAACACCGAGCACATCAAGCGCCTGTCTCGAATCCGTCGCCATGGCCATTCCTTCCTCCATAAGCGTTCGCCTACGCCCCCCTCTGCAATGTACCAAGAGACCGGCGGCGGCGCAACTCGCCGAATTGACCGTGCCAAACGGGATAGGGTAGAGTCCAGTTCGGTTCGCCGGACCATGGAAACGGGAGGGGTAACATGAGTCTCAGCGCTGTAGACGGATCCATCATCTTCGTTTACCTTGTCGTGACAATGTTCGCGGGGCTTGCGGTACGAAAGTACGTGGGGCGGGTCGAGCATTTCCTGGTGGCCGGACGCGAGATGGGGCTTTCCCTGGGCATCGCCTCCTTATCCGCGACGGAATTCGGTATCGTTACATGCATGTACATGGCCCAAAACGGCTATGACAAGGGATTTGCCGCGGCGATCGTCGGCATTCTCGGCGCAGCGGCGATGCTCTTTATTGGGCTCACCGGTTTTTGCGTGAAACCCCTGCGCGACGCAGGCGTCATCACCATCCCCGAACTCCTCGAACAACGCTACGGCTACGGCATCCGCCGCTTGAGCGGCTTAGTGATTATCCTCGGCGGACTGCTCAACATGGGCGTGTTTCTGCGCGTAGGCGGCGTGTTCCTTACGCAGGTCGCGGGCCTTCCCGAAGGCGATTTCTACCTTAAAATCACCATGACCGCCCTGTTGGTTATGGTCGCGGTCTACACCATTGTCGGCGGCATGCTCTCCGTGCTCGTTACGGACTTTCTCCAGTTCGTCGTGATGAGCATCGGGCTGATCTTGGTGACGATCGTGATCATGAAAGACGTTGGCTGGGCCAAGCTCGTCGAGACCGTCCAGACGCACTATGGCGACGGCGGCTTCAATCCGCTTGTCCACAGCGAGATGGGTTGGAAATACCTCGTGTTCAACGCCATGCTTCAGATGGCGGCCATGCTCACCTGGCAAACGAAAATTCAGCGCCTGCTCGCGGCGAAGGATTCAAGGACGAGCCGCCGCATCTACTCCGTGTCGTGCTTCTTTACCGTATGCGCCTGTCTATTGCCCGGCATCTGGGGGATTGCGGCGCTGGCGACGGTTCCTGAAAGCAGCCTCCCCCTGCTGAACGGTCAACCCGATACCGTCTACGCGATGCCGATGTTCTTGGGAAGCATGATTCCGATCGGGCTCATGGGCATTCTCGTCGCGGCCATGCTCGCCGCGGAAATGTCCACGGACTCCTCGTACATGCTCACCTGGGGCAGCGTGATCTACAACGACATCATCTCGCGCAAGAGTAAGGCGCGCTGGACCGAGGCCACGCGCCTACTGGTTAACCGGGTCATTGTCGGCGCGATCGGGCTGTTTTTGCTGCTCTACGGGCTTTGGTACAAGATCGAGGGCGACGTGTGGACCTATCTTGGGTTGACGGGCACGATCTATCTGTCGAGCATGTCGGTTCTCTTGATCGCGTGCTGCTACTGGAAACGCGCCAACAACTGGGGCGCGCTCGCGGCAATTATTGTTGGCGCGGCAATCCCCACCGGCTTCCTTGTTCTGGAGAAAATGCCTGCTACCGCGGAACTGGCCAAGCAGATCGGCCCGCACATGTCAGGCATCATCGCCTACGTCAGCGCGGCGGCGGCGATGGTGATCGGATCGATGGCGAAAAACGCCATGCGCGGGCCGGAATCTGGCGCGACGCGCGTCTAACGGGAGGGAAAGAACATGCCAACGGAAGTCAGCGCAGATATCACCGCCGGGCATCCCTTCTGGTTCGGGCTCACGATGGCGGCGGTCCTGTGGTACACCTTCATCACGGGGTTCGTGGCGTTCAAAGGAGTTCTCGACATCCGCAACATGCTTGCGGACCTCAAGCGCTACGCGGAGGAAGAGAATGAGCAACCGACGGAATAGCGGCCCGACCAGGGCTATCCCACCAGTTCGAGCCCGATCTCGTTGTTGAGCTCGAGCCCTTGGCGTGTGGGGCGCAGCGTGTCTTCACATTCTTCGATCAGCCCACGCGCGCGCAACACATCGAGCCGCGCGCCAAATTCCTCGTGCGGTCCCGCGCCGAAACGACCGCGGTAATACGCAAGGGAAAGGCCCGCCACCAGTCGCAGGTGCTGAATGAGCGTCTCGACGCGCACCTCGCGGTCGGTGAGGCGCACACTTTCTTCTTTCGTTCCTGGATGCATCAGGTATTCGTCTATACCGGCCGTGTTTCGCGCGCGCACGCCGTTCACAAAGCTGTAGGCCCCCGGACCGAACCCCGCGTACTCCTCGTTGTGCCAGTAAACGAGGTTGTGGCGGCACTCGAACCCCGGCCGCGCAAAATTCGAGACCTCGTAACGCCGGCATTCGCCCAGAAACGCCTCGGGGCGATGGTACATGCGCAAGTAGTCGTCCTCGTCGATCTCATCCCCGCGCCGTGCATCAAACGGTGTGCCCGGTTCGTACGTGAGGCCATAGGCCGAAACGTGTGGCGGCGCAAACGCCGCGCCGGTGCGCAGCGTTTCGTCCCAAGCCGCTACGGGCCGCGCGCCGAAAATCAGGTCCATGCTCCAGTTGTCGAACCGCGCCGCCACACTCTCGCAGGCCCGTCGCGCGGTGGCCGCGTCGTGGCGCCGCCCGAGATAGCGCAGCACGTCGTCGTCGAAACTCTGTACCCCCAGGCTAACGCGCGTGACGCCAAGCGCCTTCCAAGCGTCCATCAGCGCAGAGGTCACGTCGTCGGAGTTGGCTTCAAGCGAAATTTCCGCGTCGGCAATCCGGAAACGACTCCGCAATGCCCCGAGAATACGCTCCAGTTGCGCAGGAGCAAGCAGCGAAGGCGTGCCGCCGCCGAAAAAGATCGACCGGGCGTCGCTCGGCCCCTCGAATGCCGCGATCTCGGCCGCAAGCGCGTTGAGATAGGACTCCGGAACGCCGCCAGCTAGGCGGGTGCGATTGAAGTCGCAGTACGGACAGAGCGTGCGGCAATAGGGGACATGGACGTAGACCGCGATCACGGTTGAATCCGGCGCAGACTTCGCACCGGCCACCAAACGACGGCGACTTGGCCGATGAGTGCCGCACGCGGCGTCCACCCGAGTGTGCGGCCATCGGGCGCGGCCTCCGGATTGTCGCAAAGAATGAAGCAGTGTCCGTCGGGAACGCGACTGACGTCTTTGCCCTTCGAGCGTCCGAACGTGCCCCCTCCGGGAAGGTAATCGCGCCCAGAAAACGCAGGATGTTCGATCTGTGCGCCGTTGATGGTCAGTGCGCCCTTGCTGAAGTAAACGTCCTCGCCCGGCAGCGCCGCGACGCGCCCCAGAAGCCAGTCCTCATGGCCTTCCGCGCGGTAGAGCACAATTTCACCGCGTTTGGGCAAGCGGCCCGCGTAGAACCGCCATGAGGTGAATGGAATTGGCAAGCCGTAGGCGCAGCGATGGATGTAGAGGTGATCGCCCGGCGCGAGGTTTTCCAGCGCGGCGTTGTGCACACGCCACGAGCGGCCGAAAAACGCGCGCCATATCAAGAACAATGCGGTAAGCGACGCGAGCGTGCGCCACCAGAGCGTTTGCGTAAACCCGGTGAAGTCACGCCAGTGCGCCGGTGGCCAGCCGATCGCGTAGGCACGGCCGAGGATGTGTCCTTCGGGCAGCCATCCCCAGTAGCGCCCGTCGCGGCTGAACGCGCTGTTGTCGCCCAACACGAGATAGCAGCCCTCAGGCACCGCGCTGAGTTGCGGCGCTTCCTCGATGCCATACTTTCCGTCCCGCGTGTACAACACCGGCGGCATGCTGGGCGGCAGCGTCAACGCCTCTCCGTTGGCATACACCTTCCCATCGTTCCCGACATGGATCTTCTCGCCGGGAAGACCGACGATGCGCTTGATCAGAATTTTCGCGCGCGAGTTTTCCTCCACCGTGCGGAAGACGACGATATCCCAGCGCTGGGGCGTGGCGCGTTTCCACACGAGCTTGCTGGTGAACGGAATGCGCAGACCGTACGCGAGTTTGTTCACGAGCACGCGGTCGCCGCGAAGGAATCTCTCGTCGCCGTGCAGGGTGGGTTCCATCGAGCCCGACGGAATCTTGAACGGTTCGAAGCAGGTCCAGCGAATGAGCAACGCGATGCTGATCGCAAAGAACAGCGTCTTTGCCCAGTCCCACGCCGACGCCGCGACGGGATTCGCGAGTGGCTCGCTCTTTTTCGGGGCCGATTTTCTGTTGGTCATCCGCTTCCTTTACCGCTCCGGCGTATTGATTGCCGAGGCATCAAGTTTTCGCTGTTTGTTCAGCGGCCACCATATCCGCCGCGCCAGGCCTTGCACGGCGGAACGGCGCACGACGGACAGGTCGCTCTTTCCCGGCGCACCGGGACCGGTCAGCACCAGCAAACACCCGTCCGGAACACGCAGCGTGGAGTCGTCCTGCTCGCAATCCGCGACGGCAAAGGCCGGTCCATCCACGATCTGGAGCGCACCGCACAAGAACTGAACGTCGTCGCCCGCCCGCGCCACAAGTACGCCCGCGTTAAGGTCGCCGTTCGGCTCCTCGAGCACGACCACGGCGCCCGGTGCGGCGCGAAGCGAACTCTTGTCGCGCAGACGCCGAACGAACACATGATCGCCGGCCTGAATACGTCCGCACGCCATGGCGCGCGAGGCCTTGAAGCTTCGCCCGTAGAACGTACGGAGTAGCTCAAGCAGAATGAGGAGCGCAGGAATGCCCACGAGCAACGTGAGACCGCTCGCGGTCCGCGTGAAGCCGGTCAAATCGCGTACGCGATTCACCGGCCAGAACACACAGAATGCGCGGCCGAGAATGTTCTCGCGCGGCACCCAGCCAAAGATGCGCCCGTCCGCGCTCTGGCCGGAGTTGTCGCCCAGCATGAGGTAATGCCCCGCCGGTACAAGCGAAAACTCGTCTTCCTCGCGCACCGCGTACGGGAATCGTTCCTTTGTCCCGAGCACTTCTCGCGCGCTTTCGTGGTAGGCGTCGTAGTTCTTTCCAAGGATAACGCGAATCTCGTCGTCGGTATAGATGCGATGCGTGGTGTATTTGACCGGCGGCATGGACGCGGGAAGCGAGAGCGGGGTGCCGTTGATAAAGATGGTTCCGTCTTTGTCGATGTGCACACGCTCGCCCGGAAGGCCAATGACGCGCTTAATGAGAATGCCCGCCTGTGCCGCGTTTAGCGTCTTGCGGTATTCCTCAGGCAATGGCAACAATCCCAGTAACGGTCCGGTCAGGTCTATTGCCATGCGCTGCCAGACCGGCAAATTCCCCGCAGGACCTTTGCTGTAGAACACGACGATGTCGAAGCGTTTCGGCTCAGACCACCGGAATACGGGGTGTTTGGTGAAGGGGAGTCGCGCGCCATAGGCCAGCTTGTTGACAAGCACGCGGTCGCCGCGCAAGAAACGGGGATCGCCGTGCAGGGTGGGTTCCATGGAGCCCGAGGGGATCGTGAACGGTTCGAGGAACAGCCACTCGACGCACAACAACAAGAGAATGAACAGCACCCACGACCATGCGTTGGCCCACGTCATCGGCCCGAAGATTTGCACCAAGCACCCTGGCCGCCGTTCCGGCGCGGGGGAATCGAAGAACGATGGCCGTGGCGGCGTGCTCAAGGTTAGCGATCCGCCTCGTCGGTGACGCGCAACAGCGCCATGAACGCTTCTTGCGGCACCTCCACCGTGCCAACCTGCTTCATGCGCTTCTTGCCTTCCTTCTGTTTCTCGAGCAGCTTGCGCTTACGCGTAATGTCGCCGCCGTAACACTTCGCGGTCACGTTCTTGCGCACGGCTTTCACCGTCTCGCGCACGAGAATGCGTGATCCGATCGCGGCTTGGATCGCCACTTCGAACTGCTGCCGCGGGATTAGTTTACGGAGTTTCGAGGCCAGCGCGCGGCCCATGTACTCGGCCTTGTCGCGATGCACGATCGTCGACAGCGCATCCACGGCGTCTCCGTTGAGCAGAATGTCGAGTTTGACGAGTTGCCCGGGACGATACCCGATGATCTGGTACTCAAGCGAGCCGTAGCCGCGAGTAAACGTCTTCAGTTTGTCGTAGAAGTCGAGTACGATCTCCGCGAGCGGCATTTGATACACCGCGAGACTACGCCGGGCGTCCAAGTAATCGATGCGCACGTGGATACCGCGCTTCTTCTTGCACAGATCGATGACCGCGCTGAGGTATTCGGTCGGGCAGATGATCTCCGCCTCGATATACGGCTCCTCGATACGATCGATCTCCCCCGGAACAGGCATCTTCGAGGCGTTCTCGATGATCATGTCCGTGCCGTCGGTCTTGTAAATGTGATACGCCACGTTGGGCACCGTCGTCACCAACGTCAGATTGAACTCGCGCTCGAGCCGCTCCTGGATGATCTCCATATGCAGCAGGCCCAGGAATCCCAAACGGAACCCGAGTCCCAGCGCGTCCGAACTGTCGGCTTGATAGATGAAACTCGAGTCGTTCAACTGCAAACGCTCGAGCGCGTCGCGCAGTTCCTCGTAGTCCGTCGATCCTTCCGCGGGATACATCCCGCAGAACACCACCGGCTGCACTTCCTTGTAGCCCGGCAACGGCTCCGAGGCCGGCCGCAAGGCTTCAGTGACGGTATCGCCGATCTTCGTGTTCAGCAGCGTCTTGATATTGCAGATCAGGTAACCCACCTCGCCCGCTTCCATCACGTCCGTGGGCTCGAATTCCGGGCGGCAGAAGCCCAACTCCTGCACCTCGTACTTCATGCCGTTGGACATCATCATCACCTTCATGCCTTTGGTGATGCGGCCTTCCACGACGCGCAGGTACACAATCACGCCGCGATACGAATCGTACACCGCGTCAAACACGAGCGCGCGCAACGATGTGTCGCGGCTGCCCGTGGGCGCGGGAATGCGGTGGATCACCGCTTCGAGCACGTCGCCGGTACCGATGCCCGATTTCGCGCTCGCCATTACGACGTCTTCCGCGCTCAGGCCAATAATATCTTCGATCTGACGCTTGACGCCGTCGATATCCGCGCTGGGCAGATCGATCTTATTAATAACGGGAATGATCTCGAGGTCTTGCTCGATCGCTTTGTACGCATTGGCCAATGTCTGCGCTTCCACGCCCTGCGCGGCGTCGACCAACAGCAGCGCCCCTTCGCACGCCGCCAGGCTGCGCGACACCTCATACGAGAAGTCCACGTGGCCGGGCGTGTCGATGAGGTTCAGGACATAGTCGTCGCCGTTGGCCGCCCGGTAGGCAATGCGCACTGCCACGGACTTGATCGTGATTCCGCGCTCCCGCTCGATATCCATCGTGTCCAGCGTTTGTTCGCGAAGGTTGCGCGCATCGATCGCGCCGGTGACCTGTAAGATGCGGTCGGCGAGCGTCGACTTTCCGTGGTCCACGTGCGCGATGATGCAGAAATTTCGAATTCGTTCTATTGGTGCGGCCATGGGTTTCCTATACGGCTCGGGACGGCGCTACGCCTGCACCCGGCGAAGTACATGCACACTGCGAAAATCCGTATCGAGCTGACGGCACGCAAAACCGTACAGCGCGTCAAACACTTCCATCGGCGCGGTCAACGGCGGACATTCCGCTGCGGCACGCGTCATCGCGTACAGCGCCGCGTGGCCCTCCGCGCTCAACACGCGGTCGCCCGGCTCGTCGTCTTCCACCACGCCCGAACTAAATGCAAACCGCGCCCGTTTTCCCGTCGGTTCCGGACACCACGGGGCAAACCCCGCCGCCGTCAGCAACCGCAGCGTGTGCCACGCGGCGTGGGTGGCAATGTCGCCGGTCCACGCGTTGATCCCTTCGAGGCCTCGACGCAGGGCGTCGTACAGCGCCTCGGACGGCTCATTTTCCTGCGCCGTTTTCAGCGCCAGTTCAAGCGGAAACGCCCCGTACAGCGTCTTGTCGAGGCTCGCCTTGAGTCCGCCGTACCCGTCCAGCAAGGACGCCTCGGCCAGTTTCTGAACGCTGCGCCCGTCCTTCCAGTAGTAGACCAGCTCGACCCGATTGAACGTGTCCAGCAACGGCCCAAGCGAGCTCTTAGGACGCCGCGCGCCCGCCACCATGCAGGCCATCCGCCCGCGTGACGGCGTCAGAAACGTCACCACCCGGCTCGTCTCGCTCCAGTCCACGTGCCGGAGCACGATCCCTTCGCACCGTTCCTGCGGCACACAGACCTCCTCCGGCGTCCGTCAGATGAAGGGGAATTCTATCATTCCGCCCAGAACGGCGCAAACACGCCGCGAAAACCGCGGAAAGCTTCCCGAGAGAAACTTCGCCCAAGCCCTATCCCCAAAAACTTCCAGGTCGACGCAGTTGTGCTAGAATACGGCACCGGTATCGGTGAGGAGGAATGCGCCATGGCGGACTTCAAGCAACGCGGAACAGGCGGTCCAGCTTGCCGAGCAGATCGAGAGTCCCCACACCGCCGACGCCCGGACATTGCTCGAAAAACTGCGAGCGCAGGGCGGTTTATAGCCGTCCGTGCCGGTGCTGTCGCGTTTCCGGGGGTGGTTTAGGCGGCTCTTTGCCCCTCCTCCCCGCCCCCCGGACTTAGCGGGATGAGACTTTGAGCCGCATTAGGGCATTTTCACCCCGCAGCCTTGGCAGGCGCGCCCGCATCTGGCCGGGCCCTTGTGAAGGCCTATAGCCCTCCCGGCGCGACAGCCCGCAGACTACAGCGGGGGTCTGTTTCATTAATCGCAAATCCGGGATAATCTATTGACTGCGAACGGCTTTCCGTGGCATGATATGCCCAGAATAGGTTGATGCTGGAGGGGTGTCTCTTGCCCTATTTTGATGCGTGGTGTCTCTTCGCAAGACCTGCGCGCGCAAGGGGTGGGCTTGGGAAGCTGGAGCGGAGATTTCCGGCGTTTCCCGGAAGGCAAGCGCCGACCTACACAACGCGCCGCGCGGGACTGCGGATGGCGTGATGACGAAGTAGAGTCTGACAGGCGGTTGTTCCCGTAGCGGCAAGTGGCTGGTGTGCCGCAGGGGACCGTGAGGAGAAGGGCATGCTTGGATTGCGTCGCGGTTGGGGTGTAGGGGTACTGGGCGTCCTGGTGTCCCTCGCGATGTTGGGGTGTCCGACTCCGGGCGGGGGCGGCAACGGCGGCGGTACAGGAACACCGACGCTGGTGGCGACGCCGCAAACGCTGGATTTTGGGACCTCGCTCAACACGCTCAGTTTCAAGGTGAGCGTGGCCAGCGGGGCAAAGAGCGTAGCCGGGCTTTCCATCACCCCGAATCAATCGTGGCTGAGCGTGAGCTACAACCCCGATCCGGCGAGTTGGGTGGGGGGCTCGCTGGATGTAACGGTCACGCTGGATCGCGGCGCGTTGGCGGGCGGCGACAACATCGCGTTGATTAACGTATCCGCGACGGGGCTGGTGCCGACCACGGTGTCGGTCACGGCCAAATCCTTACTGACGGTGAACTTCAACGCCAGCAATCGCACGCCGTACGCCGGCGATGCGGTGACGTTTCAGGATGCAAGCGTCTTCTCCCCGGGGACCGGTCCGATTTTATCTTGGTTTTGGAACTTTGGCGACGGTCAGACCAGCAGCCAGCAGAACCCTTCACACGCTTATAGCCAGGCGGGAACATATACGGTTTCCCTCACCGTCGCCACGCCCGCGACGACGGTAACGCGCACGCGCACGGCCTACATCGCCGTGCAGCCGCGCACCGTTCCGACGGCCGATTTCACCGCATCGATTCTCACTCCGGCCACCAACGATTCCGTTTACTTCACGGATCTTTCCGTGGCGGGTTCGATGCCCATCACCTCTCGGCAATGGAATTTCGGCGATGGCCAGACCAGCAACGAGCAAAACCCGGTGCATTCGTACGCCCAGGCGGGAACGTATACGGTTTCGCTTACGGTCACGACGGCGCACGGCACGGATACCGAAACCAAATTCGGCTACATCACGGTGCACGTCGTTGCGCCGATTGCCAACTTCGTCGTATCGAATGTGCTTGTACAGGCCAACACTCCTGTAGTGTTTAACGACATCTCCATCAGCGGCACGGCGCCCATTACCCAGTGGCTCTGGAATTTCGGCGACGGCGGCACGAGCAACGACCGAAACCCTTCTCACACTTATACCGCAAAGGGCGTCTACGCCGTTTCGCTTACCGTGACCAGCGCGCACGGCTCGAACACGGTGACCAGGCCCAACTATCTTACCGTGATCGAAGTCGCGCCGAAGGCCGAATTCAGCGCATCGCCGTTGCCTGCGCGAATCGACACCCCCGTGCAATTCACCGACCGCTCCGCGCCGGGCACCGCCCCGATTACCCAGTGGCTTTGGAATTTCGGTGACGGCGGCACGAGCACGCTTCAGAACCCGTCGCACACCTACACCACGACGGGCGCTTTCACGGTGACGTTGACCGTTACTACGGCCCACGGGACGGACACACGCACAAAACTGGGCTATATGGCCGTGGTGAAAAAGCCGCCGCTGGCCGACTTCGCGGCGTCGCCCGTTGACCCGACCGTAAACTCGACGGTGCAGTTCGAGGATCGTTCTCTGTCCTATGCGGATACCGAAGGCGTGCCGATTGCCTCGTGGTTGTGGAATTTCGGCGACGGCGGCACGAGCACGCAGCAATCGCCGGCGCATACGTACAGCAAGGTCGGCAAGTTCGACGTCTCCTTGACGGTTTCGAATACGCACGGCGTCAACACGGCGACAAAGACCGGCTACGTCACGGTTCGACCTGATTTCACCGCGAATACCACGGACGCATCGATTGGCGAGGTGCTGACTTTTACGCCAATCATCGGACAAGGGGCAAGCGTTGCCGGTTATCTGTGGAATTTCGGCGACGGGTACACCAGCACGGCCCAAGTCGCCAGTCACATGTACGGCGGAGAGGGCGTCTACACGGTTTCGCTGGAGGTGCGTCTGCTGGACGGCAGCCGCGTAAGTACGATCAAGTCCCAGTACGTCACGGTATCCTTCAAATACCCCAAGGCACAGTTCATTGTGTCGGATCTGAATCCCTCCATGTACGAGACGGTAACGTTCACCGACGAATCCGATACGGGATCGGCGTTGATTGATCGCTGGGAATGGTCCTATCGCGAGATAAGACCAGATACAACCCCAGGTCCCTTTACCGTGTGGAGTACGGGGCAGAATACGACGCAAACCTGGACCGCGCCAGCGGTATATGAGGTGCGGCTTGTGCTGAATCGCGCGGGCGCTGATGGACCGGCCCCCGCCTGCGTGCCGACGGTCGATGGGCAAGGCCCCGTGGAAAACTACTACACATCACAGATCGTCTCGGTGGGCGGTGTGGCGCCGGAAGCCTCGTTCGTCATCATCGATAACACGGATTCCGATCTCGTGCGCGGGATGAGAGCACCAGCCGTTGTTTTCCGTGATTTGACGGGCATCAAACTCGTGAGCACGTCGAGTACTCAGGGGGGCGGCCGCATCGTCGAATATCAATGGCGCATTTGGAAGGAAGGCGGCGAATATCCCGACGCCTCCACTGTCGTGCGCAGCTTTAGTCCCGTCTACGACATCATCCCGGGGAGCACATCGTTACGGCAATATCCGTTCCGCTCTCCGGGAATGTACACCGTCCAACTATCGGTGCTTGTAGAAGCCGTAACGAATCCAAGAGACCCGGACGATCCGCTCAACACAAGCTCTTATGTGGCGGACACGGAGACAAAGACTCGGTGCATCGAAGTGCTGGAACCGACAGCGCTGGATCGCTATGTGCAGGCTCCCGACGCGGCGGCGGTGACGAATCACGTGCCGACGGTAACGCAGCTCGCCCGTGGCGCTTCGGATCAATTCACTGCGTACACTATGGATATCGCCTCGTTGGTCTGGGAGAGCGAACAGCCAACCAACCCCAATCTGTGGCGTCACAATCTGACGATCATTCACCCAGATAACCTTTCCAGTCAAACCATGCTGCTCTACCTGAATACGAACGAGACCGGAGCCGCGCGGCCGACATCCGTGGATCCCGCGCTTTCTTCGTTCGCCGTGCAGAGCAAGATGGCGGTGGCGGTGCTCGATCAGGTTCCCAATCAGCCCAGCTTCTACCCTGCGTTTGGAGAAGCGGTTAAGGGGAACAAATTTATCAGCGCCTCACTGAAGACCTTCCTTGACACGAATGACCCCAACACGATCGTCTTCTTCCCCATTGCCAAAGCCGCGAAAAAGGCGATGGACACCGTACGTACGTTTATGGCGAATCCGAATCCGCCGGCCCAGGGCGGCAGCGGAAATTACCCGCCCGTGCTGATCGAAGACTGCATTGTGTTCGCCGGCTCGGAGGATTCATGGATGGGCGGTTGGGCAAGTTATATGGCCGCCATAGCCGATACGCGCGTGAGGGGACTAATTTCTCTCGGCTTTGACGGGGCCGGACTCCGAGAGCAGTTCGGGTATCAACGCTCTCTAGAAGATCAGTTCGGCTTCAGATTCTCCGGCGTTGATGCATTTACGCAGCCTTCCCCGCTGGGATACAACATCGATTCCGCACTCGTAGCCCCTGAGGTTGGACAGGATTACTACAACACCAACGACATAGGCTACCGCTCGTTTGCGATGGCGGCGCTCCTGCGCCGCGATGCCGAGAAAGTGCGTCAGCTCCTTCGGGCAATCTTGTGGGATTTGATGGACGAGTACTATTTCCCGCGTGTGGACGCCGAGAATGAATTTGACCACTATGATGCGTTACGCAATCTTTTGGATCTACCGGGAGAAGAGAATCTCGATAGCTTCCACGAGATCCGTGATCACGTATCGGCTGTAAAAGGATCTTTATCTGACGAAGTGACACTGATAGACCAGTTGCTGCTGCAAATCGACAACGCGATGAAACTGGCGCCTGATGAGCGTGATCCGTGGGTTTTCACCCCCGCTATCGCGGGCTATGACACTGGCCTCTACGGCGGTCTTGGGGGGCAGTTGTTGCAGATACTGGCCACGATGGAGGAGGAACTGCTCAAAGAAGCGCCCCGCGAATACCTTGTGACACTCGTCGATCCGGTATGGTACGCAAAACTTTACACCCTGGGCGGCCATCTGGAACACCTGGGGGCGGGGCGGCTGCGTGCGCCAACGTACTCCCTGCTGTCGCCGGGAGATATTTGCTCACCCCCGGATTCGGCGAAGTTCTATTTTCCGTACTTGGCGGGCGACAACTGGCTGCGCTATTTCCCGAACAGCGACCGCACACTGGGCGGGAACTATCTCTCCCTGCTCGCGGGACTTCAGCCGTGGGTGGAAAACATCGCGTATGGAACGCCGGCGGCTGTACCGAAGCTCACGTGGACCTTTGCCGACAATCGTATCGTTCGTGTGAACGCGCCTGGGGCGAAATCGCTCAACCTCTATATTGCACGAAGAGAGGCTAAGCCTGATTTCCGTCTCGGGGCGGGGATCTTCGATTCACCCGTGTGGGTCTCCACTCCAATTCAGAGCGGCATGCCGGTTCAGTTGCTGCCCGCGCTGAACCAGTACGCGGCGTTCTTCGTCGAGGCGACGTATGATGACTACGTGATTACGTCGGACGTGGCAGTGCAGCAGCCCTATCAGGCGCCGCACCAATAGCGACTACATAACTAGAAGGCCCCCAACCGTCTCGTGCGGTTGGGGGCCTTTGCGTTGCTGTGGATTTCTATCTCTGGAGCCCTATTGCCCCGCGCCTTGTCCACGCCCTCCACGCTCAAAACCAAAGAAACCAGGGCCCGCCGGGCCAGGGCCGAACAGCGGAGAGGCCGAAGCGCGGTTAACGTCGTCCATGAACTGCGTGCGTTGCGCTTCCGGAATGTTGTACCGATCCGCGACGGACTGAATTTTTGCCTTTTGGATCTCGGAGGAAAGGCTTCGGATCGAGTCCCAATTCTGCCCCATTGCGGCCTGCAATTCTTCCCGCTGCTCATCCGTGCTTGCTTCGCGCATCTGCCTGCGCAACTCGGCATTCGCGGTCATCAACTCGCTCAGATTAAGGTAGCGCTCGCGTTGGGCCGGGTCGTCGCTTTGGTCCGCCTCCGATTGCAGGAAATTGCCAATTCGCTCTTGTATACGGCTCATCATCTCCCCGCGCCCGCGCGCCTCCATCTCTCCCTGTGCAGCGGGTTCATCGCCGCCGGGGCGCGGAGGCCGAGATTCACGCTCGCTGCCCGCCGGAGGGGCCGCGTACGCCTCGGCGGAGCCCTCTGCCCCTAAACTAGCTTCCGGCGGCATCACTTCCGCGAGAGGCTCAGGTCGGACTTCCCGCGGACGCTTTGGGCGCGAGGCATTCATCGCTTCGAGACGCTTCTGCGTTTGGTCCAGTTCCTCGATGCGCGTGCGGAGTTCGGCCACTTCGCGCTGGGCCGCTTCAAGTTTCGCCTGCTGCTCGACCTGCTGCGCCGCAGCGTCGTTAACGCTCTTGCTCAACTGCGTCTTCGCCACCACCGTGCCGCCGACCGCGCCCAGGCACAGCCCTATTACGAACATTATCACCAGCGTTCTCACGTCAAGACCCTCCATTCTGAGGTGCATCACCCCATTGTCGAACCCCGGCGAACCGGAAATGTTCCCCGGAAAGACGCGTCAGGCGTTGACAGACCTCGCGCCGTCCTATAGCATGGCCCCGTTTCGGACCGTCAGAGCGTTTTACGTTTTTGTGCCTACGGTCGCCGACATTCGGGTATTTTCGTCACGCAGCCTTGGCAGACGCGCCGTAGGCATCCTTGGTGAAAATGCTCTAGGTGCTGGTCTATCGTACAGGAGTCGCCCGTGAGTCTACCATCAACCGACATCGCTGCTCCGTCCGAGGTCCCGATTCTGGACCGCTCCCGAGGGGCCTTGGTTTCATTCCTCATTGTTCTGGCCTTCTTCTTCGTCTCAGGCGCCTGCGGGTTAGTTTACCAAGTCGTCTGGACGCGCAAACTGGTGCTGCTTTTCGGAACAACTTCGTACGCCGTGAGCACCGTTCTCTCTATCTTCTTTCTTGGGCTTGGGTTAGGGAGTTTCTGGGGCGGCCGTCTGGCGGACCGCACTCGGCGTCCTCTGTTTCTCTACGGTCTTTTTGAAGTCATTATTGCCTTCTGGGCGGTGGGGTTCATTGCTCTGATCGGTTCTGGCGAAGGCGTCGTTGTGTCGTTACTGCAACACTTCGGCGGCGACCGCGGTTCCGGCGTTGTCTTGCGGGCGTTGCTGGCGCTCGCGTTTCTGATCGTGCCCGTTTCGCTCATGGGCGCAACGTTGCCGCTGCTCTCCCGTCACGCCGTCCAACGCCTCTCCGCCCCAGGCCGCCGCATCGGCGCGCTCTATAGCGTCAACACCTTCGGCGCGGTCACGGGCTGCATGCTCGCCGGGTTTGTCCTGATTCCCGCACTGGGCTACACCCGTGCCACGTGGCTCGGCGCGGCGCTGAACCTAGCGGTCGGGGTGCTGGCCCTTTGGCTTGGACGCGCCAAGTTGCCTGCCACGGAGGCCGGGCCTGCCACCAAGACCGAAACGCCCACCGCCCACCGTCGGCTGGGGGCCGAAATTCTAATCGTGTTCGCGCTATCCGGTTTTTGCGCGCTGGGGCTCGAAGTGTTGTGGACGCGCCTGCTCGCCATCATCTTTATCGGCACGACGTACGCCTTCACGACCGTGCTCGCCACGATTCTTTGCGGCATCGCGATCGGCGGCGGTGTGGCGGCGCTGTGGGCGGACCGTGGCCGCTTCCCGCAGGCCGCACTGGGACTGGCGGAAGTCCTGTTCGGTTTCTTCACGTTGGTAACGTTGGTCTGGTTTCCCGCATTGCCCGGGCAACTCAGCACGTACATGGTCGATACCGGCTACGACTGGAACCACATCCTTCGCGAGAAATTCTTCTTGTCGTTCAGCGTCCTGTTTCTGCCCGCGCTGTTTAGCGGAATGACCTTTCCTCTTGCCGTGCGCGCGTATATGCATCGCGCTCCCGGATTAGGCCGCGGCATCGGACGCCTGTACGCAGTGAACACGCTGGGCGGCGTGCTGGGAGCGCTGGCCGGAGGTTATCTCCTCATTCCCTTGCTCGGCACTCACAAAGGGGTGCTCTTGCTGGCAATGCTGCTGCTGGGCGGCGGACTCGTCCTGATCCTCGACTGTCCGGGGCCATCGAAGCGCAACAAATCGTTGCTCGCCGCGGCGACGGCGCTCGCGGTGGTGTTCATGCTCCAGGCGCTTCCTCCCGACGCGGGCCGTGCGCTGACGCAGAGCTATCTGCCCGAGAAGCATCGCGAGATTCACTATCGCGAGGGGGTTGAAGGCACTGTGGTTGTGGCGGAGCCAGAGAACGCGACGAGCGGTCGAGACCGCGTGCTGTTCATCAACGCCGTACAGGCGACCGCGTCCATTGAGAAGGGCGTGAAAATGAACCGGTTTCAGGGCGCACTGCCGTTCCTGTTCGACCGCGACCTCAAGCGCGCGCTGTTTATGTGTTTTGGTTCCGGCATCACGTGCAGCACGCTCGGACTGTTCGATCTCGAACGGATCGACGCCGTCGAAATCTCGCCCGATGTGCTTGAGGCCGCGCCGCTGTTCAAGACCGACAATTTCGACGTTACCTCAAACCCCAAAATACGCTTTGTTGTCGACGATGGCCGTAATTTTTTGCTCACGCAACGCGACCGGTATGACCTGATCACCTTCGAGCCGATGCCGTTGGCGCTGGCGGGCGTCTCGACGTTCTACACGCAGGAATTCTACCGCCTCTGCCTCGACCACCTCACCGATGGCGGCCTGGTGTCACAGTGGGTGCCGTTGCACAGCCTCGATCCGGACGTCGTGCGTTCGCTCGTTTATACGTTTACGACGGTGTTTCCGCATTACACGGCATGGTTCGTCAACGCGGACCTGTTTCTCATCGGGTCGAACCAACCGCTGACCATCGAATACGCGCGCGCCGCCAAGCGCCTCAGTCGCGGCGTCGTGCAAAATGCGCTGCGCCAGGTCGGTCTTACCGATCCTCCTGAGTTGCTCACGGGATTTCTGATGTCGCAAGACGCCATTGGGCGTTATCTTGCGGCCGGCCCGGTGCAGGTGATGCGCGACGACCGTCCCTGGGCCGAGTTCATCGCGCCACGGCTGATGTACGAGAACACCGTCGCTCAGACCCTGCGCGAACTCCAGCCGTTTATCGAGAGCCCGTTGCCGCTTGTCCGCTACACCGGCATTGAGGAGAACGCCGAGTCGCTTCAGTCGATCCTTTCTCAGCGTTACCGCGCCAAACAAAAGGATTTCGAGGGACTCATCGCGTATTACAGCGGACTTGCAGGCGGCACGCCGGAGACGCACTTCAAAGCCGCGCTTGATATCGACCCGAATGACGCCAATGCGCGCTATTACTTGCGCGAAATTGCCAAGGCCAAGGGAAAACTCTTCCTGCGCTGGGAGGAAATCGATAGCGGCGTGGCGTTCTTAACGGATCTGCTGCGTTACCTGCCCGACGAACCGGAACTCTATCTGCGGCTTGGCGACTTGCAGTACAAGGGCGGGCGCATCGACGAAGCGGTGCAATCCTATCGCCGCTATCAGGCGCTCGGCGGCGACCCCGCTATCGCGCAACGACGTCTCGCGGAAGGCCCTCCGGCAAACGAAGCGCGCTAGAACGCTCTAAATAAAGGCGCAGCCACTTGGCGTTACGCATTCTCAAAAATGCGTTAGAACGACGGCTGCAGGAGGTTGAGGGCCTTTTCGGCCTTCTCGCGCAAGGGTTCGGGCACGGGTACCGGCCGCACGGCGAGCACGGGACACTTGGCCAAACGCACGACTTTCTCGGCAATCCCTCCGAACAGCAGATGGGCAATGCCGCTGTGTCCGTGGGTCGGCACGACGATGAAGTCGATGTCGGCTTCTTCCACCACGGTCACGATCTCGCGGTGGGGCACGCCTAAGCGCACGAGAATCTCGACCGGGATGTCCGGGGTACGTGCGGCCAGCTCTTCGAGCGCGCGGCGCGCCATCGCTTCGGTCTCGATCTCCACAATGCCCGCGCGATCCGTCAAAAACTCCGGCATCAACACCGGGTACTCCGTGGCGTGGAAGAGGATCAATTTCGCGCCGAACTCGCGGCAGAGCGACTGCGCATACGGCAAGGTCCGCTCCGCATACGCCGAGAAATCCGTGGGGAACAGGATGCGGCGCGGATGTACCGTGCAGGTGTCCTCGTCCAGGAAATCGCGCTCGGGGTGTTTGATGCACAACACGGGAACCGTCGCCATTCGCACGACCTTCTCGCAGCAACTTCCGAACATGAGGTGCTCGAGTCCCGTCCGCCCATGCGTGGACAGCGCGATAAGGTAACAGGCCTCTTCCTGGGCAAGGCGGATAATTTCCTCCGGCGCGTGGCCCACCAGCACCCGCGAAACCGCAGGAACGCCATTGTCGAGGCAGGTCTGAACCGTCTGCACCAACCGCGCCTCGGCATGGGCCTTCATGCTTTCGAGCGCGGCCAGGTATTCGTCCGTTCCCGGGCGAATGGTCACCCCGCCAAGGTTCACCACCAGATGCTCGTCCAGGACATGCGCCACGATCATCTTGCCGCCATACTTGCGCGTGAGGGCAATGGCATATTTGAGCGCATACATGGAGTAATGCGAGAAATCCGTTGGAAAGAGGACATTGCTCTGCCGAAACATGGCTGCTCCTCTCACCCCGGGGCGCCTTGTCCGCGGGGCGGCCCGGCCATCCCTGGCCTCGAACTTCTCCTGTATTCACTATACCCCCGATGGCGGCGGGGAGCAACCGTGCTTTATGCGCATAGACCGTGTATACTTAGTGAGAGAAAGGTACCGCATGCCCGCTAGGGCCGCGGCTTACCCCAGATGTTTCTGTGGGGGCGCCAAGGTTTCGACGGGGGTGTAGAAGTGCAGGTTGCGTGCCGAGGTTGATCGGTTGGCCTCGTAAAAAGCCGATCAAAACACAACTGCCAATAACGAATTGGCTCTCGCCGCCTAACTTAGGCGACGCGTCTTGCCGTTGACCGCCTGCTAAACGGACAAGGCGACGACAGTGGGCTCCGCCCGGGATGGGGGTTCCAGCATCCCGAAGCGGGTACGATCTGGGCCTTGCGGCCGTGGAGACTGCGCCCGACGGGCTCCCCGGTGGCCAAACACTAATGAAGGGCTACGCACGTAGACGCCTGTATGGACGCGCCTTCGGACGGGGGTTCGATTCCCCCCGCCTCCACCATTTAGAAAAGACAAACCCGTCTCTCTGGGGTCATTCTCCGGGGTGACGGGTTTTCTTTTTCTCCTTGTTTATAAAGGGTTTGCGCCCGTTTCACATCTTTCCAAAGCACCTCTTCGCACCATCGATTCTCCCCATCCTCCCGCCTTTTTTTCTCTGTTTGGCCCCTGATTCTCTGTTTTCTCCGGACCAAGTCCGAAGCTCGTCCGGAAAGCTACATCCTTGATTGATATGGGTTTGCGGCTGGTTGCCGTTTTGGGCGGTTGTCTTAGGTCATCGCTCGATGCCGCAACCGGACGTTTTTTTCGAAATCACCCGCCTCGGCCATGAAAAGAAGCGTGGTCAACTCCGGTTTCCTGCCCCCGAAGAAGAAAAGCCGACGCTGATGGTCGGCTCTCTGGGGTGGTCTCCGGTCCGGTCGTCAGTCGGTGGCGAAGCCGAACTGGCGGCGCTGCTCGGCCCAGTCCTCGGGGAAGGTCTGGGTCAGCTTGGCCAGCGAGAGCCCGTTGGGTTCCTCGCCGTTGATCAGGGCTTC
>JBHELB010000005.1:0-3835 GCA_041859045.1 Candidatus Hydrogenedentales bacterium | reverse complement strand
CCGCGCCACCGCCGCCGGCGCGCGCTTGCCCAACACATGCGTCAACAGCAACGCGTCCAGGCCCGCGTCGTCCACGATGACCGGCTGCGGTTTCCCATTCGCACGCTGCACCGCCGCACGGTCCACCCGCGAAAAGAAATGGCGTTTGAGCAGGCCCACTAATAGGTCTGCGGGAATCTCAGACATAGTTCCTCCTTGGCGGACTCCGCGGAACGAGATGTGGAAGGCTTACGCGCACAGCGCCAACAACTCATCGAGCGACTCGTACACGGGGATGCCGTGCGCAACGGCGGTGGCGCGTTCGACAAGCGAGCCTGGCGACCGTTCCCAGCCCGGCGCGAGCAGTACCGCGTCGCAGCGCAGCATCATCGCGATGACGCCGTCCAGGAAAATGCGGTCGGGGAGCACGCCATCGAAGAAACGTCCGTTCGTGTGCGGGCACAGCGCCGCATGACCTGCGCGCCAGACTTCGAGCGCGAGCCGTTCGGCCTCGCGAATGTTCAGTTCGCGGTCCCAGGCGTTGGCGGCTCGGTATGGCCCCGCGATGTACACGACCTTACTCATTGGTTTCCTCCCAGCCCGGCGCGAGAGACAGAAACGTCTGTCTCAACGCCGTGCTACGTTTGCGCGCGCATTCGCGGATGCCCCAGGCGTCGCCGAGGACAATTGCGGTCTTTCGCGCGCGCGTGACAGCGGTGTAGAAAAGGTTGCGGTGATGTTGGAACGAGTGCGCCTTGTGGATGACAGCAATGACGCAGGGGTACTCGGAGCCTTGAGCTTTGTGTATAGATAAGCAGTACGCTAGTTCGATGTCCTGTAGCCACGGCGACCGCGCGGGGATTTCCTTGAACTCGCCGTCGAACTCGATGACCAGTCCGCCGCCGGACGTCACCTCGCGCACGATGCCCGTCGCTCCGTTCATCACGCCGAGGTCATAGTTGTTGCGCGTCTGGATGACCTTGTCATGAACGAGGGGACGCGGCCTGCGCCCTTCCGGCACGGTGGGCACGTCGACGTTATGGAGCATCTTCTGCAGCAGCCGTTGCAGGATGATGTTCAACGCGCGCGTACCCATCGGGCCTTTGTGCGTCGGCGTCAAGACCTGCACGTCCGCGACGAGGTCGTACGCGAGTTTCTGCGTGAGGACTTCGCGGTACATGTCGCAGATGAACCGCGCGAGATGCTCGGGCACGTCGAGATCGTTGAACACGTACCACACCGTCGGCGATGTCTTCGGGACGGACCCGCCGAGGATCGCGATGCTATTTTCCTTCAACACGCCCGCCTGCCGTACGACTTCTTCGAGCAACGTCATCGGCACGAGTTTGCGTTGCACGAGATCGCGCAGCACATTGCCAGGCCCGACCGGCGGCAACTGGTTGTGGTCGCCGACCAGCACAACGGACGTGCGGTCCAGTTGCAGCGCTTGGAACAACCGCCACGCCAGCGGCACGTCCACCATGCTCATCTCGTCGACGATCAACACATCGAGCTCCAGCGGATTTTCTGGGCCGTAGCGAAACGCGCGCCCGTTGTATCCGAGCAGGCGATGGATGGTGAACGCCTCGTGGCCCGTCACTTGCTCCATGCGTTTGGCGGCTTTGCCCGTGGGCGCTGCAAGCACGACGCGCAGCTCCATGGACTCGCATAGATCGAGAATGGCCTTGATCGTGTACGTCTTGCCGCTGCCCGCGCCGCCGGAAACGAGCGAGACCATGAACGTCAGCGCGTTCATCGCGGCGGCGTGCTGGCCTGCGTTCAACGTGGGCGCGTGTTGCGCGACGAGACCGTTGATGTCCTGCTCGCCGCAGAAATGAATATTGGGACTACTCGCCCCGCGAAACGCAGCGGCGAGAAACCGCTCCATCTCCAGCATTGCTGGCGTGGTGATTAGACGTCCGCCGTGATGGACCTCCGCGAGCGCGCCTTCGCGAACCAGCGCATCCACCGCGTCCGCAACCCACTGCCAGCTGTCCAGTTCGTCCATCGTGAGCAGGGCGTTCGCCTCTTCCACGAGGGCCTGGTACTCGACCCAACAATGTCCCGCGTCGATGGCCTCGCGAACGGTCTCCAACACCCCCGCGCGAATGCGGCCATCGTGCGCCTTGGTAACGCCCATCTTGAGCGCGACCTTGTCCACGCGCTTGAACCCGAAGCCCGGCACTTCGCCCACCAACAAGTACGGGTCTTCCTTCAAGAGCGCGACGGCGTTGTTGCCAAGGCGTTTCAGGAGCGAGGACACCTGATGATGCGTGAGCTCGAAACTCGCCAGCCACGCACTCGCGCGGTTCATCAAGGCGTTCGCGCGCCATACCTCCCGCAACGCGAGGATGGTCTTCATCGGCACGTGGGCTGCCTGGGCCATCGCATCGGGTTCGTGTTCAAGCGCTTGGTCGAAGGCATGCCCGTACCGCTCGGCGAGCACGCGTGCCTTGGCCGGGCCGATGCCCTTCACGTCGGGATGGTTCGCGAGATAGTGGGCAAGACCGTCGATGTCCAGTGGCAGGTCATACTCCATCGACGCCACGTCGAACTGCCGACCATACTGCGGATGCCGCGCCCAACGGCCATGCAACGTGAGCAGGTCGCCGGCGCGCGCATAGAGTTTGCCCGCGAATCGCACGGCCCCGCCGTTCGCGACCGCCAAGCGACCGGACGACCATTGCGGCGACGCGTAATACACCGTGTCCACGGTCCCGCGCAGGACATCGCTTTGTGCGGCGCGCGCCTTCATGGATTGCCTACCTTCGCGTGAAACCGCACGAGATAGTCCTGAACAAAGCTCCGCGCGATGGGACGGTTCGAGCAGAAGTACACGGGGATGCCGTAGTCCACGACAATGGACATGACCGCGCCCAACACCGCATGTGGATGCGCGCCGCCTGCGTAACGTCGTGCCAGCACATCGGCCATGCTGCCTTCGACCACCACGCAGGCGGACGCGTAGTTCGCAAGGCGCTTGAGCTCGCGATGAAACCGATCGCGTCCGCGAATGACCGTCGCCGCAAGGTCATCGAGAGACTTGCGCTCAATGGCCACGACGGACTCCAGTCCCACGAGCGAGTAGTCTCCTGCAGGCAACGCGGCGCGGACGCTTCCCGCGCGAGCAGGCTCGAAAGCGTACGGGGCCTGCTCACGCGTATCGATGACGATTGTGGGAAGCATGCGCGCGCCTAAAACCGGGACAGCCGGTCGCGCGCCGAGGCGTCGTAGCCGTCTGTGCTGCTGCCGCGTCCGATGAAGCGGTTGAAATACACGCTGTATCCGTCGCGCACGGCGCTGTTCGCGTTGCGTTCTTGCGCCCGCTTGGCGACTTCAAGTTGCAGGTCCAACAGTTCGTCGAGATGGTTCGGCAGGTCCTTGAAGTTCGCGTGGTCGAAGCCGCAGAGGCCGAGGTCCTGCTTGATGAACCGCAAACACGCGGGCATGAACACGTGGTTCTTGAACAGCTTTCGCCCGATGTACTCCGGCGCGATGATCCGCAGATGCCATCGCAGCATCGTGTTGCCCGAGGACTTGGCCTTCACGATCTCGACCTTATCCACTTGCACCTGGTACGTGCCATCGGGAACCTCGCCGCGGTCCGGGCGTTCGTCACTCTCCTGACCATACTGGTCGGCCATATCGTCCATGTCGTCGAGCCACGCGTCGCTGGCTGTTTTGTTGTGGTTCGTCATGATGGGTGTCTCCTGTGGCGTTACTTGCCGGTCGCTTGCGAAGCGGCAGTGTTGGTGTTGGATGCAGCAGGTGCGGATTTCTTCGGCGCGGAAGTGGACGCAGACGCCGCAGGCGTAGCGGTTGCATTGAATGCCTCCACAAACTTGCCGTAGTCCAT
>JBHELB010000022.1:0-84204 GCA_041859045.1 Candidatus Hydrogenedentales bacterium | reverse complement strand
GGCCTGCACGCCCTTTTAACGCGCCACCCAGGGCCGCCAATACCCCAACGCCCCTGCCCAACCTCGCCCCAGATGAACCTTTTCGCCTGCGACTCCTCATAAACTACGCGAACCGCAAAAATCTTGGGGGATGTCCTGGAGTCGTGCCAGTTGCCGTTCAAGCAGCACGGCGGGCGACATTTCGACGTTTGCCACAAGCACGCGAAGTGAAGCGTCCGCTCGCAAAGCGTCCGTGACGAGCTGCATACTTAACGCCGTTTTGCCCGCGCCCGGCGCGCCGCCAACCAGTACAATCAGGCCCGGCCCAAGTTCCACTGACTCAAAGCCGCGCGCACACGGCCACAGGACAGGCGGCGCACCGCGAAGCACGCCGCTTTCCCATTCGCTAAACCATGCCGCACCCGCGACAAAGGTCCCGGCGTTCATGCAGCACCACGCGCACTGTGCTTGATACCGCAAGTAATTGCCCGCTTGGCTTCGGACGGACTCAGACCGCTGTCCAGCGCCGAATCGAGTAGCAACGCCACGGCCAGCCGCTCGTTGCAGTCAAGTTCCGCAAGGTTCGCCGCCGCCGCGAAGCAACGCTTCTCGCGTTCGCCATCCGTCGCACCGCTTCGGATGAAGTCCATCGTCGAACGGCTCAGCGCCGTGCGATCTTCGCGCGCGATCGGCGTAGGTACTTCTTCGCTCGCAGCGAACATGCCCCCGATTTCCCAATCACACCACATTCCCGGTTCGGGCGTTTCCATAGGCCGGGGAGCCGCTGCCAAGCGCCGGACGCCATCCGCCGAAATGCGAAGTAGATCATCCGCCGAAATGGCAACCTTGAAGAGCCCGGTCCGCGTGTGCCGCGTATTTGGCGCGCGGAAAATGCGCACTGCGTCATAGATTGCGGGATCCGGCCCGCATCCGCTCGCCGCGCCGATACACTCGACAAAGGCCCGAACGTCGACTCGAAAGCGCGGGCCGGGCCGCGCGTCGCGCAAATCATGATTCGGAAGCAGCACATGAAAGCCCTTGCCGCCGCTAAACCAGCAAGACAGCCGCGCAAGGTCCGCGTTTTGTGATTCGAGCCAGCACAGCAAGCGCCGCGTACGATCAAGCGCATCGCCCACAGGGTCAGCCCCCACGCCGTCGATATCGATGGGGATCCAGTCGGCCCATGTCGGACCGCTAAACCCCGCCACGCCGCCGTTGCCTCTCATGTGCTCAACAAGCGAAACGTCATACGTCCACAGAGAAAGATACGCTTCGTCTGTCGGCGCTTCGCTTTGACAATACGCTTCGAACGCCTTGCGCCACGTCACCAACCGTCGCACACCGTGTGGGCCGCCTCGCACCCGAAATCCGAAAGTGAATTCGTGCTCATTCATGGCGCGCCCCTCAAATCAGGTCCGGATCAATCAACGCGGCGGGCACCTCATCGACCCGCGCCGCACTCGCCGTGGAATCGCCTACCGCCGGGGACACCACAGACAGAGGATCCGCCGTGGCCGCTTCATTGTGCTGCGTGATCGCCGCGCCGTCCGCCGGAACAACGGCCCTGACTTCGTTCCACATCGCGCCTGAATCGTCACGCCGTAGCGCCACGCGAAGAACCACCGGTCCGCCCGGAACCACGCCAGATTGCAGTTGAGCAAAGGCGGTCAAGCCCAGCGCCGCAAGGTCTCGCCGCGAATATGGCAGCGCCGCTTTGGACAAAAACCAACGATGCACCAACCGCCGCCCGGCGTACCCCCCCGAAGCGATTTCAAAACGCCCGAAGAAGTACGGAGTACCTTTTCTCGATTCATCCAAACCGCACGCAACCCAACGTGCGTGATATTCACCTGCGGGTACAGGACCCACCGTTTCCGCCGCCGCTGTGCCGTCAAACATCGAAGCAAGGTCCGTCATGCCGCACCGCCTTTCCCGCAACAGGTCGCCGCCGGAGTGGGGGCCGTCCAGCCGGTCTTGCGGCAATCCGGGCATCCGTCCGCGATCCAGGCTGCCATGTCCACCGCACGCCACTTCACGAGCCGCCCGAGAGTGACCGGCGCGGGTAGCTTCCCCATGTCGCGGAAACGCCACACGCTCCGCTGTCCACATCCCAACATTGTGCTAACCTGCTGCACATCCAGAAGCCTGTTTTCCATTGGTAACACCCTTCACTTTGTCGGTGCGGCCCTATACCGCGCCTCGTGATTGGGTTATAACGGTGGATTCGGACGGACAAATTGAAAACCCGGACGGAATAATTCATCCGCGTCCGGGTCCTGTGGCAAGTCATTGATTTTATTGGGGTTTCATTGCGCGCCCATTCGGACGGAAGAATTCAGGGGGTATTGACAGCGGTTGTCCTATTCCTTCGCTCGTGTTGTTTCCTTCCCCGATCATAGGCCAGTTTGAGGTCATCCACCGTGAAAGGATGCTCTTCTGTGCTGAAGTCACTGACGAGTTCAGAGTACGACGTCCCACTCTTTCGCGCCTTGTATATTCTCGTGTCACGTTTCGCGCGCTCCGGGTCTACCTTGCGTCCCCTCGTCGCCGGTTTCTTCACCCCCAATTCACCGGCCAGCGCTCGTTTCGGTGGTGTCTCTGTCGCGCCGCAGTCGGAACGTCCGTCGTTCGACTTTTCGGTGGCGAGTCCCCCTGACGCGACTTTTTCCATCTTCTCGCCAACCTCACAGGCAATCCACGGATCCCATTCGTTGGCCTTGAAGTGTGAGAAGCGTTCGACTATGTGCTCGGCGACAAAAGGCTGAAACGAATATGTTTCATTTGTCAGCGGTCGGTAAAACTGCACTGAACGGGCGTTCGGCATGGCTGGCGTTGGCCCCTCGTACGGAATACGAATCGCTAGAGGGCAGTACAGTGCGTAAATTCCAAGCTGACGACATAGAGCGTCAGTGTGATTCTTAAAGGCGTCCAGTTCCTCGTAGCATCGGCGCATCTGGAGGTGCGCCAGCTCCTGTACAGCATTCTCTTTCCTCATTTCACGCGGTGAAAGCGTGACGCGAAGGCATTCCCTCAGGCGGGCCTCAAAGGTTTGAAGGCAGAGCCGCAAACGGTTTCGGGTGGTTGATTCGTCATTCTTCACCATGTGTGCATCCTTCAGTGAGCCCGGCGGGATACTTTGGGGATGCACTCACCAGAGCACCCCGCCGGGAACAAAAGCGTTGCGCCGTCGCGCCGCGCCCTAAGAGACTATCAGAGGAACTAGGCCCTCAGTCAATCGTGGCGAGGTGGCCTGCCCCAACAATAACATCGGCAAGGGTGTATCTATGTGGCCGAAGCAGTTGGGTGCCGTTCCCCAGCGGGGGGCTTCACAGACAAGACCATTCTGGCATGCTCCCCGAATTTGCCCGTGCGGAAATCAGCACGGCACGGGACTGTGTACCGTATCGTGCCTGCCGATGGGCCATCGAACTCCTCGGGCGGCAAGTGGACAACAATCTCTATGTCGCCGCCCTGCTGTATTTCACGTTCGAGGCGCTCGATTCGGCTTCGCAGATTCATGTTACGTAGTGAGCGTGACATCACAGACCTCTTTCCTCAAGCTTCGCTTCTAGGCGGGCAACTTCATCCGACAATGTGGTTAGTTCGTGCAATTTGAACAAATGACTCATGATCGCGTTGAACGCTTGCACTTTCACGGAATGCGGGGTTTCAGGATCATCCAGCACCCCTTCAAGCACGCCAAGCGCTTTTCCACTCATGGCCGACAGCCGCCGCACCGCTGTTTCCACAGCCTGCTTCTGTCCGTCGGCCAGGGCATCACGGAAGGCAGGCAGTTTCATCCAGCCCGCGACGGTCTTGCGATTTACGCCCGCACACTTCGCCGCATGGGATACAGTACCGCCCTCCAATAGCACCGCGAGTGCGTGACTCTGCCGGGGGGGTAGCGGCACGTTTTGAGTAGTTTCGGCCATGGGCTACCCTTCCTTTGTACCGGTGCCGTTCAGCACGTTTGCCAGCATTGCCAGAAGTTCATCCTTGGGCATCGCGCGAAGCGCTTCGAGGAGGACTTGTTTAGTGTTAATTTTAGAATCTATTGCAACGTCCGTTGCAACGGGATTTTCAGAGGGTTGTAAGTCATTGCCCTGCGGTTTGTTGCAACCGTCGCCCGCTTGGCTACGGACCAAGGGGTTGGGGGTTCGAGTCCCTCCGGGTACGCCATTTCCTCCTCACGAACTTCCCCCAAAAGAACGTTTCGGGACCTTTGTTACCAAAACATTTTCACCAGCGTCTCTTGGGGCGCATATGGCGCAGACATGATTGGCGAAAATATCCTAAATCAGACGCCCCAAAGTGCTCAGACCGAAGGGGATGAACCGGTCATGGTGTTTTCTGGAGCCCGGCTGCAGTTCATCCTCAGCAGGAGAGTCGACAGGACGCGGACTCTCCCATACGCCTTCAATAAAAAAGCCCCGAGCCACTAGGCCATTGACTATATCGGATAGGCGATGATGAAACTCACCGGTAAGCTCTCCCTTAGTGAAGCTCATTCGCGCCTTGTCGTCTTCGCAAATGGCACCGTGAAGATAGGGAGCCCGCACTCGCATGACATACCCCTCGCCGTCCCATCCCAAATCCTCCGCAAGATAGAGATGCGGAAATGTAAACTCACAGCTGTATAAGCCGCCGTGTTTCAGAACCCGTGCGACCTCGGCAAAGACTTCGCTCACGTCAGGAATATACAGCGAGGAAATTGGCTGGTAGACCCGATCAAAACAATTCTCATTCAATTCACTAAGGTCGCGCATGTCCCCTTGAATTGTGGTGACATTGTATCCATAGTGCGCCGCCACACGTTGATCTAGTTCGAGTTGTTCGGGAAGTAAGTCCAGGACGGTAACTTCCGCGCCCAACAGAGAAAAGACCGCCGATTGCTGTCCCCCGCCACCTGCAAGAAGGAGAACCTTAAGACCGCGAACCTTCGCCATGAAAAGCCCATCACGTGGGTCGTGACACCAAGGCTCAGGAAGGGCGTCAGTGTGTCCGTCTCTGTACGCTTTCAAAGCCTCGACGTTGAGAGATAGCCATGGCTTCGTGTATGGCTCCCCATCCGCGATCGCCTTGCTGTAAGATTTGAAGTTCCTGCGTGCGATATCGTCAATGAGTTTCATCGTTACTTTTTCCCGCCGGCCGCAATGCGACGTCATCGGTCAATGCTGAATCCGCGCACGTCAGTGCGGGAGACATGAACTCACTTGGGCCAGACAGAGGCTGCGACTCTTCTCGTGGCAGTTCCGTGCCATCTAGCTGCGTTTGCGGCCCCAACTGAGCGGGAACATGGAGGTCCATTTTCGTTTTGCGACGAGGCGTTCGAGTTGGGCTTCGATGCCTGCCTTGGTGAGGTGGCCGAATCCCGCTGAACCGAGCGTATACAGCAGCGTCTGGATATCTTCTTCGGTCCATTCTGGTTTGCCGCGATGCGAAAGCGCCATCAGAATTTCCTGGTCGCTTTGCGGACCCTCTTCGGAAATGCGGCCGGCGTAGGGGGTCTTTAGCGTTAGGAAGGTCTCTAGATACGGCCGTGCCGCGTCATCCCATTCTTCCGGCGCGACATCGTCGAGCCCCCAGTCCAGAATCCACTGGAATAACCGGCCGGAAGCGTCGCCGGACAGCGCGAAGCGTCCATCGCGCGTGACGGAAGCCGCGGTAACGGGCGCCTGGTGTCCCCGCAGCGTGCGCAGACATTCGCCGGTCGCCGTGTCCCACACGCGGACGGTTTCGTCCACGGAGCCGGAGAAGACGTGGCGTCCGTCGGAGGTCATGCATACGGAGGTAAGGGAACCGGTGTGTCCTTCAAAGGTGTGCAGATGTTCGCCTGTATTGAAATCCCACACGAAAAGCTCGCCGGCGCGTCCCCACATGTTGTTTGTACCGGAGACGGCGATGCGGCCGTCTTCGCTGATCGCGCACGCGGGCACCCCTCCTGCATGCCCCGCGAAGGTGAGCAGCCGCTTGCCGCTGGCCACTTCCCATAGGATCAGGGTCTCGTCGGAACTGCCGGAAAGCAGCAGCGTCCCGTCGGCGCTGAAGCACAGCGAGAGCACATCGGACTGATGTCCTTCGAGGGAGTGCAATGAATAGCCGGTCTCGACATCCCACACGACAATATCCAGGCCGCCGGTCACCACGAACCGGCTGTCGGGACTCATCGCCAAGGTCTGAATAATTCCGGTGAAACCTTCAAAAGTCTGAACGCACTCGCTACGGGCGCAGTCCCAAAGTTGAACGATGCTGTCTTCGCCGCCGGAAAGCGCGAAGCGGCCATCGGCGCTGCACGCGACCGCGCTCACGGCCCCGTTGCGGTTTCTGAGCGAGCGAACGCATTTCCCGGAGGAAACGCTCCACACTTTGATGCTGCCGTCTTGCGCGCCGGACACGCAGAAGCGGCCATCGGCGGCGACTTGCAGCGACGTGATCGCGGCTTCGTGCCCCTCGAAGGCGTGTCCTTCCCAGGCTCCCGCCAAAACGTTGCGGCGCAGGCGGCGGTAGAGACGTCCCCATTCGAGGATCGCTTCCTGGCGACGGGCATAGCCGGGCAACGCGCGCGCTTTGCGCAACGCGGCCGCCCCGCGAAGGGCATCGCCTTGGTCAATCAGTTGATGGGCGGCGGTGAGCAATTGCTTGAACGTCACGCCCACGGACAGGGCGGCTTCGCTGCGAATGGCCTGGCAAACGATCGGCGGCGCCTGGTACGTCGGCGCTTGCACGGCCAGGTCCCAAAGTTTGATCGTCTTGTCGCGACTGCACGACACCGCGTATTTGCCGTCCGGCGTGACCGCTACGGAGCGCACTTCGTCCGAATGCGCGGGAAATGTGCAGAGACACCGCCCCGACTCAAGGTCCCAAAGGCGTACGGAATGATCGGCGCTTCCCGATACGGCCAGTTGCGTCTCCGGACAAAAGGCGACCGACAGTACGGCATCGGTGTGACCGTTCATCACGCGAATGCAATGGCCAGAAGACATGTCCCAAAGTCGGAGGCTGCGATCCGCGCTTCCAGACAGTGCGAAGGTGCCATCGGTGGTGAGCACGACGTGCTCCACGGGCCCCATGTGGCCCTTGAAAACCTTCAGGCAGCGGCCGGAATCGACATCCCAGTAACGCAGCGTGCCGTCATGGCTGGAGGTCAGCGCGAACCGTCCCGCCGGACTCATGGCCACCGCCGACACGGAATCGGTGTGCCCCGCAAACGCACGCGTCACCTCCGCGTCCTCCACTTCCCACAACGCAAGCGCGTTGTCCGTCCACCGGCTCAACGCCTGACGTCCATTGGGAAGCACGGCCACGGATTTCACCGGTTCGCGGTGGAATCGCACGCTGCGAATGCAGCGCCCTGAGGTCACGTCCCAAAACTTCACGCTCCGATCGCGGCTCACGCTGAGCACCTGCATCATGCCGCCCGCAAGCGCGACCGCCTCGACAGAGCCCGAGTGGCCCTTCAATATCTGCACACATTGGCCTGTCGAAAGCTCCCACAGGCGCAGCGTGTTGTCCTCGCTCGCCGAGAGAATGAACTCACCATCGCCCACCAGACATACCGTGTTGACGCCGTCGGCGTGCCCTTCGAACACGCGCACCAGGCGCCGCGATGTCCCCAGATGTTGCCGAGACAACCGCAAGCACCTCGCCACCGGCTCGTGGTCGGCGGCCGAAGCGGACTTATGCTCAAGTATCTGACTGGCCGATAGCATGTCTCCACGCTCGAGATGCACTTGTCCCATCAAGTAATAGGGAAGCCAGTCCTCGGCGTGGTGCTGACACACCTCGCTCAGTTTCTGCACAACCGTCACGTCGGAGATAAGGCCTTGACGCCAGCGCAACAGGTTAAGGTTATACGTCGTCTCGGGGTGATAGGCGTCTTCCTGAAGCGCCTTGGTCAATAGCGCCTCGGCTTCGCCGGGTTTTCCAAGGTCCAGCAAGGAGACCGCACGGTTGTTGAGCGTGCTCGATACCACATCCACCGGCTTGGGCGGCGTTTCGGGATAAGATATCCCTATGGTCTGCTTATAGATTTGCGCCAATGAGGCGGACACGTCCATGAGGCTTTGCGGACGGACCGCAGGGTCCTTTTGAAGGCACGCCTCCAGCAAAGTGCCAAGCGACGACGGCATCTTCACCAACCGCGGGTCGCCTGGAGTTTGCCGCAGGTAGCTCTGAAGCACGGCCGGGACTTCCGTGCCCACGCGCCAAACGATCTTGCGAGTGAACATCTCGACCATCGCCACCGCCCAGCTATACAAGTCGCTCTTGTGCGTCACCGCGTGCCCGATGTACTGCTCCGGCGAACAAAACAGCGGCGTCATCCCTTTTGGAAGTTTCCCGCTGCCCTCCGATGGCGCCTTTTCCTCGCCGCCATTGGCCGCTTCGCGCGCGCGCATCAGGCCGAAGTCCGTGACCTTGGCGATGCCTTCCTTGGTCATCAGGACATTCGTGGTCTTGACGTCCCGGTGCACCAGTCCCTGGGTGTGCGCATGATGCAGTCCCCACGCGATCTGAATCCCTGCGCGAAGGATCCGCTCCAGCGCCCGCGCAGGCCCGCCTTCATACAACCGCCCGTCGCGTATCCATGAAGATAGGCTTCCGCCCTCCACGTACTCCATGAAAACGCGCGGAATATTCGCAAGACGCCGCACGTAGTAACAACTCACCACATGCGGGTGCAGACCAAGATTGATCCAGGTCTCGCATTCGCGCTCGACGAACTCGATGCCGTAGGACCGGCGCAGGATCTCCGGGCGAGGACACTTCACCGCCAAATCGAGGTCCCACTGGCGATGATGCACACGGAACACCTTGCCCATGCCGCCCTCGCCGAGCACCTCGCCGACTTCGTATAGATTGAGGATGATGTCGCCTGGCGCCCACTCCGCTGGCGCAGCCGCTTCGGCCTCGATATCGGGGCCCAGGGGTGTCGCCACGGACGGCGCAGCCGTCTCGAGTACAGGCGGAGTGATAGTCAACGGGGAGCCGCATTTCGGACACTTGCCGGTCATCCCGAAGTGTTCTTCGCTGACCCGCATGCGATGTCCGCACACACAGGTTACCTGATAGATCAATCCCTATCCCTTCTTCGGCGGAGTAATCCCCAGTCCCCCGCTTACCCCGAAGCAGCGGTCGCTTTTCCGGGTCGTCTAAAGCAGTATACCACGATCGTTGTGAATCGTTTCCATCTGGCGCAAATGCAGCTACCGAAAAAGCCGCCGGAAAAGCCCAGGTTTCTCCTGTGCGCCCGTGTTTTGCCGCGCATCCTTCGGGTTCGTCTCGGCCCACGGCTCAATTTCGAAGGGCACGCCTTCGCCCATTGCTCGAGGCGACGGCTTACCGGCCAATCGCGCCTGATTCCATGCCTGCCACTGCGCCAACGAATCGCCGTAATTTTGCCCCGTCAACGCGGTCAAAGCCTCGGCCGCTGCGGCTCGCAGCGTCCCTGTTCCACCCAGGCCCTCTATCAACACGTCGATCGCGCTCCAGTCACCCATTCCGCCGAGAAGGCGCATTCCCAATGCCGAAGCCGATGTGTTTCCTCTGCGTGTGAGTCGAACCCCTTCGATGAGCGCAGCAATAGCCTCCGGCCCACCCCACCGGCCCAACGCCTCGATCGCCGCGTACTGAATCTCCGGGACCGGCCGCTTCAGCAATTCCCGACACAGAGGATACGCTGCGGGATCGCCGGAAGCTGACAACGCGTGCGCACTCGCCACGGCGAGCGCGCGATCGCGTCCCTGCGCTTCACGAAACAGGGAAGACGTCGCGAGCGTACTGTGCATCAGGCCCAGCGCATGCGCCGCGGCTTGCCGACGGCCAGACGGCTGATCGGCATCGTCTAGGATCGCCAACGCCGGTTTTTCGAGTTGTGGGGTTAACCGAAAAGCGACATCGCTCAACGCGGCAAAACGGGAGGGTTCGGACGACGCGAGCAGATCGAGGTACTTCCTGGGCAAGGTACCGGACGGACGCGCCGCCAAAGCCTCCGCCGCCTCGGCTCGGATGCGTTCATCCGGGTCGCTGAGCAAGAGCAGCAACTGCTCCTCGCGCCAGGGAGCCTCGAAGGTCGCCAATGCCCGGACTCCAGTCCGGCGAACCTCCATATCCTGTGCGGCAAGGGAAGCGAGGATAATCTGCGCCTGCTCGGCGGCCGTTCCGGGATCGGGCGGCCCCGTCAGAGTCGTCGCGCTCGTCTCGGGCGGAGCGGATTGAGGGGCGCCCGGTACAACCTGCCCCCGGGCTCCCGCCGCAACCAACACTCCGACGGCAACCCCCAGGAGGAACAGCCCTCGGCAAAATCCCCGGGAATCGGCCAGCGCATTTGCCCGCAGAGCCCTGCTATTGCTGAACTTGGCGCATTGGCGTTCCATGTGGCTAACTTTGCTGGATTTGGGGATCGGAATCAAGCTGCCGGGCCCGCCTTTTGCCGTGTTTGAAACCCCGGAATTCCTATGTTAAAGTCAGCCCGTTTGTTCCACGCAGGATTTTCCCACAAAACCCGCTGTGGCCAGGGGCCTGCGTGGTGGTAACGGCATGAAGGAGACCCCCGTGAGCGCACCCAAACTTTCGCCTCTTTTTACCCTCGATGGCCGCGTCGCCGTAGTTACCGGTGGCGGTGGTGTGCTCGGACGTGCACTTGCTGTCGCGCTGGCGGATGCCGGAGCCGCCGTTGCAGTGGCGGACTACCGGCTCGACCTGGCCGAAGCGGCGGCCGAGGACATTGTCGCGCGCGGCGGTCAAGCCGCCGGCGTTCAGGTGGACGCCCTCAAGAAAGCTTCCATCGCGACGTGCTGCGATGAGGTGTTGCAGCGGTTCGGCAGGGTGGACGTGCTCGTTAGCGCGGTCGGCGGCAACATGAAAGAAGCGACCACTTCGCCCGACCTGTCCTTTTTCGACCTGCCCGAGGACGCGTTCCGTAAGGTATTCGACCTGAATCTGCTGGCGGGCGCCCTGCTTCCCGCGCAAGTGTTTGGCAAAGCGATGAAGGACAATTCGGACGGCGGATCGATCATCAATATTTCCTCGATGAACGCATTCCGTCCCTTGACTCGCATTCCCGGCTACAGCGCGGCGAAAGCGGCGGTCAGCAACTTCACCCAGTGGCTGGCGGTGCATTTTGCGCAAGAATACAGCCCGAAATTGCGGGTGAACGCGATCGCGCCGGGCTTCTTCCTAACGGACCAGAACCGCTTTCTGCTCACGGATAAAGACTCGGGCGCGCTGACCCCGCGCGGGGAAACGATTCTTGCGCACACCCCGATGGGCGGGTTTGGTAGCCCGGAGGATCTATCCGGGGCGGCGGTATGGTTGGCGTCGGATGCGTCACGTTTTGTGACGGGCGTCGTGGTGCCTATTGATGGCGGTTTTTCGGCATTTTCGGGCGTTTAGCGTCCCTCTTACGCAAAGGAGCAGAGAGATGAGCGATCCCCTCGCGGCATTGAAGGGCCACCAGCCCAAGCATGAATTCCTTGTCGCCATCGATTCGGACGGTTGCGCGTTCGACACGATGGAGATCAAGCAGAAGGAATGTTTTATTCCGACCCATATCAAGGTGTGGGGATTGCAGCCGATTTCGAAGTACGTTCGGCATGCGTCTGAATTTGTGAATCTTTATTCGAAGTGGCGCGGTATCAATCGGTTCCCTGCGCTATTGAGAGTCTTTGATCTGCTTGCGGAGTGGGACAAAGTTCAGGAACGCGGTTTTCGTGTGCCCGAGGTTCCGAATCTGCGCGCGTGGTGTGAGGCCGAGACAAAGCTCGGCAATGGCACGCTTGAAAAATACTGTGCAACGCATGACCATGCCGATATGCACAAGACCCTGGAGTGGAGCAAGGCCATCAACGTAGCCGTCGAGGAGATCGTCCAGGGTGGTTTGCCGCCGTTCCCGTATGTCCGCGAGTCGCTGGAAAAGGCGCGCGCCAAGGCCGATTTGCTCGTGTGCAGTCAAACGCCGACCGAAGCGCTCGTGCGCGAGTGGCGCGAGCAGGGCTTGGACGAACTGGTATTCACAATTGCCGGGCAGGAACTGGGCACGAAGGCTGAGCACATCGCGTATTGCTCGGAAGGCCGCTACGCCAATACCAAGATTCTAATGATCGGCGACGCGTACGGCGACCTGAAGGCCGCGCGCGCGAACAACGCGTGGTTCTACCCGATCAATCCAGGCGAGGAAGAGGCGTCGTGGGAGCGTTTCCACAATGAGGCGTTGGATCGCTTCCTGAATGGCGGTTACGACGCGGCCTATCAAGACGCGCTGATCGCGGAATTTGCCAAGCACTTGCCTGAAGTGCCGCCGTGGAAGCGCTAGAGACGCCGAAAACCACGTTGTATGGCATCGCCGCGGCCTGTGCGGGGGCGATTCTCGGGCTTGCGGTTTGGGGTGCGATGACAGGCGCTGGTCTGCGTGTCTGGGGCTTTCCTGTTGCGTTGGGAGGGCTGCTCATCGGACTCGGCGCAAGTATCGCGGCGAGTTCCGTTCCTGCGCGCAGTGTTCGGGCGACCATCGCTGTCGTTTGCATGGCCGGGTATCTGGTGGTGGGGGCCCCCTTCTTCCTCAAAGGAGACAGCGGCCTCTCGGGGTATCTCTCCGGATTGCGGCCGGATCATCTTCTGCTATTCTTTGTGCGAGACCTGAGTTGGGGACAACAGCTCGCAGTGATCGCGGGAACGGCGATCGCGGGCGGAATTGCCTGGTTGCCGCTGTTGGAGACTTTTCGGAGCACCGTCGAAACCTCGTCAAATTCGCTCCTGATCACGTCGCAACTGCGCCGAACCGGACACGTAGAGCCTGCGCCTGTTACTCCGCCTGTTCCGCGCAAACCACGCGCACGGCGTACCGCCAACCCCAGGCCGAAGGCCGATCCCGCGCCTGCTGTCGCGCCGACGCCGCCAGTCCGAAAACCTCGCGCAAAGAAAGTATCACCTGCGCCCGAGCCCGCCGCGGAGTCGAAGCCAAAAGCCAAGGCAAAGCCAAGACCAAAGGCCAAACCCGCCGCTACGCCCGCGAAACCCAAGGCTGCGCCGCGGCGAAAGAGCAACGAGACATGAAGCCACTTCCGTCAAGTCAGACCGGGATTGCCGCGAGTATTGGGCGGACGCTGTGCGGTGTGGAATCGCTGACTGAGGCGATCCGCGCGGGCGCGTGGAATTTCCGGTTGCCGTTCGGACTACGCGACCGCGATCTCGTGCAGGATTTTGCCGATATACGCGCAGCGGAAGCGACAGCGGGGATCGAGACGGAAGTTTGGATCGACCTGCCCGCGTCGCGTCCGCGTGTGGGGGAGATGCCCCTGCGGTGGTTTTCGCCGGGCGACCGGGTAATGGTTCGCGACGTCGGTACGCAAAGTCCCGACGAGCCGAATGAGATTCCGTTGCCTGGGCTGAGCGCATTGCTGCCGCGGCTTGAGTCGGGGCAACGCCTGTTTTTCCGCGACGGACGCCAGCAGTTTTCGATTATCGCCGTCGGGGAGAGTGAACTCGAAGCCGTTTGCTTGAGTTGCGTCGAGCCGTTGCACGCATGTAACGGCTGCACCTTTCCTGACAGCGCATTACACTTCGCGCCAGTGACCACCGAAGATCGTGCGCGGTTGAGGGCGTGCGGCGCGGCGGGACTGTGCCCAGACTGGGCGATGGTTTCGCTTGCCCAGAGCGCTGCGGACGTGCAGACCGTGCGTGATACTGTGGAGGAAGTGTGGCCCGGCGGCGCGGTGCGGGTGATGGCGAAGATTGAAACCGCCGCGGCAGTGGAACGCCTTGATGCCTTGTTTGAGTGCGCCGACGGCCTGCTTGTGGGGCGCGGCGATCTCGGGCTTGCCGTCGCGCCGGAGCGCATCCCCGGCATTCAGCGGCGCGTCATTCAGGCCGGTGCGCGCGCGGGAAAACCGGTCGTCGTTGCGACGCAGTTTCTCGAGGCGTTCGCGCAACGCGGAGAAGTTTCGCGCGCCGAATTGAGCGACGTAGCCCTGGCCGGATGGGAAGGCGCCGCGGCGATTGTGTTGTGCGCGGAGACCGCGGACAGCCCGCGGCCAATCGAATGCATCGGGTTCGCGCGGCGAATCCTCGAGGCAAATTTGGAACTGTCATCATGAAAATCGTCGCCGACGAGAATATGCCCTATGTCCGCGAAGCGTTCTCCACGCTGGGCGACGTGGTGACGCGCCCTGGACGCACCTTATCTCCAAACGACGTGCGAGACGCGGATTTGCTCTTGGTTCGCTCAATCACCAAGGTCGGCGCGAGACTGCTCAAAGGCTCGAAAGTTCGCTTTGTCGGCACCGCGACCATCGGCGAGGACCACATCGACCGCGCCTATCTTGAGGAACACGGCATTGTCTTTTCATCCGCGCCGGGCTGCAACGCGGACAGCGTGGCGCAGTACATCACGGCGGCGTTGCTTGAGCTCGGCGAAGCGTTTGGGTTGCGCCTCGATGGGCTGTCGTTAGGTGTGGTGGGGGTGGGCAATGTCGGCTCCCGCGTCGCGCGCGTGGGCGCGGCATTGGGCTTGCAGGTCGTTCTGTGCGATCCCCCTCTGGCCCGAAAGACCCGCGACGCCAAATACCGTGCGCTGGAGGAGGCGCTGGGCTGCGATATCGTCACGCTGCACGTACCGCTTGAGAAGCAGGGGCCTGACGCCACCGCGCATTTGCTTAGTGAGGCCGCTCTCAGCGGATTGCGCCCAGAGGCGATCTTGTTGAATACCTCGCGCGGCGCGGTGGTCGATAACCATGCGCTTCTCGCCGCACTCGAAGCGAAGCGCCTTCGCGCGGCGGTACTGGACGTATGGGAAGGCGAACCGGATATTCATGTGCCGCTGCTCGACCGCGTTTTCATCGGCACCCCGCACATCGCAGGGTATTCGTTTGATGGAAAGGTCAACGGCACGCGGCAAGTGTACGAGGCTGCCTGCCGCTTTCTGGGTGTCGCGCCTGGGTGGGACCCGACGCCGCTGTTGCCTGTGCCCGAGTGCCCGGAGGTGGACGTTCACGGCAACGCATCCGACGTGCAGGCCGAACTACGCCGCGCGGTGCGGGCGGTGTATGATATACGGCGTGACGATGCGGCGATGCGTGCGTTGCGTGCCACGCCGGCCGAAGAACGCGGACGTTTGTTTGACCGTTTACGGAAGGAATACCCGCGCCGCCGTGAGTTTCCGCATACGCGCGCGAAAATCGCGCCGGGAAATGAGACCATCGCGGCGGCGTTGCGCGGAATTGGGTTTACGCTGGAGTAAGGAGGCCTTTGTGAAGTCGTTGGTGCAAGAACAAAACAGTCTGACTCCCGAGCAGTTGACGGAGTTTGTAGCGCAAACGCTGGGGTCGGAGGCGCTGGACGGAAAGCGCGTGTTGTGCATCGTGCCGGATAGCACGCGGAGCATGCCGATGCCCGCGATGCTTCGCGCGTTGCATGCGGCGGCTTCGCGTGCGGCCAAGCTCGATTTTCTGATCGCGCTGGGGACGCATCCGCCGATGAGCGACGATGCGATCAATGCGCTGTTTGGGCTTACGCCGGAGGAACGCAGCGGGAAGTTCGCGAATGTGTCCATTTTCAACCACGATTGGAAGAAGGCGGCGGCGCTCAGACACATTGGCACAATCGATGAAAATGAGATCGAGCGGTTGTCCAACGGCCTGATGCGCCAGAAGGCGGAAGTACACGTCAACGCGCGGTTGTTCGACTATGATCTGCTCTGCATCGTCGGCCCGGTGTTTCCGCACGAAGTGGTGGGTTTTAGCGGGGGAAACAAGTACTTCTTTCCTGGCGTGGCGGGCGAGGAAATTCTAAATCTTTTCCATTGGCTCGGCGCGCTAATCACAAACCCGGAGATCAACGGCACAAAACACACTCCCGTGCGCGCGGTGGTGGACAAGGCGGCGTCGCTCATCCATGTCGAAAAGCGTTGTTTCTGTTTGAACGTCATGGGCAAACACTGCCACGGCATCTTCTACGGTTCGCCGGAAGAAGCATGGTCGGCCGCGGCCGATCTCTCCGCACAAACGCATATCGTCTACAAAGAACGTCCGTTCAAGAGCGTGCTGGCGATGGCCCCGGCGATGTACGACGAGCTTTGGGTGGCGGGAAAGTGTATGTACAAGCTCGAGCCGGTCGTGGCCGACGGCGGCGAACTCATTATCTACGCGCCGCATCTGAATGAAATAAGCATCACCCACGGCGCGCTAATCCGGCGCATCGGCTATCACATCCGCGACTACTTCCTGGCGCAGATGGAGAAATTCACGGACATTCCCGGCGGCATCCTTGCGCACTCCACGCATGTGCGCGGCACGGGGACGTATATAGACGGCGTCGAGCGGCCGCGCGTGACCGTTACGCTGGCCACGGGAATTCCCGAAGCGGACTGCCGGGCAATCAATCTCGGCTACCGCGATCCCGCGACGATTCGGCCCGAGGACTGGGCAAATCGCGAGGAAGATGGGGTGCTGCTCGTGCCGCAGGCGGGGGAAGTGTTGTACCGGCTTAAGCGGTAGAAGAGCGACTCGCAGTTGCGGCTTTCTTACCCAGTAGGCTCGCGTGCTAGAATGGCCCGGGTACAGCTTCACGGGGACACGCAGCATGAGCGACAAACCAGACGATGTGTTTGAGCGGATCGAGTCGGCGTTGGGCCGTTGGACCGAAGAGGTAACCGCCGCGCAGGAGGGATTCTCCGAGCGCTTGGCGCGGGCGCGCGGCAAGGTGTCCGACGAGGCTGCGCCGCTGACTGACGCCGCGTTTGCCGGCTCGGGGGAGGCCTCAAGCCAGTTGGTTGCGCTCGCCCACGCCCTGCGCGATTGGAGCGATGCGGCGCGCGAGGCCACTTCGTGGAACGCGCGATTGGAGAGCGCATTGCACGCCCTTTCGGCCGATTTCCGCGCCTTGCGCGCTTCGTTGCACGCCGTAACCGGCGACTCCTGGCTGGACGAAATCCCGCGGCTACGCGCAGCACAGGAACGCGTAGCCCAGGAAGTCGCCCGCATCGAGCCCATTGCCGCGCGTCTCAGCGCATTGGAACTGGCAATCGGCGCAACTCAACCCGCGTCGCCGCCGACGGAGAAGGACTCCGAGGCGGAAAGCGCGATCGACCTCGATGAATTCATGAGAACGGGCGGTGAACCGCAAGCGCCGGAGGACGCGGACTCCACGCTTGATGCCTTTGACGTCGACGGCACAGGCAAGCGCCTTGGCGAGATTCTCGTTGCGGCCAAGGTTATCACGGCGCGCGAATTGGAGGCTGCACTCACATTGCAGGCCTCTTCTCCGTTCCGCCATTTGGGCGAGTTGCTCATTGAGCAGGGCGTCGCGTCCGAAGAAGTCATTGCGCATGCGCTGGCTTGCCAGTGCGGACTACCGTTCATGCACATCGAGGATACGGAATTGGACGAAGCGGTGGTGCGCTTGGTTCCCACGCGTCTTGCGCGACAGCATGAATGCATCGCGCTACACAGCGACGGGCAGCAACTCGTGTTGGCTATGAGCAATCCCCTCGATCTCATCGCGATTGAAGACGTGGAACTGGCAACTGGGTTACGCGTCGATCCGGTCGCCGCAACCCCGAGCGCCGTACGCGCGGCTATCGATCGCGTGTTCGGCCCACCCGTCCGCTGACCTTTGTGACGAATCCAGGCAAGTAAGAGGGACTATTTCATGAAAATCACCGTTATCGGCACGGGCTACGTTGGCTTGGTCATGGGCGCGGGACTGGCCGAGATCGGCCATACCGTGCATTGTCTGGATCGCGACAGCGCCTTGATCGCCGAATTGTGCGAAGGCCGTCTGCCTATTCACGAACCTGGCCTTGAGGAACTCTACGCCCGCAACATGGAGGAAGAGCGCCTCTTTTTCACGACCGATGCGGCCAAGGCCGTCGGAGAATCGCTGGTGATTTTCCTCTGCGTCGGCACGCCGCCCAAGCCGGACGGGCGCGTCGACTTGGGTGCGGTGTTCGAAGCGGCGGAGACCATCGGCCGTCACATGACCGGCTACCGGATCGTCGTCAACAAGAGCACGTGTCCTCCCGGCACGGCCGATGCAGTTCGCGAGCGCATTGCGGGGTTGACTTCGCATGATTTCGATGTGGTGGCGAATCCTGAATTTCTGAGAGAAGGTTCCGCGGTCGACGATTTCATGCGCCCGGACCGCATCATCGTGGGCGCCGATGACGTGCGCGTGCTCGAGATTATGCGCGAGCTGTATGCGCCGTTGCTGCGCACGGGAAACCCGTTTCTCAGCATGACGGTGCGAAGCGCCGAACTGGCCAAATACGCCGTGAACACCATGTTGGCCTCGCGCATCTCGATGATCAACCAGTTCGCCCAACTTGCGGAAGTCTACGGCGCGGATGTGGAGGAAGTGCGCGAAGCCCTCGCCACGGATCGCCGCATCGGCGGGGCGTATATCTATCCCGGCCTTGGCTACGGCGGCTCCTGCTTGCCTAAGGATATTCGCGCCTGCGAACAGCTTGCGCGCGACGGCGGCGTCTCGGGCGATCTGTTCGAAGCAATCCACACCACGAACGAGCGGCAACTCGAGCGATTTATCCGCCGTATTCTCGATTACTACGGCTCGGACCTTGCGCAAAAACACATCGCGCTTTGGGGCGCCACGTTCAAAGCGCGGACGGACGATATCCGAAGCGCTCCGGCGCTTCGCGTGATCGACGCGCTGCTCGATGCAGGCGCACAGGTCACCGCTTACGACCCGGCGGCGGGCGAGCGGCTCAAGGCGGCGTATGGCGATCGCGTTCGTGTGGCTCAGAAAACGTATGCCGCGCTCGAAGGCGCGGATGGCCTCGTGATCACTACGGAATGGCGCGAATTCCAGAGTCCCGACTATGAACGCATGGCCGGTCTGCTTCGTGACCGCGTGATTTTCGACGGGCGCAACCTGTATTCGCCCAAGACGATGGCCGAACACGGGTTCAGATATATCAGCATAGGGCGTCCCGCAACGGGGAAATAACGCAGGAGACCTCATGCGAAAAAACGAGTGGACTGTCTATTTGACGCAAGCGGTGTTGTTGTTTTGTTTGATGGTTATCGCATTTCCTCGCGTATTTTTCCACGGCGAATACACCGTTCCCGCGCAGCTCCTGTACTGCGTGCCGCCGTGGGAAACGCTCGACCCCGCTTTCGGCGATCGCGGGCACCACATGATGTCGGACGTCATCACGCTGATGAACACGTGGTACTCGGTGGCGAGCATGGCGATTAAGAACGGCGAATGGCCGCTCTGGAACCCGTATGAACTTTTCGGCATGCCGCTGCTGGCCAACTCGCAAAGCACCTGTCTATATCCTTTTCGTCTTGTCCATCTGATTTTCGGCATCCAACTCGGCATGACGCTCTACATCCTGCTCAAGATGTTCTTGTGCGGCATGACCTCGTTCATCTGCGCGCGCGGGCTCGGGCTGAGCGTGCTCGCGTCGCGTTTTGTGTCGGTATCGTGGATGCTCTGCGGCTATGTCATGGCTTTTCTCTATTGGCCGCTGCCCGATCTCGCGGTTTGGGTGCCGCTGATGTTTCTTGGTGCGGAATGGATCGCGCAAACGTTGTACCGCCGCGGTTTCTTGATGCTCACATTCAGCGCGGCGATGCTGCTTCTGGCAGGGCATCCCGAGACGGCCTTCTCGTTTGGCATGGGGCTCGGAATCTACTTCTTGTTGCGCGTATTTCTCGGACATCGCCACACCGGGGCGCTTGTCGCGCCGCTGGCGGTGGCGGGTGCGGCCTGGGGGTTGGCGCTTGCGATCGCCGGCGCGCAAATTCTCCCCCTTGCCGAGTACATCGCCAATAGCTACACCGCCGTCGCGCGGCAGGATTTCGACGCGTATTCACGCTACCCGTTCACCCCGTCGAGTGTGGCGGGGCTGTGGGTGCCGCGAATCTTCGGCACCGCTCTCGATCACAACTACTGGGGCCCGGTGAATTCTATTGTCGCGGGTATCCTCTATCCCGGCGTCTTGGTGTGGGGGCTCTTCGCGCTGGGCATGGTCAAAGCGAAAACCCCGCGCCCACTCGATGCCCCGCGTTGGATCGCGCTGGCGTTGTCGGGCGTCATCACCTTCGCAATGTCCGTCGACGCGCCGGTGTTCGATGCCTTGTTTCACTATCCGCCATTCAACACGATGCTTCACCACTACCTCCTCGTCTGGGTGTTGATCTCGCTGCCGCTCCTTGCGGGCATCGGCCTGGACCGCTGGCTTGCGACTCCACGCAGTGTGCGCGAACTATGGCCGGCGATACTGATGAATCTGCTCGGCGCGGGCATTGTTGGTTTTGTGCTGTGGTTTGCGTGGGGACTGATCGGCGCGAAACAGGCGCATGAACACGTTATCGCGCAGGCGCTCACGGCGCTTATTGTCGCGGTCTTGGGCATATTTCTTCTTGCCGGAGCCACGCGGCCGCGTCTGCGCACCGCGTGTGCGATTGGGCTCACACTGCTGACCGCCGCCGACCTTCTGTGGGCCGCGCGCGGCATGAATCCCACCTCACCCCCCGAAAAGGCCTATCCCGCAACGGCGTTGATTCGCTATCTTCAAGATCTTCCCCAGCCAACGCGGGTGATCAGCGATACGACCATTATTCCCACGGGTATTTTGGCGAGTTTCGGAATTCAGGAAGGCATGAGTTACGACGGCATCTATCCCATGCGCGGCATGCGCTATTACCGGGAACTTCCGTTGGGCATGCCTTGGAAAAACTATGGCGCAATGTCTGGGTTTGAGTACTACCTGCGTGATCCTCGTTACCCGCAATTGTTTCCAGACTACTTGCAGGAGCGCACGGAGTTGGTGACGCATCTCGAAGGGCTGGACGTGATGCGCGATCGAACGGTGTTCCCGCGGGCCTACTGGATCGGCAAAGCCAGAGTCGCGCGCACACCGGATGAGGCTTTCGATCTTCTCAAGACCGCCGCGTTCGATCCCCGAGCAGAAGCCGCGCTCGAGCTTCCAGAGAATGTCCCGGCCCCGGCGAACGGCGAAGGATTTGTCGCGGCCACTATCGCCGAGTACCGAAGCACCTATGTTCGCATCGAGGTGGACGCCCCCTCGCCGGGCACGCTGGTGCTGAGCGACGCATACTACCCGGGCTGGCGTGCCACGATTGACGAGGCGCCCGCCAAGATTTATCCCGCGAACTACCTCTTCCGTGGCGTCCTGGTGGATACCGGCAAGCACACTATCGAGTTCTACTATTTCCCCATGAGTTTCAAGGTCGGTCTCGTCTTGTCGGCGACGGGCATACTTGTCTTCATCGGGCTGCTGCTCATCCGGCCCCGCCGGACGTCCCGCGTGACGTGACCATGCGCGCGGCTTCGCGTCAATCGCGCGTCCTACTGATCGGCCTCGACGGCGCGGACCCGGTCTTGATGCGGCGATGGATGGACGAGGGCCGTTTGCCGAATCTCGCGGCGTTGCGCGCGGAGGGCGCCTTTCTGTCCTGCGTCAGCACGGTTCCCGCCGCCACCTTTCCGGCCTGGACTACCGTCGTCACGGGCGTGAATCCGGGACGACACGGCGTTTTCGACTTCACTGAATACGTCCCGACGGATCGCGCGCTGCGGTTCGTTAACGCGACGCACCGTCAAGCGCCCGCGATCTGGACGCTCGCTTCGCGTGCAAACCGTCGCGTGTGCGTCCTGGGCGTGCCGGGAACATATCCGCCGGAGCCGGTCAACGGCGTGTTTATCTCAGGCTTTGATTCACCCGTGACCACGCGCATCGACCGCTCTTTTGTTTATCCCCGCGACTTCTATCCGCACGTGCGTGCGTGGCGGTTTGCAGACTTCCAAGAATCGCGCATTGGGCCTGACTGGCACGCGCGCGCGTTACCCAAACTGCTGGAGGGAATCGCGGCAAAGAGCGCTGCCGCAGTCAAGCTGTTACAAAATGAGCACTTCGATTTTGCGATGGTCGTCTTCGGCGAATCCGACACCGTTGCGCACCATTTCTGGCGTTTTCACGATGCGGCATCGCCACGGCACGCGCCTGGCCCTTCCGATGCAATTCGGATCGTCTATGCGCGTCTCGACGACGCCGTGAGTGCGTTGCGCGCGGCCATGCCGGATGCGCTGACGCTGGTTGTCTCGGACCACGGTTTCGGCGGCGCGGGCACGCTCGTTTGGCACATCAATAATTGGCTCGCGGAGCATGGGCTGCTGCATTTCGCCCCGCCGCGGAGCCAAATACTCAAACGCGCTGCGCTGCGGTTCGTGCCCGCGCGTTGGCAGGGAGCGCTGTTCCGACGGCTCGCGGGCCTTGCCGCGCGCACCGAAGCGCATGCGCGCACCGCCGGTGTCGATTGGGACACAACATGCGCGTGGTCCGAGGAACTGGGATACTTTCCCTCCATACGTATCAATCTCCGCGGGCGCGATCCGGCGGGCGTGGTGCCCCCCGAGGACTATGCGTCTTTTCGCGACGAGCTGTGCGCACTGCTCGAAACTTGTCCTGCCGTGCGGCGGGCATGGCCGCGCGACGCGCTGTATTCGGGCCCGTACGTCGAGTCCGCGCCGGACATAGTGATGGAACTCGCTCTGGAAGATTCCTACTCGCCATGCGTTCTTCGTGCGCGCGGCGGGCCGGGATTGCGTCGCCTTGAATCACACGAGGTCAACGGCGCCAAGGAACGCGGCATGAACGGCGCCCATCGGCCGGTGGGCGTGCTGTTTTCATCGCGCCCAGCAAATGTGCAACAAACGCGGCTCGAAGACATCGCGCCGACCGTGTTGGCTGCCCTCGACGTTCCCGCGCCGCCGATGGAAGGACTGAACCTGTTCGGTTCCGCGTCGGCGACACAGGACGTGGGTGCGACGAGCGTAGTGCCCGCCCCGTACTCTACCGCGCAGACTCGCGCCGTCGAAGCGCGCCTGCGCGCCTTGGGATATTTGGAATGAACCTCCGCATTCTGATCGTCGCGGGCTGTCCCTATCCCGCCCCCGGCGGCTCCCAGGTGTTGATCGCGAGCACCGCCACGGCATTACTCCGTGCTGGACATGCCGTGCGTATTGTCTCTTTCGGGCACGGCACGGGAGAAAGCGATGCGCTAATCGTTCGCGCCCGCGCACTGCCCGGCACGCCACCCACCGCGCCAGGTCCTTCATGGACGCGCCCGCTGCACGATCTCGCGTTGGTCTTCGCATTGCGCCGAGAGCTGCGGCGCGCGCCTGTGGACATCGTTCACGCCCACAACTACGAGGGGCTCGCCGCCGCGCTATCCGTGGGTGCGCGTCCGTTGGTCTATCACGCGCATACCGCGTTTGCCGAGGAACTCCCCGCGTATTTCCCTCGCCTACTTGGCGCTCGCGCACTGGGGCGTTGGTGTGACACGTGTCTGCCGCGCAGGGCGGAGGCGATCATCGCGCCGCACGCGTCGCTTGCAGAGTATCTCGTGCGCTGCGGTTGCCCGGAGAGCCGGGTACATGTCGTTCCCCCGCCTATCTCGGTGGATATCTTCGAGTCCAAACCGGTTTCGCTGAACCTCGCGCCGGTGCTTTATGCCGGTAACCTCGATCAGTACCAGAATCTTCCGCTTCTCGAACATGCGGTGGCGCTGGCGCGGCAAGAAGAGCCGGGGCTGCGCTTTGTCGTAGTGACTTCTCAGCGCGGCGGGCGCGTCGCGGGCGCGGAGGTGAGACAAACGGACGACTTTCGCGAGGTGAAGGCGTGGCTGGAAGCCGATGTCGTGGTGGCCTGTCCGCGCAGCAGCCCGCACGGCTATCCCATGAAGCTACTCAATGCCATGGCGGCTGGACGCCCCTGCGTGGCGTGCGCTGGCGCGGCCCATCCAATCCGGGATGGCGTTTCCGGACGCGTCGTGGCCGATGGCGACGCCGCGAGTTTCGCGCGGGCACTGCTAGAACTCGCGCGGTCGCCCTCGGAGCGCGAGCGATTGGGGGAAAATGCCCGCGCCGCCGCGATGGAGAATCACGATTTGGATCGAATTGCGGCGCTATTGGCGGAGGTATACGACATAGCACGGCGCGAATACGCCCCAAAAGAAAGCGCCCGGCGCAGAGGCCGGGCGCGGTAAGTGCAGTGGGGCTACCGAATCGCTTTTTCCGTCGTCGGATCGAAGAAATGAGCGCGGGCCATCTCGATGTCGAGCACATGCGCCTTGTTCACCACCGGCTCGGAGTCCGAATGAATGCGCGCGGTGATGGACTTTGTGCCCACGGCGAGGTAGAGGTAGATTTCGGAACCCATCGGCTCGACGACTTCAACGTTCGCCTGAAGGCTCTTGCCCGCAACCGGCGTCTGGCTGGGGTTCTCGACAAAGTGCTCCGGACGGATACCGAAAATGACCGGCTTGCCCGCGTACGGCTGCAAGGCCGCACGGTGATTCTCGTGGATTTCGGCGGTCAGTTTCCCGCTCACGTCGCGGAAAGACAGCGTGCCGTTCTCGGCCTGAATCGTGCCCTCGAGCATGTTCATAGGCGGACTGCCGATGAACCCGGCCACGAACTTATTGACCGGCTTGTTGTACAGCTCAAGTGGGCTGGCAATCTGCTGAATCTCGCCGCCCAGCATGACGACAATCCGATCGCCCATCGTCATGGCCTCGACCTGATCGTGCGTCACGTAGATCATCGTTGATTGCAGGCGCGTGTGCAGTTTGCTGATTTCCGCGCGCATCTGCACGCGCAGCTTGGCGTCCAGGTTCGACAGCGGCTCGTCGAACAGGAACACCTTCGGTTGACGCACAATCGCGCGTCCCACCGCCACGCGCTGACGTTCGCCGCCGGACAACGCCTTCGGCTTGCGGTCGAGCAGGTGCGAGATGCCCAGGATCTCCGCCGCGTCGCGGACGCGTTTGTCGATTTCCTTTTTCGGGTACTTGCGCAACATAAGCCCAAAGGCCATGTTTTTGTACACGGTCATGTGGGGATACAACGCGTAGTTCTGGAACACCATCGCGATGTCGCGGTTCTTCGGCGGAACGTCGTTGACCAAGGTGTCGCCGATGAAAATCTCGCCGGAGCTGATTTCCTCAAGACCGGCGACCATGCGCAAGGTGGTGGACTTGCCGCAACCCGACGGCCCAACAAGCACGACGAATTCCTTGTCATTGATGACAAGGTCCGCGCCTTTGACCGCTTCGACGCCGCCCGGATAGATTTTCTTGACCTGCTTTAGCTCGACGCGTGCCATTGGTCGATTGCCTCCCAGAACTGACTGCCGTGTGAGCGGCGGCCGGGGTAACGTTTGCCCCCCATTACGCGGCCTTGCCGCACCACTGTTTTCCCGTCTGTACACCGTAACCCACGGTGAGCTGTGATCATAGGTTTCCCAGGCGCGCAAGTCAAGCCAGGGACAGTTCAAATTTCGGGTCAAACTTGCGAAACATCCCCAGGCCGCGCTAGGGTGCCTGGAACTTCTAATCGAAAGGGGGAAATCATGCGCACGGCATTAAGCATAGCGTTCGCGGTGTGGATAGTCGCGGTCGGTGGGCTTGCCTGGGCAGGGGCGAAAGCGTTCGAAACCCCGTTAACCCTGCCGACATACCCTATGGCGACTGACGACCCGTATCCCCAATTTCCCGCGCTCGGCAAAGAGCCAATCTATCCCTACACAATGCAGGACGGCTTTGGGCAAACCAAGGAGGATCGAACGTACCGCTCCCTGGTGCTGGAGAATCGCTACCTTCGCGTGACCTTTCTCCCCGCGCTAGGAGGGAAACTCTATGGCGCGCTCGACAAGACCACCGGCCACGAGATGTTCTACCGCAATCCGGTTGTGTGTCCGGGGCACGTGGCCATGCGCGGGGCGTGGACCTCCGGCGGCGTGGAGTGGAACGCCGGACCGCGGAATCACACCGTCACCGCCTTTTCCCCGGTCGATATCCTCTGTCGCCGCGGGCCAAACGGAACCGCCGAGGCAATCATCGCCAACACGGATCGCATCACCCGAAACCGCTGGTGCGTGCATGTGCGGCTCGACTCGGAAAGCGCGACGCTGCACGAGCGCATTCACATTATGAACCCGAACGATCGCGTTACGACAATGTACTTCTGGAACAACGCGGCCTTTCCGGAAGTCCCGGGTTCCCGGTTCATCTTTCCGATGAGCTTGGGTACGGACCACGGGCTCACGAACTATTTCACCTGGCCGGAGCATGAGGGCGTGGATCTGTCGTGGGTGAGAAACCACCGCCACCCAAGCTCTATATTTGCCGTACGCTGCGACTACGGCTTTTTCGGCGCATACGACGCGGACCGCGATGTCGGCGTCCTGCAAACCGCCGATCCCAATGTGCTTCTCGGGAAAAAGGCATGGACCTGGGGGCAGATGCAGGACGCAATCGTCTCTCAAGCCGCGCTGACCGACGACGATTCCCGCTATATCGAGATCCAGAGTGGCCCTCTGCCAACGCAGAGCGACTTCGCGTTCCTCTATCCGCAGCAGTCACGCACTTGGACGGAGGTCTGGCGGCCCGTTCACGGATTCGGCGACGGGGTCGAGTTCGCCAACGACTTCGCGGCGTTTCAGACGCACTGGACGCGCAACGCAAACGGCGCGGAAATCGATCTCCGCGTGCTGACCGCCGCACGCATGCCGCGCGCCCGGCTGGTGGTGACCGAAGGATCGGCAACACTGCTCGACGAGCGGCTCGCGCTTGGGCCGGAGAGCCCTGTCAAACGCGTGATGACCGCGCCGAACGGCGGACCGGTGAATATTGCCATTCTCGACCCGGCGGGTGAGGCCATCGCCGCCTATCGGTCGCCGCTCGCTATCCCGAAGGTGGAACCGCCCGCTGCCTCCAAGGAAAAGAAATCGACCCCTGTTATCGAAAAACAGTATCTGGAGGGCGTGGAGAAGGAGCGCGCGCTCGATCATTCAGGGGCACGCGCGGCGTACGAAAAAGCGCTGGCGATGGATGCCGGATTTGCGCCTGCGTTGCGCGCGTTAGCGACTCTCGACCTCGAAGAGGGCCACGCCGCGCGCGCGACCGAACGTCTACAGCAGGCTGTGTCGCGCGTACCCCACGACGGTTGGGCATGGTACTTCCTTGGCGTGGCGCAACTCGGGCTCGCATGGGAACAACCCGCCGCTTCAGCGGAGACGCTACTGCGTGAGGCAGCCTATAGCGCCCGTATGGCCGCGCAAGAACAGGAAACGTTGTCCGTGGGGCACGATCTTCTTGGGCGCGTGGCCGCACGACAGGGACGCTTCGAGGAGGCGCGGCGCGCGTTCGAGGAGGCATTCCGGCGCAGCGCTCGGAACACGCGGATCGCCTCGCATCTTGCGATGACGTGCCTGGAACTGGGCGAGGTGAACGACGCGAAAAAGTGGGCGCACTATCTGACAGCGGACGAGCCCCTGGATTATCCCGCGCAGGCCGTCGCCGCGTTCACTTCGAAGAATCCGAAGGACTCGCTGGCGGGCCTGAGTTCGACGATGGGCGATGCGGAGTTCGCCGTAACAGAAACGGCGCTTGCCTTTGCGGAACTCGGGCTGTTTGCCCGTGCGGTGCAGATTGTGGAAGCGGCGCTCGTGGCCGAGCCTGAACGCGTCGCGCAGAAGCCGATGGCGTGGTATTGGCTCGCGTTCTTGAAGGCGCGCGCGGGCGCGCCGGATGATGCGGTTGACGCGGCACTCGCACAGGCCGCGAAATGCGACGCGCCGTATGTCTTTCCATCGCGTCCCGAGGAGATCGCCGTGCTGGCGTTCGCCGTGGCGCACGCCTCACAGGATGGCCAGGCGCACCTTGCCCTGGGCAATCTGTACGCGGGGCTCGGGCGGCTCGACGAGGCGCGCGCGTCATGGGAAAACGCCTTGAGCGCGGACGATCAACTCGCGGGCGCGGCGAGAAACCTGGGATTGCTTGCATGGAAACGCGATAGAGACTTCCCCAAGGCCATTGAACAATACCGCCGCGCGCTGTCGCTGAGCCCAAAAGACGAGGTGCTGGCCTATGATCTTGCGCAGCTACTCGTAATGACGAACCAACGCGCGGACGCAGTTCTTGTGCTGGAGCGCGTAGTCCCCGCGCGACGCAGCGACATTCCCGTGCTGCTCGCGCGAACCTATCTTGACCTCGGGCGCGCGGACGATGCCCTGGCACTGCTCGCGGGGACGACGTTCAGCAATCGCGAAAGCGCGACTGCCCCGTGGGAAATGTTCAATGAGGCGCAGGTCGCGCGCGGAAGAGCGCTGTTCGACCGAGGCGATTACGCCGGGGCCCTGGCCGCCTTTGAGGCCGCGCGCACGTATCCTGAAAACCTTGGTGTGGGCAAACCGGAAGAGCCCAGCGAGGCGTACGCGTTGTACTGGACGGGCCGCGCGCTGAACGCGCTGGGCCGCTCCGACGAAGCGAAATCGGCCTGGAAACAGGGCGCTGCGGGCCCGGAAGGCAAGGGACTGCAAAACCAATACCGCAAGGAATGCGCGAAGGCTTTTCAGGAAGGGGCAGCGCAATAGTGCATGGCGACCTCAAGGCGATCGCAAGATAAACGCGCGCGTATTGAGCGTACGCTCGACACGCTCCGGGCATTGTTCGAACGTTGCCGCGTGTGCGGACGCCGTTGCGGCGCAAATCGCACAGCGGGCGCGCTGGGCTTCTGCAACGCCCCTTCAGACGGGGGCGAAACCCTGCGCTATTCGTCTGCGCCGTTGCACTTTGGCGAAGAGCCGGTGCTCGTGGGGCGGGGCGGCTCGGGCACGGTGTTCTTTTCCCACTGCAACCTCCGGTGTATTTTCTGCCAGAATTACCAGATTAGCCACGAGGGGTTGGGCGAAACGCTGTCGTATTCGGAGCTGGCCGAGATCTTTCTGATGCAACAGCGGCGCGGCGCGGAGAACATCAATCTCGTTACACCGACGCACTACATCTATCCCATCATGCTCGCGTTGCGGGAGGCAGTTGCGGGCGGACTGGAACTTCCGCTGGTCTATAACACCAACGGATTCGAGACGCTTGAGCTCTTGGCCGTGCTCGACGGCATCGTGGATGTTTATTTGCCCGACATGAAGTACTCGGAGCCGGAACCGGCGCAAGCGTATTCGTCCGCGAAAGACTATCCCGAGGTCGCTCGCGCGGCGATTCGCGAGATGTACCGGCAGACCGGCCCCGTCATTCTTGAGAACGGCGTCGCACAACGTGGAACCATTATTCGCCACCTGGTTCTGCCCGAGGACGCCTCCGGTTCTTATGCGTTTCTGCTGTGGTTGAAAGACGAAGGGATGACCGACGTGACGCTCAGCCTGATGAGTCAGTACTCTCCGCAATATGAAGCGTGCCGGCATCCTGTGCTGGGCCGGCGTATTACCGCCAAGGAGTACGAGGACGTTGTGCAGTATGCCGTGGACCTCGGGTTCGAGCATCTGCTCGTGCAAAGCACCGCCAGCCAGGACGTCTACCTGCCCGATTTCCGCGAAGAGGAGCCCTTCGAGTAGTTGCCGTCGCTGCGCGGCGATTTCGGCGGCGGTGCGTTGAGCGACGGAACGAGGATGCGGTGCTGGTGCAATCGCTCCGCGTCCGTACGCGCAACGTAGATCGGGTTACCTTCGGGGTCTGTTTTTGCGTAGTACATCGCCGTGGCCATTGTTCCTGGCGTCGGGATAAAGCACTGGACCTGTTGAGGCGTCCAGCCCCGGGCTTTCAACCAGCGCGACAATGCCCGCATGTCGTCGTCCGTACATCCCGGAAATGCACTCATGAGATACGGCACGACGTACTGTTCGCGTCCGGCGTCGCGAGAGATGCGCTCGAATACCGCCAAGAATTCCTCAAACACCTCGAAGCCCGGCTTGCGCATCAGGCGCAGCACCTTGTCGCTGCTGTGTTCCGGCGCAAGTTTGAGTTGCCCCCCCACGTAGCGCGCTGTGAGATCGCGGACATAATCCGGCGCGTCGATCGCCAGATCATGGCGGATTCCGCTGGCCACGCGCAGATGCCGCACCCCGGGAAGTCTTGACACCCGGTGCAGCAGTCGCGCCAGTTCCGCCTGGTCTGCCTGGAAATGCGGGCAACGCTGTGGTGCCAAACAACTGTCCCGCAAACAAGTGCGCGGGTCCGCCGTGCAACGCGCGCCCCACATGTTAGCGCTGGGCCCGCCCACATCGCTGATCGCGCCGGTCCAGTCCTCCGTCCGCGTCATCACGCGCACTTCCCGCTCGATAGACCCCGCGCTGCGCGAGCGGATTCGGCGGCCTTGATGCAGCGCGAGCGAACAAAATGAGCAGCCCCCCGCGCAGCCGCGGTGCGAGGCGATGCTATGCGCAATCATCTCCGCCGCGGGCACGGGATCGCGGTACGACGGATGCGCCAAACGCGTAAACGGCAACGCGTAGAGTGCGTCCAGTTCATCCGTATTCAGCGGTTCAGCAGGCGGCGCGAAGAGTACGCGACGTTCGCCGGACTGCTGAGCGAGCCAGTGGGTTTCCGCCTGCACCTGCACTTCCATCATGCGCGACGCGGTCAGCAGTTGCCGCGCGTCGGCTTCGATGGCCTCGTGCGACGGCAGTTCGACGACGCGCGCGTCGGCGGGAAGAGGCGTGCTCCCCCGCTTCGTGACGAACGCCGTGCCTGCAATTCCTTCCAGGGACGCAGGGCCAGGCGTCTTGTCTAACCGTTTGGCGATCTCCAGCACGGCGCGCTCGCCCATGCCGTACACCACAAGATCCGCCTTGCTCTCAAGCAAGATCGAGCGACGCAGACGGTCCGTCCAAAAGTCATAGTGCGTGGCCCGTCGCAACGACGCCTCAATGCCGCCCAGCACCACCGGCAATCCAGGAAACGCGTGCCGGACAAGGCTGGTGTACACGATACACGCCCGGTTGGGCCGTGCCCCGTGCCGTCCGCCCGGCGTGTACGCATCGTCGTGGCGCAGTTTCCGAAAGGCCGTGTAGTGCGCGAGCATGGAATCCAGAGCCCCCGCGCTGATTCCCACAAACAAGCGCGGTCGGCCAAGCTGCAAGATGTCCTCGGGCGTGTTCCATCGCGGCTGCGCGACAATGCCGACGCGATAGCCGTTCGCCTGAAGCCACCGGCCGATCAACGCCGTGCCGAAGGACGGATGGTCGACATAGGCGTCGCCAGTGATCAGCAACACATCCAGTTCATCCCCCCACCCGCGCGTCCGCATCTCGAATTGCGACATTGGCAGTGGAGAATCGAATTCAGGTGTCTCAGGACGACGCACGGGAACTCCCTTCCGCAGGCTGTCCGGTCTTTCGCTGCACTTCGCGGTGCATGCGTCCCAGAACCGCGCTCAGTGCGGTCGAAATACTCTGCTGTGTACTGGAGGCGGGGAGCGAGAAGGATGGGAGATTGAACCCCGAAGGCGCTGTCTTGCCACGAACGCCCGCGGTTACATTGACCTCTCCAACCGAGACCTTTCCCACCTGCCCCGTTGCTTGTTTCGCGCGGTCGGCAAGGTCGGCTAGTGCCGCCAGATTCGTTCCGTGCTCCGGATCGTATACAAGATTCACGGCGCACCCTGTAATCTTCACATCGGACACCTTAAGCTCGCCTTTCGCCAATGCGGGCAGGTCCGCGCGCGCGGTTAGGCTCTTCACACGCACCGCGTCGCCCTGCGGGAACGGCGGCGGATTGCCAATACGCACATCACTTAGCTCAACGACGCCCTCGGTAGGCCGGGCCCGCAGCGCCCCTACCTGTACCGGCGCGCCCAGCAGAGCCGACGCGCCATGCTCCAATGCCGGACGCGCGTAACGAGGCGCTTGGGTAAGCACCGCCACCACGAGGAGGGCAATGAAGACGAGGACAAGCCCGATGCCCGTGCCAATTACCCGTAGCGTCCACACTGTTGATTGCCTCCGTTCGCCCCACTCTAGAGAGGATTACGTCCAAACACAAGCCGTACCCGTGAGAATGCGGCAAATGCGCCCGAATTCCCGCAACTATCGCACTTTTGCGGAGCGTGTCCAGTTTCGCTATGATACCTGCCCCACGCGGCACAAGCGCCGCGCGAGGTTGGGGGGCCACAAGGCAGGAGACCGTCCGATGCATAAAATACGCCGCGCGATCATGAGCTGTCACGACAAGACCGGTGTTGTGGAACTGGCCCGTCTGCTCCGCGAGTTTGACGTGGAGATTATCAGCACCGCAGGCACCTTGCAGGTGCTCCACGCCGCCGGCATCGACGCCGTCAGCATTGGCGACTACACCGGTGTCCAGGAAATGATGGACGGGCGCGTCAAGTCGTTGCACTCCAAGGTCCACGCGGGGCTCCTGGGCATTCGCGAGAACAAGGTCCACTGCGAACAGCTTCAGGCCGCCGACTATGCATGGATCGATCTCGTGGTGGTTCATCCCCACCCGGTCGAAACGCTTATCTCGCAGCCGGGAATCACCCTCGACGAGGTTGTTGACCAGATCGATATCGGCGGTACGGCGATGATCCGTTCCGCGGCAAAAAACTTCCGTTATGTGACCGTTGTTGTGAACCCGGAACGGTATAGCTTGGTGATGCACGAGTTGCGGGCGCTGGACGGCAGCGTCTCGTTTACCACGCGCTATCGCTTGGCGCAAGAAGCATTTGCTTGTACCGCGCGCTATGACCAATCCCTGGCCGAATACCTTAAGCAAGTCGAACCCCCGGAGGCGTAGTTGTGAACGTTTTGGTGATCGGTAGCGGCGGGCGCGAACACGCGCTCGCGTGGAAGATTTCGAAGAGTCCACTGCTCCGGCGGCTTTACTGCGCTCCGGGCAATCCGGGGGTGCAGGGGATCGCCGAGTGTGTGCCGATCGCCGCGTCCGATATCCCCGCCCTTGTCGCGTTTGCGAGTGAGAACGAGATCGATCTCGTTGTGGTGGGCCCCGAAGACCCCCTGGCGAATGGTCTCGTTGACGCCCTCATCGAGGCAGGCATTCCCGCGTTTGGTCCCAAGGCAGCCGCGGCGCGCCTTGAGGCGAGCAAGGCGTTCGCCAAGCACATCATGAAGAAATACGGCATTCCCAGTGCCGCCTATGAAGAGTTCACCGATGCCGAAGCGGCCTTGGCCTACGTGCGGGCGCAAGGCGCGCCGATTGTTATCAAGGCCGACGGTCTCGCCGCCGGGAAAGGCGTAACGGTGGCGCGTAGCGTGGACGAAGCCGAAGCCGCCATTCGCGCGGCAATGGTGGATGGCATTTTTGGCGACGCAGGGAACCGCGTCGTTGTCGAGGAGTGTTTATTCGGCGAAGAAGCCTCCATTCTGGCCTTTTGCGACGGCACGACTGTCCGCCCCATGCTCGTGAGCCAGGATCACAAGCCGGTGTACGACGACGATGCCGGTCCAAACACCGGGGGAATGGGGGCGTACGCGCCCGCGCCGGTGGTGAACGCCGCGATGTTGGATGAGATTACGCGGACCATTCTTGAGCCCTGCGTTGCGGGCATGGCGCAAGAGGGGTGTCCCTACACCGGTGTGCTGTATGCGGGATTGATGATTGGTGAACACGGCCCGAAAGTCATCGAATTCAATTGCCGTTTTGGCGATCCCGAGACTCAAGTCGTTCTTCCGCTCATGGAATCCGATATCTTGCCCGTGCTGATGGCGTGCTGCGAAGGGCGTCTAGCGGAAACGCCGATTCAGTGGTCCACCGGCGCATGCGTTACCGTGGTGATGGCGTCGGGCGGCTACCCGGGCGCGTACACAAAGGGCATTGAGATCGCTGGGATTGACGACGCCGAGGCCAACGCCGGGGTGTTCGTGTTCCACGCGGGCACGGCGTTCAAGGATGGTGCGCTCGTGACGCAAGGCGGCCGCGTGCTCAACGTCACCGCTTCCGCCGCAGACATTCCGGCGGCTATCGACAAGGCCTATGCCGGGGTGCGGCGGATTCACTTCGAGGGGGCGCACTCGCGGACGGATATCGGGCGCAAGGCGCTGCGGCGTTTGGGGCTCGCGTAGCGGACCGATAGCTACGCTTCGGCGGTCTGCCGCGCCACGAGGCGTTCGCCGGCCACGCTTTTGGCCTGGAGCAGCCCCTTCATCGCCTCACCCAGGAGTACGTCTTTTCCCGCCCGCGTCGCGCCGTTCTGTACGGCCGCGAGGCCTACGCTCAATTTGGCGCGCGTCGGCGAACACGGCTCGGAAAAGGTCATTCCCTCCACGCCATCGAGAATCTTCGAGGCGTAGTTCACCGCATCCTTCAGGGGAGTATGCGGCAACACGGCCGCGAATACGGTGCCATCAAAACGCGCCAAAATATCATTGCTGCGGGTAAACGTCTTGAGGGCCATCGCGATCTCGACCAGGAGATCGTCCAGCGAGGAAGGCCCCAACTCATCATCTACCGCATGCACCTCGCTCACGTCGATCATCAGGCATGAAACCGGGAAATCGTAACGGTGGGCCTTGTCCAGCTCCTCGGCCAGGCGGGACATGAGATAGCTGCGGTTGCGCAGTCCGGTCAGGGGGTCCGTCGTGGCGACATCGAACAACAGTTCCTCGTGCCCGCCCATCGGGTCCTCGAGTTTACGGTTCCGGATCGCCGCGTCCACCCGCAGCATCACCATCGGCAGGTTATAGGGTTTCGTGATATAGTCCGCCGCCCCCAACGAGTATCCCCGAGAGATATCCTCGTTCGAGCGCCGCACCGTCACGAACACCACCACGATGTCGCGGGTGTGCGCCCCGGCCTTTAACCGGCGACACACCTCGTACCCATCCATTCCCGGCAGGCATACGTCCAAGAGGATCAGGTCCACGCCACCCGCCTCGCACAATTCGAGCGCTTTTTCGCCCGTATGCGCAACGCACGCTTCATAGCCGTGGAGCTGCAACCCCTCCTGAAGTACCGCTGCGGTCTCTTCGCAGTCGTCTGCTACGCAGACTCGATAACGACTCACGCGTCTCCTCTCCCATGCCGAGCCCGATACCTAACTTCTTTTCTCTCAATGAGTTTACCCGAACTTGCCACGATTTCGCAAATTAATAATACAAATAATTAACGGAAATTACCTGGCGCGGCTCGCGTTCTCTTGTCGCATATCCCGCCCTGGCGAAATTCCCAAGATTTTCTCAGGTCTCGCGAGCGATATTGGTGTCGCCTTTCTCGTCTACATCTTCGTCTACAATTTCGTCTACGCCCGGCAGCGTCGCGTATTCGTCGGCCTGGATCTCCCCGGCAACCGTCTCAACCACCGCAGGTTGAGGCGATGGCGCGGTGCCTGGCGTTGATGAAAGAGAGAGTTCCGATTCCGCCTCGCTGGTCAGCCGCTTCAAACGGTTGGCCACTGCGGCGACGTGCGGCGAGTTCGGGTATTTCTCCACGAACTCGTTGAGCACCTCGATCGTGGCGTTGGGCCGATCCAGCCGATGCTGGTACAAATCGGCAAGGCGGTAGACCGTCGGCAGCGCCTGCACGTCCGTGGTGAAACAATCCAATCCTCGCTCGAACCACGCCACCGCCTCCTCGTATTGCCCGATACGAACGAGATTGTCGGCGGCCAAGATGGCCGCCTTGGCGTCCTTGGGGAACATCGCGGCGACGGTCTGATACTCGCGCGCCGCGCCTTCGTAGTCGCCAACTTGCTCGAGGGCCTCCCCCGCGTGGTAATTGGGCTGATGAATCTGAGGCGCCTGGGGCGAGATGGCCTCCATCACGAGGTGGGTGCTCAGGGAGACCGCCATATGGCCGTAGAGCGCGACGCCGGAGATAAACAGGCCGATCAGGGCGAGATAGAGCCAGGCGGGGTCGTTTTCGAGCCAGGCGCGGAGCAGGTGGTACTGAAAGACATAGAAAAAGATGAGGCCAACCAGGGTGATGCCTTCGATAACGGGAGGGAATTCAAACCCGGCCTGGAATCGCTGGCGCAGCGCATAGACTCCCCAAATGAGATAGGGAATCAATAGTAGTCCCGCGATGACCCAGGAGATATCGAATCCGACCATGCCATCCCATCCTTGTGCCCGTGGTATGCCATCCATCATGCGATGCTACCATACCGCGCGGGCGGCGAAGACTTCCAGCGCACGGCTACAGATCTTCGACCGGGGAGGGGCTTTCGTGCTGCTCCGCTCGTGGGACGAGCAAGTAGCGGGCAAAATCCGAATTGATCCAGCACGCTGCCGGGATATCTACCCGGTGATGTCGAGGTTACGCCCCACGGCGGGGTCGAGGATCGAGGAGGACTGGATAAGTTGCACGGCCATCTGGCCCAATTCCTCAATCACGTCTTTCTGTTTTTTGATCGCCGCGATCTCAAACGCGGTCCCGGCGCTTACCCCTTGCGTACCACCTACTGAAGGAATACCGCTCATTTTTCTCTCTCCCTAGCCTACCGGTTACCGATGAATGCTCACGAGCGTACCGACGGGACAATTTCGGAACAGCGCGGCCATATCGCCCGGATACATCCGCACGCATCCGCGGCTCTGCTGTTCGCTTACCGCACCCGGCTCCGTGGTCTCGTGGATGCCGTAACTCGTGCCGACGTTTTCTTTTCCCAACCCCATCCAGTGCGCGCCCAAGGGATTCGCCGGGTCGTTTGCCTTAACCGACTGCCCGCGGTTATACCAGGCGGGATTCTTAATCTTGTTGACGATCCGAAACTGTCCTTCCGGCGTGCTGTCGCCCGCGCCGACGCCCACAGGGAACTGGCGCGCCGCTTGGCCGCCGCGAACCAGCGTCAACACCCGCCCGGTCTTGTCCACATCCACGAAAAGCGGGGCGTTTGCCGCCTCGTGGGTGACTGGCTCGAGCACCAATACGTCCGAAACCTCCAGACGCGAGGCCTTCTCTGACTCGCCACGGGCCGGAGAACCGTCCAGCGCCTCTCCCGGCAACACCAACCCCGCCAATACCAAGGGAGCCTGTCCGTCTACCGCTTGGCCCATGAGTCGATCGGTCATCGCGGCGAGTTGTGGGGCAAAACCGGGAGGCAAGGGTTCAAGGGCCTCCAACTCCGGCGAGGTTGTCTCCAGCGCAGTTTCATCCCCAGGCCCACCCATCGGAATCCCCACGATCCCCGCCGCTTCGCCTGGCGCGGCAGCAGCCGTCGGGACCAGTGCGGGCCGCAGCAGAGCAGACTGCACAGCATCGGAGTCTCTCCGGCTGGAGGACGCCTTCGTAATAGGGGAAGAAGGCGAAGGTTTTCGCTCAGCTTGCGCGGGCGAGGAAGAGCGCGACGACGTCTTTGAGCCCCCGCGCGGCGGCAATAGACCCGCATCCAGCACCCAGACCAGAAGCAGCAACAAAGCCATCACGAGTGCGGCTAGAAACAACCAACGACCCAGTTTGCGGCGACTCGACTGGTCTGCGGCCTTGAAACGCACCGCCTGGCCTGGCGCTAGGGCATTCGGCCCAAGTGTCAGGAGCGCGGCGGAGTCGGCGGGGAGTTTGCGAAGGCTTTCCAGGGCCGTGTTCAGGTCCTGACGGGCTTGTTGGCGTGTGGCATAGGGGGACGGAGGAATGCGTTTTGTCGAGACGGGGCCTACTCGGAGTTGCACTCCCACGCCATAGACGCCATTTTCAAGGGGGGTCACGTGACAGACCCGGCCCCGGAGCAGCAGCGGCTGACTGGGTCCTTTTTCCGTCAGTGCCTCGAGCTCCATGTGAATCAAGGAGCCCTGCGGAACAGGCGCATGGGTGTGGAGAAGAATGCCGGTGCGCGATATGTTGACCACCGTGCCGTCGCGCAGGAGACTGGCGCTAGTTAGATCTGAAAAGTGAGCTTGCCGCCGAGTGGGTACCCGCACGGCCTGTCTGCGGTCGACTACACTCTCTTCTGTTATCTCGTTGATCGACACCCCATAGGTCCTCCAACGCCCAATTCTTCAGCCGCCATCGCCCCTCGGCCACCGGAAAACAATAAAATCCCGCAGAATTTGTTAGGTAAACGGATCTGAATCGGAGGTATTATACCATGCTTTTTGGTAATCGCCAGCAAAAAGAGGATGCCCCGAAGACGGGTCTACGAAAAGTTACGCACGAACTCCGGCCGCTGCGGGGCGCTTCCGGTCGACCGCGAGCTTGATGACCAAGAGTTCCAGGGCGAGTCCCCGGTCGACGCCGGTCGAGCGCAGCAGGATTTCCGTGTCCATGCAGAGAGCAAAGGCGGCAGGCATTTTCTCGAGTCCGATCTTGCTCGCCAAAGGCTGGATTTTCTGGGCGACATACGGGTTGAGCTTGCCCCCGCTGCTGCCATATTTGGCGACGGCGTAGGCCGATTTTAGCAGCCAGGTGATCGAGCCCATGATCTCGAACTCGCTCTTACCTAGTCCCAGCAGCTCGCGCAACGCCCGGACGGCTTCGCCCGTGTTCGAGGCCGCGATAGCGTCGGTCAGCGTCCAGATCTGTTCCTCGGCCACATCGGAGCACGCGACATTCACCTCCGCCTCGCCAATGTGGGTCATTTCGCCGACGTAATTGCAGACGACCGTGACCGCGTTTTGCACGTCGCCCAGTTTGGCGCCGCAACGATGCGCCATCAGTTCGACCGCGCTTGCGTCAATCGTTTTTCCACGCTGAGCGATTTCGTTGCGAATCCACTGCTTCATCTGCGGGGGCTTCAATTCGGGGGATTCAACAATCACTCCCGCTTTTTGACAGACCTTGTAGAACTTGGTGCGTTTGTCGGCCTGTGGAGCGACGAGCACCAGCACGGTCAGATCGCTCGGCGCGGCGAGGTAGTTCTGGATGGGCTTGCCGATCGTCTCGGACTCGTACCGCTCCGCGTTGTGTACCACCACCACCCGACGTTCGGTCAGAAACGGCACCGTCAGTGCCATGGACGCGACTTCGCCCGGATCGGCTTCGTCGGCATAGTAGGTGGTAAGCGCCAGATCGCGCATGGAGGGGTCGACGTATTTCTTGATTAACCGTTCGATCGCCCGTTGCACCAACAACGGCTCGAACGTCGAGGCTTTGGCGTTGGGTGCGCGATGCGGACAGAACAGGTACACGGGGGCGGCGTCGGTGGAGTCGATAGTCTGGAGGAATTCCTGAACTTCCACGGATCACCAGGGCTCGATGGTGCGATAGAAAATATCGGACGCCAACTGCTCGAGCGCCTCGGATGCGCCACGGTTTTCCTCTTCAGACGCAAACGAGCGCACGGTCGGCAAGAACACCTCGGCGTTGCCTCGCAGCCGGTCGCTGGATTGACCCGCCGCCGCGGTGTAGAACGTTGTTTCGCCCGCCATGCGTTTGTCTTCCCAAAGCACCGCGCCGGTCTTGGCGTCGGTTACGCGGGCCGACCCGGTAATGGCGCACAGGTATTGCGTGACGTTGTCGTGTTGGTCGTACGTGAATCCGCGCAACGCATAATTCACCACCGTGCCTTCCACGAGCAGATCCGCATTCTCCCGCGAAACGACCTTGAGACGGCCGTCGTTAAGAAACTTGCGGATCAGCGCGTTGGTGAGCGGTCCGGCCAGGTCGTATTCCCTGCTTTCGTTCTGGAATGCCGAGACGAAAACGGTCTGATACTTGGGATCGAGCGAGCTACGGGTGGAATAGCCGCACCCCGCAATCAGTCCCAGCGCGATCAAAACCAAGGCGCACGCGGCACCCTTGGAAATTGCGTTCATGATGCGGGCCGCGCCCCCACCGCCTGGTGCGCTCCGAGCCACTCCTGAGCCTTTGCGGCCGAGGGAGTTTCGGGGAACTGGTCCACCACGACCTGATAGTAGATCCGAGCCGCGTCGAACTTTCGGCGTTTTTCATAGAACTGCGCGGTCTGAAGCCGTTGTTCCGCCAGGCTGTTGCGCATCTTCACGCGCTTTTCATCCAAATCGGCGGTACGAGCGTCGCCAGGGTAACGATCTTTGAAATCGTCGATGGCATTGATCGTCAATTGGCTGGGCGCTTGGTCATAGGCAGGCGGTAACGACGATTTGTAGTACGCCTCCGCGAGACCCGCCGCCGCATCGTCCACCCAGTCGGAACCGGAGTAATCCTCAATGACCCGCCGATATTCCGCCGCCGCGCTCTTGTATTCCTTGCGCATGAAGTAGCACAGGCCCACTTTGTACTGCGCCTCCGCTGCGGCCGGCGTGAACGGCTGGTTGTCGATGACCATATTATAGACTTCGATCGCGTGCTTGAAGGGCCGTTTGCGCAGGGGATTCCAATGCTTTTTCGATTTCTCGACGCCCAGCGCGTAAAGGCGGTCGCCGATCTCGTATTGCTTCTTGATCACCTGATCAAACAGATCCGTGTTGGGGTAGTTCTTGACGACTTGCTGAAATTCCTTGGCTGCCAGCAGCAGATCGCCCTGGGCGAGCAGGATTTCGCCCCGCAAGAACTGGTTGTCGTCGGAAAATTCGCTGTCGGCGTAGTAGTTGGTGAATTTGTCCGTCTCGTCGAGCGCCTTGCCGTACTTGCCATCGAGCATCAGCTTGCGCGCGTACTCGAGCTGAAGCTCGGCGGTCTCCTTGGGCATCCGCTTGATATTCACCCACCGCTTGGTCTGGGGCGTCCACGTCCATTGCGCCTGGGCGGCGCCCGCCAACAGCGCCAATGCCGCCGCCAAAGCGATTCCTGGTAGAAATCCGCGTACTCTCACGCTGCGTACACTCCTTGTTCGGGCATCTCCCGTTTCCGCAGAACTCCAGATCCGGCGGTCCCGGCGCGATGGCGAAATAGTAACAATTGCTTGCGCGCTACGCAAACCGCCTGTTTCCTGCGGCCGGTTTTCCGCGCCTCAGAGCTGAGCGAACGCGGGCGTGGCGCGCTCGATAAAGCCGCCCGGCGCGGTGTCGTCGTGAATGATGAGCAAAACGGGCAGATTCAGGCGTACCGCGAACTCGTACCCCTTCTCCGGACCGAGCACCATAATCGCGGTTGCGTAGGCATCGGCCATCGCGCATTGTTTGTGAATTACCGTGGCCGATGCAAGCGCGTGCGTGATGGGACGGCCCGTAGCCGGGTCGATCTCGTGAGATAAGCGACGTCCACCCACCTCAAAGTAGTTCCGGTAGTCGCCGGAAGTGGCCAGCGACGCGTCGCGCAGCGGTATCACGCGTTCCACCGCGCGCTCCCCGGGTTCGGGTTTCTCGACTGCGATGCGCCAAGGATTGCCTTGGGCGTTTACCCCGCGCGCGCGGATTTCGCCGCTGAGTTCCACGAGGTAGTTCATGCAGCCATGCGCGTCAAGGACTTCCGCCGCCCGATCCGCGGCGTAACCGGCCGCAATCGCGGAGAGATCGCAGTAGAGATCAGGGACCTCTTTGCGGGCGCTCAGTTGGGCCGCGTCGAGATGCAGTTTCTCGTAACCGATGCGCGGGCGGAGTGCGGCGATCTCCTCGTCGGTTAGCTCCCGCTCCTGCGCTTTATCCGGCCCGAAGCCCCACGCATTCACCAACGGTCCCACGGTAATGTCGAACGCCCCGCCGCTCTCGCGACTCACTTGCTCGGACATGGTCAAGACCTCGAAGGTCTCGCGCGAGAAAACGAAGGGTTGAGTATCTTGCTGCTGATTAAAACGCGAGAGTTCGGAGTCTTTTTTGTATGTGGACATCTTGCGGTCCACATCCTGAATAGCCTCGGCGGCGGCGGCAAGGGCCTTGTGCGCGGCGTCCGTTGAAATCCCTGCGGTATTGACCTTTATGGAGAAGGTCGTCCCCATCGTTTTGCCGGTGTCCACAATCTCGCCCGGACCGGAGAAGCAGCCGGCAACGGCGATGAGCGCAACGAGCGCCGCCAGAATGCGCACGGTCGCTAAGGACGATGCCTTTCGAGTCGTGAGAGCGTGTCGTTCAACAGTGTGCGGTAATTCACCGCAGGGCAGAGTAGTTCGCATGGCGTCATGTCCTCTTCGCCGAGCGCTCGAACGCCGAAGCGTTCCGCGCGGGTGGCATTTCCGCGTCGTAGCGCGCGCAACAGAAACGGCGGGTACACAAATGAAGGCGTTCGGCACGCCCCGAGATTCAGCGGCACGTTGGGATTGGGCGCGGGCTTGAGACGCGAGGCGAGCGCAATCCACCACCGCAGCAGCGTCGCGTGGGCGGCGGTCCTCACGCGCGTCAAACGCCCCCGAAGCGTGCGCCCAAGCGAGAACAGCGCGCGCGCATCGTCCTCGCGCAGCACCGCGACAAGCGTACCGCGCGATCCAAGGTACGCCCTCGATAGATCCGCGTCGCGCCCGCGCAACACTCCGTCCGGGTAGACGCGGTGTGGGTGTGCGCTTGGCACGAGTTGACCTGCGGTCAGTTCGGCCAGGGACGCGCCGGGCAACGTTCTGAGGAGGCGGGGCGCTGCGACGGCGGAGCCTGCGAGGGCGATAGCGCGATGCGAGGGCAGTCTGCCTGTGCGCAGAAGATGGCCTATCGCAAGCACGTCCTGATACCCGATATGCCAGACGGTTTCACCGGGTCGAATGTTGGAGAGAATGCGAATATGGGTGGCCACATGGCCCGCAGGCGTGGGACCAGCAAAGTGCTCAGCCTGCACGCCGTGGTTCGATGAGGACGGCAACTTCGAGCCCGGCGCAAGACACAGATAGGTCATGCCGGGCGTCAATTTGACCACACACATGAGGCCTTGGATGAATTCGTCTTCGTATCCGGCCACGACGATATCTGGCAATGGCGCCAAGGGATCGGTGTCGACCGCGGTAATGAAAATGGCCTTGGGTGTCTGCGTGGGATCCGGCACGCGGTCGAACGGACGCGTTCGCAACGCCGTCCAAAGGCCCGATTCGAGTAGGAGGGCCTTCACCTCGGCGTCGCTATGTCCGGCCGCATCCTTGTCGGTGAACGCGGCAAACGAATGGGAGGCGTTTTCCGATGCGTCTATTGCAACGACAACGGCCTCCGGCGCACCCGCAGGGTCTCTCGGGATAGCCGTAACGGTCCCCGAAGCCGGTGCGGTAACGAGAATATCTGGACGGGTCTCGTCGGCGAGCAGCGGCTGGCCTCGGCGAACGATTTTGCCCTCGGCACAGCGCAACGTGAGGCGCAACCCAGGATAGTCGGCTGCAAACACCGCGACGTGCGTAACCGGCGGGGCATCTTCAATACGGAATTCGGGGCGTCCAGTTAAAGGAAGGACCAGTCCCCCGGTTATACGATGCAGCGCCATACTATTCCCACTCGATGGTCGCGGGAGGTTTACTCGTTACGTCGTAGAGGACGCGGTTGATATGTTTGACTTCGTTGCAGATACGGTTCGAGACGCGCTGCAGCACCTCGGGCGGAAAACGGAACCAATCGGCGGTCATGGCGTCTTCGCTCGTGACCGCGCGGAGCGAGCAGACCTCTTCATAGGTACGTTCGTCGCCCTGAACCCCCACGCTGCGTACGGGCAGTAAACACACCAGCGCCTGCCAAATGTCGCCGTAGAGTCCTGCCTTCTTGATCTCGTCGATAAAAATCGCGTCCGCCTCGCGCAAGGTATCGAGTCGGTCTTTGGTAACCTCGCCAATGCACCGCACGCCCAGCCCCGGACCGGGGAAGGGGTGACGCCAAACGATTTCGTCGGGAAGCCCAAGCGTCTTGCCCAGCGCGCGGACCTCGTCCTTGAACAGCTCGCGCAGGGGCTCGACCAGTTGCAGGTTCATGTCCTCGGGAAGCCCGCCGACGTTGTGGTGGCTCTTGATGGTCACCGACGGCCCACCGGTCGCGGAAACGCTCTCAATCACATCGGGATACAGCGTGCCCTGCGCTAGGAAATCGACTCTTCCGAGCGAGCGCGCCTCTTCCTCGAAGACTTCGATAAATAGATTGCCGATAATCTTGCGCTTCTGTTCGGGGTCCGAGACGCCATTCAGCGCATTGAGAAAGCGTTCTTCGGCATCCACATAGCGCAGATCGATGTGGAAATGGCCGAGAAAGACTTCTTGCACGAGTTCGGGCTCGCCCTTCCGCAGCAGGCCGTTGTTCACAAATACACAGACTAGACGATCGCCCAACGCGCGGTGCAACAACACCGCCGCGACGCTGGAATCCACGCCGCCGCTTAGGCCACACACGACGCGGCCGTCGCCGACTTGTTGTCGCACTTGCTCGATCGCGAGATCGGCGAACGACCCCATATCCCAGAGCGAAGCCGAGCCGCAGATGTTGTGCACGAAATTGGACAGGATCAACGCGCCTTGCGGCGTGTGGACCACCTCGGGGTGGAACTGCACGCCGTAAAAGCGGCGCTGGGGATCGGCGATGGCCGCGTAGGGGCAGTTCTCCGTCTCTCCGATCGCGGCGAAATCCCGAGGCAACACGGAGATGGAATCGCCGTGGCTCATCCATACTTGTGTGCGCGACGCCACGCCGTCGAAAAAGCCGGTCGTGTCGGAGGATTCGAGATGGGCGATGCCGTACTCGCGTTTGGCCGACCGTTCGACTTTGCCGCCGAGCATGTGCGCGAACACCTGCACGCCGTAGCAGATCCCCAGAATCGGCACGCCGAGTTCGAAGACCTCGGGCGTGGGCAACGGCGCGCCAGGCGCATGCACGCTGGCGGGGCCGCCGCTGAAGATGATGCCCGCGGGATTCAGCGCGCGGATTTGGTCCATGGACGCGTTGTACGGAAGGATCAGGCTGTAGACCTTGGCTTCGCGCACGCGACGGGCGATAAGTTTGCTGTACTGGGCTCCGAAATCGAGCACCAGGATCGGGCGTCCAACTCCCTGCATGGGTTACCTCATGACCTGATAATTGGGCGGTTCCTCGGTAATCGTGATGTCATGGGGATGACTCTCGCGGATACCGGCGGCGGTGACGCGCACGAACTTCGCTTTGGTCTGAAGCTCGGCGATGGTGCGGCAGCCGCAGTAGCCCATGCCCGCGCGCAGGCCGCCGAGCAGTTGGTGAACGTAATCCGACAACGGTCCGCGGAACGGCACGCGGCCCTCGACGCCCTCTGGAACGAGTTTGCGGGCGTCTTCTTCGAACTGCATGTAGCGAGTCTTGCTGCCGCGCTGCATGGCCTTGGTTGACCCCATGCCGCGGTAGACTTTGTAGGTGCGCCCTTCGAACAAGGCCGTTTCGCCCGGGCTTTCGGCCGTGCCCGCGAACAGGCTGCCGATCATGACGCTGTCCGCGCCGCCCGCGATGGCCTTCACGATATCGCCGGAGTAGCGCACGCCGCCATCGCCGATGACGGGGATGTCGGCCTCGTGCGCGACACGGGATACTTCCATAATCGCGGAAAGTTGGGGCATGCCGGCGCCAGCGACGACGCGCGTGGTGCAGATCGAGCCCGGTCCAACGCCGACTTTGAGCGCCGACGCGCCCGCGGCAATAAGGTCTTTCGCCGCCTCGGGCGTCACGATGTTACCCGCGATAATCTCAAGATCGGGGAACGCCTCGCGCACTTGGCGAACCGTGTCGATGACCATCTCCGAATGGCCATGCGCGCTGTCGATCACCACGAGATCGACCTTCGCATCCACCAGCGCCCGGCAACGGTCGAGTTCCCCCGACCCCACGCCCAGCGCCGCGCCCACCCGCAAGCGGCCCAGCGGATCCATGCAGCTATTGGGATAGTCGCGGGCGCGCATGATGTCTTTGATCGTGATCAGGCCGACCAGTTTGCCGTCTTGATCGACGATGGGCAGCTTCTCAATGCGATGCTTGTGCAGCAGTTCGCGGGCGCGTTCGCGGCTCGTGCCCGGGGAAATCGTGACGAGATTGTCCTTGGTCATCACTTCGCCGATGGGCGTCGAGAAATCCTCGTGAAAACGCAGATCGCGGTTGGTCAAGATGCCAACCAATTTACCGGACTTGTCCGTAATCGGCACGCCGGACACGCGGTAGTGCGCCATGAGGTCTTCGGCCTCTTGCACGCTGCGCTCCGGCGTCAGCGTGAACGGATCGGTAATAATTCCGGCCTGGGAACGCTTGACGCGGTCCACCTCGCCCGCTTGGTCGTCAATCGAGAAGTTCTTATGGATAATGCCGATGCCGCCCTGCTGGGCGATGGCGATGGCCAGGCGCGCCTCGGTTACCGTATCCATGGCGGCGCTGAGCAGCGGGATGCTTGTCGTAAGGTTCTTGGTCAGCCGGGTCTTGAGGTCCACATCGCGCGGCAGCACGTTGGACTTGGCCGGGACCAACAACACGTCGTCGAATGAAAGACCTTCCGGGAACCGATGCTCGAATTCCATAGCGCCTCATCACCAGTTGGGACACTTCCGGCACGAACGCCGTGATCCTTAGAAAAGGAGATTATAGAAAGGAAGAGAATCCGTTTCAACTGAACGACGAAACGGCAAGCGCGGCAACGCGCAACACATGTTCTCCGAAGACCTTAGAGCCTCCCTGCTTTCTCGTCGAGCTTCACATCGTCCTTGAACAGCAGCACAAACGCGAGCGCCGCGGCGACGGTGATGGCCGCAGGCACAAGGAAAAACGGGGTCCAGGCCATCGTATCGCCTTGTTTGAAGAGCTCCATGCAGCGCCCGGTGAAGAAACTCCCGAAGGTATTGCCAAGTCCTAGGGTGAAAAATGCCAGCAGGGCCTGCGCGGAAGCGCGCATGTCGCCGGCCGCCTTGCGGTCCACATAGATTTGCGAGGCAACGAAGAAGAAGGCATAGCCAAAACCGTGGAGCGTGAGCGACGCCAAGATCACCGGCAGCGAAGGTATCGTGAACAGGAAATAGCGCAAGGGCCACGCAAGAATACCAATCACCATCGTCTTGCGGATGCCGAACTTGCGCAACGACAAGTGCAGCAACAGGAGCAGCACGAGAATCTCGGCGACCTGCGCCAGCGTCAGCGCCGCCGGGATGCGGTCGTTGCTGATCCCGTTGTCGAGGAGAAACTGAGGCGTCGGCACGTAGTAAAATTGCAGTTCCGTGGTCACCACGAAGGAGCACAGCAGGAACACGAGAAAGTTGCGATCTTTCAGCATGGAGAGCGCCTCGAGAAAGGCGAAGGGATTTGGGCTTTCGCGGCGCGGCGGCGTGGAAGGCAGCGTAAAACAGTAGACGCCCATAACGACCGACAACACCGCGGCGAACATCAACAGATCGCTGCGCCCGATCCATTCGGCGGTGTGCCACGTTTCCCGCGCGGCGGTAACGGCCAGTCCCGCGAGAATCCAGCCGATTGTCCCCCACAAACGAATGCGCCCGAACTGCCGGCTCGCATCCTCGAGATGATGAAACGCCAGTGAATTGGTGAGCGCGAGCGTGGGCGCGTAGAGCAGGCTGTAGCCAAACATCCACGGCCACAGCGAAGAAAACGTCGCCGCGGTGGAGGCCTGCCACAGCGTCAAGGCCCCGCCAAGATGCGCAAGCCCGAGGAAAATCTGCGTGGGCATAAGCCGGTCCGCGAGTTGACCGCCGATGGCGGGCGCAATCATGCAGGCGATCCAGAGCGCGCTGAATACCGCCCCGATCTGATCGCCCGAAAAACCGAGTTTGAGAAGATACGGCGTGAGTGCGGTCGACCACGAGCCCCAGATCGCGTATTGCAGCAACATCATAACGCTGAGCCGGACCATGACGAAGTTCATTGGAAACTCCTTCAGTCTTTCTTGGAGGATTCTCGGCCGTATATGCGATCTAGCGCCGCCTCAAGCTGCGCGCGCCGAACGAGCAATGGTAGCACGGTTAAGCCGCTGGCTGCCTCCAACTCCGCGAGCGCGTTGAGATCGAGGGGATCGGTCATCGCCACAATCAAGTGGTCGCCGTGTCTCCGCAAGGGCAACAGCCGACGGTACTGTGCGATGGGGCGCGTCACCAACGCCGCGATAGCGGGGTCGATCTCTTCCGCGTCAAGATCCGCTATTGGAATACCCAACTGCCGACTCAGCGCAGACAACACGGCGTCTTCTTGAGTAAAGCCCAGTTCGCTCAACACTTCGCCGAGTTTTCCGCCACGTGCGCGCTGCGCCGCAAGGGCTTCGTCAAGCTGCGGCGGCGTAATCACTCCGGAATCGATCAGGATCTCGCCTAACCGTTTCGCGCGCTGCGCGGCATCGGGTATCGGGAGACGCACGGTTTCTGCGTCGCTCGACACGAACGATTGCACGATCCGTACGGGCGCCTCCGTCGCGGCGAGTTCGGCCGACAACGCCTCCCAAAAATCGGTGCACGACGCGAACCGCGCGCCGGGACGTTTGGCGAGCGCACGCATCAACGCGGCATTGGCGGCTGGAGCCAGACCGGGAATCGACGGAGGAGTTGCATCGAAAATATTCGCCAACAAATCTGTTCCGTAGAACGGCGGCGAACCACTTAGCAATTGGTACGCGGTCGCGGCTAGGCTGTACTGATCGCTTCGGGCGTCAAGCGGTTCGCCGCGAATCTGCTCCGGACTGGCAAAAAGCACGGTACCGCTGTGCACCCGCGGCGCGGAACTCGAACCGAAATCCTCCGCAAGCCGCGCGATACCAAAATCCGCCAGCAGCACCGCGCCTTCCGAATCGAGCAGTATGTTGGAGGGCTTTACGTCGCGATGCAGCACGCCGCGACTATGCGCGTAATCAAGGGCATCCGCGAGAACTCGGGTCCACGCGAATACTTGGCTCGGCGGGAACGGCTCGCCTCGCGCAGACAGCGCGTCGGCCAGTGAAGTGCCTTCCACAAAATCCATGCTGATGAAACAGGCACTCTCGGATTCCCAAAACATGTGAATGCCAAGAATGGCGGGATGGCGAAGGCGGCGCGTGATGAGCACTTCCCGCTTGAAATCGGAAACGGCGCGCCGATCGCCTGCCAGATGCGGGTGAAGGAACTTGCAGGCGGCGGGCTCGCCGTCGAGATGACGATCGAGCGCAAGCCACACGGCGCCGACGGCGCCTTGCCCCAGTGGCCGAACCAACTCAAAGCGCCCGCCAACGAGCGCACCTGCTTCAAGACGCAGCCCCATGATCGACAAACAAGTCCCCTTCCGTTTCGTCCCCGCCGGAGGATAGCAGCGGGAAATGGGAACGGTCAACCTCTCAGCGGATATCGTATTCTTTGAGTTTGCGGTAGAGCGTACGCAGGCCGATGCCGAGGGTTTGCGCGCATTGCTCTTTGTTGAAACCGCAGCGCTTCATGGTTTCGCGAATCACGATGCGCTCAACCTCTTCCATCCGTGAACCGGCAGGAATGCGAATCTCCCCCACATCCGGCAAGGTACTGCGGCGAACATGATCGGGCACATCCTGCGCATCAAGGGCGCGGCCAGGGCGCGACAGGATCACCATACCCTCGATGATGTTCCGTAGTTCGCGAACGTTGCCGGGCCAATCGTAGCGCATGAACAGATCGAGCGCGCCGTGGGTAATCCCCTCGACGGCCCTCCCATTCTCCGCGCAGGCTTCGCGCAGAAAATGGTCTACGAGCAATGGGATGTCTTCGCGACGCTGCCGCAGCGGCGGCATCAGCACATTGATGACGCGCAAACGATAGTAAAGGTCGTCACGAAACGCGCCCGTCTCGACCATCTTCTCGAGACTGCGGTTCGTAGCGGCGATCACACGAACGTCGACGGTCAAGGTGCGCGAGTCACCCACGCGCTCGAACTGCTGTTGCTCGATCGCGCGCAGCAACTTGGATTGAAGCCCAAGCGGCATCTCTCCTATCTCGTCGAGAAACAGCGTGCCGCCATCGGCAAGCTCAAAGCGCCCCTCGCGTTTCGCTATCGCCCCGGTAAATGCGCCCGCAACATGGCCAAACAACTCGCTCTCGACCAACGCCTCGGGAATGCTCGCGCAGTTCAGCTTCACAAACGGCGCATCGCGCCGCGGACTGTTGTTGTGAATCGCCTGCGCGATAAGGTCCTTGCCGGTGCCGGTTTCGCCTTGAATAAGCACCGTCGCTTTCGCGGGGGCGATCTGACGCACGGTGTTGTACACTGCGAGCATCTGCGGAGACTTGCCGACGAGATGGGCGAGACCGAAATGCTCATCGAGGCGGCGTTTGAGCTCGTATTGCTCGAGCACGAGGCGCTGCTGGCTGACGCCGCGCTGGATGACGGCCTCGAGCTTACCCAAGTTCACCGGCTTGGTCTGGAAATCGTACGCCCCTTGGCGCATGGCCTCGGTGGCGAGCGCGACTTCCGGCGCTTCGGTAATCAGCACCACGCAGATCTGCGGGTTACGCTCCTTGGCCACGGCCATCAGGCGCATGCCGTCGATGCGGTGCGCGTGCAGTTCCGTCACCACGGCGTCAAAACGCCGCGCGTCAAGGCGATTGTACGCCTTCTCGCCGTCGTCCACCCACTCGACCTCGTAGCCGTGCGCGTCGAGATAGGCGAGTATCTCATGCGCCACGGCCCGATCACGGTCTACCACCAACACCGCCGCCATGAGGCCTCCTCAGAACACGGGCCTGCGAACGTTCCACGGCCATACACCGGCAAGGCGCTACAGAATTCGCCTGTGCGCTTCGCGTCAGTCCGTGTTCTTACACTTCCCTCTTCTCGATTAAGGTGAAATCAGCCACGGCGCGCGCGCCTTCGAGGGTCGCGAGCAGCAGCGCATGGCGATTCTGGCGCACCTTCACGTCGTCGGCGTTGACCAGCACTTCCTCAAAATACTTGGCGATCACCGGAGCCCACTCGAGCAGTCCGGCAACAGCCTGCTCAAACGAGCCTTCATCGGCCAACGCCTTCAGCTTCGGCCCTTGCGTGGTGACGGTATCGTACAACGCCTTTTCGCTCGCTTCGAGCAGCGCCGGATCGACGTTCGCCGCCGGTTCTTTCGCAATGCGCCCAAGACGCTTGGTCTGTTCAGCCAGGATCTGCAACTTTTCTTCGTCCATCGCGCCGAGCGCATCGAGGCACGCACGGAAACGGAATGGATGCCCGGCGTGCGAGGCCAACGCCGCCGCCGCGCGGTCATAGGCAAGCCCTTCTTCTCGCGCCATCGCCGCCATACGGTCCGCGAAGAACCCAAGTAGATCCTTGAGCGAACCTTCGAGGTCTGCCACGAGGCCGCCGTATTGTTCAAGCGCGGCGCGCGCGAACACGGCCAGATCCAACTTGAGGTTATGACGGCGCGCGATCGACAGCAGGGCCAGCGCGTTGCGACGCAGGCCGAACGGATCGCTTGTCCCCTTCACGCGAATGCCGATGCCGAAGTACCCCGCGAGCGTATCGAATCGATCCAGCACGCCCGCCACGACGCCCAGGGGATCTTCGGGCAGTGCATCGCCGCTGTTGCGCGGCAAACGGTGCTCGAGCATCGCCTTGGCGATCGGCTCGGGCAGGCCTTCCTTGCGCGCGTAGAGCATGCCCACAACGCCTTCGAGCGACGCGAACTCAAACACCATCTGCGTGGCGAGGTCGGCCTTCATCAGCGTGAGTACTTGCTCGATCTGCGCATCCGCCACCTTGGGCAGCGCGGGCTTTAACGCCGTGCAGAGCTTCTTCACGCGCACGACCTTGTCAGCGAGCGTTCCGAGTTTTTGATGGAACATGATCGTGTTCAGCTTCGCCGCGAACGCCTCGAGCGGCTGCTGCGTGTCGCTGTCCCAGAAGTACCGGGCATCGCGCAAGCGCGCGTTGAGCACGCGCTCGTTGCCCTGGCGGATGACCTTCTGCCCTTCGGCATCGTGCTGGCCATTGGCCACGGCCAGGAAATGACGGCTGAGCGCGCCGTCTTCGGTGCGCAACGGGATGTAGCGCTGATGCACTTTCATCGGCGTGATGATGATTTCCTCGGGCAGCACGAGCGCGTCTTCGGGGATTTCGCTCAAGATCGGCTCAGGCCACTCGAGCAAGTCGCACACCTCGTCGAAGATGTCTTCATCCTCGGCCGACACATGCAACCCCTGCGCCGTACAGATCGCGTCCACCGCGTTGCGCAGCGCCGCCATGCGCTCGCCGCGCTCGGCAATCACGTAGTGTTTGCGCAGGACCGCCTCATAGTCTTTCACATGCGGGATCTCGATGGCGCCCGGCGCAAGACGGCGGTGGCCATAGGTCACACGGCCGGAGTGCACCCAACGCTCGGGACCGATGTCCGAGGCGTCGCGCAGTTTCCACGACACCGGCACGGTGTTCGCGCCGTGCAACACCACGAGCCAACGCACGGGCCGCGAGAACGTGACGGTCGTGTCTTCCCACCCCATCGACTTACCAAAGCGCAGCCCCTTGAGCAACCCCTCGACCACCGCCGGCGCGAGCTCGGTCAGGTGGCGGCCGGTCTGATTGACCTTCAGGAAACAGTATTCGTCTTTCCCCTGCGTCTGGAAGTAGATCGCGTCCGGCGATGCATTGTTCGCCGCCGCGAACCGCTCCACCGCCACGCTCCACGCGCCGTCGGGCGTCTTGGCGGCGGCGGCTTTCGGTCCGCGAACTTCCTTCACAACGTCTTCTTGGCGCGCGGGCACATCGGCGATCTCGAACGCAATGCGGCGCGGCGACGCCAAGACTTTGATCGCGCCGTGCGGCACACCCTGGTCGTCAAGCAGCTTCTCGATAAGCCCCGGGGCTTGGTTCAGCGCGTCCTTGAGGTCGGCGTGCGGCAGTTCCTCAAAGCCGAGTTCAATCAGCAGCGTATCCTTTTCCGCAAACGCCTTGGGATCGGCGGTCGGCGCGGCGGCGGTCTCGGTGAACCCCGCGCGCGGCAGGCGCATCAGCGGAAAGCCCATCTTTTCGCGCTGTTCGAGGAAGCCCTTCGCGCAACGCTCGGCCACGGACCGGCAGCGCAACAGGAAGCGTCCGCGCTCGGACACCGACAACGCGCTGCGCGCATCGAGCACGTTGAACAGGTGCGACAGGCGCAGGCAGTGGTCGTAGGCGGGGAAAATCAGGCCAAGATCGAGCAAACGTTTGGCCTCGGTTTCCCAGATGTCGAAGACCTGAAACAGCTTTTCCGTGTTCGCGGCCTCGAAATTGTAATGGCAGTACTCGACCTCGGAGGCATGATAGATATCGCCGTAGGTAATGCCCGACGGCCCCCAGACCAGGTCATAGACGTTCTCGACGCCCTGCAGGTACATGGCGATGCGTTCGACGCCATAGGTGAGTTCGCACGCACGCACGTCGAGCTTCACGCCGCCGCACTCCTGGAAGTACGTGAACTGGAGCACTTCCATGCCGTCGAGCCAAGCTTCCCAGCCCAACCCCCAGGCGCCCAGCGACGGGCTTTCCCAGTTGTCCTCGACGAACCGGAAATCGTGCTTGGTGAGATCGAGCCCAAGCGCCTCGAACGACTGCAGGAACAAGTCCTGTACATTCGGCGGCGACGGCTTGAGGATCACTTGGTATTGGTAATAGTGCTGCAAGCGGTTCGGATTTTCGCCGTAGCGTCCGTCCGTGGGCCGCATGCTGGGTTCGGGATACGCCACGCACCAGGGTTCCGGGCCAAGTACCCTCAGGAAAGTTGCCGGATTCGACGTTCCCGCGCCGACTTCGGTGTGATACGGCTGCCACAGCACGCAGCCTTGTTTGAGCCAAAACGCATTCAGCGTCTGCAATACATCCTGAAAGTACATGCCGTCCATCCCCTGGTTGGCCCGCAGACGCGCGCCCAATTGCGCGTAAACCCTTGGGACCTTTAGAAAACGTCGATTTTAGGGCGTTACCTTGCAGAAAGTCAAAGAAACGGACGTCCTGCGGCAGGTTGAAACTCTTCGGGCCGCCAGGTAAAATCGCGTCAGCAAATTGGAGTGCGAACTGGTGCGCCGCGCAGCCTCAGGCAACACAGAGCCCTGCTCACAACGGTGAGAGGGCTCGTTTTTTTGTCTGGAGACCGGCCACGCAAGGAGTTGCCATGACCCACCCGCCGCCTGGGCCCGTTGAAACCACCGTGGTAATGGATGAACACGCAATGCACGCGGCGATACGCCGTCTGGCGCAGGAAATCGTGGCCGATAACCCCCGCATCACTTCTTTGGCGTTGCTGGGTATTTTGAGTCGAGGCCGCCCCCTCGCGGACCGCATTGCCGACGAGATTGTGGGCATGACGGGGCAGCGGCCGCCGGTGGGCAGTCTAGCGACGACCCTCTACCGCGACGATCTGCGCAGCGGGCGAGTGGATGTAAGCGATATCGCGGCGAGGGCGACGCACTTTGACTTTGACCTCGACGGCCTGACGGTGGTAATCGTGGACGATGTACTGTCCACGGGGCGCACCGTGCGCGCGGCGATGGACGAGATGATGGACTACGGCCGCCCCCGGCGGATTCAGTTGGCCGGGCTGGTGGATCGCGGCCTGCGCGAGCTGCCCATTCGCGGCGACTATATTGGATGGTCGATCGCGAGCACCCCGAGTGACCACATTTCGGTACGGTTGAGGGAAATCGACGGCGAAGACGTGGTGCTGCTGGAACGCGCCGCGTCCGGCCCGGAAGGGAGCGTGTAGCATGCCCGCCACAACCTCTTCGTCGCTACGCTGGACGCGCAAAGACCTCGTCGGACTCGAAGATCTCTCTCGTGAGGAGATCGAGACCATTCTCGATACCGCACCGCAGTTTCTTGCGGTCTCGGAGCGGGAAAGCGGCATCAAGAAAGTGCCGCTGCTGCAGGGGCGGCTGGTGGTGAACTGGTTTTTCGAGCCGAGCACGCGCACGCGCACCTCGTTCGAATTGGCGGCGAAACGCCTCAGCGCCGATACGCTCACGATGAACGTACAGGCATCGAGTGCGAAAAAAGGGGAAACCCTGCACGATACGCTCGACAATATCGAGGCGATGCACAGCGATATCGTGGTGATTCGCCACAGCCATGCGGGGGTCTCGCGAATGCTGGCCGAGCGTCACCGGTCGCAGATCATCAACGCGGGCGACGGCGCGCATGAGCACCCGACGCAAGGCCTGCTTGATGCCTTTACTATTCGCCAGCACATCCGCCGTATGCGCCAAGACCCCACGGCAGGCATCGACGGCGCGCGCGTGGCGATTATCGGTGACATCTCGCACAGCCGCGTGGCGCGCAGCAACGTCTGGGGCCTGACCAAACTCGGCGCGAAAGTGCGCCTGTGCGGGCCGCGAACGCTGATGCCGCTCGAGATCGAGCGGATGGGCGCGGAGACGACTTCCGATCTCCGCGAAGCGATCGCGGATGCGGATGTCGTGTATGTGCTGCGCATCCAACTCGAACGTCAGTCACGCTGTCTGTTCCCCAGCATGCGCGAATACATCCGGTTGTTTCGCGTGGACAATGAGGCGCTCAAGGCCGCACCGTCGCACGCGATCATCATGCATCCCGGACCGATGAACCGCGATCTTGAGATCGCGTCCGAAGTCGCGGATGGTCCGCGCAACGTCATTCTCGAACAAGTCACAAACGGGGTCGCCGTACGCATGGCGATCATGCATTTATTGGTGAATGGACGCCGTCACGACGCCACCTAACTTGGAAGGAGCGCGCCGCGCATGAGTCTCGTTATCGCAAACGGTCATCTTATTGATCCCGCCTCGGGACGTTCTGAACCGCTGGACCTTCGCATCGACAACGGCGTCATTGTGGAGATCGGAAAAGGGTTGCGGGGGGATGAAGCCCTCGACGCCACGGGGTGCGTGGTGTGTCCTGGGCTCGTGGATATCCATGTGCACTTGCGCGAGCCGGGATTTGAGTCGAAAGAGACCATCGCCACCGGAAGCCGTTCCGCCGCGCGGGGCGGATTCACGTCGGTCGTGCCGATGCCAAACACCAACCCGCCCATCGACAATGCGGGGATGGTCGAGTTCGTGAACCGCCGGGCGCGTGAAACGGCGTGCATCAAAGTATGGCCGTCGGCCTGCGCCACCAAACAGCGTTCGGGCCAGGAAATGACGGAAATGGCCGAACTGAAGGCCGTGGGCGCGGTCGCTGTGACGGACGACGGCTCGGATATCCCAAGCAGTTGGGTGATGCGTCGTTGCTTCGAGTACGCGGACATGGTCGGGCTGACGTATCTCGCGCATTGCGAAGACCACAGCCTTGTCGAGGGCGGCGCAATAAACGAGGGGTATACCGCAACGCGCCTGGGTCTGCCGGGAATGCCGCGCGAGATGGAAGAGATCGCGATCGAACGTGTCTGCCGCATCGCCAAGCTCGCGCGCGCGAAGGTGCACATCTGCCACGTCAGCACGGCGGGCGGCGTGGAAATCGTCAAACGTGCGAAGCGCGAAGGGGTGCGCGTGACCTGTGAAACCGCGCCGCACTACTGGACGTTGACGGATGAGGCGGTCGTGGAACACGGCAGCAACGCGAAAATGAACCCGCCGTTGCGCGAAGCGGCGGACGTCGCCGCGATCCGCGAGGCGTTGCGCGATGGCAGCATCGATTGCATCGCCACGGACCACGCGCCGCACACGCCGACCGAGAAAGATGTCGAGGTGCAACTTGCGCCGTTCGGCATTGTTGGGCTGGAAACCGCGCTGGCCCTCACCATTACGGAGCTTGTCGAGCCCGGCGTGGTGTCGCTCGAACGCGCGGTCGAACTCATGACGCTTGCGCCCGCGCGTATCCTCGGGTTGCCGGTGGGCGGATTGCGCGTGGGTGGACCGGCCGATATTGCCGTGTTCGATCCGCGTGCGGAAATCGTCGTTGACCCGGCGCAGTTCGCCTCGCTCAGCCGCAACACGCCGTTTGCAGGCCGCACCCTGCGCGGTGTCGTGCGCGCTACGCTGTGCGACGGACAGGTAGTCTACCGGGCGTAGCTACCAAGTGGCACCGTTCCCGGCGAGTTGTTCGGCTAAGTCTTCATAGCCCATGAGTTTGGCTACGGCCAACGGCGTCAAGCCGCCGGTGGCCAGGTCGCGCGCGTTCACATCGGCGCCGGCTGACACGAGCAGTTCCGCCATGTCAGCACGGCCATTGAGCGCGACCCAGTGCAACACGGTCATGCCGTTGTCGTCTCGCACATTGACGTCCGCGCCGTCTTCAACGAGCGCCTCGAGCGTCTCGTAGTGCCCGCGTCGCGCAGCTTTGTGAAGCGGCGTCTCGCCGCGCCTGTCCGGCACACAGGGGTTATGCCCCGCCGCCAGCAATTTGCGAACCGCGTGTTCCAGTCCCCAGTATGCGGCGCGATGGAGTACCGCTTCGCCGTCTTCCGTTGGCGGCTGCTCCACCTTCTCGATGCGCACCATCAGGTTCGCCAGAGCGAAGTGGCCGCTCTTGAGCGCTCGCGTCATGGGCGTCTCACCCTCTTCATCCACGATGTCGTACCATTCGTACAACACGCCGCTACCCTCCACGGGCTGTCACGGCCAGCTCCGTCGTATGCCGGGTATTGGACCTCCAATACACTGCGTGTAAAGGAGCAACCGTCATGCCGGAGGGATTTCCAAGATGACGCATTGGAAATGTTAGGCTTGCGCGAGGGACTACGCGGACGGCGCGGAGCGAATGTCAACGATCTTGCGACAAACCGCCAGTTTTTCGGCGGAATTGCCTTCAAGAACGCCTCGACTGCTGTTGCGCTATTGCGTAGGGGCCGCTTCGGGTGTAGATGCCGGGGGTGCAGGTTCTGGCTCTGGCACTGATACAACCGGGCGATAAATCGTGAGTTTTGTATCGTACTTGACCGTTTCGCCGGTCAATTTGTTCCAGGCCACGATATCTTTCTGGCGCACGCCATACTGCGCCGCGATGCCGCTCAGCGTCTCGCCTTTCACCACGACATGCGTGACCTTCTCGGAGTTGGGTGGCGGGCCTGCTGGTGCGGACGCTTCCGGCGTCACTTGGGTTTCCGCCGCGCTGCTGGATCCGTCGTCTTTGACATAGACCTTCAACGTTCGGCCCCAAACGATGGTCTCGCCTTCGATCGCGTTCCACTCCTTAATGTCTTTCACCTTCACCCCATACTCGCGGGCAATCGCCGTCAACGTGTCGCCTTGCTTGACGGTGCGCTTGACGAGCTTCGTACCGGGCGGCGGGGTGGCGGGCGTCTTGACCGCTGTAGCGACAGGCGGTTGCGGCGTAGTCTCTTGCGGCTCCGCAATCGTGGTTTGAGCGGACGGCTCAGGGGTCGGCGCGGTCTGCTCGACGACGGGCACACTGGTTTCCACCGGCGGGGCGGGAGGCACGCTAAATTCCGCGGGCGAAACCGCCTCGACAGGGGGCGCGGTTGGCGTTGCGGCAACTGTTTCCACGGGCGGCGCGGGGCTGGTTGCCGGAGATTCCGCAACCGGCGCTGGTGAAGGGTTGCCCGCCGAAAGCTCCGGCGGCACCGGCAAAGGCGAATCCGAGAGCGGCACAGGACTGCGGAGCCATGCGGACAACGCATCGAGACGGCGCGCGCTGCGTTCGAGCGCTGCCTTGGGCGCAGGATATGCCACAAGCGTCTGCTCGATGGCCGCACAAACCGAGCGCACGGTCTCAGCCTTGGGATCGCACAAGATCACGGCGTCGCAGCCGGCCGTCAGCGCCTCCACGGCGGCCCGCTCGGGGGTGCGCCCCGTTTCCGTCATGGATTTCATTGCCACATCGTCGGCCAAGACTACGCCGTCGTACTTCCACAGCGGCGCGTTGCGCAGCACATCGGTAATCAGCCGAGACGACACCGACGCGGGGCGTTCCGGGTTCTTCGTGTCGAGGGCAGGCACAGCGACATGCCCCGCCATCACGCCGGGAACCCCACGCGCAATCGCTTCGGAGAACGGATACATCGCGCGCGCAACGCCCATAACGTCCGTACGAAGCGATACCGCCGCCTTGTGCGGATCCGCGGCGATGCCCCCCATCCCGGGGTAGTGCTTGATGATCGGAGCCACGCCGCCCTCGGTGATTCCCAGGGCGAGCGCCAACCCCATCGCGGTGACCAGACGATTGTCGTCGCCAATGCAACGGGCACGCATCTCAGACGGCGTGTTCGGACCGGCGGTGTCCAGGGATGGTCCCAGCAGCAGGCCGATACCCCGCGCGAGACACGCGTCTGCATAGTGTTTGCCAACGCGACGCGCTTCCTCGGGATTGGCCCGGCGGCCCAGGTCCTCGGGACTCGGCGCGTTCTCAAGGTTCAGGCGATTTACAGGGCCCCCTTCTTGGTCAACGGCGATCAAGGGGAGATCGGCAACGCCCGTGCCTAGGCCCGTCGCTTCCTTGATGGATTTCACCAATTCCGCCGTCTGACTCTTGGACTGGATATTGGCGCCGAGCAGCACCACGCCGCCCGGTTTCACTTCGCGTAACAGCGCCCGGGTGGCGTCATCAAGCTGCGGCCCAGCAACCGACACAAAGAGGAAGCGTCCCGGCCATACCTGTGGCGGAACCACCGCCGTAGGCTCGGTTGAAGAACTAGGTCCACCGGAAGAAACGCTCGCCTCTGCCGCAGTAGCCTCGGTTGTTGCGACAGACGCAGCGCCGTCGGTCGGCGCGGGCGCGCTTGCCCGTTCGGTCGTATCTACCGGTGGCCGCGCGACGGGCGGCGTCAATTCCACGCCGCGCACCGAGCCCTCGGCCGGCTCCACGGTCTCCTCGGATACGCCGCGCAGTGCGTTGTCAAAACCGATCCCGACACTAAATCCAATCGCCAAGCCAAATAGAAACGAAATGATCAACCCCGACGATGATCGCGGCCGACGCCGACTGCTGCGGGTCTCTATTTGGACGGGTATCTTGCGAACTGTCTCTTCGTCGTGCTGCATGGCTGCCCCCAACTCATTTGCGACACCTTAGCATAACCTCTCGACGGAGTTCATCGAAAGCGAAGGGCTAATCAACTTTTTCTCACTTCTGCCTAACGAGAAACCATTCGTTGTCGAGGCGCACCAAGCGCCGAACTGCAGACTCCGGCAAGCGTATTCGTAAGTCATTTGCGCCAAAGGGTTAGGAATGTGAGCAGGGTGCTGCGCTATAGGGCATCAAATATGCAGCCCTAACTAGAAAAAAGACCTGATATCGCGGGAAATGCTCGCGGAAAGGGGGAAGTATGTTCACGTGGAGAGGGAAGATCCGAGGCGGCGTGTGCGTATCGTTGGTGGTCATCGCGGCGACGGTGTGCGGGTTGTCTCATGCAGCGACAATCAACTACCTATCAATACAACAATACATCGAAACCCGCGGGTACGCCTCTGTCGAAGTAAGGGCCGGCGAGGAGATCTATCAGTTTGCGGAAGACTCGTGGGACCTCGACGATTACGGTCCGAATACTCCCGGAGTGTTCGATTCCCACCTCTCTGACGTGGCGAGCGCCTATAACTGGCAACTTCACGCGGGCGCCCAGGCGGAAGGTGGGGCACATCAGAAGACGACGACCGGAGCATACAAGATCGAGAGCATGGGCACGGCCACAGCCGATCGCGTGTTTGAAGAGTCGATCAGCTATCCACAGTTTTTCGTGTATGCCGATGCGTGGACGGAAGGAATTTCGGCGCTCGAGATCGTCTTTGAGGTGCCCGCGCCATGCGTGGCCATGCTTGACGGGATGATTTTCTATAGCCAACGCAGCTACGCCGACGCGGAGGTCAAACTGACATCCTTGGGGGGCGGAACGCTTTTCTCGTCCCGCGTGGCCGCGCCGGGCGGCTACGAGAGTTTTTACTCGGAGTTCATCCTGATGCCGGGCGAAATCTATACGCTGACGGCGTTCGGAAGCGTTGATGTTGGCGGCGATCACGAGTACCCAGAGTACGGCCACTACGAATTCACCTTCGACTGCATTATTCCTGAGCCTGCCACGCTGGTCCTGTTTTCGATAGGACTCGTGGCGATGGGCGTGGCCCGGACGCGCCGCGCGCGTTAGGGATTCGGGGAGCAGCGCGTCCGGGAGCGAAGGCGTGTTGCCTTCGCGTACATCGGGAGGCGATCATGAGCACACGGAAAGTCATCTGGACAATAGCCATAGCGCTGGCGTGGGTCGGCGCGACGTCGGCCTACGCATTCCCAATTGAGTATCTGTCCGCGGATGCCTTCGTCGCGACCAGCGGACAAACGAACTATCACCTCTGGTATCCCATCTCGGACACGGGCGAGACTGGGCATGAATATGGAAACGATTCCTGGAATCTTGAAGAGCATGGCCCGGATGCAAGCGGAGTCTTCGACGAAGCCGTGGAAGGACAGGCGAGCGTCTACATATTGGATGACAATCGCGTTGCATGGGGCCACGCCGGAGCAGCCCAAACGACGTCGTTGGAGCCGACCGGCTTTTCAACCGCAGGAACCGCGTCCGTTTACGGACTGGAGGCGATTTCCGACTTTGGCTCAGACTGGGGTCTTGAAAGCGAGGCGTCGGCAGAGGCGATCTCGGCGCTCGAACTCGTCTTTGAGGTCCCACAGGCCTGTCGCGTGACTCTTGAGGGATCGTTGTTCTGCGCGGACCCGTTCGATACCGACGCGCTTGTCGCGCTTTCTTCGCTGAGCGATGGCGTTCTCTTTTCCTGGAATAACAGCGAATTTTGCGAGGAAATCGTCCTTCTGCCCGGGGAGGTCTACACATTCACGTCATTTGCTTCCTCGTCGGCGAATATCCGGGAATACAGTCGCGATTGGCGGTACGCCACGTACGAATGCGCACTCACAGTTGAAGGCATCATCCCTGAGCCCGCTACATGGGCCCTCCTCTCGATGGGGCTCGTGGCGATGGGCGTGGCCCGGGCGCGGCGCGCGCGTTAGCTTTTGAGCGCGTCCGGGGACGAAGAGGCTGCGGCGCGAGACTTGCGGGAGGAACAGCCGCAGCCTTTCCCTTTTGGCCCGTGGCAGGGTGGAATTGCGGACGTCACGAGTGCAACACGAATACGCGCGCGCAGGGTGACTCCGCTGCCGTCCGAAGCGATATCCGCCGCCGCGCAGAGGTCGTCCGATCCGCCCGGCTCAGCGCCCGCCAGCACGCGCAACGCCGCCTGCACCGCCAGGATGTGCTTCCACGCCAGAAAAGTATCCAACCCCTCGGCGGCGCCCTGCACAAAGTCTTCCGGATCGGTCGCCGCCACCACATCCGCCCGCAGGCCCACCAACTTCGGCATGAGCAATGACGCATCGCCCACCGCGCGCCCACAGGTTTGTTTGAACAGTTGATACGCGCCGATCCGGTCCTCGGCGTCGAGTTGAATCTCGATGATTTCGGTAACATCCGAACACGGCATGGTGAAGTTCTCCTCGGAAATATCCTTCTATGGTAGCAGACACGGGGAAGCGTTTGGGTAATTCCCGATTCGCTGAGTTGTCCAGGGTGCGCGCATTCGGTACACTGAAGGGGAGGAAGGTCATAGGCAAAGGGCGTCATGGCTGAGGCGTCCTTTGCGGGGGAAGAGGAATGAGTGTGAGGCTGCGGGAGTGTTGTGTCGCGTCGTGGCGAGCCCTGGTGTGGGCTTGTGTGGCGGTGTGTGTGTTGATGCCCGTGCTGTGTGCGTGCGAAAAGACCGGTCCCGACGACTCGGCCCCGGCAATACAGGAAGTCGGGTCGGAAGGCGAAACCCCGGGAATGCTAAACGATGAGTCGGCGGCCGTTCCTGATGACAGCATGGCGGTAGAGCCCGCTGGCTCAAACTCGGAAGACGTTGAACCGATGGATCCCGCGCCGGAAACCGGGGATGCCGACTTTTCTGGTCAGGCAAGCCCGCCGGTGGAAACGCCGTAGCGCGTCAGCAGCGACATGTCGGACGGTACATATGGACAGTGCAACAATCCGCGAGATCTTTCAGCAGACGCAGATTATCCGAAAGCCGACCTACGGCATTATTTCGGGGTATCATGCGCTGCCGTATGTGTGTTTGGGCACATCGTTCGAGCCGGGGCACTCGACGACCCGAGTGAGGGGTAAAGTTCACGTCTCGCCCCGTCTGCTCATTCGTCCGTCGCACCTCGAACCGAGTTACGCCGATATCTTTGGCGAAGACAATGTGGATGCCGAGATTTCCGCGCGGGTGTTCGGATTCTTGGGGTTCAGAGATCGACCGGTCGAGTGTTCCTCCGAGGATCTGGAGCTTAAGCATATCGACGCGTCGGTGGATCGCGTGTTGTCGGAGACGCTGGACGAACTCGAGCGCTACGAAGACATCACGACCGGCGTGATCATCACCCCCGATAGCCGTTATTATCCTGTGTCGCTGGAGCGGTTCATCGCAACCATCCTTCACGACGAGTTCTCGGTTTAAAGCCTAGGAGTTTCCGCTATGAAAAGCGCCTACGAAATCGCTATGGAGCGCCTGCAACAAGAGCACGGGCCGACGAAGTCCCTTACTGACGCCCAACGCGCACGGATCGCGGAGATCAACGCGAAGTTCGACGCGAAAACCGCCGAAGCGCGTCTGGGATTCGAGGCGAAGATGAAGGGGGCGTCCAGTATCGAGGAATATGAGAAGATGCAGGCCGATCAGGCCGCCGCGCTGGGCGATATTGAGGAACAACGCGAGCGGGAAAAAGACGCGGTTTGGAACGAAACAGCCTAAACTCGTCCAGATCCTCCCGGCCCGCGTTTGTGCGCGGGTGGTATGTCCTGCTTGCGGCACTGCTGCTTCTGGTCATCTTCCTCGTGGCCGATGCTCGGCTCAAACGCGCACCTCATCCTGGTTTTGCCCCAGCGGATGCGCGCTGGCGCGTGTTTGCGCCGGATACGCCTTTTTTCTGGAGCCGCCTGGAAACGACTCCCGAAATGCAGGCGTTTCGCCGTAATCTGTCGAAGCCGCTGGCCCGTTTCGAACTCGAAGTTCGCAAGGGAGCCGGTATCCGTCCCATTCCTCCGCGCTGGGGACTTTGGCTAGGCCGCCAGACCTTGGCCAGCGGCGGGCCCGCAGGCGCAGGGATTTGCGTGTACCCCGGCATTCTGTTGCGCACAGCGGAGAAAGTCCTGTCGCGGACTGCTGGACGCACCTCTTCCCCCATCCAACTCCACGGCCCCTATCATTATGCGTGGCGCGACGGATTCCTCATCGTTTCCACCTCGCGCGCCTATGTGGAGGCTGCGCTCGCCGCGCCGCAGGCAGCGCCCTCGGCGGAGCTTGCGCGCGATGCGATGGAACTTCGCTGGTCGGCCGAACCTGCGGGACAGGTCGTCGTCTCTGCTCAGAACGGGCTGCCCGTTCACGGCACGCTGGCCGCGCACCTCTCCCGCCGCAGAGAGCCACTCACGTTGCCCGGGGCCTTTCCTGACCCGCCGATCATCAGCATTACCGCGTCGAATTGGGCCGAGCTAAAGAACTCTTTGGCATTAGCCGCCTTACCATGGCGCGAGCGTCCGTGGTTTCGCGCGGCGCACGAGGGCATGAGAGCGCTGCTGCAAACGTGGGGCTTCCCCCTTCCCCGACCAGGTTGGGATGCCCGCATTGATCAGTGCGCCCTGGCGTTGTTTGGACTGCACGCCCGCGAGGGTTGGGCCGTTCCTGAGGCGGCGTTGGCGCTGCGGTGTCCGGGCGAACTCAAGGCGCCGCATCCCTTGGCGGTGTTGGCGGCTCCGGAGGCCATACCGTTTGTTTGGGGCGGCTACGACGGCTCACTTACGCCGGTTTGGGGCGATGCCGCGGCGCTGTGCATTGGGCGATCGGCTCAGGACTGGCTCGTGGCCACGCGCGAGCCACTCATGGCGCGTCTTGCCAAGGGGATGGCCGCAGGACATCCTGTCGAGGCCGAAGTGGCGGTGCGGATATGCTGGACGAAGACTGGGCCGCTGTTGCGCACGCTGATTGAGCGGGCCGGTGAATGGAATCTAGTGCCTGGCCGGGACGCGCGGGAAGTCATTGGGGAATACGGCCCGGTTGCGGTGTTGGTCGGACAGCTTGGAGAGTTGGAAGTGGAGGCGTCCGCGGTGTCGGAAGACCGTATCGAAATCCGCGGACACCTGGCGGGCGCGCCAGCGCGTGCCAGCGCCGATTCTGGGGCGAAGCCATGACTGTGCGGTGGCTCATCTTGCTGCTGATGGCGGCGTGCGGCGCAGCGGGGCAGGCTCATGCCTCGACGTTTGCGACGGCTCTTGGCGCTCCTCAAGAAACGGCGGTGGTCGGCAGCGGTGGTCTGACGGCGGCCCTGGATGCGGGCGGGCGCGTTTGCGCGCTTCTTTGGCCCGGCCCGGGGGGAATGGACCAACTTTGGAGCGGTCCGGCGCTCGCAACCGCCGCGACGATGTACAGTCCCCCGGGAGGAATCGTGTGGGGACTTGTGACGGACCATCGCGTTGAGTGGACAAACGGCCCGGAGTGGCGGCACACCCAACGCACCCCGTTGCCGGGTGCGCCAATTGTCGAGACACAATCGCAATGGCCCGCGCGGAATTGGCGGGTCACACAGACCGTCTTCGTGTTGCCCCAACGTGACGTCCTCGTGTGCCACGTTGAAGTCGAGGGAACCGCCGACGTGCGCGCGCTGGTTGTCCGCGGAGCCTATGCCCCGTGTACGCGCAACATCCCGCAGATGCCGGTGGCCGATAGCTATCTAGACGCGCTGAACGGTTTTGCGGCTTTCGTCGACGTACAGGCGGGCGCGGTGTTCCATTTTCGTCCTGAGGAAGTGAATGAGCGGTTGACGCTCGAGGCGGGCGAGTTGCTGTCTCGCGACGCGGACTTCGCCACATGGGCGGGATACGGCGCGGGTGTTTGGATCGGCGTTGGCGCATTCACGAAACCGCAGTTTGCCGGGTGTGGTCCTCTCCGCGATAGCGAGACGCCATTGACCGACGCACGATACCGTGCACTTCTTGGACCTAGCGAATCGTTCTTCACGTTTACGCCCGAGCAGGGAAAACTTGCCGCGACATTGGCGGTTAGCGTTGCGCGAGACGCCGAGACGGCGCGCAATCTCATGGATGCCACGCGCACGCAGGGGTATTCGGCTTTGCGGGAGGAAACGCGCGCCGATTGGGATTCCCGGCTGCGTGAGATGCGCTCCCTACCTACCGCGGGCACACTCACTCCGAGGATGACCGCGCTGGCGCAGGCGTGCTTGGGCGTGCTGGCGGCGGGAACGGACGCCGCGAGCGGCGCATTGGTGCGCGCGCCCATCGTACGACCCCCGATGTCCGCCGACTGGCCCCGTTTCAGCGCGTACAGCCCGCTGGCGTTTGACCTTGCTGGGCTGCCGAAAGCGGCGGAAAGACTGCTAGCCTTTCACAGCGCCGCCGTAGTGTTGAACCCGGGGGATGCCCCTCTCGGATCGTTGCCGGTGGCGCTTCGCCCGGATGGTCAGTCGGCGCTGCCGTCGTGTTGGCAAGATCCGCGCACGGCAGCCCTGTTTCTGTGGGGCACAGTGCAACATGCGCGCGGCTTGGACGGCCCTGGGCGAACGGCATACTTAACTGGCGCATGGCCTCAACTCGAGGCGGCAGGCGATTTCCTAACGCGCTGGGTAAACCCGCGCACGCGTGAGCCGCTGCCGGGATTTGATGAGGAGCGGTTGCGCGATGTGTCCGGCCCTGAACTCACGATCACCGTGCTGACGGGACTCGATTTTTTCCTGGAGGCGGCCGACTTTTTGGGGCGCAGCCGACCCGAATGGCGCGAACGCCGCGCGGAGTTGGAGGGGCTTGCCCGTTTCCGTTGTCTGGGCGAAGAAGGCGTCTGGAAACTTGAGGACGCGCCCCGATTCTGGACCTCGCGCTTTCTCACGATGAGCGATCCGCGGGCGGTACAGGCGGTTACCCTTTCGCTATCCAAGCTCGAAAGAATGAGCGGCACGCGCTTAGGGGAGAATCTCGCCGGACTCTCCGTACTGTGTCCGCAGATTTCAGGGCAACGCGAGTGGTTTCTTGAACAACTTCCAGAAGCGCTGAACCGGTTGCTGAGACTTCCGCCGGGCGCGGATCTCGCGAAGCAAGCGGTCCCGCTGTTTCCCGATACCTATCGGGCCAGTCTCGCGTTGATTACCCTCTACAACACGTACGCCCCGCCGTCGACTGGGCTGGGAATGCGCGAGGGGAAGTAGAGCCAATCGGGGGGCCGCTTCTTTTTGGGGAATTCCCGTCCGGTTGCGACGTGTTTCGAACAGTCCTATACTCTCTTTCACCAACCAGTGACTTGGAGAAACCATCGATGGCAATCAAAATTGAAAGCCCCTATCTGTCGAGTTCAGCGCAGTGGCTCCGCGGAAATCTGCACACGCACACGACCATGAGCGATGGCCCGTTTGATCCGCAGATGACCATCGATCTCTACGCCGCGCACGGCTACGGGTTCCTCATGTTCAGCGATCATGACAAACTCGTTGATCCGACCGCTTTCGACAGTCGAGGGATGGTGATGGTGCCGGGAGAAGAGGTAACCCAGTACGGACCACATATTCTGCACGTTGGCGCGTCGGTTCACATTCCGCCGGATCGGGATCGCCAGGGAATCCTCGACCAGATCACGGCGAGCGGCGGATTTGCGGTCATGGCGCACCCGAACTGGGAGGAGCACTTTCACCATTGTTCTCAGGACAAGCTAGAGGCCTTTCTGGGCTATGCGGGAATCGAGATCTACAACGGAGTATGCCGATGGGCGGAGGGGAATCCTCTTGCCACGGATCGTTGGGATCTGTTGCTGGGGAAAGGCCGCCGTGTGTGGGGATTTGCCCACGACGACTGTCACCTGCCCACCGACCCCGGCATAGCGTGGAACGTCGTGCAAGTGACGGAGCGCACGCCCGCGGGCGTCGTGGATGCGCTGCGGAATGGCCGGTTCTACGCGAGCACCGGGGTTTGGATCGAAAACATTTCCCTGTTCGGCTCGACGATTCGCGTTGAGACCCGTAACGCGGATCGCATTGTCGCAGTGCATGATTTCGGACGAAGAGCGGCCACCGCGGACAGCCCCACGATGGTCTTCACCGTGCCCGAGCGGGAGAAGATGTCGTATATCCGCTTCGAGTGCTACGGACGCGGCGAAAACATGGCGTGGACGCAGCCCTTCTTCATCTCGCGCGAGGCCGACGCATAGCGCCCTTACTCGTCGCTGGCGACCGGTTGTGCCGTCGACACGGGCGCAGCGTCCGTGCTGGCGGGAGGCGCGGGCACACTGAGGCGTTCGTCGATACGCCGCTTGATCTCGTCAAGGTCTGTGCGGTCGCGGATAGACGAGAGCAAGGCGCGCAACTCCGTTTGCTCTTCGGTCAGCGGAAGCGTTGACGAGTTCTGAATAATGCGGTCGGCGGCCAGCGTGGCGACCTCCTGAGATCCTTCCTTGGCCAAGACGCACAATTTCATCATGCAACGTTCGCGTGCTCCGGGCCGCCAGAGATACTGCGTCGCTTCGATCGCGTCGCGCAAGAGGGGATCGTCGCGATCCTCGAGGATGGCAAGCGCCGTATCCAGCATGGGCGGAATGTTCGCCGCCGCGGCGCCGGACGCAGGGAATCGCTTTGCCTGACGAACCAGTGCGGAGAGCCCGTTCGGGGTACGCAACCGGCCCAATACCTGCGCGGCGGCTTCATACGCCGAGATATCTTTTGCTTGTTCGAGCACCCGGATCGAGACGGTCTCGGCGGCTTCCGGATCGATGCGCCACAATGCCATGCACACGGCCTGGAGCACAGGGGCAGGCGTCTCCTCGGGTTTCTCCGCAAGGGCGCGAATCGCTGGTGCTTTCTCCAGCACGCGGAGCAGTCCCAACGCCTGAATCGCCGACTGCCTTACGTCTGGGGCGCGGGTCGGGCTCTGGGCGATGTTCAACAGAATCGTCGCATCATCCACGCCGGCCTGGCCTGGCCATTGTTGATGCTCGCGAAGGAGCACTGCGGCGACGGTGAACGAAAGAACCGTCTCGCGTGCGACGGTTGCGTCGCTCTGCGCATCGCACATCACTGGGCGCATCGCGGCGAGCACACGTTGGAGGGCCGCTGTGGACAACAGGGGAATCTGTGCGCGGAGTTGTTGAAGCAAAGCCGCACGCGCGTGGGGCGGCGCCGAAAAGTCGCCAATCTGCTCCAACATAGGAACTATCGCCTCCTCCCCCACCGTTCCGGCGGGAGGGGCGGCGGCTACGGGCGGCTTCGCTGGAGTCGCTGCAGGCGAAGCGGCGGTATGCGCAGGAGAAGCCGGCGTCGGGGCGGATGTCTGTGCGGAAGGCGCGATGGGCGTCTGCGGCGTGGCCGGGGTAGGGCGGCAAGATGTGAAAACTCCCGCGACAAGGGCAATGAACACAACTGCTAGAAGGACGTTTCTACGCATGTTCGATCTCTCCTGCTCGTACGGCGAGCATGCTCGTTCTTTCGAATCTCGCTCGGGGCCGAAGTCTACCAAAACCCCTCTGGCCGCACAACGCTCGGAAAAGATGTCGCAGGCTCCCTCACTTAAGCGAAGACGATCGTGCCAAACCGTTCCGGCTGATGAAAGCTGTCGACGCCTCCGAGATCGGCCCAGGCCGCGCCATGCGGATGAGAACAGCCGAAAGCGCACTTATTGAACTGTGCGCGCCAGTTCTGGCCTTGGAGTGGGCCGAGTGGACCGAGCATGGATTCAAAATAGGCAAAGGGAATGGCAAATTCGACATACCACGTGACCGGCTCGGCAATTTCGGGTTCGATGCGGCCTCCGAGACTGGTGCGGACGGTCACGGTACGCCCCAGCGACCACGGCACGGCGGTGTACTTCACGAAACGGTCGTTCAGCGGCGTCGGGTCCTCGATGTGATACGCCAGCAACGCGCCGCCGCAGTTCATCTCGAAACTGAAATACCCTCGGCGCGGTTGCGGCATGAGGAAGGCCTCGACGCAACTGTCCATATACACGTCGCTTTGATAAGAAAGGTGCGTGCAAATTACATAGCGGTCATCGACGCGAAAGAGGCCGTGCAATTGCTCGTCGTTATACTGAAGTTTGAGCTGCGTGCGCGGACGATGGGCAGCGCTGTTGGATTGAAAGTGCGCGATCTCGAGCGCCTCAACGTCTTGCCACGCGGGACCATCCCAGTCGAACAACGCCGAGTGCGCAGCGGCGGTGCGGCCGACGGTGTATTGCGATTCAGAAGCAGACATGGCGGCTCTCCTTACAAGGTTTGATGAGGCGCTCCGAGCAATGTGGCGATTACGCGAAGGCATTCGAGATGGGCTGGGGGCGTCTTCAGCAGTCCCGAACAGAACGCCTTAAGCGTGTCCTCAGATAGGGTATGGATTCCGAGTGCCTCGCGGCTGCGTGCGTCTTTGCGGAAGGCCCAGAGCGTCTCTGCGGCGGGCGCGGGACGCGTGATGTCTTTGCGTGGTTTTCCCCGCTTGATCTGAGTGAGCGATTTCTCCAACCGGTCGCGCGACGCTCCCTGCAAACCCGCAACGTCGGGACCAAGGTCGTGGGCGCTGTTTTGCGCCGCGTGACTTTCAAACAACGGCAACAACCAGCGCTGAAGCTCCTCCTCAAGAATACCCTCAAGCAGGAAATCCTCCGGTGGCGTGGGACCGCCGCTCTTGAGCAAGCGAAGCATCTGGCGCGACTTTTCGCCAAAGACTTCCCAACCCGGGATCCACGCGTCGAGTGCGCGTGCAGGGGTATCCAGGATGGAGGCGGTGATGGAAACGTTCGATGGGGAATACTGGTATGCGCATTGTCCGCCGTGGAGTGTGCAGAACGCCCGTTCGAGCGAAGGGATCAGGAAACGATCGTCGGAGAGGCCGCTCCCCGTGTACTGGACCAGCAGACTGACTTCGCGCGCGGCCGTTTCGTATCCCAGCAGCATCTCCACGGCGATGTTGCCCCTCGAGATGCGCAACGCGTGCGCGAAAAGCGATTCCAGGGCAACCAAGAAACGTCTGCGATGGATCGGCGCGAGCGGAACGTCGTTGGCACAGAGGATCTCGATTCGCAGCCCTGTGTAGCGCGCCTGCGCAGCGGTTGTCGCCTCCGTAACCATCGCGGCCACATTGGCCGGGGCGATTCCACGCGAGTCGCCGTCGGCAAGTTCCAACAACGCATCGAGCGGCGCAGAACTCCCTGGTGCCGTAAGAAGGCGATCCAGTTTCTCAAGCGCTGTTTCAAGACCAAGCACAGGATCTGGGCAAATCCGCACGCCTTTAAGCCGCAGGTCGAGCCCATTGCGCACAGCATCAATGCGGCCGCCGCGCGTGGCCATGGTCCACAGCGCGCTCAGTTCCTCAAACGACAACGGTAACAACCCGCCAACGTAGCACGTCTGCGGGATTGCGCCAGGGCCGTCGAATCGGAGCGAGAGTTGTGGAATTCCGTCCTCGACGACGCAAAGACAAAGCTCGAGACGAGTGTCCAAATCGAGTACAAACGCATTCAGCAGCGTCGATGCCAAGGTCTCAATCTGTGCAGGATCACCGCCGACCTCGGGTACTACGGCAACATCCACCACTCGCGCGTCGGACTCCGCCAACACCCCGGCCCGGCGCAGTGCGTCCGCGGGCGCGTACATCACGGGCTGCGGCGGCCGGTGTATGTCGAGCAGTGCGTGCGCCGCCGCCAAGGCATGGCGCCGTTCCGGTTCGCCCACGGTGCGGGCGAAGGATAATGCGGGTTCGACGCGATCGATCAACGTTTCGGCAGTCGGCATGAGCAGCTCACTCCAGGGATGCGCCTATGGTAGCGACGAAGCCGAGCGAGAACAAGCGCTATGCCTTGCGGGCCGCTCGTGCGAACCATCGCGCGCCGGGGATACGGCGCAAGCGCAGCGTATCGAGAAGGAATTCCGCGTCGGCGGCGTCGAGGAAGGGTGTTTGCCTCAGGATCACGAGGTAGGTGATGGCGAAAATCGCCGCGCCCGCAGCGGCGACGGCGGCATTGGGTAGGCGGCCAACGACGTCTGCGAATGTGAGGTCAAGAGCCGCACAGGCGATGGTTCCGGGCACGCTGGCCAGTACGGGCCAGAGCACGCTGACGCGGAGGAGTTCGCCTGCTCTCACGCCGATCAGGCGGCGCATGGCACCGAGAAACCATACCCAGGAGACAAGCATCGAGAACGCCGTTCCCAAGGGAATGCCGTAGAAGCCGATCGTAAGCACCAGCAGGATCGTAAAAACAATGTTGCTCGTCATTGAGATCACGCCTGTCTTCATCTGGAGATCGGCTCGTCCCTTCCCGAGGGCAATGTTGATGCCGCCGCCCGGCAGTACGTTGAGGAGATAGCCGATCACAATGATGCGAAAGACGCCCGCGGACTGCTCGTATCCACCGCCCATCAGCGTGCGGATGAGGGAACCGCCGAGCGCCGCCGCGAGCAAGGTGACGGGAACCGCAATGGACGCCAGGTATTTGGTCGAGCGAAGGTAGAGTCGACGCAGGCGCGCATCGTCGCCGCGGGCATCCAGGTCGGACACGACGGGGATCAGCGCGCTGAGCACCATCGCGGGAATCTGGCGCACTTTGTTGGCGGGGTTCTGGGCGATTTCATAGCGCGCGGTCCAGTTGAGCGCGCCGCCCCAAAACCCCGCGATGACTTTGTCAGTTTCCATCATAATGAGATTCGCCAGCCGAGCGACCTGCGCGTAGCCTCCAAACGAAAAGAGATTACGAAACACATCGCGACGCCATGCGGCCACGCTGATGCGCAGTCCAGGGACCAGCCGGAACGCGATGGGCACCGACGCCGCGGCGATCAGCGCAAATGCGGCGAATTCGGCGTACATGAGACCCATGACGCCAACGCCAGACTCGAGAAACGCGATGGTGGCAACGGCTTTGACCAGCGATGCGGCGAAACTAAGGGCGTTGGTGATGCCCATGCGTTGGAGCCCGCTCTGAACGGCAGTGAAGACGCCGAGCGTGCTGGCCGCCACGAACAACACGAGCCGCCACTTGATCAGCAGTAGGGCTGCGGGCAAAAACTCCGCGCTGAGCAAGCCAGAGTGTTGAACCTGACGTAATGCGGGCTCGGCCAACGGCCAACTTACGGCAAGCACGACGAGGCCGAGCGCGAGGTAGAAAAGCAGCCCGGTGCTGACAACGGCGGAAATCGCAGGGGTGTCGCGACGGGCGTGGTGCTCGGCGATGTACTTCACGAAACCGCTGCCGAACCCGAGATCGACAAGCCCCACATATCCCACAAAAGAACCGATCAGCGCCCAGAGTCCAAAATAGGGCTCGCCAATCCGAGCGATGATGTACGGAATGAGCACAAGGCTCAGTAGCGCTTCCCAGATGCGCCCGGCCATATTGAACGCGGTGTTTCGCGCGATCGTGTCACGCAAGGCCATGGGCGTTCTCCAGAGTGGACCTACGGAACATCATATCGCACCAGATACACACTGACCCACTCGCGCCCGCCTCGGGGATTCTCGATCTCTTCGCGCCAGAGCCGGTTGAAATGGCGGCCATCCATACGCCACTTGTAGATGGTCTCGAGCACTCCGGTTTCGCGATAGGACTTCGATTGCTCCACGTACGTCTCGGGAAAGAGCAGGTAGGCGATGCCGCGCGCGCGTAACCACTCAAGTTGCTCCGCGTGAGAGAGTCTTCCCAAAGGCTTGAGCGCTTCAAAGTTTTGATATGCGGGCATGTCGAGAAAATATCCGCGCAAATCGAGCGTGAGCACGCGCTTGTCTGGGGGCAGATTGGTGTTGGCCCAGGAGAAGAGCGGGTATCGTTCGATGCGTGAGGTCAGGTATTCGCTGCGGGTCTGGAAACCAAAGGCCACGGGGACTTTGAACGATACCGATGCGGCCGCCAGCGCGATCCCGAATGCGAAGCTCGCCAGCAGAAGCGTGGTGATCGTTCTGTGTAGAGGCAGGCGCACTGCGGCGGCCGCCGCGACGGGCATCATGGGCAGGAGAAACGGCAACAAGTAACGCGCGCTTTGCCGAAAGAAGAACAGACAAATCCCCCCGGCGATGCAGTATGCCGCCAATGCGCGTGCACGCGGTCCGCCGATAAACAGCCCCGGAACGCCCAACAACAGCACCCAGGGTCCGGGCGATTTGGACCAGCCGTCATACCAGTACGGGCGCATGACGATATCCCAAGGAAACATGACGAAGCGCAGCAAATTTGTACCGCGCAGAGATTCGTGAGTGCCTACCGAGGTGATCTCGTTGTCGGGCAAGCCCCTGCCGGGAAAAATGGACATCAGGAAAGGATAGAATGGATTGCCGACCTCGAGGGCGCTGTGCAGAAGCCACGGGAACATGGCGGCAAGGGCGCTAACAAAAAACAGCGCCGACGACACGCGCCGCCGCTCACGCGCGGTGATGAAAACGCCCAGTGTCAGTAGCGCCACCATAAGATACCCAGTGTGTCGCACACCGGCCGCGCTGCCCGCGAGAAACCCCGCGAGCACCAACCAACGAAAGCGCCCTTCTTCGTATCCTTTCAGCAAGGCATACAACGCCGCGAGACCAAACCCGGCACAAGCAAGATCTATCGACGTCGCGCCCGCTTGGTCGATGAAGATGGGGGCGGTTGAGAGCATCGCCGCCGCCACAAATCCAGCGCGGCGTCCCGCAAGGTGACTTCCCACGCCGTAGGCGACGCCACAAACACAAACGGCCACCAACCAGTTCACCAACATCGCCGTACTCTCGCCGCCTATCTGGTAGGCGAGCGTGAATAGCGCGTGCATAAGTTGCGGGTAACCGGAGTAGGCGTTGTCTTCGAAGGCGGCGATCTGCCCCATGCGCACATAGGCCTTGGGCAGCGCGAGGTGCGCGATGGTGGCGTCCCAGGAGGTCGCAGGGGCCAGGGCCGAGATTAACGAGGCCGCCAGCGATACGGCCAAGGTCATCACGCAGACGATTTCGAAGGGCGTCCATGGCGCGCGGGGCCCGTGCGGCGCCTTCGGCAGTGCGGATATTCTGCGGCGGTGAAAGTAAAGGTCCACCGCGAATCCGATCATGGCCAGCGCATACAAGGCGTAGCCTGCAACGGCCAGCGACGCGCGTCCCAACAGTAGCGTAGTGAGCGCCAAAAGGCTTAGGCCCGTAAGCAAACGCAAGGCGGCTCCGGCCGGACCGCCGCTGAGCCCGAGGGGTCTCAACGTCCAGTGTCCGAACAGAGCCGCCGTCGCCGTCAGAATGAGAAAGGCCATTACGCTCCGCCTTTAGAGCTTGCTGTCCCTCGGTCCCGACCACAGGCCGAGCGCTTCGCGCCAGGTCCAGCCCGGCGCGTCGATGTGGACGTCGATCATCGGCATTTTCTTGGCAAGCAGCGCGCCGCTGTCTTCCCACGAACCGATGCCGCTGAGCGCGTCGAGGGTCTGCACATTCTGCCAACCGAGAATATTGGCGTACTTGAGCGTTTCTTCGAGGGTCAGACCGCGCAGGAAGCCCGTGATGAACCCCGCGATTGACGAGTCGCCCGAACCGGTGGCGCTGGCCAGGTTCGGCGCGGCAAACGCCGGACACCAGAGTTCACGATCAGACCAGTTGTCGGCGTCGCCGGGACGCGCCGCGCCCATACCGTCGAAGTTCTTCTTGTTGCCGGTGCGGAAATAGTAGCCGCGGTGCCCCGATTTCATCGAGGTCATCTTGCAGCCCAGATCGAGGAGTTTTCCGGATAAGCGACCGTAGTCGTCCGGCGTCATAAAGTCGATCAGGTCCGCGCCCTGGTGATGTTCTTTGAGGCTCAGAAACGCTTCCGGCTCGAGCATGTAGAACGTTTCCTCGGCGGACGGCAGATACACGTCCACGTACGGCAGGATATTGGCCAAGATCTTGGCCCAGGGCGCTTTGCCCGACACCGACGCGGGATCCGGCAGGGCCATGTCGCACGAGGTGGTCGCGCCGGCTTCCTTGGCAATCTGAAAGACGCGCTGCAGTTCGCGGCCTTCGTTTTCGAACATGCGCCGCATCAGCGGAGGATAGCCGAAATGGAAGTGTTTGCACTGCGAGATCAACGCTGGGTCGAGGTCATCGGCGCTGTATTCGTTGTTGGTGCCGGGGTGGTGCAGGAAAATGCGGTCGATGCCTGGCGGTGCAATCACGACGGTGTACGAGCTGGAACTGCCCGGAACCGCATGAATACCCGCCGCATTGCCGCTGCGCTGGAGGTAATCCATGGTGAGGCGCCCGATCTCATCCTCGCCCGTGCGCGCGTTGAAGCAGACATTGTTTCCCAAGAGTTTGAGGCCGATGCCCGTATTCGAGACCGGACCGCCGGTGCTCATCGTCACGGCGTCCATCTGCACCAGCTTGCCCGGGCGCATGATTTCGCCCATGGTCTTCGCGCCGGTATCGGGAAAACGGGGGATAATGTCAAAGCACACGTGTCCCGCGATCATCACATCATACGGTCTGCTCATCGAATGTCTTCCTTCTATCCTCGTTGGGTTCCGTTCAGTCAATCCGGATCACCGCGCAGGTGACGTCGTCGAGCAGGGCCTGTCCCCGCGCGAATGCCGTGGCCTCGTCGATCACGCGCGCCGTCAACGCATCGGGCGGCTCTTCTGCGTGCGTACGCAGCAAATTTTCGATGCGCTCCGCACCGAAAAACTCGCCGGTCAAGTTGCGTGCGTCGGGCAGGCCGTCCGTATAGAAGAGGAACACATCGCCCTCTTCAAACTCAACGGAGCCCGGCGCATACTCCTGTTCGGCGACCACACCGATGGGCAGGTTGGTCCCCGCCAGCGGCACGATCGTCCCGCGCTTTGCCTGAAACCATAGCGGTTTTGGGTGGCCGCAGTCCACGTACTCGAATCGGCGCATTCCCAGGTGGAACCGACCATAGAACGCGGTGAACATGCTGTTCGTCTCGCGGCACTGCGAATAGATTCCGGTAGCCGCGCGGCACACCGTCGCCGCAATCGACGGTGGTGCGTCCGGATCCGCAATGGCAAGGTCGCGCAATGCGCGCACGAACTGATTCACCGCGCCCGAGCCGATCAGCGCCGCCTTCATGCCGTGCCCCGACACATCGCCAATCAAGACGTCGAAACAGTGCGGGCCGTGCGCATAGAAATCGTAAAAGTCGCCTGCTACGTCCTCTGTCGCTTCGCTTCTGGCCGCGCCGCGTGCGCCCTGTATACTGTCCGGGAAACGTCCCTGCAGGAAAGTCTGCTGGAGCGTCGTCAAGGTCTCGCGCACGGTCGTGAGGCGTTCGTCAAGTTCCTCACGCAGCGCCAATACCCGTCGCCCCGCGTTGAGACGCACCCGCAGCTCGGCGTCGCTAAAGGGGCGTTGCACGGCGTCGTCGGCGCCCGCTAGAAGACACGGCACGGCGGCCTCCGCTTGTCCCGCGTCTATCAGCGCCCCGATGTAAATTGGCCGAGCGGCAAACTGCCACCGCACGCGGCTACAAAAATCGAGCGCGGGCATGTCGGGTAGTTGCTGGGAAATAAGCACCAGCAGCGCACCCGGGGCGTGCTCTAGAAACGCCCAGGCCTCGTTCCCAGTTTCCGCGCAAACACACTCGTAGCCCCACATCGTCAGGCATTCGGCGATGCGCTGCCGCTCTTCGGCGTTGGCCTCCGCGAGCAGTACCCTCACGTTATCCCCCTGCGGCGGGCGTCCGTGCCCGCTGCGTACTACGCAGGCTCAATTCCGATCGTAAAGATGCGTTTCTTCGCAATCGGCAAGTCCAGCCCGTTTGGCAGATGCGCAACCGGCGTTTCGCCACGTTCATCGATCGCCAGCGACACCGCGCTCTTCACCGGAAACGCGGTCTTGACCACAAGACGCCCCTCGGTTTCCTTCGGGTTGTAACCGCGCACGATGAGGCGGTTGCTATCTTCCGCCTTCTTGATCGACATCACGACGACGTCCGACGCTGAGGCGTCGAGCAGCGACTGCCGCAACGGCAACGCACCGTCCGTGCGGCCTACTTGCGCCACATGCACGGGCACGCGCCGGCGCGCCGCGTGGCGCAGAGCCTGCGCCGAGAGGCAATCGCCGCGGTGCGGGTAGAGGGCGTAGTGGAACGTGTGCGGACCGGGGCATTGCATGCCTTGATCCGGCAACACCTGCTTCTTTTCTTCCGAAACCTCGAGCTTAATCCACATTGCGCGCAACAAGGTCAACGCGACAGGACGGCCCGGCTTGTCGAAGACTTCATATTCGAGCAGGCCTTCCGACATCAGCGTGAAACCGTCCTTGCCGTCGCTCAACGAGACCATACTCTGCATGAACGCAGTGCCGCTTACGTCCTCTACCCAGTCGTGGCAGTCGGGCAGCGGCACGCGGCGTTCGGTGAGGTCGAAATGCGTCTCCGCCTTAACAAGATCCGTCTCGACGCCCGACGTGAAGATCGCGCGCATCCAGTGATCGCGCGCGGTATTGTCCACGTCCGTCTTCACGTACACGAGCGGATCGTCGCGGCGCAAGGTGTAGGTCGTAGTGATGGGAATCTCGGTGTAGCGGCCATCAGGCGCTTCGCGATTCTCCAAATCCACCGGAATGCGCAGCGACAACCGTGCTTCAATAGTCGCTTCGAGCGCGCCGTCGCGAACCAGTGCGAGCTGCGCCTGCGCGCCCAGGGTGTTGTGGCGCGTATGGTTCGCGGGACTGTCGTGCTTCCACGCGTTGCCCGCGACGCCTTCGTCGAGGAAATAGTTGAGCGGCCCGTAGGTCTTTCCGGTTTCCTTGCTGTAGATCGTGGCCGATCCGTTGGGCCGTACCTCCAAACGCACAAAGTTATTCTCGAGAACGTTCGGTGACGCCGACATCGAGCCGTAGGTGCGCGACGGCTTTTTCAGCGGCTCGGCGTACAGCGTCGTATATCCGCACGCGGGGATATCATTGACCTGCGCAATCACCGTGCACTTCACCACGTCGGTGTTCTTCGGCACGTCCCAAACGCTGTCAATGAAGAAACCGTCCGCCTTCACGCCGAGCGACTGATACTCGATCTCGCGGCCTTCGGCGTCGGTCAGACGTAATCCCTGCGGTTTTTGATCCGCCGGGAAACACACCTCGAAGCGCACCGCCTCGTTGCGCGCGAACGGCAAGGGATTGAACAGCACCACGTTCGCGGCGTCCGGCGCGCGATGCGCGAGATTCAGGTTTTTCGCCAGATGCTGCATCGAACGCATCGAGACGACCTCCGAAAGGTCGCGTGACTGGCGCAAGCGAAATTCGATGTCCGCGCAAACGTCATCGGGCGCGCAGCCGGCAATCGCGTCGTGCGTATGGCAATCGAGCAGGAAACGCCACGCCTTTTCGAGCGCGCGCGCGGGATAAGGACGCCCCGCCAGCATGGCCATCGTCGCCAGCGGCTCCGCCTCGCTCACCAGCATGCGCTCGGTACGGGCGTTGGTCATTTTGAGGTACGTTCGCGCGGAGATCGTCGCGGGAAGAAGGTAAGTCCAGAAGCCTTCCTTCAGGTTCATGCGACGCTCGCCGTAGAGTCGCTTCACGTCGGTGCGCCCCTTCAGGTGCTCGCGCACCTTGGCCATGTAAAGCTCCGGCGTGCTGATGACGACCTTGAACCGATCCTGCTTTTTGTTGATGTCGTCAATGACGCGCGTATCCATAGGGTGCGCGACGGATACGTCATGCCCGTGCATGGCCAGGAAATACGGCGCGAGGAAGTGCGAGGCCTCCATCCCGAGCAGCCGCTCGAGCGCAGGCATGAGTTGGTCTTCCCGGTAGGCCTGGCCATCCGGATTCAGCACGGCGAAGTTGCCCAGATTTTGTACCCCGTCCTCGCAGTTCGCGTGACGGAACGTTGCCTCGCCGAAATTGCCCAGACGGTATTTCTTATCGTACGGATCGATGCCGTACGTGACCGGGCGAAAAACGAAGTAATACCAATTGTATCGCGCAAACAGCGCGAAGCGATGTCCGATGATCTCGCTGCCGTCCGGCGCCTCCCAGATGAACTCCGCGTCGCACTCGTGTGGGCTGATGCCGCGGTAGAACAGGGCGCTGTCGATGCCGAGTTGACTGAAAATTTGCGGAAGCTGGCTGGGCTGCCCCCAGTTGCATGGCGTATAGCCCGATTTCATCACCTCGACGCCGAAGCGCTGCGCAAACTTGCGCGCCCACAGGAAATTGCGCGCCAAGGCCTCCGCGCCGACGTTCGGCGTATCGGGCAGCGTATACCACGGGCCGATGAGGAGACGCCGTTCTTGAAGCAACTTCGTGACCGTTTCCGTCATCTCGGGTCGCATGTCGAGGTAGTCGTCGAGCAACAGGCAGTGCGCGTCAAGCACGTAGTACTTGTAGCTCGGATCCTTCAACATGATATCGATGGTGCGATCCATCATCTCGACCAGGTGATCGCGCGTCTTCTCAAAGCTCTCGCGAAACTCGCGATCCCAGTGGGTATTCGGTACGACGTGAATTTCGGTAATTTCGGACATCGTGCTTTCCTTTTACTTGCGCAACGCCTGCAACGTATACGGCGGCAGTTTCTTTTCGGCAAACATCGGCGCAAACCGCGTGAACCGCTGGCGGCCATCCACGACGGGCACGCTCGCCCAGTCCTCGCCGATGAGCGGCTTGGCGTACTTGACGAATTCGTCGGTCACGTCAATGCGGTTCGGCGCGATCCATTCCTTCGGGAACGTGCGTTCGGAGTTGGCGACGAGTTCCAAGGGCACCTTGTCGTAGCGGACGTTATAGATGACGCCCGGTTCGCGCAGAATCGTCGCCATGTATCCGCCCTCGCCGCGCTGCGCAAGCAACACCGCCTGTTGACCGACGCGATAGGCTTCGTCGAGATCGACAATCGACGCGAACGTGCTGGTCGAACGTTGATCCGTGCCGGAGACCTGGCAGCGTGCTTTGCCTGGCACGGGCAGTTTGTTCGCGTTGAGAAGGTTAATCACCTTCTGGGCGACGGTCACTTGTGTTGCCCCGAAGTTCGTGTGACCGAAACTGTCTTTCACGTCGCCGAGATCGCCCACGTCGAAACCCTCGCTCACGACGATCACGCAGCGGCCGTCTTTCTTGAGCTGGTCATTGACGAGGTCGCACATCTCCGCCGCGGTCACGCCCGATTCGGCCATGTAGATTTGCAGCGGCATCTCGTGTTTCGGGTCCGCCAAGCGTGCGGCCGCCGGGATAAAGCCGATCTTCCGGCCCATGGCCTGCAACACGAGCACGGGATCCGCCGGGCAGGACCCCGCGTTCTCCTCGTTCGCGCATTGCACCACGCCCATCCAATACCGCGCGACGCTGCCATAGCCGGGGGTATGGTCGATAAGCTTGAACTCGCTGTCGCCGACGTCGTTGTCGATCGTCTTCGGCACGCCGACCGCCACGAGGTCGAGTCCGCGCTCGCGCGCCAGGAGCGCGATCTTGTGGGCGGTGTCCATCGAATCGTTGCCGCCGTTATAGAAGAAGTAGCCGACGTTGTGCGCCTTAAGCACCTCGACCACCCGCTCGAAGTCTTCTTGTTGGTCCTTCTTGAGCTTATACCGGCAAGTGCCGATCGAGCCCGCCGCCGGAGTGTAGCGTAACAACGCGATCTCTTCGGCGGGCTGGGCGCTCAGGTCAAGGAGTTCTTCCTTGAGCACCCCCTCGATCCCGTGCCAGCCGGCGTAGACCGTGCCGAAAGTCTCGGGAAATATCGCGCAGGTCTCGATCACGCCGCGCAGTGAGCTGTTGATAACCGGACTCGGCCCGCCGGATTGGGCCACGATGACGTTCTGGGGCATACTCCGTTCCTCCCGAAAAAGCAGGGCGCGCCATTGATTACACAGATGGCGCGTACTCTATCGCATGGGGCTCCGGCGGTCAAACCTGGTAATGGAACGGGCAGAGGTTAGAGAAGTTCGAGCGCTTTTTCCGCGAGGGCGTCGATGTGTTGTTCCGGACAGGCTGAAAGCCACACAATCCGTGGATCGGCGCGAAACCAGGTCAGTTGGCGTTTTGCGAACCGGCGCGTGCTCTGTTTCATTGCTTCGGTCGCTTCTTCCAAGCCGCACTCGCCGAGCAAGTGGCGCGCCGCCTCCCGGTAGCCCAGCGAGCGCAGGCGGTCCAGTTGAGCGGCATAACCGGCGTCGAGCAGGCGTTGCACTTCGTCGAGAAATCCCGCCGCGAACATCGCATCGACGCGCCGGTTAATGCGGTCGTAGAGCGCTTCGCGCGGATGCTCAAGCGCGATCTGGACACATGAATAGCCTTGGAGCTGTGTGCGGTGCTCGCGGTGTTGCGCGGACAACGGGTGACCGGTAAGTTCAAGCACCTCCAGCGCGCGGACGATACGCCGGAGGTCATTGGCGTGGATGACCGAGGCGTATTCGGGGTCTTCGGCCTGCAGTCGCGCATACAGCGCCGCGACGCCCTGCGTTTCCGCCTCCGCATGCAACTGCGCACGCAAGGCGTCGTTCTTCTCCGGGCCCGGAAAGAGACCGTCGATCAGCGCGCGCAGGTACAACCCAGAGCCGCCCGCCACGATGGCCGGTTTCCCCTGCGTATTCAGGGCCTCTACCAACGGCCGCGCTAACCGCTCGAACTCTCCTGCGGAATAGAGCGCGTCGGGAGGGAGGAAGCTCACGAGATGATGCCGCACGCGCGCCTGTTCCTCTGGCGTTGGCGCGGCGGTCCCGATCTCCATGCCGCGGTAGACCTGCATGGAGTCCGCCGAGATGATCTCACTGCCCAGCAGTTCCGCCAGGCGCAGCGCAAGCGCGGTCTTGCCCGATGCGGTGGGCCCGGTGACAGCCAGAATTTGAATCACTGCCGTCTCCGAAAACTCTTTTCCATCTGCACCTGGGTGAGCTCGGTCACGATGGGCCGTCCGTGCGGACAGGTATACGGCGGGCGCAGGCGGCGGAAGCCTTCGATGAGGCCGCTACGTTCTTCGGTGGTGAGCCGATCGCCCGCCTTCACGCTGCCGCGGCACGCCTCGATGGTGAGGCGCAACAGGCTGGCCATAAGGTCCTCGCGCGAGAACAGGTCCCCTTGCGCCAGCGCATCCAGGACGCGGTAGACGAGGTCCGAGGCTTTGCCTGCGTCGTAGAGATGGCAAATCGCCGTGATTTGGTAGGTATTTCCGCCAAACGGCTCGATTTCGAGGCCGAGCCGCGTGAAAGTGTCGAGATTTTTCTCAAGCAGTTGCCGGTGCGAGGGCGGGACATCGAGTAAAATGGGCACCACCAGGCGCTGCGCCTCGTAGTCGCGGTCCTGCAATTCCGCCACGAGGCTGTCGTACGTCATCCGCTCATGGAGCGCGTGTTGGTCGATAATCAGCAGGCGGTCCTCATCCGGCACCAGCAGATACGTGCCAAAAACCTGAAGCGGCGCGTCGTCGTGTTGTCCAAAACGGCGATACACCGGACTCGGCGCGACCTGCCCCGGTTCCGATCCCCGGTCGGGCTCTGGGCTCTCGAATTCGGTCTGAACCGGCGATGGACCGGGCTCGGGGCGCGTAAACACGTCTTCGAAAGCTAGCGGTTCGGCTCTTTGCGTCTCGATTCGTTCCATAGGTTGCGCAAAGGCCACCGGCCGCGGGGGCAGGCCCGTTTCGGCGCGCATGGTCTCGGTCAATTGCGCCAGACGCTCGCGCACCAGAAGCTGAATCGTCTCCCGCGCGGCGCGTTCATCCCGGAAGCGCACCTCCCGCTTGGAGGGGTGGATGTTGACGTCCACAAAACTGGGGTCGATCGCGACCATCACAATGCCGACCGGGCGGCGTCCGATGGTTAGAAGTTCGCGGTAGCCGTCCTCGAAGCCGTATTGCAGCGAGCGGCTGACGATGGGCCGGTTGTTCAAGAAAAAGAACTGGTGCGAACGTTGCGACCGCGTGAGCGACGGCAGGCCGATGAGACCCGTGAGGTGAAAGCCGTCCCGTTTCGCGTCCAGATCGACGAGTTCTTTCGCGAAACTCCGCCCCCAGAGCAGCGCCGCGCGTTCACGCAAGGTCGCCTGCTCCGGAATATCCAGCAACAACTTCTCATTGTGTTCGAACTGAAACGCGACACCCACGGCCGCCAGCGCATGGCGTTGCACGATATCCAGACACTGGCTCAATTCCGTGGTGACGCCTTTGAGAAACTTCGCGCGGACCGGCGTGTTGAAATAGAGCCGATTCACCGTGATCCGCGTACCTTCTGGCGCGGCGGTCTGGCTCACGTCGCGCAGCACGCCGCCCTCGACCCGCAACCGGACCGCGGCAGCGTCCTTGGCGCGGCGCGTCACGAGCTCGAACCGCGACACCGCCGCGATGCTCGCCAGCGCCTCGCCGCGGAACCCCATGGTGTGGATGTTTTCGAGATCCTCGGCGGTGCGGATTTTGCTCGTGGCGTGACGCTCGATGGCCAGGTGCGCGTCCTGTTCGGACATGCCGTGCCCGTTGTCGAGCACCTCGATGGTGCGGCGGCCCGCCGCCACGACCCGCACCATAATGCGCGTCGCTCCGGCGTCGAGGGCATTCTCGACCAGTTCCTTGACCACCGATGCCGGGCGTTCAACCACTTCCCCCGCCGCGATTTTGTTCACGACGTCCTCGGGCAACACCCGGACCGGCGCTATGGCTGTCTTGTTCGCCATACCGTTCCATTCCCGCGCGTATTGTAGAAGACCCCCGCCCTCGGGGCAAGGGGAGAAGATTGTTCGGTTTCGCTGCGGAAAAAGTGCTACGCTACAAGCATAGGGCGGTTCCACGTCCGGTGAAGCTCGTCCGTTTGAGACCGATGTGAATGATGCGAGGAAAAGTATGGAAAGGGTCACTGCCGTCCGGTTATAAGTTGAATAGTTCCAATTGGTTACTGATGCACTCATCGTCAATCGCACATTTCTGTTCAGAAAACACTTGAAAAATGGGCCTTTTCTCGAACAGGGTCAGACTCAAAATCTGTAGAATGGCG
>JBHELB010000049.1:0-32856 GCA_041859045.1 Candidatus Hydrogenedentales bacterium | reverse complement strand
TCGTTCCTCGCGTCCTTACACGATTGGAAAGGCCCAAGTCTATTCCGATTCCCATATCGATCACTCCCAAAACCGTCTATAACACATTGGCAAAACTCAAATTACAACCCACAACCTCAAAAACAACCGGACAGCAGTGGTTCCCCATCTAGTCTCTCGATCGCGCCAATAGGATCATGCGCAGGAGTTGCATGAGGGCCATCGCGGCGGCGGCGACGTAGGTGAGCGCGGCGGCGGTCAGGACCGCGCGGGCGCCGTGGAGTTCGTCTTCTTGGAGGTAGCCACCGCTGGCGAGCGCTTTCAGCGCCCGACGGCTCGCGTTGAACTCGACCGGCAACGTGAGCAGGGTGAAGAACACCGCCAGCGAGAACAGCGCCACGCCGACCCACAGCAGCGAAACACCGCCCGTAAACGCGCGCGCCATGTTGTCCACCGGCGGCAACAGCAGCCCCACGAAGAACAGCGGCCACGACAGCGTCGAGGCGATGCTGGTCACGGGGTAAATGATGTTGCGCAGGCTGAGCGGCGCATACAAACGGGCGTGCTGAATCGCGTGGCCCACTTCGTGCGCGGCGATGCCCAATGCGGCGATGCTGCGCCCGTGGTATACGGGTTCAGACAGACGCAGGGTGCGATCGCGCGGGTCGTAGTGGTCGCTCAGTTCGCCTTCGATGGACTCCAGACCGCAGGACCCTTCGGGGTGCTGGTCGCCGCGGGCCAGTTCGATGTTGGAGTCCCGCAGGATGCGTGCCGCCACTTCCGCGCCGGAAAGCCCCGCGCGCGTGCCAATCTGGGAGTACTTGGCATAGGCGGACTTCACCTTGAACTGAGCCCACAGGGAAAACAGGAACGCCGGAATCAGCAGCAGGTCGCCAGGGAAGAAGAACATCGCGTTTCTACACCAACCTTTCTATGTGCCTTGGGTTACTGCGGGACCTTCCCGCTTTCTTCTTGCGCGCGCTGGACGGGCGTCCGCATCGTGCAGTGCCCATTCACCACCGCGCCTTCTTCTATAACAATCGATTTCGCCCGAATATCGCCCGTGATCTTCCCGGAAACGGCCAGGTGAAGCTTTCCGCCCGCCGATACGCTGCCAAAAACCTGGCCCGCAATCGTAACCTTTTGTCCCGCAACGATATCCGCGTTCACCCGCCCGGTGCGCGTCAGTTCGAGCCCTTCCGAGCAATCCACCTTGCCTTCGACCAGTCCCTCAATCTTGCACGACGACGCCCGGACGTTTCCCGACACCAACGCGCTCGGCCCGAGGTACAAAAAACCGTCCACCGTCACCCCGCCGTCGATTCGTCCCGAAATCTCCGTCTCGGAACCGGAAGTCAACGAACCGTCGATGATCACCCCTTCCGGAATGATCATCCGTTGCATGCGCACGTGCTTGGCGCGGCGCATGGCGAGGTCGTCCGCCGTTACATGTGGCTTACCCTCAGCCTCGCGCACGGCATCCGGACGCCGGTTTCGCCCGCGCGAGTTCTGCAGCAGCCCGCGAAACGCGTTGTTCAGCCGGGTCAAGGTCGGCTCTTCACGTCCCGCCTCGGCCATCGCGGCATAGTCGGCCGCGCGGTCGTCGGGTTTTGGGGTAGGTTTCGATTGCTCTTCCACTTAGACGTATCCCAGCCGATTGGCGATATCCGCAACGCACGCGGAGATCTTGAGCTTCGGGTGACTGACCACAAAGGGCGTACCAGAGTTTACCGCCTCCGGAACGCACTTATCAAAAAGCAGATATCCCAGATTCTCCGGCTCAACCATAAGGTCCTGCCGCGCCTGCTTGATGAAAATATTCGCCGCAATCTGCGCCTCGTACGGGTTTCGTGTGCGATTGATCACCACCCGCGGGCGAATCGCCCGGGCAATCGCCACAATCTCGCCGCACACCTGCTTGCGCCAGGCGTCATCGAACTGCGCCGCGGTCTTTACGGTCTCGATGAACCCGCGCAGGGTCTCGTTACGCTTGAGCAACTGGGCAACCTCTGGCGACTGGTAGAATCGCTCGATCCGGCGGAACAGCGCCGCCCGCAAGAACTTGAATGCGTTGTCGATGCTGGTTCGCTCGGGCGCAATGACCAGGATCCCGTTGGTCTCCGTCATCAAGAAGAAGTCCAGCGTGTTGAGGTGTGCGCCCGCGTCGAGGTCGACGATGATGAGGTCCGCTTCAAGACACCGCAGTTCGCGGATCAGCGCCTGTTTCTGCTGGTAGCGCGGGTTGGCCACGTCGAGCAGGCCGGTCGTGCCCGGGATCACGCGTAGGTTGTCGTACTGCGTCTCGCACACCACCCGCCCGAGGTCTTTGCTGCCCTTCTGATAGAAGAAATCGTCCAACCGCGCCTCGGAACGCACCCCCAGCACCGTCTCCACGTTGGAGCAACTGAGATCGGCGTCCACCAGCACGACGCGCCAGCCGCGCTGGGCGATGGTGATCGCAAGATTGACCGAAACGCAGGTCTTGCCCACGCCGCCCTTGCCGCCGCCCACGCAGACGATCTCCGGCGCGGACCGCGCCACAAACGCGGGGGCAGAACCCTCTTCCAAGAGCTTCACCCAAATTCCTCTCTGGACATTCCCGTCCCGTCAAGTACGAATAGGCTATCCCACCTACAGGAACGGCGTCAAGGGGACGAATCGCGTGGGGTGTCGGCAAACGCGTTGAATCCGCGAAGCGGATGATGGAACGTAGCCCAGGGTGGAGCGAAGCGGAACCCTGGGTTTAGCACCCTCAAACAGGAAACCCGCGCAGCGGGTGTGACAATCGCCTTCTTGGAGGAACATCCTTTTTAGCAACATCTCTCGTTCCCAAGTTGTACTTGGGAACGCTCTTTCTTGAAGCTGCGCTTCAACTCCCCGCATGCTATAGTCGTACTCCTTGCGCTCGCACTATGTATTCGCACACGCTAACGTCGCCTACTCGACCATCCCGTGCTCGATATTGGCCCGCTCCCCGGTTAGGGACATGAGAAAGAAAGACGAAGCACAGCTTCGGGGGAACTGCGTTCCCAAGTACAACTTGGGAACGAGGAAGCCAACAAAAAAACAGCGCGGCTCGTCGGGCAACCACCACAAGTGCAACACCATGTTTTAGAGCTACTGTTGACCGCTGAGCCCGCTGCTGCTCTCAGTAGCACTTGGGGATGCAATCGTTTCTGCCGCCCCGCGCTTCTGCTCCTCCTTTAGCCGGTCTAGAGCGATACGCCGATAATACTCAACCGCCTCCGGATTTACTGCCATCATCGCTGGATAGCGCTTTCGTAGATTGTCAACGGCAATAAGCAATTCTCCTGGGGGCAAGGTCAAATCAAGATGCATCGAACACAGCTCTGACACCGCGTTTGATCTCTGTGAACCGATGATCATTGAGTCCCTTGAACCATCCTTTTGAATTGTGCTTGGCGAATAGTTCAAGACTTGCGCGAAGTATTCCTCCGCCAGCGCGTTATTCGACTCCCTACGCGCAAGTCTTCCAAGCCCCATATAGCTTTGGAGACGAACACGATCATCATCGGGGTATGTTTTGAGAGCGGTCTCGTAATGGCGCTTTGATTGCTCAGGGGTCGCTTCGCTGCAAAGCCCGGCTAGCGTCAGCAGCACGTCCTTGACAGCGGGCAGATCCGGCGAGTACCGCTGTACAATCGACTGGTAGCGTTCTATTGCCTTTTCCCTATTCTCTCCCGTTCCATCTCGAAAAGGGCCGTGCCACAAGTGCGCAATTCGCCGCTCGAGTTCCACGGACTTAGGATAGTTAGGGTACTTATCAAGTATCGCTTGGTACCGCGCGATAAAAGCCTCTTTTCCGGCTAGAGTAGTTACAGGAGTTTTGCCGAAGTCGCTTTCGACGGACGTGATTTCACGGGTATATGCCTCCAAGGAGGCGGAGTCGAAAGTCGTTGCCGCTGGCGCGCTCACCGAGACAGGCACGTCGCTCGCCGAGAGGATGCTCACCACTACGCAAAATATCATCTCCATCGTCCTTTTCTCCCTAAGAAACCGCACCCGTTAAAACGAGAGCGGACGACTCCTGCGATATTCTTCGCCGTGCAGTCCAAAAGACAAGACAGCCGATAGACAGAGAAGGAAAACGCCGGGGATTGCTGTACTACTGGCGACAGAAGGGGGCCCCAAACTGGCAGCGCCCACGGACTCATAAATTTCAACCGCTACTACAGCCACTAAACCCAAGGAGAAGACAAGGTTGATAAGGAAGAAGGCTTTCCAAAATTTCTTCCAAAATAGAGTTCTATGCTCCGAAGTGGCCATGTTCCATGATCGTATTTCTTTATTGATTAGATTATCGCTTCCGCCTATTTCGCTCACCGCTTTCAGGAATTTGTCGCCAAGTATTCCGATCTTTACTTCGACTCCGGAATCGAAAGTGAGACGGGCAAAAAGACGGTTTTCGATGAGGAAAACGCCCCGAAGAGTGTGCCAATTATAGTATTCTCTTCCATCCGGCGGCAGTATCACCCAAAAACCACTCTCTGTGACATGGTACTCTGGAAACTGATCTACAAATCGCTTGACCCCTCTTTTTATATAGACCACCGACACGACGTACAGCGCTGTAAACGTAAATATTGCGAGAAGCATAAAAGTTACTCCCGCTGTACTAGACAGTAGATAGATAAAGGTCTTTTCGACGAGTGGCAAGGACCTTAGTCGATTTGCGACCAAAATCAGGAATAGAGAAAAAAATAGAACAAGCGAAACAACGTTAATCCAAAAGCATCTCTTTTTCTCTTTTGGCGAAAGACTTATTACCCGCTCCGACGAGGATTCCATCTTGTTCTCCTCTTCTTCCTCTTTGTTCTTGTGAGAGATCTACTCCAAAATATAGGAAACCGTTTTCATTATACTATTACTCAGGAATGTAGTTAAGAGAATGCTCGCGCGGGGGTGCTGTCCATGAGGTGCGCGTACTCGACGCAGACTTTCCCCAGCAATTACCAGGCGTTTGGATGAGTTTTCGCGATTTCAGATCTTCATTCGTCGTGCCTCTGCCAAAAAGAAAAAACCGGGGAAGTTTCTGGTCGAAACCTCCCCGGTCTAGGCAATTGCTACGGCGCGATGGGCAAGTACTTCTTGAAAAACGCGTCCGTGATCGCCATGCAGCGCCGGTTCACGTCCACGAAAATATCCATCCCGTGATCCCAACCCTCTTGCCGATCATAGACCACCGGCACGGCCGCTTCGCGTAGGCGCTGCGCCAAGGCATCCGACTGCGCGACCGGCACGACCCCGTCGATAGTCCCGTGGAACAGGAGCGTCGGCGGACAGGTCTTGCTGACGTGAGCCAGCGGCGAAGCCAGACGATACTTGTCTTGCGCCTGGTCATACGGCGCGCCCAGAAACTTTTGGACAACCTTCTTGTCGCGCACTTTCGCCTCGGTCAGGTCGGTCGGCGGGTAGTACGCCACAACGGCCTTTATCGCCTTGGCCGCCGCCGGATCGCTCGGCACGCCCAGCCCCTCGGCCCCGAACGCATAGCCGGTCATCAACGCCAGGTGCGCTCCGGCCGACTGCCCCACCACCGCGATGCGGTCCGGGTCATAGCCGTAGTCTTTGGCATGCGCCCGCAGCCAGCGCACCGCCTCCATCACGTCTTGCACCGCGCCGGGGAACACCGACTCGGCGGAGTTCCGGTACTCGACCGTGGCGGCGGCGTAGCCCTGCTGCGCGTGGTACAAGCACCAATGGTAGTTGAACTCCTTGCCCTTGAGTTCCCAACCGCCGCCGTGAATATAGATCACGAGCGGCATCGGGCGATCCGCTTGCTTGGGCACGTACAAGTCCAGCAAGAGTTTCACCCCGCCGGGCTGGCCGTACTCCAAGTTTCCGAAGGTCTTGACGCCATCGGTCGGCGGCAAGTTCGCGGGCCCGAGCCTGGTCAGGTGCCCGGCTTTGTCGGCAGCCTGCAACGCCTTGGGCGTGGCGTACCCGGCGGGCAGCGGCGGCGCATCGCGCAATACCTGCTCGGCCCAATTGGACACCGCGTTGCCCGACGTTGCGCAGCCTACCGCCGCACACATCAGGACCATCGACAGCAATACACTCAAACGGCGCATGCGTTAGCTCCTTCGTCGACTACTTCGTCAACGGCGCGTACTTTGCCAGGTACTGATCGATGAAATAATTGAAACGCTTGTTCAGATCGAGCTGCGCTTCCATGAGGTGGGGCCACCCCGGGACTTTGTCATAAAAATACGGGGCGTTGACCGACTTAAGCTTCTCGGCCAGCGCATCGGCCTGCGCCACGACGACCGTGTCATCGATCGTGCCGTGGAACATCAGCGTGGGCACGCTGTCCGCCTTGACATACGTAATCGGCGACGCTTCCGCGTACAGTTCCGGGGCTTCCTCGTACTTCTTGCCCAAGAACCTCTCGACGATCCCGTTCGTGCGCGCCCATTCTGCAGTCAGATCGGTTGGACCGTAGAACTGGATGCAGCCTTGAACCTTGCTGCTCACGCCTTCGTTACCGCCAACGTTTTCAAACGCGGGGACATCGGTCGCGTAGGCGGCCATCATGGCAAGGTGCGCGCCCGCCGAAACGCCCACCACGATGATCTTGTCCGGATCGATGAAATACTGTTGCGCATTCGCGCGCAGGTAGCGGATCGCCGCTTTCACGTCTTGAATCGCGGCGGGATACTTGGCCTGCGCGGCCAACCGGTAGTCAACAGAGGCCGCGACGTACCCGCGAACGACGAACGGCATCACCATCAAATTCAGCATATCGGCCTTCTTGCCCGACTCCCAACCACCGCCGTGAATCGCCACGATGCACGGCAACGGCTTCGAGGCATTCGCCGGACGGTAAAAGTCGAGTTTCAGCGAAGTGTCGCCGGCCTTGGCGTACTCGATATCCCGCTGCTTGAAAATCTCGTCGCCGGTTTTCGGCCCCGAGGCGGTCTTGATCTGTTTAGCCATAAACGCCCGCGCTAATGCCTGCGTATCCGGATAGCCCGGCACCAGGGGAGGCGCGGACTTTGCCCCAAGGTCGATCGTTCCGGAAGTCATGTCCGGCACGGCCGGCGCTTTGGACGCGCTTCCCATCTCTTTAATCTTGTCGCAGCCGCCAAGTGCAACGGCCAAACACACCATCAGCACCCCAACCCATCGCGAAACTCGAGACATGGCTCTTCTCCTGCGGTACGTGGGTCACCTACCCCCACCCGTTCCTCTAACTCTTCATCCCCCGGACTCCCCGGCAGATAGACGGATATGATAGCCCATCTCTTCTTAGGATCAAAGATGACGTTTTGCGGGGACGAACACCCTACTCGCCTGGTTCGGCGCGGATGATCTCGGTCCAGTCGTAGACGCCCGCAACGCGATGGCCTGGGGGAATGAGGAGATATTCGTCCTTCGGCCAAGGGCCGTTAAGAAGGCCGTCTATGAGGCGCAGGTTACCCTCGAGTCGAAGATACTGTCGGCCATGCTCTTCGGCGGAACGCTGAAATTGCTCCGCGTGCCCTAGCCCTGCGGTCTCGGGGATATCGATGAACACCGCGCGCCCAGGGGTGTCGAGATGGCGCTGGGGATTCATCGTTTCCCAAATGTACACGGCGGCTTCCTCGCCGTACTGCTCAACCAACTGTGCATACCCATCGCCGTATCGTATCCCCACGCCCCCGTCGCCCGCGTGCAACAGATAGTTGCCGCGCTCGAGGTATCCGGTCGAGCCGAACGGCGTGCTGGGGTCATCGCCAAAATGTTCCTGGAATCGCTCCCGCGATCCGAGCAGGATCGTGCAGCAGTCATGGGCGCGGGGCATGACCAACGGCACATTGCGCGCCACAAGGCCAGGGGCCGCACCGCCACAAAGCCCGTAGAGCAGCAAGATCGCCTCATACGATTTTGCGCAACTTGACGCAGCATCGATGCGAGCCTGTATGGATTCCCGCAACTGTGCGGGATGCACATGTTCGCCTACTTCGGAAAACTCGACGTCGATCACATGGGGGGAGCGCGCCGCGCAGAGAAACGCCTCGCGCTGAAATACGTTGCACGCAATCAATTTGAGCAGCATACTTTCTTCTCCAACCATCGGCTATTCTATCGTAGCAAACTCGCGCCGGGAACACCGCATGCGCATTTTCTCATGGACTGTCGCGGCAGAATTCGAGTCTGTTCCGCCTGGCACACGATCATCGTAATTTTGGCGATCACTTCAGCGCGGAAATGATCTCTTGAAATAGCAGCAAGCCGAACGCAATGGCTAAGTGCCGCTAAACAATCGAAGAGTAGGAATTCCGTTATATTCTTACTGTCGTCTACTGGAATATTGATTGGTCCCTCCTGTAATTTCTATTCACTTCCTAATCCTAGGCAATCATGGGTTCTGTGTAGATTTCCGGCAAATCTCGCGAGTATGAAATACGAATAAAACGAAAAGATGGTTTAAAAATGATAATTATCCGGCGTTTTTGGTGTGATTATTCAAGTCCTATCCAAGATACTGAAATTGCTTTTGGTGAAATTTCCTGCTACACTTTTCGCGCCGTAATAGCCGAGGTGTGAATTTTTCAGCATATACCTCCGCCGAATCTTGTTAAATTCGCTACGTGATTTTGCGGTTTGTTGTTATGACTTTGCGAGCGGTGACGTCTCGGCAGGACGGAAGTTCTTTCGCAGATAGGTAGCAACTGACCCGTCAGTGGGAAGGGGTTCTCTCATTTGCGCAAGGGGTACTTCCAGATAGCGCTCCCGTTTCCTAGGCGAGGTTTCGTCTGTCCCGTAGTTGTCTGAAAGATCCACTTTACAGCGTGTTGCGACGCATCGTTTGAAACACTAAGAGCGGAGATGGGTACATTAGAGAGCACGTCTAGGATCTTCTGAGGATGAGTATCTCTGCGGAATTGCGCGGAGACCTTTTTGCGAAAGCGTCCGCAGGGTAGTTCAAAGCGCCATATGGCGTCATGGGAGTGTGTGATTGGGATGAAGCAACCCACCGATGGCAATTCGAAAGCGGAGTCGTGGGCGGAAGACACTCAGGCTGTTGCCGCGCTTTTGGAAGTCGTGTGCGAAGCGGCGCGCGTGCTGTCGCACACGGCCCATCGCGAGCTGCTCGATCAGGTGGTGGCGATGGTGGGCGAGGCGCTGAAGGCGACCCGCCTCACGCTTTTTGAAAACCACGCGGATCTCGCCACGGGCCGCGTGATGGCGATGGCGCGCGCGGGGTGGGGGCGCGGGCTCGACGCCGAACGTGAGGCCGATCGCTCGGAGCGTGACGATGCGGTTCTTGTGCCCCGGCATTGGCTCGAGGCGTTCGCATCGGGCGCCGTGGCCGGCGGCGTGGTTGCGGAGTGGCCTTCGGACGAGCGCGAGTCTCTCGGGGCGAAACCGCCCTATTCCGCGTGGGCCGCGCCGGTGTTTGTGGATGGTGTGTGGGGATTCGTGCGTGCGGACATGGACAAGACAGCTCCGCCCTGGAACCGCGTGCTCGATCGGACGCTCACCACGGTAGCGACGTTAATTGGCGGCTATCTGCTGCGCCGCAATTCGGAAATGGCGCATACGCAGGACGACATCTTTCTGCGAACGCTGATGGAAACCACCATCGACTTTGTTTATTTCAAAGATCGCGAGAGTCGCTACACGCGTATTAACGCCGCACTGGCGCACTTCTTGGGCGTCGCGCGGCCTGAGGACGCCATCGGCCATACCGATCGCGATTGCTATTCGGAAGAAGATGTTGTGGACACAGAAGCGCTGGAGGCGCTGTTGTTTGAGAGCGGACAACCTATCGTGGATCGGGTTGTGCAGCGCAAATGTCCGCGCGACGGATCGCCCCGCCGCTTGGCTTCGACCAAGATGCCCATTCGCAATGTCAAAGGCGAAATCATGGGCTTGGTGGGAATCACGCGCGATATTACCGCGCGCAAAATCGTGGACTAGGGCATCTCAGATTGCCTTGCGCTGATTCCCGCTGCGGCTTTACATCGAGATACATTCGTTCAAACGTACACTCGCCCCTTGGGTAACGTCCACAAAAACGTCAGGAGCCCATTTCAAAAGAAAAAGCCGCAGAGGAAACTCCACGGCTCATCCTCTTCGCTCGTTTGCTCCGGCGAACCGGAGAACGGGCGTTGATTTCAAAAGCAAGCGTTAGTTGGCGTTGTTCTTCGGGGCAACCCACCAGCCGAACAGAAGGCCTTCCAGCCAATCCACCCAGTCGCCCATCTCAACCTTGCCGCCAATGCCAGGGCCAACAGCCAGAGCAGGCTTCGTCTTCGTCACATGAGCGATATGCTTCATGATAGTCTTTCTCCTTGCTCGCGGAATCTCTCCCGCGCCTACGGCGGTCTACCGTGCGGGGATTTCTCCCGCGATGATCAGCGCCGCCTTACCGTTTCAGAAACTAGTCGGCGTCGATAGTGCCGAACAGCGCCCAAAGCGAACCCAGCGAAGCCCAATTCTTTGGCTGCTTGACCGGAGCGGCTTCGGCATACGCCGGACGGCTCTTCGTAACGATACTGACATGCTTCATTCCATTATCTCCCTACGCGTGTAGCAGCCCTGCATGCCTCAGCGTCTGGGCTGAGGCACACAGGAACTAGACAACAGCTTAGAAATCGGTCGGATCGTAATTGCCGCTCGGCACGAACCACGACAAGAGATTCGCGTACGCGTTCTTCGCGCTACCGGCGCCACCCGCCTTGACTTCCGCCGGCCACGTCCAAATCGCCGCCGTCGACGGAGCGTCCTTCGACACAACCTTCAGATGCTTCATGGTCAAACCCTCTCTTGCGGCACTTGAACAGGGTGGGCGTCCTTACGAATCGCCCTTTCCCGTTCAATAGTCCCTTGTCCTTCCGCACGCGAATGCGCGCTTCAGTAACGTTTGCAGATTCGCGCGCACCCATAGATGCGCACTACCCTCGTTCACGTCGATGACTGCAGGAATCGAAATCGATCCTTATTTCTGCAACCACTGGTCGACGCGCGAAACGAGCCACACCATCTGCTGGTTCTGGAGATTCTGACCGCCCAAACCCGCAGGAAACAGGTTCTTCCACCATACCCACGCGGTCTCTTCGGCCTTCATCGGCTTCTCGCTGGACAGCATCTGCACATGCTTCATACGTTCACCTCCCTTCTCCTTCCGACTGGTCATTGAGTCTCTTTGCCTTTCCATCCTTTTCCTGACAACTGGCCAAGATAAGGCTGTGGCAGCTATTGTGTACCATTATCCCCGTAAAGTCAACATCGCCATGGGTCAGCGGCGTATTTCCGCCTCAGCTTGACGCCGCTGGCGCGGACGTTAGCCCCTGTGCAATCAGCGTCTGCGCCGCGCTCAGATCCCCGTCGCGCAAAATGCTCGAGGCCACCGTTCCCCAAAACTCCGTGCTGTGCTCGCCGAAGAACAGCGAGTTCAGCGCGCCCAGCGCTTGCGAGACGCCACGCAACTGCTGGGAAAGCGCCTCCGTCTGCCCCACAAGCCATTCCATCCCCTGCGTCGATTCCATCGTCGTGAACAACTGTTGCAGTTCCTCGATGGAATCGCGCTGAACATCAAGCCCCGCCAACTGCTCTTGCGAGAATTCCGCGCCCTGCTCTACCTGCACTCCGAGCCGGTGCGCCGCTTCATAGAGCTGCTGGGCGATTTCGAGGTTTCCTTGCTCCGCGTATTGCTGACCATATTGTAACAAGTTTTCCCCTAATTTGTAAAGGGAGTCGTATTCCGTGTTCCCTGCGCTCAGGGCGGCCAGCAATTCGGCGGTCGAGGGATCGACTCCGCTGGCCACGAGCGCCGCGTGTGCATCGCGCGCGTTCTGTCCGGCGTAGGCGGAAACCGCTTCGAGGGCGCGAGCCTGGTCGAGCGCGGCCAAGGCGCCTTCCAGATCGCCGCGCCGCAGGCGCTCGACGGCTTCCTGGTAATAGGTCAGGGCGTTGTCCTGGTCCAGCGCGCGCGCGGCGCTTAGCGCGGTCTCCCACTGCTTCTCATGGGCGGGTTGGCCGGCAAGCACTTGGGCTAAATGGGCCTGAAGTTCGGCGCGATCGGGGTATTTCCCGACAACGGTCATCAATTCCGCCGCGGATTCGCCCGAAGACAGGGCCAATGCGGCTCCGGCCTGCGCCTCTGGGCTGGCGGCGGGCTCTTGCAGAATCTTGCGGGCGGCGTCCGCGGACGGCGCGGCCAAGACCAGCAGGCGCGCGCGGGCCTCTTTGTCCAGAGTGGCGTCTTGGGCGAGTTTCACCACGGCGGAGACCGTAAGATCCTTCAGGTCAGGGGGTTGCGTCATCGCGAAGCGCTCGCTGGCGCGCAGCCCTCGTCCCTTGGGTTGGGGCAGGGCGTCGATCACCTGAGCAGCGCGATCACGCAGCGGGGCGAACTCCCCAGAAACGTCATGCCCGGCGCTTGAGGCCGCGCTGGAGGTTGCGGAGGGGGCTGCGGCGTGTTGCGCCACACGGAAACCAGACGTGCGCAGCGTGGGAAGACCCACCGTGAACCAAAGCACCAGCGCCGCCGCGGCGGCAAGGCTTGCCGCCCAGGCGACGGCACGGGGATATCTGCGCCGAGGGGTGAGAGGGACGATTTTTTCGTTGCGTACCCGGGCCATGACCTGATCCACGAGGTCGATGGCGGGGGTGGCGGCGTCTAGGGAAACGCCGATCTGCTCCAGGTCGCCCATGAGCATGCGCAGGGTGTCGTATTCCTGGCGATAGGCCGGATCGGCCTCCAAACGGCGTTGGACACGCTGCACGACAACAGGAGAGAGCGTCCCCTCGATGTACTCGAGGAGTTCGTCCTGAATGTTTTCGCGCTCTTCCCTATTCACAGGTCTTCGTATTCCGGCCCGTACTGGGCTCGTAGTCCTCGGAGGATACGATGCAGTTTGGTTCGCACCGCACCTTCCGAAACGCCAATCACTTCGCCGATGTCCTTGGCGGGCATCCGCTCAAAGAAACGCAGCATGACTATTTCCCGGGCTTCGTCGTCTAGTCCAGAGACGGCCCGGGCCAGGAAAGCGCGCCGTTCCGCGCCCATCAAGCTGGCATCGGGGCCGTCCGCCCGGGACTTGAGCACTTCGCCGACCTCATTTCGGGCGCTGCTGGCGTATTCGTCGATGGATTCCATCGTATACGGCCGGCGGCGCTTCAGGTCGTTGAAGCACAAATTTCGCGCAATACACAGGAGCCACGGACGGAATATCCGCGATTCGTCGAAACGGTCCCGCGCGGTAAACACCCGGATAAACGTCTCCTGGGCGAGTTCACGGGCTCGCTCGATTTCGCGGACGTAATGAAGACAGAACCGGAAAACGTCCGTCTGGTAACGCCTCATCAGCTCGGCAAGCGCCTCATGGTCGCCCCGGCCCAGTTCGGCCATCAAGGCCTCATCGCTGATTCGGGGCGTACTCGGCCGGTTGCCGGTCGTCGCTCCGCGCACGTGCGTATGCTCTTCGTCTCGTTGCGTTCGCATCTAAGGGTACACCCGAACAGCCAAAACGTTTCAGCCCCCGGGTCGCCGCCTCCTTACTGGTTCACTGCCCACCTTCAGACGAGCAAAAAAGGCGAAAATTGCAGACGAACCCGTGGCATTGTACTCGGGGCGAAGGTATGGAGGCAAAGACTTCCGACTCGCGGCGCGCCCCGCGCGCGTGGTATAAAAAGGTACCCGCGCGTGCGGAGTCAGGAGAAATACCCCATGACGGAGAAGCCCGAACAGATTAAGCTCGCTTATCTCGCCCTTGCCGTGTTTGCGGACGATGGGGCGCTCGACATGAAAGAACTCGACACCTTGCTGCATTTTGCGCTCCACGACAACCAACTCGATGACGCCGAACGGCGTATTCTTGCCAATGTCTTTGACCATATCGACGAAGACCACGTGGCGCCCGATGTGTGGGAGCGGATCAAGAAGGTTCGAGCGCAGTACGCGATCTAAAGGCGGCGCCGTGTTCACCCACCCCGAGACCCTTGTGGGCTCCTTGCGCATCTCAGGAGTAGTGCATGAAGCATGACGTAACCGCGCGCCCCTGGGCTTTCAGCGGGCTGGCGGCGCTCATTACCGTCAGCTACCTTGCGTTGCTGCCGTTCACCACGGAATCGACGGATGTAAAGCCCCTGGTGGCTGCGTGGGGCGCGCTCCTGTTGCTGGGCGCGGCGTTGTGGGGGTCGTGGCGGAGCCAACGTGCGCGACGGCTCGTACCGCTATCGGGAATTCTGGGCGTACTCGTCGCGCTGCATGCGTTGGCGTTGCCGTTTGCGGTCAACGTTGGCTTCGCGTGGAGCGAACTGGCGCGCTGGATCACGCTGTATGCGTTGTTTTGGGCCGCCGCATGGACCTGCCGCGATACACAGCGCTTCTGGCGGTTGGCGATGGTATGCACCGTCTGCATGGGCCTCGCGTCGGTGTACGGCTTGTGCCAGCGCTACGGACTTGACCCGTTTCCCTGGAATGACTACGAGGGCCTGCTCAAAGGCGCGCCCGCGACTTTTGGAAATCCCAATTTCGCGTCCCACGTGCTCGTGCTCACGGCGATACTAGCCGCTGGACGCCTCGCCATGCGCGCATGGTGGATCGCCCCGTTCCTCGCGCTTTTCGCCACACACTTCATGCTCACCCGCACCCGCGGTTCGTTGATCGCCCTTGTCGCCGCAGCCGTCTTCGCGTTGGCGTTGCCGCTGGTTCGCCGCCACGCACGCACGCCGCGCCGCGCCATGGCTGCCATCGCCACCGCGGGCGGGACGGCCCTGCTGCTTGCGGTGGCCGCGCTGTGCACGGCGTCGTATTACCGCACCGGCGTGCTGGTTCCATTGGACGAATCGAGCGTGCTGCGCGCGCACTCGTTCGCGGGCGCCGCGCGAATGGTCGCCGACCGTCCTCTGCTTGGGCGCGGACCCGGCGGGTATTACATCGAAAGTCCGCATTATTGGTCGAGCTTGGAGCAAGAACGGTTCAGTACGTTGCGCAAATTGAACGATCACGTGCATAACGAAACGCTCGAATTTGCCGTTGAGACCGGCGTTCTGGGCGGAGCCGCCTACCTGGCGTTCTTTTTGTTCGGCACATTTTACGCGCTGAACCTGGCGCTCACCGCGGCCGACCGCTCCACGCGGCGTATGGGATACACGATGGCCGCTTTCTACGTTGCGGCGTGGGTGGACGGTCAATTCGGATTCAATTTGCGCGTTCCCGTATCCGCCGCGCTGGTGTTCATCATGAGCGGCGCGATGGCGGGCGTGATCGACGCCGAGCGCGGACCGCTTCCGTCGCGCCCGTGGCGGCCGTGGACAGGGGCCATTTGGCGTCTTGCGGTGACGGCGGCGCTGGTCGCCGTGACATGGACCGCCACGTCCCGCTTCATGGCGTCCGTGCATCAGCAACGAGGACTCGCGGCGATCGCCTTCAATGCGCCGCAGGCCGCGTACGCCGAACTTGCCAAAGCGCGCGACCGCGCGCCGTACGATTGGCGGATCCGCTATGCTTACGCGCGCGCATGCCTCTTGGCGAACCGTCCCGAGGAAGCAAAGACGGAATTCCAAGAGACGCTCCGCGATAACCCGACCTATCTCGGCGCATACTGCCGTCTTGCGCAGCAACTGACCAACGAGGTGGGCGCTTCCACTGGAGAAAAAGCCGATCGGGCCGCTGCCGAGGCGCGCGCATTGGTCGAAAAGGCGTTGCACCTCGCGCCCGCCTATCCCGACGCGGAAGATGTTCTTGGTCGGCTCGCGTTGCTGGAGGCCGACAGGAAGCTGCGGGCGGGCGTAGACGCGAGCACCGTGGAGCCGCTCTGCCGGGAAGGAGAAGCGCACCTGCGTCTGGCCCTGCGCGGACAAGAGAAGACGGCGCCCACGTATCGTTTGATTGCGCAGTCGGCGTTTTCGCGGCAAGACTCGCGCGCGGCGTATCACGCGCTGGCCGAGGCGCTTCGCGCCGATCCCGCGGACGCCACGACATGGAACGTGGTCGCGGCGGTGGCGCGTGAACCCGAGGGACATGATTTCTTGCTTGGAGCGATCGAGGCCTTTTCGCCCGAGCTTGAGCGCGATCCGGCGGCGGCAACCGTGCCTGCACGGCTCTACGCGTTGCGCGCCAAGGCCGCCCTTGACGGTCCCGCGCGCAGTGACCTTGCGGCGGCGGATTACCGGCTGGCCGTGTGCGCCGCGCCCGCGCAGTTCGCGCTCTGGGAGGAGTTTCATCGGTTCGCGCTGACGCATGGCCAGCGGCCAGAGTTCGTTTCGGCATGGCAGGTCGCGCGGGAGCGCCTTTTCGCCGAAGCCCCCACTGTTGCCCCGCTGTTTCCTGTCGTGACGCCCGCCATCGCTGGCGATGCCGCCGCGCTTGCGTCCATTTCGGCCGAACTCGACCGTCAAGCGGAGTCCCTCGCGCGAACGAAGCAGCCGGGAGAAGCCCAAGTCGCCGCGTTGAAATGGGTGACAGGCTTGATCGCCACGGAATTGGAGTTTTCGCGATTGGAGCCGAACGAAACGGCCAAGAGCGCCATGCGCGTCGGCACTGCGCTTGCCGGGTTGGGCGACGTCGCGCGGGGCGAATCGCTGTTGATGGCCGCGTTCCCGCTGCTGAAAGAAACCAGCGACGCCGCGACTTGCGCCAAGCGCCTGGCGAAGCTCAGCGCGGATCGTCCTCGCCGGGCGCAGGCGGTGTTGCGGCAAGCCTTGGAACGCGCGCCAAATGATCCGGAGTTGCGATGGCTGTTTGGAGATGCCTGCGCCGCCGCGGGCGATGCAACGGGCGCGCGGGCCGCGTACGAGCAGGTTTTGAAAACCCCGGGTCTTTCCGCCGAAGCCCGGCGGCGCTTGGAGAAAGCGTTGGCGGGACTGGGGAAACCGCGCTAATCGCGGGTTCTGGTCGCTAGCCACGTGCCCGGCAGCATGGACAGGTAGAATGCGGCGTTGTTCATGACCACACTCACCCCGATCACCGCCGCGAGTACGTCGCTGGGCACGCCGCCCACCTCATGCAGCAAGATTGCCGTCGTGACGTAGGGCGCGCCCGTCGCGTTGGGCGTGAAGGGGATGGCGCAGGTGAGGACATGGAGCACTTTGCCCACCGCCAACAGCGCGAACGGCACGGCGGAGCCGAATCCCGCGATCACAAACCCGCCCACCCAGATGTCCATTGCGCCCGTAGCCAGCGTCAACGCGGTGGCCACGGGAATTCCGCCGCGAAATTCCCGGACTTCCTCCGCTACTTCCGCCAAGATGTTGCACAAACGGCCAAGGCGGCTTCCTGGCGCGCGGCGTGAGGCTAATCCCCGGAAGAAGGCGGCTCGACTCACGAGAAACAGCGCCAACGCGAGCATGAGCGCGACGACAACACCGCCGCCCAGCATGAGCTCTTGATTGGGTACGCGAATGAGGGCCAATCCCGCGAGGCCGAGTCCGAGGGTGATGCCGGTTTCGAGCAAGCGGTCGACGACAATCCACGCCCCCACGCGCGGCGAGCGGTAGCGCTTGATCAGGAGCGGCGAAAGCTCACCCACCCGGCCCGGGGACCATTCCCCCGCAAACTTGGAGAGGAAGTAGATCGGCAGCGCATGGGCCTTGGGGCCAAGCGCCAGCCGCCATTTCAACGCCCGAACCCAGATGCCGCCGAAAATCAACGCGAGCGCAACGAACAGCGGGCCGAAATGCGCCTCCTGCAACACGTCGCGCACACGCGGCCAGCCAATCCACCAGATCGCGAGCGTATACACGCCAATGCCCACAAGCCAGACCCACGCGCCCATGCGGCGGCGCGCGGCAGGCGCGGGATTAGGGGGGGGCTCAGTGGTCATAGGAATTCGGTCAGCTCCTCGTTTGGGTGATTATGGGCAAGAGGAGGGGTAAAGGCAAAGATTCACGTGGAATTTCGCCGTCGCTATCCGTAGACTCTGCGCATGGGGTTCTCTTTCTCACAGGCAACACGTCATAACCGCGGCGTGCGTGCTGGATGGCCAGGCGCATGGGCTGCGGCGCTATGGATAGGATTGGTGTTCATGACGTCTCCCGTTTGGGCTCAGGAAAAGCAACTGACGTTCTCGCCCAAGAATCATATGCTCGATAACAACGACAACTTTTCGAGCGATGGCCGTTTTCTTTGCTACGACACCCGCGACACCGTCGCGGCCGGGATTGAAGGCTCGCGCACGATTGAAAAGGTTGAGCTTTCCACGGGGAAGGAGACTATCCTCTACGCGCCGGAACCGCCGTGCGGCGTGGGGGCGGTCTCGTATAGCCCCACCGCCGACCGCGTGGCGTTTATCCACGGCCCGCGCGCGGACCAGGGGCCGTATGCGAAATCGAATCGGCGCGGCGCGGAGGTTCTGGCCGATGGCAGCCAAGGGCTGACCTGGCTCGACGCGCGCGATGTGCTCACGCAGACCACACCCCCCGGCGCGCACCGCGGCGGCACGCATCGTCACGAATATTCGCTCGACGGACGGCGCGTCGGCTGCACGTATGACGATGCGCTGTTGACGCAGTATGACCGGACCGTGGCCTTGCTCGAGCCCAGCCCGAAGGCGCCGAGCGGTGCGACGCACTATTTCGTCAATCTCGTGCCGATTGTTCCGAAGGGGACCGCGAAGCCCGGCGAGATCGAGAAGGCGGCGGGCGATTCCTGGGTGGGCCGCGAGGGGCGTGTTCGGGCGTTTATCGGTAAAGTGCGTTTGGACGACGGCGTGAGTTACGAGGAATGCCTGTTTGTGGCCGAAATCCCCGCTGATCTGGACGTCACCACGGCCGATTCCGGCGATACGCAACGGTTTCCGTCGCCGCCCAAGGGCGTTGTCATTCGCCGTTTGACGCACACCCGCGCCGAGGGCATCGTGCGCGGCACGCCGGACGGGACCCGGATCGCGTACTTCGCCAAGGCCCCCGACGGTACGCGGCAGGTCTTTGTGGTACCGGTAGACGGCTCCGACAAGGCCGAAGACCCCGCCAAGCGGCCGGTTCAGGTGACGCGGCTGGAGAAAGGCGCGGCGTCGGACCTTCGCTGGGACCCGACCGGCACGAAGATCGCCTGCATCAGCGACAACGCCGTGACCGTGACCGGGGCGACGCCGGGCCCGAATTTCGGGCGTTCGGTGTATCTCACGCCGCGCGGCGATCAACCCGCCCGCAGCCAACTGGTCTGGTCGCCGGACGGCACGCTGTTCGCGTTCTGCAAGCCTATTGCGACCGAAGACGAGTCCGGTTTGCCCCTGACGACTTTTGACGGCAAGGATTTCATGCAAGTTTTCACCCTGCCTTGTCCCGCCGACCCGTTTGTTGCGGCCCTGTAGCGGAAAATCGGGGCGTTCGAACGTTTGACAGCGGGTTCGGGGAATGCTATGGTATCTCCTTGCCACTGGGCCGCACGACGGCCCGGGCATGAGCGCGGAGGCCGGGTTCCGCCTCACCACTCAGCCGTCCTTGATTGACGGTGTTGCAGAGAGGGGGTTTGAGCTACGTGACGAAAGTGCGCGTCAAAACCGACGAGCCGTTTGAGAAGGCCCTGCGGCGCTTCAAGAAGAAGTGCAACAAGGAGGGTATCCTTCAGCGGCTGAAGGAAATCAAATACTACGAGAAGCCGAGTGAGCGCCGCCGCCGCAAGATGGCCAAGGCCATCGCCCGGACTGTGACCTCCCCCGGCGAATAAGCGGGCGTATGTTGAAGTGATAGGGCAGGACTGTCCGGCAGTCCTGCCCTTGTCGTTTACCTGGAGAGCGGCGCGGCCGCGTGGAGGGGATTCGGATGAGCATCGTACTGGGCGTGGATGTAGGCACGAGCGGCACCAAAGCGGTGGCGGTGGATGCGAAGGGCGCAGTCGTTGCGTCGGCGTTGGTGGAATATCCTCTTCTGAGCCCGAAGCCCAACTGGGCGGAGCAGGACCCGGCGGACTGGAAACGCGCCGCGTTTGAGGCGCTCGCCAAACTCGCGCGCGACCTTGGTCCGCGTGTGAAAGACGTGAAGGGCCTGGGGTTGACCGGGCAGATGCACGGCTCGGTGTTTTTGGATGCGAATGGCCAGGTCTTGCGCAACGCGATCCTGTGGTGCGACCAGCGCACCGCCGCGCAGTGCGACGCGATCACCGAGAAGGTCGGCGCGTCGCGCCTCATCGAGATGGTCTGCAATCCCGCGCTGACGGGGTTCACCGCGCCGAAAATCCTGTGGCTGCGCGAGAATGAGCCCGCGGTCTACGACAAGGTGAAGAAAGTCCTGCTGCCCAAGGACTACATCCGGTACGTGTTGACCGGCGAATTCGCCACCGATGTCGCCGATGCGTCGGGCACGCTGTTGTTCGACGTCAAGAACCGTACCTGGCACAAGGAACTGCTGTCGATCCTCGATATCCCCTTCGAGTGGATGCCCCCGTCGTTTGAAGGCGACCAGGTGACCGGCAACCTCACCGCGGAAGCCGCCGCCGCCACGGGCCTGCCCGCGGGGCTGCCGGTAATCGCGGGCGGCGGCGACCAAGCCGCGGGCGGCGTGGGCTGCGGCATTGTGCGCACGGGCGTGATTTCGTCGACCGTGGGCACCAGCGGCGTCGTGTTCGCGTTCGCGGACGACGTTTCCCTCGATCCCCAGGGGCGCGTGCACACGTTCTGTCATTCCGTGCCGGGCAAGTGGCACGTCATGGGCGTCGTGCTCAGCGCCGGCGGCTCGCTGCGCTGGTACCGCGACGCGCTGTGCCAAGACGAGAAATCCGTGGCCGCCGAGACCGGCCGCGATCCGTATGAATACATCACCGCGGCCGCCGCGCAAGCCCCGCTCGGTGCCGAAGGCTTGACGTTCCTGCCGTACCTCACCGGCGAACGGACGCCGCACAAAGACCCCTTCGCGAAAGGCGCGTTTGTCGGTCTTTCGTTGCGCCACGGCAAGGCCCACATGGCCCGCGCGGTCCTCGAAGGCGTTGCCTTCGCCATGCGCGACAGCCTCGAGATCATGCGCGAGATGGGCGTGCCGATTACCCAGGCGCGCGCGTCCGGCGGCGGCGCGAAAAGCCCGTTCTGGCGGCAGATTCAGGCCGACGTCAACAACGCCCCGCTCGTGACGATTAACGTCGACGAAGGCCCGGCCTACGGCGCGGCGTTGCTGGCCACTCCGCAAGCGGGCATGTACAAATCCGTCGAAGAGGCCTGCGACGCCACGATTCGCGTCGTCGACGAGTGCGTGCCCATCGCCGCCCACGCCGCGCGCTACGACGCCTGGTTCAAACTCTACCAGGACAGCTACCGCGCGCTCGCGCCGGGGTTCAAACGTGCCGCAGAACTTGTTTGAGTCTATCGCGGGCGAGGAAGACGCGGGGCTTCGGCTCGACGTGTACCTTGCCGAGGCGATCGAGGATGCGTCGCGGTCGTTTGTGAAGAAGGCGATCAAGGACGGGCGTGTGCGTGTGAACGGCGACGTGGTCACGCGCCCGAGCCGCAACATGGCCGCGGGCGATCGGGTCGAGGTTGATCTGCCGCCGCCCGCGTCGATTGCGCTCGACCCCGAGGACATCCCGCTGGACGTGTTGTTCGAGGACGCCGAGGTGTTGGTGATCAACAAGCCCGCCGGGCTTGTGGTGCACCCTGCGCCGGGCCATCCCAGCGGCACGTTGGTCAACGCGGTGTTGCACCACTGCCCGGATTTTCTGCGCCCAGGCGAGGACCCGCAGCGCCCGGGCATCGTGCACCGGCTCGATCGCGACACCTCGGGCGTGATGTTGGTCGCAAAGACGCCGCGCGCGTTCGGTTCGCTTGCGCTGCAAGCGCGCGAGCACAGCTTCGACCGGCACTACGTGGCGCTGGTGCGCGGCGAGTTCAAGGAAAACAACGGACGCATCAACGCCTCCGTCGGGCGCAGTCTCACCGACCGCAAGAAAATGACCGTGACCGGCGTACATGCGCGCGAGGCCGTCACGCGGTTCGAGGTGCTCGAGCGATTTGGCCCGGCGTCGTTGCTTCGCCTCGAACTCGAGACCGGCCGCACGCATCAGATTCGTGTGCACTTGCGGTTTGCCGGACATCCCGTGCTCGGCGATCCGGTCTACGGTGTGACCGACTTCGGCGCATGGCCCGTGTCGATTGAGACCCGGCGCGTGCTCGAAGCCTTGCACGGCCAAGCGCTCCACGCCGAGAAACTGGGCTTCGAACACCCCGTGACCGGCGAACGCCTCACGTTCACCTCTCCGCCCCCGGACGATTTTCAGAACGCACTCCGCGCATTGCGCCAGGGATAAGGCGCCGAGGGCCTGCAATTTGTCTTCAGTGCGACGGCTATTGATTCAACGAGCTGCTTACCCGCGCCTGGCTCGCGAAGCGTTCTGCCGCTCCTTTTCTCTCCGCTTCAGCATCAATTCCCGGGCGTAGCGCCGTATTTCCTGTGAGGCCTCCGGCTTGCAAGAGCGGATTAGAATCGCAACGAGATATTCCTCTTCCTTGAACATGTTCATGACTTTCCGAGTCGATCCGTCGCGAAGAAAAAACTTCAGTGAACAATAATAGTCGCGGCCTGGCGGCAGCCAAATGACTTTCTCAATATCTCCCCACGGTATGTAAACGGGGCGATTAAGTATGTCGCGCAAAACTAACCCGCCCGGAACCACCCTCGTCTTGAAGTTGCGAGCGTAGCACCATATCTCTAGTGCATACATTATTCCTGTCACGAAAGGAATTATAAGATTCGCAAAAAGATGAATTGCCTCCAGTTTGCCCTCCGTATATACACGAAGGAGGTCCCCAAGATAGCAAACGTAAATTAGCAACAAAAGAAAAGCCCCATACACGACCGAGAAGACAAAGGGGCCTTTTCTTTTCTCGTCGGAAAGAATCCCGCGTCCGTCCGCCCTGTTCTTCAGCAAGCTCTCGGTGCTCTCCATCCGGTCCGGCGCAACCGCAGCGGTATTTAGAAAGCCACACCCGTTAAGTCTAGAATGGACGACTCTTGCGATATTCTTCGGAGTGCAGTGCAGAAGACAGGAAAACCGAAGTGCAGAGAAACACAAAGGCGAGAATTGCTACAAAAACGGCGGAGCTCTCTGAATCATAAATCGTAACAGCTACCACCGGCGTCAACCCCAATGCGAAAACCAGGTCTATAAGGAGTGAGGTTTTCCAAAACTTTCTCCAAAATTGAGTTCTGTGTTCCAACGCAGCCATGTTCCAGGACAGCATTTCCTTCTTGATCAAATTATCGCTTTCGGCCACTTCTTTTGCCGCATTCAAGAATCGGCAAGTAAGCATTTTGAGCTCTACTTCGGCTCCGGAATCGAAGGTAAGACGGCCCCCGACGAGGGAAACGCTCTGAAGAGAATGCCAAGCATAATACTCCTTGACGCCCGATGGTGAGATTAAAGAGAAACCGCTTTCTGTAAGATGGTACTCGGGAATGGAATCCAGGGATGCGCGAAATTTGCGCACTAAATAGAGCAGTAGTGCTATGTAAATAATTGCAGCGGCAGATAGACCAAGGCACACAACGGCTTTTCCCGCCACGCTTGACAATAGATAGAGCAAGGCATCTTCAGCGAGCGGCGCTGACCGCAGTCTATTCAGGCCCCAGAACAGCAATATCGGAACAGGGAGCGTAAGCCAACAAGCGGAGAGCCAAGAGTCCAACCCCTTCTCTCTTGGGGAAAGACCCACTACCCGCTCACATTGCCGCGTCATCTAACCCTCCTCCATACCTCCCCGGAAAAAGAGGCGAGCCCGCTCTGAGAGCGAGCCCGCCTCAGCCGCCCTACAAACACGTATCAGCCGCAGGGGCTGCCACCGAAATTTCCGAACACACCTATATCGAACCCTCCCACGAAATTGTGAAGTGAGTCTAATCCCAACCCGCCAAAGATTCCACCGAGGAAACTTCCAGGGATATTTCCGCCCGTCATTGCTGCGCCGGCAGCCGAACCTGCCCCCGCGCTGACTACCCTTGCTATGGCCCCGCCACCAAGTCTGGCCGCGAGCCCCGCGGCCCCGGCCGCTCCGACCCCCTCAAGGAAACCAGTCCCAGCCCCCTTAAGCACCGCTAACGCAATTTCTCCGTTGCTGCAACCAGCGGCCTTGGCGATCGATCCGTTTACCAGGCCTCCTCCGACCGCTCCTCCAACCCCTGCACAAGCCCACGGGACGGCGGCGCAATTTTTCAGGCTTGAAAAAAGTCCCGTCGGGTCAGTTCTGCTGACGGGATTTCCGTTCACGTAGCCATAGAGATTTGGCCCGTCGATCATACCCAAGGGGTCGCGGGTTGTCCAGGCGCATCTGTTCGGGGCTGTAGAGCCGCGACGGCGACCAGTATTCGCTCAGCGTTGTGGACCAGCCGTGGGTGGCGTATAGGCGGTCGCCCGCCGCGCCGTCGGTCGAGTAGACCCCGCCGTAGGGGTCGAACTCGAACGATGCGAGCAACGTTCCCGAGCCGTCATAGTGCGCACGCGCCGACGACAAGAAGTCCATCGCGTAATACCGGTACGTGCCGCTCGAGGGATTCGAACCGGATATGTCGCCATAGCCCCCGAGGTAGGTCCGCTGCAACTGCCCGCTCGAGTTCTCCTCGCTGACGAAGTGTGCGCCCAGCACATTTGCGCAGAGTTATCGCATTAGAGTTTGCCCCGCGTGTCTACCTCGGCGAGGGGGCCTCGGGCGATGCGGGCCTCGCTGTGTTCGCGGATGGGGCCGTTATTTCTCTAATGAAACCGGCGCGGGTTGGTTGCCGACCAGCATCAGCTTTTTGCTTGTGTGCGGCCCGGCGATGACGTAGACCCCGGCGCGGTCGAGGGCGCCGAGTTCTTGCATGAAATCTTTGCGGCCGAGGAAATAATACGGCTCTTTTCCTCGGAATTGCTCTTTGACTTTCTCCGCATCGTTGCCCGCCAGCGGCATCTCGCGTTGTAAATAGAACGCGACGGCGGGGTAGGGGAAGGCAAGACTGAAGTTGGTGCGCGATACGGTCTCGACGCGCAGGCCCGCGTCGAGCAGGCGTTGGCAGGCTAGCGCCACGTGGCGCGGGGTGTTGTTGGTCGTGGAGGCGTAATGGAAGCCGCGCCCGACCATGCCCAGGCAGACGGCGAGCATGGCGCACGCGGCCACGGCTTGGAGACGGCGCGAGGGGCGTTTGAAGCCCCAGTAGGCGGCGGCAAGGGCCAGCACGGCGGCCACGCCACATTCCGCGATGAGTACGGGATGGCGTTCCGCCTGCGTAAAGTAGATCGCGCCGCCGATGACGAGGATGGGCATGAAGACTGGCATCGCGGCGCGCCACGCGCGTGACCACAGCACCGCCCAGCGTTCGGCATAGGCGTCGGCCGCATGCACGAGGTGGTACGCCGTGGCGATCAGCAGCAGCGGCACGGCGGGGAGGATATATTCGCGTTCTTTGCCCGCGATCAGCGAGAACAACCCGACGCCGAGCCATCCCGCGACGACCGCAAAGCGATAGAACCCGCCGCGCGATTGCCAGGCGCTTCGGGAAAGGTGCAACGGCAAGAGGAGTCCCCAGGGGGCCAACAGCGCGGGCAGCGCCACGAGGTAATACCACGGGCCGCCGCTGTTGATGTCGGTCGCGCGCGCGGTGCGCTCGAGGGCTTCGCTGCGCAGCATGGCGCTGAAATAATCGAGTCCCTTCATGTTCACCACCGCATGCACCCACGGGAACGTCAGGGCTGCGCCAATGACCAGCACGGCCGCGAGCGTTACCAGGTCGGCCCATCGCGTGGGGCGGCCGTAGCGCAGCGCGAGAACAAACCACGCCAACGCAAACACGAGCAGCGCCACGGGAAGGGGGACATACGTCCGAACCGGCGGGATGAGAAACAGCAGTGAGATGACGAACGCGGCGAGCGTCCAGCGCAGGCCCGTGCGCAAGGCTTGGCCGGGATCGCGGCCTTCGGCAAGTTGCACGCCCATCCACGCGGTGACGACGAATAAGTATGCGGGGGGGCCCTTGAGCATCGACGCCGCGCCAAGGGCGAGGCCGGAGAGGACCGCAAACGCGAGGTTGAGGTACATGTCGCGTTGGAGACAGGCGGCGCGCAACGCCAGTACCGACAGCAGCACGAACAACGTCAGCGGCACATCGATCTCCGCCCAGCGGGATCGCTCGATGAAGTAAGGCGACGACAGCAGGAGTATCGCTGCCCAGCGCGCCGTGCGTTCGCCCGCGGCGCGCCGCGTGAAGACGTACAGCGCCAGCACGGCCAGAATGCTGCATACGGCGGTGGGGATGCGGCAGGTCCATTCGTTGATGACGCCGGTGGCTTTGTAAACTCCCGCGATGGCCCAGTACAGCAGCGGCGGTTTCACGAGATAGTCCAACCCGTTGATCGTGGGGATTAGATAGTTCCCCGTCCTGACCATTTCGATGGGCGGCGTCGCACGCTGGCCTTCGTTGTCCGTCACCACGTCCATCCGGCCCAACTCGGTGAACAAGATGATCGCCCCCAGCGCCGTCAGCAGCGCCAGGAAGCCCCATAGAGAGCGCCGATGGGGCGTGGAAGTGCGCTCAATCGGGCCGGATTCGCCGTTTATGTGGTCTATCATGTGATTATCCTGCCTCAAATCCTGCTGGAGTAGTCAACGTGTTCTATGATGGCCTCAGGCCGTGCGCGTCTCTTCGGGGTGCGCACGCAATACGCTATCGGAAAGCCTTTCAAGGAAGACACACGATCATAGCTTCAAAGCGGAAAGACATCAACTGCGCGAGGGGGACTTGCTTTGCCGTGCCGTGTATGTGCTCGCGCCCGTGAGAATTTGCTTGAGTCGAAGTACGAGATGGGGTAGTATTTTCTTGACATGTTTGCTCGGCGTGGACATCTTTCACTATTGTGTATCGGTCCGGCGTGTTGGATTTTCGGATAGACAGGAATGAGATTATGCGCAGAGGGGAAAAGAATTCGGGGGTAGCCGTGGCGGTTTTTATTGGTTTTTTGCTATGAATATACCGCAAAAAGATTCTTTTTGGAAGGATGTAGGGTGCGATCTGGGCAGCAGATCGGAAAAAGAAGTTGACAGGCTACCGTGAGACCCCCTATAATCCAACCTTGCAGAGTGGCGAAGGCCTTTTTCCTACGGGGGAAGAAGTGTTTCGTCGTTTTTCAATTGGGTAGGGCGGAGTTGGGGTTGATGTCAGGGCCACACCAAAGGGTTTGATGCAGAGAGGAAGCCGCGAGGCGACGTCTTTGCTATTTGTTGCGTCAGACAGTCTGCGGAAGAAATGCTGAAGCAAAAGAGGAGAAACGTAGATGGGGACGAAGAAAAAGCTGAGTTTGGCACTGCTGGTAAGCGTGCTAATGGCGGCGGCCTTCGCGATTGGCCTGTTGCCGATGGCAGGTCAGGAAGAACCTGCCGCGGTTGGCGCTGCCCCTGTAGTGACCAACCTCCAGATCACTGCTGATGGCGTAACGCCGGTTGGAGAGAGTTTCTCCGTGCCGGTGGCGGCCGAGCAGCGGTTCAGTGTTCTTGATTCGGAAAATAGGCTGCTGCCGGTGGGCGCGGTCCAGTGGTCGCTTGCGAGCGACGGCGTGGCTGTGCTGGATGCCGAGCCGGGTAGCCAAGTGGCTTCAATCCGTGCGGCAGCGGCGGGCAAAGCGGCGCTGTTCGTTTCGACGGCGGACGGCGCGATGGACTGGGTGGGCCTGTCCTTCTACGCGCTGAAAGCGGCCCAGGGCAACTATCCTCCGGCGAGCGATGTCGCTGTTGACGGCCTTGTCGACGGCGCGCGCGTGTTTACGGAGGCATCGGGCCCGATTTTTGCAAAAGCCGCGGGTGTACCGCTGACGCTGACCACCGATACGGACAGCCCGGGCGACATTTCGCAGATTACCTATACTGTTTCGACCAACAAGGCCGTGCAGAACTTGATTGGCAACGGTATCGTGCCTTTCCCGGCGACCTTGGACGACATTTCGGATATTACCACGGCTTCTCTCGGCGTTACCGCCGATACCTACTCCGGCAAGGGCACGCTTCAGGGTCAGCCGGTGAACTTCTCCGTGGAGACGATTACGTCGGATGCGAACGGCGACGGTTTGCCGGATGATCCGTTTGGCATTGTTGCGGAACCGGCTTTCGGCGTGGGCGACAAGTACGTGAGCGCGGTTTCGGTTGAATCGCCTGCTCCGTATGAGCCCGGCACGCGCAATGTCATCGTGCAGCCGTTGGCTCCGGCGAGCAAGGCGGCTTATAACTTCGATGCGGCCACGACGGTTGCCGTGCAGGATCCGGGCAATCCGCTCCGCGTCGTGTCGATCTCGATTCCGGATGGTCTGCTTCAGGCGGGCGAGGAAGGCATCCTTGTTCTTGAAGCGGCGGACAATCTGGGCGCGTTGCTGGGAACCGAGGTGGCGGACCTGACGACGACGGGTCTGGACAGCGCGGATTTCGCGACGATTTCGGTTGAAGGCACGTACTACATTTTCGCGACCATCTGGGTGAAGGGTGCGACCGACACCGAGTTCGCTCCGATCGACCAGAACCGCATCGCGAGCAACCCGATTCACGTCGAGTTCCAGGGCGTGAACGGCGTTGCGAAGGATGACAACTGCACCATCTACACCTATCCGGCGGATGTGGACAACACCAACTCCCCGGCGGTGATCGACGTAACGGCGGCTTCGAACTGGACGGCGTCGGAATCCGACACGGTCGTTCTGGACGGTATTGTTAAGACCGACCTGACCCATCTGTCGGTCATCGCGCCGTTCAAGAGCCCGGATGCGATGGTCATTTCGGCGGTGGCCAACCAGGCGACCGGCGAAGCGTCTGACTACGCGATCGGCGGCGCGACGCTCGACGTGACCGTGGACAACGTCCCGGCCGGTCAGGAAGACCTGCTGACGATCTCCCTCGACGGCGTCGACTGCGGCGCTGCGGTGCGCAACGGCAGCGTGTACACGGTGACCGTGCCGCGCGCGAAGGACCTGTCGGCTCCGGCGACGGACAAGCTGGTTGACGTGAAGGTCGAAACGCAGAGCGGCGTGTCCGACACGCGTTTCGAAGGCTTCCAGTACCTTGGTCCCAAGGTGGATAGCATCAACCCGACCCAGGGCGGCGAAAAGGGCGGCACGCTCGTCACGGTCGACGGCGAAGGCTTCGACGAGGTCGAGCTTGGCTTCGGTGCGTCGTTGGGCGGCGCTGAAGTTGATTTCAACACGGCTCCGGTAAAGGGCGTCACGCAGTTCCAGGCGCTCACGGGCGTGCATGCGCCGGGTCTTGTGGACCTGAACGTGAGCACGGGCAACAACTACACCGGTTCGCTGTTGGCGGCGTTCAATTATTTGGCCGCGCCGGCGCTGAACATCGTGTCGCCGAACTTTGGTCCGACGGCCGGTAACACGGCGGTCGGTCTGTATGGCGCGAATTACCTTGTGAATGGCTTCGCGGCGACGTTTGACGGCGTTGCGGCGGCGCTTGACGCGATCGAAGACACGTATGCGCGCGTTTACAATCCGGCCCACGCGGCGGGCTTTGTGGACGTGACCGTGACGACCGATGGTGGCGTGGCCACCTCGGCCAATGGCTTCTTGTACATCAATGGCGGCGCTCCGCAGCCGGTGGTTGACGACTTCACGCCGAAGTCGGGCACCGTCCTGGGCGGCACCGGGGTGGTGATCGATGGCGATTGGTTCTTGACGGCGTTGCCGGGCGACCTGCAGGTCACCTTCGACGGCGTCGCGGCCACGATCAACGAGATCTACTCGATTTACCGACTGTATGTGACGACCCCGGCGCATGCGCGCGGTCCGGTTGACGTGGTGGTTACCACGGCGGGCGGCACGGTAACGGCGTCGGCGCAGTTCACGTACCTTGCCGAAGCCCCGGTTCTTCAGTCGGTTGACCCGGCGACCGGTCCGGCGGCGGGCGGCAACACGGTGACGATCACCGGCACGAATCTGTTTGGCGTGACGGACGTCACCTTTGGCGGCGTCGCGGCGACGGATATCGTTGAAGACCCGAGCGGCACGCAGATTACCGTGACGGCTCCGGCGGGTGCGCAAGGCACGACGGTGGACGTTTCGGTGACGGCGGAAGGCGGCACGGATGTGTTGGCGCAGGCCTACACGTACCGTTCGGCGGCCCCGATTACGGCGGTGTTCCCGTCGTCGGTTTTCGACGATGGCGGTTACCAGATCGAAATCACGGGTGACTTCTCGCAGATCGCGGGCACGCCGCAGGTGAGCTTCCAGGCTCTCGGCAAGGCGGGCGCGATCATCGAGGCCACCGACGAGCAGCTCGTCGCGGCGGACACCCTGATCGCCAAGACGCCGGTTGCGGTGGCGGGCGACTACGACTTGTTCGTGACGGCTGCGACCAAGAGCGGCCGCACGAAGGCGTTCACGCTTCCGTTTACCTTCGTCCCGCTTAGCTCGGCCACGATCACCGGCATCGCGGTGGATCCGACCCAGAGCTTGCTGGCGGGCGGCGTGACGGCGGTTGTGACGGGTTCCGGATTCCCTGTGACCACGCCGCAGTCGGTTCCGTCGGTTGACCCGATCACGGATGGCCAGGTCATTCGTGTGGGCGGTGTTGGCCAGAGCGCCCCGATCGAGTTCCACGGCGCGAATGGCTCGCAGATCACGGTGCCGATCTACCTGTATCGCAACAGCGCGCAGGCGGCGGCGTCCAATCTCGAGTTCAACGTGACCTATGATGCGTCGGTGCTTCAGCCGGTCACGGCGAAGGGCACGAAGGCGCAGGCGGTTGTTTTCAACCCGTCGGCCAACCTGACGACGTGGTACCAGATTTCTGGTACGGCTTCTGAACTGACTCCGGGCGACATTCAGTTGTTCTTCCTGTCGCTGAGCGGCAAGCTCATCACGACAATCGATGATCAGCGTGGCGCCCAGAGCACCAATGCGGTCGAGAATCCGTTCCACCTTGGCGACCTGGTGTTCAACGTCATCGGCGCGAACGGTGCGACGACCTATGTTGAGGTGAGCGATCTGCTCGGCTCCACAACTCCGCCGGCGTCCGATCCGACGGACTTCGTGGGTCAGCGTTCGTGGTTCAATGTTGGCGAGACCCAGATCCCGGCGCCGACCACGCCTGAGGCTGAGTCGAACGCGGTGGTCTACTTTGGTACGCAGCAGGCTTCCATCGTGAAGTCGGCCTCCAAGGCGGGTCCGGATACCGAGTTGACCGTGACCGTTCCTGCGGGCGCGCGTCTGGGCTTGGTGGACGTTCGCGTGGAGCAGGCGGACGACAGCTTGAACTTCGGTATCGCGAAGGAAGGCTTCGAGTATGTCGATGCGCCTCCGGTGCCGGTGATTAACACGGTTGCGCCTGCGAAGAACTGGCTGTTCGGCGGTGGCGTGGTTCACCTGCAGGGCACCAACTTCTCCGGCAATGACAGTGTGGTGACGTTCGGTGGCGTGCCTGCCGCGCTTGCGGAAGGCTACACGAACACCAACACCGACCTGTATGTGACGGCTCCGGTGTTCGACGCGTTCGGCGCGACCGTTGCGGAGTACTCGGTGGAAGTCGCCGTGCAGGCGGTGGATGTGGAAGAGCCGGGTACGGCGGCGGATGCCTTCACGTACGTTCGGTATAATGCGACCGAGCAGTCCGGCGGCATGCCGGCGACGGTGTACACGACGGCGTTCATCGTGAACGCGGCGAAGACCCAGTACACCGCGCACACCCTGTTCCTGGCCGATGATACGACGGCGACGTTGACGCTGCCGAGCGACATTCTCTCGTCGGTGGAAAACACCGCCGCGTTGAAGAACACGCCTGAGGTCACCGCGCTGTACGGTCTGGCTCGCGCGACCAAGAGCGCGTTGCATCTGGGTCTGGAGCAGGACGTTCCGGCAACCATCGTGAACAACGTGTGGGCCTTCGACCTGCACCTGTACGATCAGGACTACGCCGAGCGCGAAGTCAGCATCAACACCGATCAGACGGCGATGAAGCTCACTTACCCGACGAACGATGCCCTTCTGCTCGAAGGCGCCATCGCGACGGGCGGCACTTCGGCGATTCTGTGGGACAGCACGCTGACTCCGGATAACGTTGACGTGCACAACTACACGGTTGGCGACACGGCGATGTACCAGTCGACTGTGAGCCCGGGCGAATACGCTCCGGAATCGGCGAATCCGATGAACTCGATTACCCAGGTGAACGAGGTGACCTCGCGTCTGTACAACCTTGGCGCGTTCGTCCTCTACAATGGCGCGGGTAATCCGAATCCGGCGGCGGCGCTGTCCGCGACGTCGAACACGTCGGGCCCGACGACGGGCGGTACGCTGGTGACCATCGTGGGTCAGGGTCTGGGTTGGCCGCAGAAGGTCACCTTCGGCGGCGTTGAGGCGGACCTCAGCACGTTGCAGAACGTGAGTGAGTTCGGCTTCCAGATCGAAGCCCCGGCGAACGCGGAAGGTGTGGTGGACATCGTCATCACGGTCCAGGGCGGCGAGATCGCGGCCAAGGCGCTGGTTAACTTGACGATTCCGGGTGCCTTCACGTACACCAAGGCTGGGTTCGACTGGGGCAAGATCCTGACCATCCTCGGCGGTCTGCTGGCGGCGCTGCTCGGCCTTGCGGCGGGCGGTGGTGACAGCGGCGGCGGCGGTGGCGGCCCGTGCTTCATCGCGACGGCGGCTTATGGCACTCCGTTGGCTGGTGATATCGAGACGCTGCGTGTCCTGCGCGACAGCTTCCTGCTGAACAACGCGCTGGGTACGGCCCTGGTCGACGTGTACTACCACGTCAGCCCGGCGATTGCCGATGTCATCGCCAAGCACAGCGTGCTTGCGGCGGCGGTTCGCGTGGCCCTGTTGCCGGTCATCCTGATGGCCAAGCTGGTCATCGCGTCGCCGGTGATGGTTCTGGCCCTCGGCGCGCTGAGCGCGGTGCTGGCCACGGTCCGCATGCGTAAGGCGGCCAAGAAGGCCTAACCTGCTCTAGTTGCTAACCTGCTCTGGCGGGGCCGAAAAGA
>JBHELB010000008.1:0-88906 GCA_041859045.1 Candidatus Hydrogenedentales bacterium | reverse complement strand
CCATTCTACAGATTTTGAGTCTGACCCTGTTCGAGAAAAGGCCCATTTTTCAAGTGTTTTCTGAACAGAAATGTGCGATTGACGATGAGTGCATCAGTAACCAATTGGAACTATTCAACTTATAACCGGACGGCAGTGATCATGCAATATATTGCGAGTATTTTGTTTTGCGTGCCTTGCATTTTTCCGCACCTGATGGTAGAATTTCTCACGGACGAAAGAATTCGATGCGCTCGCGTCTACGCAGGGATTGGGGCGAACAGGGAAGTAGAGAGATAGCCAGGCGAGTGGGGGCACTCAGCCTGGCGATGCGTGAGTTTGCCCGGATGGGGGAGACGCGCGGCGAGGCAGTATGCCGTTGACTCCTGCGTCCTGGCGTAAGGAGGAGACGGATGAGGCGCGAAACGTTTTTACGCGAGGAGCGCGGGCTGACGTTGCTCGAGATGACTTTCGCGATGGCAACGTTCGCATTGGTCATGGGGGCGACGGCCCAGGCGCTGATCACTTACTACACAGCGATGGATCTCCAGGGTCAGCGCGGGGCGGCGGCGCAGAATCTGCAGAGCCTGCTAAGCGATATGCGGACGCTGCGCGATGGATCCGTGGGCAATTTCCCGGGTGCTTTGTTGCAGCGTTGGCCGGACGGCACCGCGGTCGCCGAGGCCACGACGCTTCCTGACGAGCGAATCACCGTGCGCTACCGAAATCTGACCGCGCCCGGCGGTCCGCTGGAAACGGCCAATCCCCTTGAGGTCACCGTTACGTCGCAGTGGCGCACCCTGCGCGGCGCCGTCACTCAACTCTCCGTTTCGACGGTTCTAACAGATCGCTAGGGAGGGCCTGTTCATGCGCAAAGAAGGATTCTCGCTGCTCGAACTGACGATTTCCATCGCCATCCTTAGCATCGTGGGGGCGCTGGCTTTTGTGGCGATTGCGACATCCGCTTCTTCAGTGGCGTTGGCGCGGGCGAAAGCGGATGTGGTGGACGATGCCCGAGGGGTGCTGCAGGAAATGACGCGCGAACTGCAATTGGCTGCCAAGCAACCCAATGTCGCGCTGGTTCCTCCACTGAACGCCCTTCAAATCACGGAAAACCCGGTGGCGGCGTCGCCCATAGAGATCGTGTTTCAGACGCCTCTGGATGGTTCGAGGCGCAACTGGTCCACGCCGATCACCTATCGCTACATCAACGAAGACCTCAACAACAATTTCCGTCTCGATGCCGGAGAGGACACCGATGGCGACGGTGCGCTGTCGCGGCGGGTGGTCCGTATTCAGGATGGACAGGCCCGGTCCGTCGCCGCCGCCAACCATCTCTCCGATGTGCGCTTCGCGCGCAACGGCAACGTCATTCTCATCACCGTTTCCGCGGCCGACCGGCCGGGAAACGCGCGTCAAGCGCCGGTGCTGGCCACGGTGCAAAAGCGAGTCTACCTGCTCAACTAAACGCGGGTGGAAGGAGGCGGTATGGATACACACCGTGACCGGGAAGGTATCGCGCTTGTCTTTGTCGTGCTTGCCACAGTCGTCATCCTTGGCGCATTGGCAGCGATTACCGTACGCGTCCAAGGCAGCAAACGTAGCGCCGATGAGGCGGTCGTGCGTTCCGCGCTTGACGAAGCCGCCAAAGCCGGCATCGACATGGCCATCGAACGGGTGTGGAACCAATACCTGATTGGAAACGGCAACACCACGGGGAATCTGGCCTCATACCGGTTCTTTGCGGACGGCGTCGCGGGCGTAAACGAAGATCTCAACCACGACGGCCAGCGCAATGGCGTCGAGTACGACATGAACGGCAACGGGACGTTCGATACAGCGCCGGTCATGACGCTCGTGCAGGAGGATGCGCCCACGGACCTTGCCTCGGGCGGCCGGATTGTGAGCCTGACCCTCGAACGGACCGACGACCTGGCGTCGGTGAACTTCACCGCCGCCTGCACGGCCGAGCGCGGTGGCCGCCGCCGTACCGTAGAACAGACGATCCAGGTGTCCGGCGCGGTGTTCCAAGGGTTCGAGTTCGGCATTTTGGCCAACAACATTAATTGCGTACTTTGCCATGCTGACTTTCTCTCGCTCGACCTCGAGCGCAACCGGAACAACCCGACTACGTACGGGACTTTCGATCGGATCAAGGTGGCGTGCCTTGAAAATTTGATGGTGCGCGACAACAACAACGAAAAGGTCGAGACGAACGTATCAGGCACGCTGTACACGCGCGGCGACGTGCGCAATCAGAGCGGCACGATTCTCACGGCGGGGCAGCTTGCGTCGAACGTCGATTTGAAGGCGCATCAGTTCAGCGGCACCAACGGAAAGCTCACCCAATCAGCGACGGGCGCATTGAGTCGGACGGCGCTGCAGAATGCCACCACGAACAGCGAGGGAAAATTGAACCCCTTCGCCAACCTGTACATGGGCTATCCCACCGACGAGGCGAAAATGACGGATGGGACGTTGCCGCAGCAATTTCCCGCGCCGTATCCCGATGAGAACGGAAACCGCCGCGTGGACGACGCCGAGTTCGAGTCGGTGGTGAACAGCGCCAACGGCTCGATCGTGTTTGAACTCGATCCGAGCCAGGCCGGCGGGTCGCTTAAGGGCGGCGTGGCGTATGGCGTGCCGAAGGGACAAGCCTATACCGGAGGCGCCTTGCCCACCGCGTCGAACAGCGCGCTCGATTCGCTCTCGACGGATGGCTCGTATGAGGGCAACCTTATTCTCGTGGGCACGAACGACGATCCCATCGTCATTAACGAGCGCGTGGCCATCGACGGCGATCTGGTGCTGAAAGGGCCGGTGAAAGGCGAGGGGCAGTTGCTCGTTCGCGGCAATGTGTATGTCGTGGGCGACGTGACCTATGCGGATGCGCCGAACACCTACGGGCAAGCCTCCGATGGCACTGAGAATGGACTCGCCCTTGTCGCGGGGGGCAGCATCATGATAGGCGACTACCTGACCATTCGCGGCAAGAACAACAGCAAGGACAATCAAAAGTTTCCCGACAAGGCGGGGTCCATCGATATGCGCACCGCGAACAAGACCAAATCGCTCACCTACGGCGGCAAAACCGAAACGGTGGCGATTGGATACTTCGATGCGGGGGTGACGGATCCCGGCGCAGGAAGCGGGAATCAGTCGCAGTTCAGCTTCACCACGTCCGAGCTCATGCTGTTTAACCGCATGGAGTACGCCAAGGCCCAGGCTGATCCGACATACCGTCCGCGCTACTATCGATTGCGGCCCAGCCAGCCCATCTACACCTATACCGCCAGCGACGAACATGCGGTCAAATACAGCGATCCTGGGGTGGCGGTAATCACAAACCTGACCGGGGCCACCATCCTCGATCTATGCCCTTCGGATTTCTGGCTCAGCGAAGATGCGCTGCGCAAGTTTTGGTATGCGGACGAAATGACGCGTCCCGCCTCGGGTAGACCGTTCAAATTTGACGGATTGCTCTATTCGAACAACTCGATCTTCTGTATCAGCCGAAGCAAGGGACGCCACAATTCCTACGCGTATGGGCGTATGGACGTAAGGGGCAGCGTGGTGTGCCCGGATCTTGGCGTGCTGGTGCCGGGCGAGGAAAGCATTTCCACCAATCGCCCCGCATTCGATCTTTACTACGATCGCCGCGTCTCGGCGTTCATGCGCGTGGTGGACACCTCGCAGGTCCAGTTCCAACGGCTAGCGTATCGTGAGCGCTGAAACGGGAAAAGGGGAAACGCCATGAGCAAGTGGAAAAGCGTAATTGCGCTGGCGCTATTGGCGGCGACGTCCGCAATGGCGGATACGGTGGTGCTCTCGAGCGGCGCCACGATGGACGGCGTCGTGTCGTATCCCAATGCGAACGCGGTGGCGGTGACGGTCGGCGATGAGCGCATGCTGTTCGGAAAGAGCGAGGTGATCCGCGTCGAACAAAACGACCGTCGGGGCGACGCGTCACAACCCCTTCTCTCTCCCTATGCCAAGAACCATGACGATGCCGTGCAGCAGCGAACCGGTCTCAATGCCGCCCAGCGGCAGCGCATCCTCGATCTCATAGAACCGCTGAAATCGGAGGACCCCGTCTTGGCGCGTGAAGCACGCGAAGCGCTCGTCGCGGAGGGAAGGCGTATGAATATCGTGCCGTTTATCGAGTACACGCTGGATAGCCTTTCGCCCCTCTTCCTCGCCCAAGTGCTACGCGTGCTCGTCGAGCTTGAGCCCGCCAAAGGCCGCGAAAAAGCCTTGGGGTTCACCCACGCCATCGTGCCCGAGACCCGTGCCGCCGCACTTGATGCGCTCGCCGCGCTTAAGGACTCCGAGGCGTTCAGCCTGAACCTGCGCGGCGCGATCGACCAGGCCGCGTTGGTGCAAATCGCCGCCATGAAAAACCTCGTCACCCTGGGCGATCGACGCGCCACCCCAACGCTTCTCTTCGTGCTCGAAACCAGCACCGACGAACGGGTCAAGAACGTCGCGTCCAGCACGCTCGACACCCTCTGGGCGCGAGTGGACGGCGAGCCTCTCGACAGCGCCGCGTGGAAGACGCTTTGGGCGGAAAAAGGCAAGCCCTTCTCCAGTGCGCCGCGACCGGAATCCCTTGAGCCCCTTACCGATCCCGCTAACCTCGCCACACACCAGTTCGAGAGTGAATAGCGACAACACTGCCCAATTTAGCGATATTATTGATTTTGCTCCTCGCAAAACCCGTACGAATTGTGGTATACTTTCCTTGGCGCAAGTGAACTTCCCCGTCCGCAGTCGTGTGTTACGCTGTCGCTCGCTTGAGGATGGGGGGTGGGTAGCTGTACTATCTGTTTGTGCAGTCGAACGTCTGGGATGCGTGGACGCGGAGAACGAATGAGCACAACGGACGAGGATATTGCCTCAGCACGGCCTTCTGGAAACGAGGGCCGTGTGCCTTGTGCGACGCGCGAGGAATGGGCGCAAGCGCTCCGTGTGGTCTCCGGAGTTTTGGGGATATCGCGGCTCCAGGTGGTATGCACACGCGGCCCCGACATTGCCGTGGTGGCGTCTACGCACGCAGACGAAGACTCCGCAATAGCGCTGTCGCTGCGTCCGTTCTGCGAGACGATTCTAAGCCGCGGGACCGATGTTCTGATCGACAACGTTTCCAAACAGGTGCCGTCGATGGGGCCCGGCGTGGAGACCTATGCGGGATTTCCTGTGCGCTGGCCGGATCGGAGCCATTTCGGCTTGCTGGAAGCGTTGCACCCGTTGCCGCGCACGTTTTCGGAATCGGAATGGGCGTTACTGCGTTACGTGCGCGATGGATTCGAGACCGATCTGCGTTGTCTTCTCGCGGATCAAACGCGTACAGAGTCGCCTGCTCCCGCCGATGCCGTGAGCGCGCCGCCGGCATCCCCCTCGGAACACCCCCGCGAAGAGTTCGTAGGCGACGTGTTCGACGCGATTGGGGATGGCCTTCTCATTCTCGACAGGGATGGCGTTGCGCTTCGCGGCAATCGGAATTTGCAGGAGTGGCTGCCGTCCCATGAGTTGCGTTCAAATTGCCCCTGCCGTGAGATATTTCCGGGGGAACTCGGCGAGGCGGTCGAAGACCTGACTCGTCTGGTGGCCGAAGGCAAGCGAGGCCAGCGCCGCCTACTGGCGCTGGAGGATGCCGCCGGGCGTCATCGCTGGGTGGAGCTTTCCGCGTTTCCTTGCGGCGCGGAGGCCGAGCCGCGCGAGGCGGTGGTGGTGAGTTTTCGCGATGTGACGGCGCAGCGGTTGACGGAACGCGCCCTGCGCGCGAGCGAAGAGAAATATCGCGCAATTCTGGATGGCATTGAAGACGGCTACTACGAGATTGACCTGCACGGCAAGCTGAAGTTTTTCAACGAGGCGCTGGGACGTCTGCTCGGATTCTTGCCGCTGGAATTGCTGGGGATGCAGGGCCTTCAGTTTCTCGCGCCGCGCACGCGCCTGTCCATGCGGTGGATGCTCCTCAACGCGTTGCGCACGGGCCAAAGCGCAACGGCAACCGATTGCCCTTTCCTGCGCCGCGATGGTACCGAAGGACACCTCGACCTCTCGATATCCATTATGCGCGATTCGGAAGGGCATCCCTGTGGATTCAGGGGGATCGCGCGCGACGTGAGCCACCGGAAGGAAAACGAGCAGATTCGCGAGCGGTTGGAGATGCAAATCCGCGAAGCGCAAAAGTTCGAAAGCCTGGGCGTAATGGCGATGGGGATCGCGCACGACTTCAACAACATTCTTATGGGCATCATGGGCAACGCCAATCTTGCTCTGCTGGAGACCTCGGCAAACAGTTCCGCCCGTGAGTGCTTGGACGAAATAGAGCAGGCCGCATACCGTGGCGCGGAACTGACCGCGCAAATGGTGGCGTACTCAGGCACGGGCACCTCAAATCCCGGCGACGTTAGCCTGACCGATATGGTGACACGCGCCCTGCCGATGCTCGAAGCCGCTGTTTCAGGACACGGCGCTCTCGAGTTTCGCTGCGGACCTTCGCTTCCCGCGGTTCGCGCCGATGAAACCCAGCTCCAGCAGGTGCTGCTGAACTTGGTCACGAATGCGGCGGAAGCCTTATCGGATTCGGGCGGACGGATCGAGGTATCGACGGGCGTTATGCACGCCGACGCGCGGTTTATCGCCAAGGCGCACGCCGAGCCGGGATTGCCCGAGGGGCGCTATGTCTACTTGGAAGTCACGGACACCGGCCACGGTATGGACGCTTCCACGCGCGCCCGTATGTTCGACCCGTTCTTCTCGACGAAGTTCGTGGGGCGCGGGTTGGGATTGGCGGCGGTGCAGGGAATTGTGCGTGCGCATAAAGGGCTGCTGCGGGTGATCAGCGTGCCGGGCAAGGGCACGACGGTGAGGGTGTGCTTACCGACCCAAGAGCTTCAGAGTCTGCGCGCCGCCGGTCGCCGCGCCATGTGGGAGAGCGAGCTGCCGCCGGTCACCGAGGTGCTTGTGGTGGACGACGAGACCACGATCCGCAGCGTGACGCGCCGCGTGCTCGAGCGGTTTGAGATCAGCGTCTTGACCGCCGCCGATGGGCGCGAAGCGTTGGATATCTACCGCATGCGCTGGCCCGAGATCGATTGCGTGCTGTTGGATGTCGGCATGCCGGACATGGATGGGCGCGAAGTGTTTCTCGGCCTGCGCGAGATGAATCCCGATGCGCGAATTATCGTTGCCTCAGGGTTTACCGAAGAAGACGTCGAGCAACGTTTCCTCGGGCTGGGCATCAACGGCCTGCTCCATAAACCTTACTCGCCTCAAGAGCTCCTGGCCGCGCTTCACTCCGCAATTCAAGCCTAGAGCGTTCTAGGTAAAAGTATAGCCATTTGGCGTAAGCGAAGTTTCCCCATGACTTTCTCTTCCATTGCATTCCGCGGGTCGATATAATCGCCCCGCCGCGTGGGTCGCAAGGGTGAAATGGGGAGGACGCCATGTCGGAACGCGACCGTTGGGTGACTCGATTTGGTTTGGTCATGGCCATGGCGGGCAACGCCGTGGGCCTGGGCAATTTCCTGCGTTTTCCGGGGCTTGCCGCGAAGTACGGCGGCGGGTTCATGGTTCCGTATTTCATCGCCTTGCTCGTCGTGGGCCTGCCGCTCATGTGGATCGAGTGAACCGTCGGCCGCCACGGCGGGGCCTATGGCCATGGCAGCACGCCCGGCATGTTTCACCGCCTTTGGGGGCATCGCCTCTCGAAGTATCTGGGCGTATTCGGGGTGCTCCTGCCCACCACCATTGCGCTCTATTATTTCTACATCGAATCCTGGGCGCTGGGCTATGCCTGGCAAACGCTGACCGGCTCCTACTGGGGGCGCAGCAGCCAGAGCGAGATGAGCAATCTGTTCGTGTCGTATCTGGGCGTGGGGGACGGTTTCTTCTCGTTTGGCGGGAAGGCGTATCTCTTTTTTCTGATCGCGTTCGCCATCAACGCCCTCGTCATCGCGCGCGGCATCTCAAAGGGCATCGAGGTTCTGGCCAAATACGCCATGCCCACGCTCGTCGTTCTCGGCACAATCCTCGTAATCCGGGTGCTCACGTTGCCGCCGGTCGAAGGCCGTACCGTCAGCGACGCGCTCAGCGTTATGTGGGTTATCGACTGGTCGGTCCTCACCCATGCCGACATCTGGATGGCCGCCACAGGCCAAATCTTCTTCACCCTCAGCCTCGGCTACGGCATGATCATGTCGTTCGCAAGCTACCTTCACAAGAAAGAAGACATCACCCTCAACGGCCTCTCAACCGTCTCGACCAACGAATTCTGCGAGGTGATCCTCGGCGGCACCATCGCCGTGCCGGCTGCGGCGCTTTTCTTCGGACTCGGCCAGGTGAAAGAGGTCGTTGCGGACAGTGGAAGCGCGTTTGGCATCGGATTTTTCTCGTTGCCGGTGATTTTCCAGCAGATTCCCTTCGGCCAATTTTTCGGGACGCTCTGGTTTCTGCTGCTGTTCCTCGCGGGCATGACCTCCGCCGTCGCCATGCTCACGCCGCTGCTGCGTTTTCTCGAAGACGAGCTGAACATGAAGCCGAAACAGGCCCTGCGTTGGCTGATTCCGGTCGCGTTCCTGCTCATGCAGCCCGCGATTTTGTTCTACCATCGCGGCGTGCTCGATGAACTCGATTACTGGGTCGCCAACTTCCTCGTGGTGCTTTCCGCCGCCATCGAAGCCGTTCTGTTCGCGTGGGTATTCGGCATGGAAAAAGGCTGGGCGGAAATGCACCTCGGTGCGGACCTGCGCATTCCGGGCATCTACTACTACGTGATGAAATTCGTCACGCCCATCTTCGCCCTGACGCTTCTCGCCTGGTGGTTTTACGACAGTTTCTGGAAAGTGCTGACCATGCAGGACGCGCCGCCGGAGAATGTTCCCTACCTCTGGATCGCGCGGGCGATCATCGCGGGCATCGCGTTCTTCCTGCTCTGGGGCATCCACCACGCATGGAAGACGCACCCGAAGTTCTTCGACGAAGTGGAAGGAGAGCAGCCATGACCTCGGGAAGCTGGCTTTACATGGCCACCGTCTGGGCCATCATCATCGGCGCCATGGTCTTCTGCTTCCGCCGCATGTTCCGGAAAAGATAAGCCTGCGCGGAACTACGGCTTCACTTCGTGCATGCGCACCGGCTGCTCATCCGTGTCGCGCGGACGCCGGGTATAGTCCGGCACCCCTACCTTCGTGCCCGACGCGCTCTTGACCACCGTGAACTGCACCGTCGCCGGGCTGGTGTCGGCGACCTCGTCCGTGTCCAGCGTCGCGTTGCCGTTCTCATCAAGAAACGCCGTCGCGCGGAGCACATACGTCACCGTCGTCCCCAGCGGCCGCGTGTCGACCTTTAAGTACTCGTTACCGAGTTTTCCAACCACGTACTGTCCACCCGCATTCACCACGCCGTTGATGCCCGGAGGTTTCGGCAAGCTCTCTGGGTTCGAAGACAGTTCCCACTGCACGCGGTGTACGTGCGGGCCATTGGGGAAGACGCCGTTCAGCGTGAACGTTGCTTGCAGGTCGTCATCCTTGCGGTAAGGAACCAACGTCGCCGCGCCAAACGTTGTAGGATCCGGCGTGAGCCGCTCCAAGTTCCACAGCACCTGCGTGTCGACGCCTTCGCCCAGGCGGAACCGGCACCAGTTGCGCCCCGACGACACGCCGCTCACGGTATACACCCGTCCCGCGGCGTCCACGCCGAGTTCATTGGCGGGCCACGGGTCCACGTTGCCGGCCTCATCCACGCCGAACACGGTCAGCAACAGCCAGCGGTTCGGTTTCGCCTGCAGCAGACTCTCGAGCACCGCCGTGGAGAGCACCGTGTCGCTGGTCCAGCTTGACCAACCGTTGATGCCGTTGCCGCCGAGGTCCGTGATGGCCTGATACGGTCCCTGCGGCACGCCCGGGGCCATAACGCCCGTCACCAGTTCCCAGAACCGGTAAACGAATGCGGGCCTTGGTTGCGTTCCGGCGACTTCCGGCGCGTTGTTGCGTTCGATGCGCCAACTGACCGACAAGTCGCGCGGCGAGAACGTCTGCCCTTCGAGGTTCTGCGAGATGCGCGTCTGCGGCGCGGGCCGCCCGGTCATCCAGTAGAGGTTCAGCGGCGCGGTATCGCTCTCCATGCCGTTGCCCGCGCGGTCTTTGGCCACAAACCGCATACCCGTTTGCAGCGGCGCATAGGAGTAGGGAATTCCTTCCGCGCTATTCGCCACGTCGAGAAAACTCCATCGTGCCGACAGCCCGTCGTTAGTAACCGCTTCAAGAACGCCCGTACTGCCGTTCCACTTGTACCGCTGCGGGGTGTAGGCGGCGGAGAAGTTCGGCGGATATACTGATGAGCCGCCGCTGAACGAACTATTCGTGGCACCGTAAGTGTACTGGATATTTACCGCGTTGCTGCCCAGGGATCTACCAGAGATGCTCTCCCATCCGGCCGCGGTGTTCTGCACGAGTTCTTGCGGAGAGGTCGCCGTGCCGTTGCCCGGCTCGAAGCCCGAGGGGCCGCGAGTGGTTAACTCAGAGAGTGTTTCGTCTGGAGCGCTGCCCACCGGTTTGCCGTCTTTATCGCGCACGGGCGGATCGGCGAAACGCAGGCCGATCCGAATTTTCAGGTTGTAGTCGGGCGATGCATAGAGCACATTGGGGTTGTTCGAGCGCGAGCCGGTGTTGAAGAACACCTGCGCCCCCTTGACCGGGGCCGATGCCGCGGCCAGAAACCCCAGACTGTCAAACGGGGCGTGGGGGTACGGCGCAACGCTCGAGCGGATGAAGCCGTCGTCCGCCTGTTGCAGCGGCGTGGTTGGCAAAGGCAACCCGGGATGCGTCGCGCCATCGACCGATAGCGCCGCGTACGGCCCGGCCGAGGCGTTGTCCACAAAGATCGGCGTAGTGTCGCCGCCCAACGGCGCGCTGCCCGGGTAGATCTTCTGATCCGTGTAGCAGTAGTAGTCCACCTCCGGCGGAATCGTGTCCACCGTGAAATGCCGTCCCGCCTTCGCCTGAAGTACGACCTGGGAATTTGTAACGGTCAGGACAGTCCCCTCAATAATCAGATAGAAAACGGCATGTCCATCAGCAATTAGATCGCCTGCGGAGATGCTGCCTGATCCGTCTGCGTCGCCTAACTGTGTCGTAAGCGAGTTGATCTTCCCCTCATAGTACCCCGCTCCTCGATATGTGAGGGCAACAAACTGCCTGTGGTCTAGATTATCTCTCTGCCCACCTTGTGGTATCCAGAAACCTTTAATATCTCCCGCTGCGTTACTGAGTCGGATTGTTACGTTTGCACCATCTGTTCCCACCGGCTCTCCTGCTATCAATGTAGCCTTGGGGGTAATAACACACGCTTCCCATCGTACGGTCGTGGGAGACTCCGTACTGTACTCATCCGCCCCGATGTCGCTGAGTCCGTTAAAAGGCCGAACCTGGCCATCAAGGTCTTTGAAGGCGTTGCTGGACAATCCTGTACCAGGCACTTTATCTTTCAACTCGGACGCTGAATCCATTTGTCCATACCACGCCGTAAACGGTGGATTCGGAGAACTATCCCCTAGTATCTGAGGATCATCACCGGGCATCGGAATCGGGGCGGGAGCCCCGCTTGGTGGGTTATTATATTGGCCGCTTTGGTTCTTGGTGACAACGTTGTCTTTCAGCGTCAAATTACTGTCTGCTCCGGAGAAATCGCCACCATACTCGCCGTTTTTGTGCATTAGTGTGTTTACAACGCTGCTTTTTTTCACTTTTCCGATCTTGATCCCCGATTTGCCGTTTTCTATAAGGGAGCAGAAATACATGTCAAGTTCTGTATCTTCGCCGGATACCTGGACGCCGTGGTGGCCCTCTGCATTTTTCACGATACTGCAATTACCGATTTCCGCGTCGGAGTAGTTGCCGACTGTGACGCCGTTGCTCTCACTGCCGCGAATGTAGCATCGTCGCAACGTGACAGACGCGTGCGATGTAGCGGTGCCGGAAACGAGAACAGCAGGATTTCCTCCAAAGAGAGAGATTCCTTCAATTGTAAGCTTTGCTCCCGCACTCACATCGAAGAGCGGACCGCTTTGCGGACCGCTTTCCTGAGCACTCAGCACATACTTCCAGGGATCGATTCCGGAATTGGCGACAATCGTGAGTTCACGGGAGAGCGTAACAGGAGAAACATTCCACACGCCGACATCGACGATGATGCGCCCGCCATCGGCGACTTGAGTGATCGCGTCCTGAAAGTCCTGTGTGATGTAGTCCGCGCCTGCATAGCTGTTATTTGACGTAACCGCAATAACGTTATATGGGCCTTGCGCGAAGGCCGCCGCAGGCAGCAGAAGCAGCAGCGCCAACGCCAGCGCGGCGCAGCGGCGTTTTTCCATCATGCGTGTGTTCATGTCATCACCGTTCGTAGATCGTTCGGGTCTTATGTTCACCGGTCACCACAAAGCCGCCTTCCGCGCGGTAATCCTGGGGCCGCTGGGGATCGCTCAAGTACCCGCTCTGGCCGGTCACCGTGACTTCAAACACATCCGACCGCGTGGTCAGCCAGTTGGCCAGCGCGCTGTAACGCAGAATCGCCTCTTCAAACTGCCGCTGTTTCGCCTCGGTGCTACTGCCTAGTCCCTTCGTGGCGGGCGCGAGCACGTACGGCACGCCCGCGCCGGTACCGTCCCAATCGCGATTCAGCGGAACTTCGTTGCCGGAAGTGTTTAGGCCACCGTCCGTTTTCCAGAACAGCATATCCGTGGGCGTGGTGAAGTAGCGGCCATCGTTCCACACCCAGCCGGTTCCCCGGCGCGTGGTTAATCCCTTGGCCATCTCCAGCGCCGCCGTATACACGGTACCCGTCGCGCCCATGTCGTCGTCCGCCGCAGGCGGTTCCAACAGCGCACGCCACGAAGCGGTATCGGGAGTCTCCCACGACGGCGGAATCCAAGGAGGCTTCTTCTCTGGTATGGTCGGATTTGGGGGGGGGACTGGACGCTTGCCCAGCAGGCCCGGCGTACCCGTGAGCGGATGGTTGTACTTCGTCGTCGAGTCCTTTACCCGCGTCGTGAGCATGGTGTTGATGTTGATGCGGCCCGGCGTCCGTTTGTTGGGCGTCAGCACAAGGCCCGAGAACCGCAGCACCTGGCCCGGCGTGCTCCAGTTGCGCACCATCACCGCAAGGTAGTTGTGCTCGACGCGGACCTTGCCGTAGTGCACGAGCCCTTCGCTGTTCGGTTTCGCGCCGCGCAGTTCGCCGAAGCCCTCTTGATGATTCAACTCACCTTCCTGCGGCAAGCCGTCCTCGCGCGTTTCGGGCAGGCCAGAGGGCTCGGTCCAGCATTTGCCGTCGCCGTCCACATCGGTAAGCGCTTCGAGGTCCACCAGCACCGACGACTCCGTCGTGCCGCGCGCCAGCGCGACAAAATCGCGCCCGAGCGGGGTGAGCAGGCCTTGCGAGTTGATCACGGTCTCCAAATGCTTCGCGTCGGCCGCCATGAGCAGGTCCATCGGCTCGTTCACCCGCGCATACAGGTCGTACTCGCCGTTCTCGAGCCCGCTCGCGCCATCCCACACGAACAGGGCCACAGCCCCATGGGCGTCGTCGATGCGGTCGTAGGGGGGCGGGAACGTATACTCGTCCTCTCCTGTGACATCGTACCGTCCGTTGCTGGGCAGCGACAGTGTGCGCGCCGTGCCGTCGGGATCGCGGAACACGTTCGTCGACACGTAGTAGCCCGCGCGTTTGGGCAATGGCCAGCGGTCGAAATCGGTGACCAACGCCGTGGACGCGGGGTGCAACATAAAGGCTTGCGCCACGGGGAATTCGCTGGCGGCGGGGCGGTAGTCGAACCAGTCCGCTTGACGGAGCGTCTCCGGGTCTTTGCGCGGATACGACAGTTTACCCGCGAACAACGGGGCCATCGACGGCGAGCCTGCGTCGTTGCTATAGGTGAACAGCGGGGCCCACGCGCCCGGCGGTTCGATCGTGCTGCCGGTGCTCAGTTTGTGCCACGCGAGGTTGCGGGTATGCACGTTCAGCGTGGACACGGTCGGATAGATCGGATGCACCACGGCGCACTGCCCGACGGACAATACCTTGGAGTCAAACGACGCAATCGAGGAAAGCACGGTGAGGTCGCTCGGGATCACCTCGGGGTATTCCTCCGTGCCCAGGGTGGACTGATTCGCCGCGACGTGGTCGAAATTCGACTGTCCCACGAGCGCGCCGGTCAGGCGTTGCGTCTCGGTGCGTCCAGCGAACAGGAGACCGTTCGCCGTGAAGTTGGAGTATCCCACGCGCTCTCTGAAGACAAACGACGGCATCCGTACGACATCGCCCATGGAGACGATCTGGCGATTCTGCACCCGGGCTTCGCTCGGGGCCCACTCAATACCGGGCAAGTCGTAGGAGAGCCCGTGGTAGTACCTGTTACCATCCTCCACCTCCGGCCCGAGCGTCCAAATGAAACCGCCACTATCGGTCCTAAATGTGTAGGTGTATGCTTCTTTGTCGTCCAGCACGCGCTCTTCGAAGTTGGCCCGTAGCGGCGATGCGTTCAACGCGTGCGCGTACCGCTTCGCGTTGGCGCGCCGCATCGCCACAGGGTCCGAATCGTTCACAAAACCGGCATTCGGCAGCCATTGATCGAACCACGAATACAGCAGCGCCGTGCCCGAGGAGTCGGCGGGGTCGTAGACGTACTCGCCGGGGCCCATGTTCGGCGCCCAGTCGTCGTAATTGCCGTCCGTCGCCTGCCAGCGGTTTTGGGTGCCGTGCAGATCGCCGGTGTACAACGGGTGCCGCCGCTCGAGCGAACGGTAGAAGTCCAGCGCCATCGAATTTTCCGGCCAGCGCGTCGTGCCCGTGCCGTCCTTCACCGACGGCGGGAAATACACCTTGTCGTCCGCCGCCGCGTTCTCCACATCCGACTGGGTATACGTCACGCGGTCCACCACACGGTTCGCCGCATCCTTGAGCGTCACCGCCACGCAGTCGCCGGGAAACGCACGACGCTCGACAAATAACCGCCAAGCCTCGGGCATGCTGCCGACGTTCCCAACGTAGGTGTAGTCCGGCAGAGTGCTGCTGACCCCGCCGGTCGCATTGACATCGGGCGCGGTCGCCATGCCATACACCACGTTGTCTTGCAGCGCGGCGATCGACTGCGTCGGCGCGCCGGGCACGCGAACGTTACGGGCAAAGCCTAGCGCCGGGTAACCTTCCGATTGGCCCGCCTTTTCGTAATAATGACGCCCTTCGTCGACGCCCTCGGTACTAGAGTCGACAGTGTAATTCCCGTTGTTGTCGAATCGGTCGGAACTCAGCACGGCGTTGTCGTCGTCGTTGTCGATGCCGTCGAACTCCGGATAGTTCGGGAACATTCCGCCGCGCAGCAGCAGGTTGGATAGCTTCTGCAGGGCCTCCCCTTCGCCCCCAGGCCCCCCTTGCGGGTACCCCACTTCCTCGTCGCTCGGCCATTGAAGCTGCACAATGCGGTCCCAGGGCTTTTGCTCGGGCGGAAGCCCCAGCGTGAGGTTGTCGCGGCCCGCGACGATCGACGTCGACTGCACTTCCGCTTCGGGATCGTCTCTGTCGGCTACGCCATCGCCGTTGCGATCGACGAAGTCGCCTTCCGGCACCGTCACATCGAGGTGGCGCGTGAATACGCTCTGGCCCAGTGCCGCTTCCTTGCGTAAGTCAGCGTTTCCGGTGATCCCGTCATCCGGGTTTACCCATGTGCCATCGAATCCATTGGGCACGGGCAACCAGCGATTCGGAATTGGCGGTTCGGTTACCTCCGCCAAGACAGGCAGGCGGAAATCGCGCGCGAGGCCAATGCCGTTCGCCGAGATCAGCGTGCGCGCCGACTGCGCCGGAACCGCCACGAGGCCCGTCGTCTGGTTGCTCACATAGTACGCACGCGTCTTCAGATCGTTGCCTATGCCAATGTACGGGTTCGGCCAGGGAGTGTTCGCCGCAAGCCCTGTGGGAATCGGCGGATCGCCCACTGTAGGCGGTGGGTTCCCCCCGTCGAAACAGAACGCGTCGTCGAACTTGTCAAACCCCAGCAACAGCGAGCCGCCCGGGGCGATCTTCGTGTTCGGGGGCACGGTCATCTTCACGCGCTTGGGCGTAATACCCGAAGGGGTTGTGGACGTCAGCCCGTCCGCCACGTTCATTTCCAGCGTCCACCCCGACATATCGACGGCCTGGGCCGCCGGGGTCGTGCCTAGATTCGGGTCGTACTTGGCGGTGTTGACCACCTCCACCCATTCGTGGTCCGGTTCCTGACTGAAATCGAAGAAATTGATCGCGAGTTCATCGCCCGTTGCATCGGCCAGATACACCGCGACGTGCAGTTCCTCGCCTTCACGAAGCCCTACGGTATACGCGGAATCCTCATAGTACCCAAGACCATACAGCCCACTCGTGTCCTCGGTCGCGGCATCCACCGCGCCCGGGACCACCTGCGTGGGCAAGAATACGAAGCCCGCGCCCCAAGTGCCGTTTCCGGAGAATGGCTCCGCGTAAGCGGCCGAACGCGAGGGATCCACCCCCGAACCATCCTGCGCCCAGAAGGCGAAATCGTTGATGATGGACGTTCCCAGAGTCGGAGGATTGACCGTGTCCGGATCGGGTACCGGTACGGCGGGGTCCACGTGCTTGATCACGTACTTGAGACGTCCCGCGTTTGCTGCGGTTACCGTGGGCGCGCCGGTCGCGTTGGTGGTATTGACCAACAGATAATACCGCCCCGGAGGAAGGCCCTCGGTCGGGCGAAATACGAACTCGAGAAGGTTCGGAACGGTGACAGTGTCGGCAGATGGATTGCCAAATTCTTTCAGAATCGAGACAATTACCGTAGTGGTTGACAGCACCGCCTTTGGACCCATCGGCGTCGCGGTTGCGCCGTTCACGTAAGTCTCAGGCGTCGCAGACATTGTCCAATTGGCGGAAATGTCTTGTGCGGGCCAAGTCGCTTCTTCATCGGTCATATACAGCCGCTGCACGTCGAATTTCGGCAGGACCATGCCCGCGAGGGGGGCGAGGCCTGCCGGGTGACCTGTGGGATACGTGGGGGTCAGGTTTGGATCAAACTGCGCGGTATAGTCGCCCAGATTCCGCGCTTGCAGCGTGGCTTCGGCTTCGACACGACGCACGGGACGGACCATGATCTCGTTGATGCGGATGTCTTCGATACCGGCTTGGGTATAGGTGATCGTCTTGGTTCCGTCGCTGAAGACCTTGCTCCACCATTCGTCGGGTTGGGTGACGGTGACCTCGCTGCGGGCGTGATCGGCGTCGCGCGCGTCCTGGACATTCACGGCCAGTTGCAGCGCACGCAGCTCGCGGTCGGCGGGCATCTTGGCCGCGCTGAAGGCGCCATCTGAGAACAGCGCCGCGGCCGGCTGCGCGAGGTTGAACAACTCGAAATCGTGCGCTTCGCTGCGCAGGCCTTCGGCGAACAGCGCGCCATCACCCGAGGCGACGGTATTATTGTTCCGGTCCAGCGGCTTGCTCGGCGCGAAGCCCCAGTCTTGCCGCAACGCTTCGATGATCGGCTCGGCGGTCGCGAAGCGGAAGTCCTGCTTGAGTCCCGAGATTGGGCGGTCGCCGGGTGCGCGGCTCACGTTGTTCGCGTCGCGCATGGCGACTCGGTCGTTTCGATCCTCGCTGTGCACCGTGGACAGTGGCGTAACGATCGCCATGCGCGCGTCGCCAACGTCCTTTGCTTCCCGCACCTGTTCCACCGTGCGCAGGTAGGTATCGCCGAGCGCGCCGATGGGATGCGGCGGATCGGTGGTCACGCTACTCAGCCCTGCGTTGCGCAGTTCGTTGACCAGGCTTACGTCCCAGTCGTTTCCTTCACCGACTTCGTTGCGCAGCGGGCGGTAGCGTTGGTATTCGCGCGGCTCGTCGATGCCTTCCATGCCCAGGCCGAGGTATGCGGTGAGCACCGGATTCAGGCCTTCGTCGATGAGTCCGTCGCCGTCGTCGTCGATACCGTTCATAGTCGCCCAGAGCATATCGCCGTTGTCGTCGATGCGCCCATAGCCGGGCAGGCTGATGTCCACCGCGAAGTCGCTTTGCGTGCGCGTTAGATAACCGTCGTCCGCCGCTCCCCCTGTCGAGTCAATTCCATCGGGGATCGCGGACACGCCTCTGGAGTTGCCCATAAGCAACGCGCGTATGCGCGCCGATACGGTTCGCCCGAGCCCATCGTTCGCGCCTTGCATCACGCGCAGGTCGTATTCTTCCAAGGTCGTGCCAAAGTGTAGCGCGCGCTTCAGCGGTTTGTTGGCGTCGTCGGGGCGCTCTTCGAACGAGTAGGCGTTCACCGCGTTCAGGTTCACCTTGCTCGACGCGTCGGTGATCAACACCGCTACGCGCCCCGCAATGTCGCACATCGGCTCGCCCGCGGCGGTGTGGACCTTGTCCGGCCTGCCGGTATAGCGCGGTGAGATAATATTGGTGTAGGCGCGCCCTTCCTCCAGCACCATAACGTCTTCAAGGCGCGGCTCCGCGCCGGTGGCCGTGCTGCGCAGTTTCCAAAACGTTGCGGTGGTGCCGATGGTGCTCCAGTTTAAATCCTGGATGGTAGCGGGACTCGGCGACGGATTTGCGATAAGCGCCCGAGGAGAGAAGATGTACGCTTCGTTGCTTTCGTTCACCACGAAGTCAAAGTCGTTGTCGAGTCTGTCCACCAGAGGCGGCAGACTGGCGACGACAGGATCAATGACGTTGAGATTTAGCGCGCTGGTGACGTTGGCGATGAAGACGATCGAAGGGAGATCCATCGTCCAGAAGAGACGGTTCTCGTCCTGCTCGTCAATCACGCCATCGGCGTCGTTGTCGAGACCATCACTCGTGCCCAGGTAGAGAAAGACGATTCTCTCGCCGGGCTCGTCGATCCAGGGATCTTGGGCGGGGTCGCGATTGACGGATACGATCAGACTATCCAGATCGTTGTCGATCCCGTCCGCTTCGGCCAGGCGGTCTATCGGCACGGGGATCCACATCGAATCCTTTAACCCATCGCCGTCGTTATCGTAGTCGGCGAAGGTATTGACCACATCCGCGTAGGTCGTCCCCGCGGAATCGACGTCGGCGGGCGTGACGAAGGTGTCCAGCCCTTCGAGATAATTGCGCAGGCGGGTTCCGCCTTCTCCTTCCGGTTCCGCGGTTGATTCTCGCGGAATGTAGACGGTGTCGCCAAGATCGTCGACCAGCGCGCCGTCGATTCGCGGCATCGCGCTGCCGGCCTGCTTCATCCAGCTCTTTTGCGCCACCCACGCGCCGCTGTAGTACGTGCGCCACGCATGATCGAGCGAGGTGTAGGTGGAGTGGGCCAGCGCATCGTGCTGAAGCGTCGAAACCGCCATCGCGAAACCGGCGTTCGCGATGTTCGCGGCCTGCACGGCGTTGCGCATGTTCGTGGCGGTGTTTAGCTCGACCCGCGTCGTGCTGAAGAACGGCGCCGCCAGCACAAACAGGATCGCGAGTATCGCCACGACGATCAGCAAGGCCGCGCCGCGGTCCGCCGCGCCGCGCCGCGTTGGTCTTTGCTTCCTCGCGCTATCGCCTCGCACCTGGTTCACGTTCTTCCTCCGCTCATTGTTGACGCCGCTGCTGCGCCGTTTGGAGGTCTATCGAGCGCGCAAACATGCGATCATGATCGGGCGCGCCCGGATAAGGACTCTGAAACAAAAAACGAAACTGCGCCCGCACCGTTTCGGGGATGCGCGGAAGCTCGGGGGTTCCCACTTCCGGCGAGGCTATGTTGTCGAGACTATTCCAGAAGTGCGCACCGGTCATCTCGTCGATAGTGTATCCCACCTGGGTCCCGGTCGTGGCGCCGTTGCCAAGGATCGCGGTCGGGCCGCTCGAAGTCCCCGCGGCGTCTCGGCTGCTGCTGGTCGTGTAGGCGAACGGAATGGGCGACTCGTCGCGTTCAATGTAAAGGTTGTTCACCGCGTCGTAGGGCAGTACAGGCTCTTGCTTCTGCATGAACATGAGTTCGAGCCAGAACATGGACTCGTAGTGATTTTTATCGAGGGGCGCGTCGTCAAAAAGGTCCTGGCGCTCATACGCGACCGCGTTGAACCCGCGCGGCTCATCGTTAGCGCGGTTGGCCGGGTCAATCACCAACGGGCGCGACACCAGGTTCGTCGCCAGAATGTAATCATCGATCTTTCTAGCTGCGAGTGTCGGATCGCTACTCTTGGCCCACCTATCCCAAAGATTCGGGTAATATGGATCGCCCGCCAGCATGCGTATCCACAGTTCGCGCTGACGCGACTGAAATTTCACCTGCCGCCCTTTGTCCAGGAGGCCAATGCCTTTCGTGATCACCTGCTCGAACTGGAATCCCGACCCATCCAGCGCATCGTCGAACGCCCTTCTGAAGTTCTGAGTCGCCTCGGCAGGGGTGGGGAACTCAGGGTTCGACTGGGTGCCTTTGTACAGATCGATCCACGGCACATCGAACGTATCCAGACCGGTCTGGCCGGGCTCGATCAAGCGCAGCAGCGGATAGGTGATGACCAACTCGCCATCCGGATCCGAGAAGAGGGCCTTGTCCAGCCGCGCCTGCTCCGCCGCCGCCGGAATTTTCCCCTGCGCCAGCCGCACCGCGTCGCCGACGTAGACGACATATGTCACGCGGGCCAGGTTCGGCTGGTCGCCCACAAGCGGGCTGTCGCCATCAAGCACGCCGACAAACGTGAAGCCGATCGGCGTGCCGAAGAACGAGTACAGATCGCCGTGGCGGCGGTTCGCAAACGCGGACTCCAGATCGCGCTGCATCGTGTCGAGCGCGGCGCGCGCCTGTTCCACCGCGTCCATGGCCTGATAGCCCGTCTTCATCGCGCGCAGACTGCTCGAGAACGCCATCATCACGCCGGTCATGATCACCGTGAGCAAGGTGATCGCGACGAGAATCTCGACGAGCGTGAAGCCCGCTCGGCGTTCTTTGGAGTGCAGCGTTTTCATGGCACGGCCACATACGTGACGAACCGCTCGTAGCGGTCGTCTTCCAATTTAATATCGAGCACTACGCGAGTGAGTGCCGCTTTGCCAGCGCCACCCGTGCGTTGGAACGACATCGCATAGCCTTGATAGAGTTCGTAACTTGCCTTTGTGCTGCGCAGCGCGTCCAGCGTGGTGTTGCCTGCGGTGTACTGCGGGAAATACTCGAGCACGTGAAGCGCGTTCTGCGCGCGAATGTCGCCCAAGCGAGAATCCGCCAACTGCGTGACCTCGGTGCGTTCCGCCGCGCCCTGCGCCTGACGCAACGCCAGCGGAAACATGCGCACCAGCGCCATCAGCCCCACCGCGAGGATCGCCAGCGCGATGATTGCTTCCACCAACGAAAACCCGTCTCGGCCTGCGCGCGTCATGGCAGTTCTTCCTTAGCGCCTATCTCGACGCGGCCGGTCTGTGCGTGGAGGTAGACTGGGTAATAGAGCGGACGATTCTCGTCCGGATTGCCTTCATCATCGGGCATGAATCGTTCCGCGGGATCCGCCTCGGGCGACATCGCCACGTGAAGCGTCAGCCGGGTCTTGGTTGCGCCGCCGCGCAGCACGCCCGCGGGGGTAAAACGGTGCGCCGGGAACGGCGCGTCGCTGGAGGCAACACCGAGTTCGCTGCGCGGCGTAAGATCCGTAGCTGTCAACGTGTTCGTCACGGAGTCGCGTTCGAGCGTAATCAGGCGGATGTACGAGAGCCCCAGGCGTTCCGCCGCGACACCGCCCTTTGAGCCGTCCATATACGTCAGCCCCGACGCTACCTCCAGGCTGCCGTCCGGTTTTCGGGTTGAGTTGTCGGTGACCGACTGGAACGCCGCCGCAAATCCATCGAAGGTGCGAAACGTGCCCGTAAAGTCCTTTACCACCACGAACGTGTACAGTTTCTTGTTCGCGTCGGTGATACCCAACTCCGCGGCTTCGGCGTCGCCGATCCGCCGGGCAAACGAATACGAATCCACCCCGATCTGACGGCTGTCGGCGGGCACTCGGTTTGGGTCGAAGTCCCGCAGCCCATACACCACCGCGGTGTCGACGCGATACGTGGAGGCGTACACCCGCGCCGCCCGGAGCATGTTGTACAGATCGCGCGCGGCGCCGCCCGCGTCATCGCGCGAGAATGCGCCCAGCCGCGCGAACCCGGGGATCGCCACCGCCGCAACCACGGCGAGGATCGCAATCACGACGATCAACTCGACCAAGCTAAAGCCGGCCGCTTTGTCGCGCACCTTCTCTGTCACGTCGCGTCCTTCGGCGGCACGCCGCCCTCCGTGCGCACGCCTCCCCGTGCGGACGTCGCACGCATGATTCACACTGCGGAGTCCATGATCGCGCTTCGTCCGGCGATTAACCGCCATAGAAGGCCGACCAGCCCGCGTTCTTGTCCCAATTGTTCACATCGTCGCCACCGCCCCAACTACGTTGGGTCGAATCGCCATAGAATTCATATTGATCCACCGCCGCGCCGATTAATGCTCCGCTCATCTGATCCTGCCCCGTCGACCACACGTACACAGGCAAGTCCTTGGGTGCGGGATAGCCCATCCTCTCGTCGGGCGTGGGCTTGCCCGGCAGCTCATCCTGCGGGGCAGGTAGGATGTCCACCTTTATCCCGCTATTGAACTCAAAGTTTGCCTTGCCGTGATCCTCGTCCTTGGTGTTGACATACACGGGATACAGTCCTGTATCTGGATCCGCATTTTGAGGCACCGCGCAACGGAACGGGATCGGCATTGTTATTGATGCTCTGCTCGTGCGAGGGGGCCACGGTCCCGCGAAGAAGCGGTACTGTTTATCCCATGGGTCTTTCTGCAGGTCTAAGTACGAATTTCCCAGCTTCTGTTTCACATCATCCCGCAGTTTCCAGCCGCCAAAGCTATCGCTGTCGTTAAAATTCGCATTGCGTCCTTGCCGAAGGAGTCGGTAGAACGCTTCGGAATAGAACTGCTGCGCTGTAGCCAACGCGGGCAATTTTGTTGCGGGGTCGCTCCCCACGGAAAACACATCGCCCGGCGTGAAACCCGCGGCGTTCACGAAAAATTGGCCGAAGTTGGACTTTCCGGTGTCGGCCAACATTTTGGACAACTCCAATTCGATGGCTTTGATGTCCGTGTGCGCCTTGGTCGCGTTGGCTCTGGCCATGTACCTGGCGATGTTGGGCACCAGGATTGCCGCGAGGATGCTGATGATTGCGATCACCACCAGCAGCTCGATCAGGGTGAAACCTCTGTTCTTCATTTCCGTCACTCCTTTGCCCGCGGCGTTACGCGCCGCTCATCGCATCCGCCAACGAGAAAATCGGCAGATACAACGCGATCACGATGAACCCAATTACAACCCCTAGAAAGATAATCATTGCCGGCTCCATGAGCCGCAGCAGCATTTCCACCGCCGCCTCGACTTCCGCATCGTAGATGTCCGCGATCTTCATCAGCATCGCGTCGAGGCTGCCGGTTTCCTCGCCCACGTCGATCATGTTCACGACCATCGACGGAAACACCTTCGCCTGATCCAGCGGCGCGGCGATGGTGTCGCCTTCCTTGATGCTGTCGTGCACCTTCATGATCGCGTTCTCAATCACGATATTGCCGATGGTTTCCTTCGTGATCTTCAGCGACTGTAGGATCGGCACGCCCGAGGTAATCAGCGTGCCCAACGTGCGCGCGAACCGGGCCACCGCGACTTTCGTCACCAAGTCCCCGATCGGCCCCAATTTAAGCACCAATCGGTCCCAACCTCGATTCACCGCCGGGATCTTGCGAATCAGTTTGAAAAATACCAGGCCGCCGTTGAAGTACAAACTCAACAGCCACCACTTAAACTTCAAAAAGTCGCCGACGTCCATCAGGAACAACGTCATCCAAGGCAGCTTTGCGTCGAAATCTTTGAAGATCGTCACAAACTGCGGCACCACGTACGTCAGCAAGAACAACAAAATGACGGTGGCAATGAGCATCACCGCGACGGGATACACCATCGCGCCCTTTACCTTGCGCTTCAGGGCTTGGCGCCGTTCCATGAAAATCGCCAGGCGGTTGAGCACTTCTTCGAGCATACCGCCGACTTCGCCCGCACGAACCATGTTCACGAACAAGCGATCGAACTCGCGCGGGTGTTTCGCCAGCGCTTCCGAGAACGTCGCGCCCGTCTGAATGTCCGAGGAAATCTCCGTCAGAATATCGCGCAGTTTGGACGCTTTGAGCTGAGCAATCAGCACGTTCAGACTGCGCAGCAGCGGCAGGCCCGCGTCGATCAGCGTCGCCAACTGGCGCGTCGTCACCACCAGTTGCTTCGTCGTTACGCCGCCGAAGTAGATTTCGTTCAGGCCGCCCTTCTTCTTGCGCAGGCGCTTCTCGTCGCTCTTGCGCGCCTCGCGCACCTGAGTCGGATAGAGACCCAGGTTGCGGACGTCGTTGATCGCCAAGGCCTGGTTGTCCGCCTCAATGAGGCCGAACACCTCCTTGCCGTCCTTGTTCATGGCTTTGTAGGCGAATTTCGCCATCTGCCAACTCCTCCCGAGCCCGTGCCCGGTCTAGTGCATTTTCGCCCATCGCGCCTACGCAGGCTCGATCCAGAAAAAGTGGCGAAAATGCCTTCACACTATCGACCGCACCGATACGTTAAACTGGCCTAATCCTCATACTTGTCCGTGTGCTGCATCACTTCATCGGCGCTCGTTATGCCCGCCGCGCACTTGATAATGCCCGACTCGCGCAACGTCCGCATGCCCTGTTCGCGCCGCGCATGACGCCGCAGTTCGTGCGCCATCGCGCGCCCCAGGATCATGTCGCAAATCTTGTCGTCCACCACCATCAACTCGAACAGGCCCACGCGGCCCATGTACCCCGAGTAGTCGCACGCCGCGCAGCCCACCGGACGGAAAAAGCGCAGCTTGGTGTCCTTGCGCCACTCCACCGGAAGGCCCAGCGCGTCCTGCTCTTCCTCATCCGGGCGGTACCGTTCCCGGCAGTGACGACACAACACGCGCACGAGCCGCTGCGCCAGCACCGCCGACAGCGACGCGGTGATCAGGAACGGTTCGAGGTCCATATCGAGCAGACGCGTGACGGTTTCCGGCGCGCTGTTCGTATGCAGCGTGCTCAGCACCAAGTGACCGGTCAGCGACGCTTCCACGGCGATCTGCGCGGTCTCCAAGTCACGAATTTCACCGACCATCACGATGTCCGGGTCCTGGCGCAAAATGGAGCGAAGACACGCGGAGAACGTTAGCCCCACGTCTTCGCGCACCTGTACCTGGATCACGCGGTCGATCTTGAGTTCCACCGGGTCCTCGGTGGTGATAATCTTCACGCCCACCGCGTTCAGTTCGTTCACGCAAGAATACAGCGTGGTCGTCTTGCCCGAGCTGGTGGGGCCCGTTACCAAGAAAATCCCGTTCGGCCGCCGGATCACCGTCTGGATCCGCTTCAACACCGGCGCTTCAAATCCCAGTCGGTCTAACTCGACGCGCACCGCCGTGCGGTCGAGCAGACGCATCACGATGTTTTCGCCGAACAACGTGGGCAGCGACGCCACGCGGATATCCACCAGCGAATCGCCCACCTTGATCTCGATGCGCTGATCCTGAGGCAGGCGCCGCTCGGAGATATCCATGTTGCACATGATCTTCACGCGCGACGTAATCGCCAGCGCCAGACTCTTTGGCGGACACACAATTTCGTTCAGGATGCCGTCCACGCGGATGCGGATTCGAAAATCCTCCTCATACACCTCGAAATGCACGTCCGACGCGCGCTTTTGCACCGCCTCGAGCAGCACCAGGTTCACGATCTTGATGACTTCCGGCTCCTGGGCCAACTGCACCAGGTTTTCCGTGTCCGAGATAATTTCCTGCTGGCCCAACTCGGCCATCGACAGCTCGGCCGTGCCGACGCGGTCGACCAGCGCCCGCAACGTGTTGTGCACCGAGTCCGCACCGGAAGCGTAGTTTTCCTTGATGAACGCCGCCACGTCGTGCTGATTGCTGATGGCCGCGCGCACCGGCATGCCCGCGATCTGATGCAGGTCATCCAAGAAACCGATGTTCAGCGGGTCCGCCATCGCCACGACCAGCGTGCCGTCGCGCTCGCGCACAGGAACCGCCGTGTAAAATTTCGCCACGTCCGCCGGAATTCGCGAGAGAATGTCCGCCTGAACCTTGACCTTGCTCAGTTCAATGCGCTCCATCCCCTGCTGAACGCCCAGCGCCTCGACGATCGCCTGTTCGTCGCACAGGCCCATCTTGACCAGCACACGGCCCAACATGTCGCCGCTCAACCGCTGGCGCTGCAACGCCTCGTCGAGTTCAAGCGGAGTGATGACGCCATGCTCCACCAGGATCTCGCCGATCAATCTGTCCGTACTCACCGTCACATCGGTTTCCTCACACCCGCCGGCCCGCGCCGGTCGGTTCTATCGCCTTTGCTGCGCCCCGGCGCCCGCGCCTTGGCCGTCGTCGCCCATCACCGCCTTCGCCTGCGCCATGAACTCTTCCGCGTTCTGCGCGCGTATCGCGCAGTCCTCGAGTTTCACGATCCCGCGCCGGTACAGCGCAAGCAAATGCTCATCCAGCAGATTCATGCCGAATTTATGTCCGGTCTGGATCGCCGAGGTGATGCGGTACGATTTATTCTCGCGGACCAGATTCTGGATAGCCGGGGTCACAATCATGATCTCGAACGCCGCAACGCGCCCGAATCCGCTCTTGCGCGGCACGAGGGTCTGCGAGATAATCGACTTCAAATTACCCGCCAACTGCGTGCGGATCTGCTCTTGCTGATTCGTCGGGAACGCGTCCACAATACGGTCAATCGTGCGCACCGCCCCCGTCGTGTGCAACGTGCCAAACACCAAGTGACCGGTTTCCGCCGCCGTCACCGCGGCCCCGATCGTCTCGAGGTCGCGCATTTCTCCGACCAGAATCACGTCGGGGTCTTGGCGCAGCGCGCGCCGCAGCGCCTCGGCGAACGTCGGCACGTCCACGCCCACTTCGCGCTGCGTGATAATGCTCTTCTTGTGCGTGTGGAAATATTCGATCGGGTCTTCAATAGTGATGATGTGATGATCGTGCTCGCTGTTCAGCCAATCGATCATCGTCGCCAACGTCGTCGATTTGCCCGAACCCGTCGGCCCTGTCACCAAGATCAACCCGCGCGGCTGCGTGATAATCTCGCGCACGCTGTTGGGCAAGCCAAGCTCCTCGAAGGTCAAGAGTTTGCGCGGGATCAAGCGCAACACCATCCCCACGTAGCCCTTCTGCTTAAAAATCGATACGCGGAACCGCGCGATGTCCTCGAACGCGAATCCAAAGTCCGAGCCGCCGACTTCCTGCAATTCCTGCTGGTTGTCCACGGACGCCACGCTTTTCATCAGGCGTTCCGTGTCCTCGGCGGTCAACGCGTCTTCGCCAAAATATTGCAGGTGCCCATGCACACGCCCCACCGGCGGATTCCCCACCGCCAGGTGAAGGTCTGATCCGTCGCGGTCGATCAACATGCGCAACAGGCTTACCATCTCATACGCCATTCGACACCGCGCTCCTTCTCGTTAAAGCCGCCCTGTTACACCGGCAGCGGCTCAGGCTCCACCCCCGCCGGACGCTCCAACGGCTCGTCGGGTTGCGTCACTCGAATCACTTCCTCCGGCGACGTGATGCCATTCAACGCCTTCTTCCAGGCGTCCTCGCGCATCGTGTACATCCCGGTCATCCGCGCCACGCGCCGCAACTGACTCGCCGGCGCGCCTTCCATCACCATCGACCGAATCTGATCGTTGTTGACCATCAGTTCATAAACGCCGATTCGTCCCTGGTACCCGGTGTGGTTGCAGTTGTCACAGCCGCGCCCGTGGAAAAGCTCCATCTGGGTGAGATCGCCCATCGTCGCCAGTTGTTCGATCTCCAGGTCTGTCGGACGGTACACCTCTTTACACGTGCTGCAAATCACGCGCACCAGGCGTTGCCCCAGGATCGCGCGCACGCCCGACGCCACCAGGAAGGGCTTCACGCCCACGTCCACCAATCGCAGGAACGTGCTCGGCGCGTCGTTGGTGTGCAGCGTCGAGAACACCAGGTGACCGGTCAATGCCGCCTTGATCGCGATTTCCGCCGTCTCGGCGTCGCGGATTTCACCGACCATCACGATGTCCGGGTCCTGGCGCAGAATGGCGCGCAACGCCCGGGAGAAGTTCCAGCCGATGTCGTGCTGGATCTGCACCTGATTGATGCCGTTCAACTGATATTCCACCGGGTCTTCCACGGTGATTAACTTCACGTCCGGCTGATTCAGTTTGTGCAGCGAGGCATACAGCGTCGTCGTCTTGCCCGAACCGGTTGGCCCGGTCACCAACACCACGCCCGTCGCCTGCGCCAGCAAGTCTTCCCAGCGCTTCTGATCCTCAGGGGTGAACCCCAACTGCCCTAAGCCCAAGAAAAGGCCGCTCTTATCCAAGATACGCATCACGATGCTCTCGCCATGCACAGCCGGCAGACTGCTTACGCGCAAGTCCACCACCTTGCCCGCCAAGGGCAGTTTGATGCGCCCGTCCTGGGGAATCCGGCGCTCGGAAATATCCATTCCCGCCATGATCTTCAGGCGCGAAATAATCGACGCCTGCGCCCGTTTGGGGGGAACCGGCATCAAGTGCAACACGCCGTCAATGCGGTAACGCACTTTCAAGTCCGTTTTGCCCGGTTCCACGTGAATATCACTGGCCCGAAGGCGGAACGCCTCCAGGATCATGTTCATCACATACTTCACGACCGGGCTGTCGCTGTCGTCGTCGTCGTCTCCGCCCTTGACCGAGCCAACTTTGGACGCGTCGAAGTCGATGCCGTCCAGACTCATGCTGGTAATGCTGATATCGCTTGCAGACAAACTGCCGATGCTGCTCAACGAGGAGTCCAGCGAACTGACGTTCGACATCGTGCTCAACGTGCTCATCGTGCTGGCGCTACTCATCGTCGACAGCATCGTTTCGACGGTCGCGTCGGCCAAGCCATAGTATTTGCCGAGCGCGAGGCTGATGTCTTGCGGAGTCGCCAGGCGAGTTTCGATGCGGCGGTCGAGCAAGCGTTCCAAGTTGTCGATTTGATTGATGTTGGTGGGGTCGGCCGTTGCGATAACGAGGGTGTTGCCGTCTTCCGACACCGGGACTACCCGGTATAGCGTCGCGATGGTGGGTTCAATCAGGTTCCGAACCCGCTCGGGGATTTCGTGATCCCCCAGGTGAATAATCGGCACCCCCAGTTGGTCCGCCAAGCCTTCGGTGATGTGATTCTTGCTGATGTACCCCAGCCGAACCAACACCTCGCCCAGTCGACGGTTCTGCATTGACGTCTGCTGCTTATGGATCGCCTCTGAGAGCTGCTGTTGGGAAATAACCCCACGCTCCACAAGCCGCTGCCCAAACAGGGTAAATTTGGTCTCTTGCACGGCCATTCTTCCCTCATGTCCACCACCCGAAATTTACCAGAAAAAGCCCGAACTTGTCAATGTTAATACTGCGATACGGCATTGATAATGCTAAAGTTATGCTCTGTATCGTCAACAAATTACTTCGGGCCGCCGAATATATAGTCCTTCCCTTTCCGGCGACACCCAACGCCCGCCGGATCCAAACGCATTCTCCGCCTTCCTCCGTTCCGTATTGTACCCGAAAACGAACTCCGGAAATAGCCGAAAATTTCCCGTCCAGGCTTGTCTCCTTGCTCCAAAGCGCCACTCTTGAGATAATCCCCCCATGCAACCTTCAATCTATGCTCGGCTTCGACACGGTCACGCGGCGGTACGCGGGGCTATGTGGATGATGCTCCTTGTCTTGGCAAGTTCAATCCCGACCTTTGCGCAAGATTCTGGGAAGATGGACGCGCCGGGATTCTCTGAGGACGCACCAGGTCTCGAAGCCCCCTCGCAGGACGTTTCACAGATTACCGGAGTGCCGCTGACGAACACGCCGGGGCGGGGGTGGACGGTCACCGCGGATATCGACGACGCCCTGACTCAGCAGCTCGATCAGGCGGTTCAGGTATTATCGCGTGGGCAAGACCTTGCCGCAGCGAACTTCGTCCTCGCGGCGCTGGTGGATAGTCGTGTCGGTGCGACGCGGTGGCAGGCATTTTTTCATGACCATGTTGGCCCGGCCCGGTTCACCTCGGCACTGGTGGAGTATTGGGACTACGCCGTTCGTAGCGCGGGCGACGCCACCGGCCGCGTGGCCACGCTCTCCGCATTCTGCGCGGCCGATGCCGCGGGCGCGGCGGTGGCCGTGTGGCGCGGGGCGTTGCGCGGGGGCGAGATGGGGCAATCCGCCGACTCCGCAGGCGTCGTTCAGGCGATGACGCTGGACGATGACACGCTCTATTCCGCGCCGGACCTCCCCGCGAACGAGGCCTATGCCGCGGGGATGCAAGCGGCGGCATGGTTACTGCGTGTTCACGAAACGGTACCTCTCGATGCGCGCGAGGGCATTCTCTCGGCGTTTCGGGAGGGACTCAACGGCAAATTTCCGCCGATTCTACCCGTCCATGGCGTTGCACCGGTTACCCAGTTTCAATCGGCGCAGTTTGGCATGCAGATAGCCTTGGCGCTCGCGCCTTACAGCGGCAGTTCGCCTGCAGCGCGCACGGCCGTGTCGCAATTGCTCGGACTGCCCCAGGCCGCCGCGGATTTCTGGGAGGCACGCGGGAGTTTTCTTCTTGATAACGGCGGGTTGTCAGCCGAGCATTTGGAGGTTTTGAACGGGATTCTCGCAAGTATCCCGCCCAACCTCGTAAACATCCCCGCATACCTCCTGCCGTCCTCGCCGCAACCCTATGCTGCGCCGCTGGGGTTGGCGGCGGCGGGGCCTATCGTCCAACTTAGCGCCGTTCCGCTCAATGAGACTGCTCCGCAAACCGAGTTCATGACTTTCCTCGATCGCGCCGTAGCGGACAAACCGCAGGTGTCATTGTTTGGCGCGCGGGTGGCGCAGGAGTTGGTTCGCGCGATTCAGCGCGATCAGTTCGAGCGACGCCCCGAACTGCGTGCGCGGCGGGAACACATTCTCGCGAACGCGAAGGCCGTGCGTGAGCGGTATCTTCGGCAGAGTGTGGATCCTGCGGTCTATGTGAAAGATCCGGACGAATTCCTGCCCGCGCTGGGTCTGCTGTGGTTTGGCAATACGCCGCGCGCCTTCCGCATGGCCCTCGATATCGCCCATGCCGACGTGCCCGAGCCGATGGAGTCGCTTCTGTTGATGGCCGATCTGCTCGCGGGCCCCGATGGCACCAGCGTGCCCCTGTTCGAGATGGATGCACAGGGCAAACTGACACGTACCTCCGCGCCCGTTACCCGCGCCACCGTGGCGCAACTTCCGTCCGCGGAAGGAAACGCGCCGCCGCCTTCCCCCGGTCTAGTCATCTCCCTGCAGATGCCCAACGGCCTCTATCGCTTCGAGTACAACCCTGCGGGCGGACTTGTCCGCGTGCACGAACCCGAGTAACTCGCATGCGCTGGCCTTTCTGGGTGCTCACAGTATGCTACTGCGCGGGTATTTTCTGGCTGTCCTCACGTCCCGCACCGCCCACGCCTATTCAGCGCTTTCCGGGAGACGACAAAGTCGCGCACGCATTGCTCTACGCCGGGCTCACGGCGGTGGTGAGCGTCGGTATGCACCGCTCTGGAAAAAGCAGTGCGCGGCGGGTGTTCTACCTGCCCCTGCTGTTCGCGATGCTCTACGGCATCACCGACGAACTGCATCAACACTTTGTCCCGCCGCGCACCTGCGACTTCTTTGACTGGTGCGCCGACGCCACCGGTGCGCTCTTGATACAGCTTGCGCTGTTTCGCTGGGCCTGGAAGGCGCGCGTGCCGTGGCGTTGACGGCAGGGTTAGAGGTACCCCAGCGACTTCAGTTGCTCACGAGCGGCGGGGGCAAGGGGGGCCGCCGGCGCAGGGGGCGGCGTAGCGCCTTCTTGTGGTGATTTGAGTAAGGTCTCAAGTTCTTCGGCGCGGGCCGTGGTTGAATCGACGATGTTCGTGCGCTCTGTCGGGTCATTCACAAGATCGAACAAGGCCCGCTCGGGCACGCCGCGCGGGTTTCCGGGATTGGCAAGCACCAATTTCTCCGTGGGCGTCCGCACGCCGCGCAGTTCGTTGCCTTCGAAGTCGTTCTCGGCATAAATGCGAGCGTGTCCCGGCGTAAGGGCACCGTCCGGGGTAATCAGCGGCAACCCGCGCATCGCGCTGGGCTGTGGGCATGCGGCCCAAGCCAGAGCCGTTGGCGCGAGATCGAGCAGTTGCACGAGTCCTTCCATTTGTTCGCCCGCGCGCAGGCGTTTGGGGGCCTTGACGATTAGCGGCACATGGAGCACTTCGTCGTAAAGCGTGCGTCCGTGCCACCAGCCGTTGTGATCGAAAAATTCCTCGCCGTGATCCGAAAAGAACACGATCAGGCTGTCGTCGTACACGTCCAGGCGCGCAAGGCCGTCGAGCAATCCGCCCAGTTCCGCGTCAAAATACTCCAGTTCCGAACGGTAGGCGTGTTGCATAGGTTTCAAATACTTCTGGGGATCCGGTTCGCCCAGGCGCACGCGGGCGTATCCCACCCCGGGGCGCTCGTGATCCATGAATGGGTCATGGGTGTCCATGTAGTGAAGAAAAAGAAAGAAGGGGTTTCGGGGGAGTGCTTCCGCACGCGCCTCGATCAACGCGAGTCCCTGCTGCGTAACGATATCCGCGGGCTGGTAGAAGTCCGTCGCGCGCAGGTATCCGCCGCGCAAGAAGGCTTCGAGCTGGTGATGTGCGCGCCGCAAGACTTCGTAGAGAACCATTTGTGCGGCCGACGACGATGCCCCAAAGTAGCGCTCTGGCTCGAGCTCGATATACTGAGCGAAACCCTGCTCAAATCCATAGGCGGAACGAAGGTTCGGGTTATTGGCGAGTCCCCACGTGGTGTAGCCCTGTTCTGCCAGCAACGCTGCGAGCCGCGGCGCACCGACCGCGATGCGGGCGTTCTGCGACGTGGCGCCGTGCTCATTGGGCGGTAATCCGGTGAATACAGTGGCGAATGAAGGTTTGGTCCACGGCGCTTGGGCAAAGGCGTTGGTGAAGGTGACGCCGTCGCGGGCCAAGTGTTCCAGATTGGGCGTGTGCGCGGCCGCGTTTTGTGAAAACAGCGAGATCGCGTCGGCTCGGCAGGCGTCGAGTGCGATGAAAATGATGTTGGGCGCGCTCGGGGCGGCAGACGCAGCGACGGACGTAGACGCGGTGGGAGGGACGTGGAAGAATGGAGGGATTAGTGCGCCCGCTGCGCACACCACGACCCAAAAACCGGCCGCCGCAACAGCCAACGTGCCGCGCGTGAGACGCATGCGGCGATATGCCTGCGCAGAAAGCCATGCGGCAGTGACGCCGAGCATTGCCGCCGTGAGGAGAACCGCCGCGCCTTCGGCGGGAACCATCGCGTGTTTGCCTAGAATATCCCGGTAATAACGGAAGAGTCCGATCGCAACGATACCCAGCGCGAGTAACAGGCCCGTGTTGAGCCCAAAGAAGCGATCCTTGCGCAGTGCGCGTCCGCGAAGTAGCGTGGCAAAGCCGAGCGCCCCTGCGAGTCCCACTCCTCCTAGTGCGAAGACGGTTCCATAGAACGCCGGTCCCCACAGCCAAAGCCAGTACTCGGCCATCCTGGGCAAGATACGCGTCAGCCATGCGGCTTCGCCGAGCGCCACGACGACCCCAACACAGAGTCCCGCCGATGCGCCCGCGCATAGCGCGTCAATGACGTGGCGGCGATAGCGTCGCACGTGTTCGACAGACAACGGTTCCGGTTCGTGCAGTTCCGGAAGCGGCGCGAGGCGTTCCCTGTTGCGGCGGAACGCGAACACCGCCGCGCCCATCAGAAAGGGCACAACCTCGCCCGTCCACCAACCGAGGTGCGCCATGAGGAAAGCATGCGGCACGCCGCTTTGCGCCCCAAGCACGCGCGTGAACACCGCTTCGCGAATGCCCTCGCCGCCAACGGATGGCCCCAACACCGTGCCCCAGATCATGAGCGGGCTGGTGAACAGGATGTCGCCGAGGCTGGTCTGCGGCGCGCGAATTGCGGACATCGTGCAGAAGTACATGAGGCAGGTGGCGGCGTGCACGGCCACACCCAGTCCCAGCGCCGCGAGCAAGAGTGTGCGCTGCCCGCTGTACGCGCCCAGCGACGCCGCGACGCGGTCCAGGATGCCACGCAGACGCCCCGGCGCGGGCAGGATCGCAGCCAGAATGCGCAGCGCATGCGGCGTGAGCAACAGCGAGAGCGCGACCGCAAGCACGACGCCAAGCGCGAGCAGCGTGACGGCGAGGACCGCAGGTTTGAACTGAATGAGGTCGCGTCCCAGCGGCAAGGTGAGCAACACCAGCGTCGTCAGCGCGATGAAGCCCGTGAGTTTCTCGACGCCGATGACTGCCGCGCAACTCACCCAGCGTCCGCTCCGGCGGCCGGAGTCGTAGAGCCGGTAGCCGTCGAGGCCCAGCGTGCCCGGCATGGCAATGCCGATGAAGCGCCCCACGAGCCAACTTTGAAAGAGCGACCAAAACGGCAACCGGATCGCTTGCCCGCGCAGGAGTAGACTCCACCGCAACGTGCCCGCCAGCATGCCGCAACACTTGACTCCTGCCGCTGCCGCCAGCCACCACGCAAGATGTCGCGCGTCGACATCGCGCAGGATATTCCATAGCGCATCAGGCCGTAGTTCCGCGCCCCAGAAGTCCGCGCGCAGCCCCAGGCGCTCCGGCGCGAACAACAGCGCGAACAGCAGCGCCGTCACGGCTGCCTTCAGCAGGAACGCGATCCCTTGTTTTGAGCGAATACGCATCGTGTCATGAGCGTGCCGCGAATCGGGGCCGCGTTTCAACAACGGCGATTTGTAATAAGAGTTCTATTTGCTTGCTATGCTGTTTTTGACCTCGACGCGCGTGCTGGCGGAAGCGGAGCGCCCGCCAAAATCCCACGCGGTCACCACTACCTCATACGCGCCGTCGGGGAAGAGCGGCTTGCCGTCGGCTCCGAGTTCGGCGGTGCGCCATGCGTTTTGGGCGAACTCAGGTTTCAGTTCGCGCGGTGGCGCGCCTTGCGGACACTGGGTAATGGCGTAGTAGGTCGGCGTCTTGTTTCCACTGCGTTTTTCGGGGTCGAACAAGGCAGCGTGTTTGTACAACACCTTGGTCTGTTCCGTGTTGAAGTCCGATTGGGTATAGGAGTCCTTGATGGCCATCCGCTTGAAATCAAAACTGGCGTAGGTTCGCGCCTGTTTGGTCGCTTCCGAACGAATCTCATACGCAATCCGCGCCACTGCGAGCCGATCTCCAAAACCGCCGTCGCGGCTATGCGCGTACAATCCTTGCTCGCGCATGCCCGCCACGATGTCCACATCGCCCTTGACGGTCACCGTCCAGATGCGTGTAGGCCCAGCCGAACGAGGGCTCGTCGCCTTTCGCGGTGGGGACGGACAGAAAACACAGGGCCAGGACTCCTGAAAGCAAGATACGAATAGGCATCATCCGCCCTTTCCCCTGTCGCAGGCATACTGGCGCAACTCATTTACCGACACGGCATTATAAAGACGTCACGGACAAGAGAAAAGGTCCTCCCAATTTCTCACCATTTCCTAACAAGACTTTGCTATCATGTCACACGGGAGAGGTTCTGCTCACGGGAACAGCGAACTCAGCCGGAAGGAACGCTTATGGTACGCGTGACCACAGAAACCGGTTCTTTACGCATCGGCCCGCTTGAACAGGTCGGCGATCTTTGGGGCTATGAGGGGCCCGAGGATATTCTGGCGTTGCCCGACACGGCGAACTCCGTCTATGTGACGGGGTTTGCGGTGTCTCCGCGCGCTGTGGATGCCGCGTTGCGTCTGCGTTACCGGGTGTTCAATCTTGAACTGGGCGAGGGGTTGTCGAGTTCGGCCATCGAAGGCCTGGATCGGGACGCCTTCGACGAACAGATGGCGCATCTCTTGGTGATGGAACGCGCCACGGGCGAAATCGCGGGCACCTATCGTTTGCAGACCGTGGATCACGCGCTGGCGCACGGCGGACTCTACACGGCGCAGGAATACTCGCTCGATACCCAGAATCCGTACGTCCGTCTCGGTGTGGAATGTGGCCGAGCCTGCCTGGCGCCAGAGCATCGCTGCATGAGCGCGTTGTTGCTGTTGTGGCGAGGGATGGCGGAGTTCATGCGCCTGCATAACAAACGGTATCTGTTTGGCTGCTGCTCATTGACGACGACCGATCCGATGGACGGCTGGCGCGCGATGAAAACCATCCGAAACGCGGGCCTTCTCCACCCGGATTTCTATGCCGAAGCGCGCCCGGCATTTTCTTGTGGACCCCAGCCAGACCGCGTCGAGCACGAGCTTCGCCTGCCCAAACTGTTCCGCACGTATGTCCGCCTGGGGGCACTCGTGGCGTCGGGCCCCGCGCTGGATGGCGATTTTGGGACGGTCGATTTTCTGGTAATGCAGGATTCCTACGACATAACTCTTTCGCGTCTAAACACCACCATGCAGTAACAGGCGGCGCTATGGCTTCTTTCGAATCAAGTAAATCCATGCCTTTACGGGCGCGTTCCGACGCACTGCACGCGGCGTTGATCGCCGTCGCGTTGGTCGTGTCGAGCGGCATACTGTACGCGGCGTGGCGCGTCGTCCGCTGGCGCTACCGGCATGATTCGGCGAAGATGCGCCGCAAGGCGTTGCAGTGGACTCAGCGTTGGGCGGTAACCTTTCGCACGCTTATCGAGATTAACCTCGAGGTCCAAGGGACTCCGCCGCCGCCTGGCGTGTTACTGACCCCCAACCATCTTGGATACCTCGATATCGTTGCGTTGGCGTCCGTAACCCCGTGTTTCTTCGTGGCGAAATCCGAAGTGCTGTCCTGGCCACTAGTAGGGCGGTTGCTGCGCGGTTCCGAGCATCTCGGCGTGGTGCGCGCGCGCAAACGCGGGCTCACCGAAACCAATGAGGCCATCGCCGAGCGCCTCGCGGCGGGGTTCTCGGTCTGCGTCTTTCTCGAAGGCACTTCCGGCGGCGGCGAGCGTCTTTTGCCTTTCCATGCGTCGTTGGTGGAGGCCGCGGTGCGCACCGGTGCGCCGATTGTGCCGGTTGCGCTGCGTTGGTCCGCGGAACGCCCCGGCGTCGATGTGGCGGAGGACATCGCGTACTGGAAAGACCACGTTTTCGCGCCGCATCTTTTCCGCCTCCTGGGCCTGGGCCCCCTCAAGGCCGAAATCCACTTTGGCGAGCCGATTTCTCCCGTCGGACACGACCGGAAGACCCTGGCGGCCCTGGCGGAACATCGCGTCGCGCAGCTTCTTGCCCACGAATCGCCCCCGGGCTGACAGTGCAACAAGGAACGCGTTGTTGATCAGAGGTTTTACCCCCAATCGCCGGGTAAGACGAAGCAGCTTGCGCAAGCCCTTAGTGTTCAAGCAAAGGTGGGTATTAGGGAAGCACCCGATGGGTCCTGTGTGGTGCCCCATACGAGGGATTCTGCAATCTCCCTCACGGTTGGCGAAAACGTTCTTGCGGCGAATGGCGGGTCTGGCGCAAGCGTGCTGAATCCGCGAAGCGGATGACAGAACGTAGCCCAGGGTGGAGCGAAGCGGAACCCTGGGGTAGCTTCCAAACAGAGAACCCGCGCAGCGGGTGTCAAAGCCGCCTTCTTGGAGAAATATCCCATTTCCTAACACCCCGTTCCGGGGTTCTTTTCTTTGGGAGGGCATCCCCGGGTTCCACTTCGCGGCTACGCCGCTCCGTTCCACCCGAGGCTACGTTCTGTCATCCGCTTCGCGGATTAGAGGCAAGATATTTCCGCGACAAAACGCCCCTGACGCTTTTTCTGAAAGTTATCCGGCGATTTGGGTTTTGAGAAATTCTTGACCCATCTTCTCGCCGGACCTATACTGGATGCGTGTGGATACTGCGCTACAGGGCGCAAACGCGTAGATGTGCAAGGAGCCTGATATGTTTGGCCTTGGCCCCATGGAACTGGTCATAGTTTTGGTGATCGTCGTAATTATCTTCGGCGTCGGCAAGCTGCCGCAGGTTGGCAAGGCGCTGGGCACGGCGATTAGTGAGTTCCGCTCGACGGTGAAGACACCCGAGAAGTTCATCGACAACGCGGACGACTCCAAGAACGACCAAGAACCCAAAGCATAGACGTCTGAAAGCTGATTTTCGGAGGAAAGGACGTGTTCCTCCGTTTTTCTTTCTATGCCCCTGCTTTCGCAAGCCACTGCGCGGCGTCGCGCGCGTGGTAGGTCAGAATCAATTGCGCGCCCGCCCGGCGAAAGCCCAGCAGCAACTCCATCACCGTGCGGCGTTCGTCGAGCCAGCCGTTGGCGGCGGCGGCCTTTACCATCGCGTACTCACCCGAGACGTTATACACGGCCAGCGGCGTGTCGAACGTGTCCGCGGCCGCGCGAACGATGTCCAGGTACGGCAATCCCGGTTTCACCATGACGATGTCCGCGCCTTCTTCGATGTCCAACGCGATCTCGCGCAGCGCCTCGACGTGATTCGCGGGATCCATCTGGTACGAACAGCGATCGCCGAACTGCGGGGGCGATTCTGCCGCGTCGCGGAAGGGGCCGTAGAATGCGGATGCGAATTTCGCGCTATAGGCCATGATCGGCACGTCGTCGAAACCCGCCACGTCGAGCGCATCGCGCAGGCGCCCCACGCGGCCGTCCATCATGTCCGACGGCGCGACCATGTCGGCCCCCGCGCGCACGTGGGCAATCGCCTCGCGCGCCAACAGCTCCAACGTCGCGTCGTTGTCCACGTCCATCGCGCCATCGCGGTTCTTCCGCACCACGCCGCAGTGGCCGTGGTCCGTGTATTCGCATAGGCATACGTCGGTAATGACGCAGAGTCCCGGGCAGGCCTTCTTGAGCGCGTCGATCGCCCTGCACACGATTCCGTCGTCGGCGTACGCCTCGCTGCCCAGCGCGTCTTTGTGCTCCGGGATACCGAACAGCAGCACCGCAGGCACGCCGAGGTCCGCCAACGCGCGGGCTTCCTCCACCAATGTATCCGGCGAGAGTTGAAACTGTCCCGGCATTGAGGCGATCGGCGCACGGACGCCTTCGCCCGGCCGCACGAACAGCGGCGCGATGAGATGGTCCACCCGTAAGTCGGTTTCGCGCACCATACGGCGGAACGTGGGATTCCGGCGCATGCGCCGCAAACGATGAATGGGATACGGCATTTCATTTCCTCCGGAACGTTGAGGCCGATCGCGATGGACATCTGTTCATGAAAGGCGAGTATACTCACCTCCCATTTCATCGCGCAAAACGCCCAGCCTTTTCTTTTCAGAGCGACTGATTTCCCGCGTTACCCGCCTCGATTTTGAGCGCGACCACGTCCTCATACAGCGCCTGGATCTTGCGCACCATCTCTTCGATGCCATACGCGGGCACGATGCGCGCGCGTGCGGCCTGACCCATCCTGCGAGCACGCGCGGGATCGCGAACGAGAGTCAAAATAGCCGCCGCGAGTGCGTCTGGAGCGCGTGGCGGCACAAGGAGGCCGGTCTCTCCGTCCACCACGATGTCCGGCACGCCGCCGACCCGCGTCGCCACCGCCGCAACGCCCGCCGCGCCGCATTCCAGCAGCACGCGGCCCATCCCTTCGTTGAGCGATGGCAGGACAAAAAGGTCGAGCCCGGCCATGAACCGCGCGACGTCATGCTGGAACCCCACGAACTGGAACCTATCGCCGAGCGGCGCAGCCATCGCGCGAAGCTCGGGCTCAAGCGGGCCTGCACCGGCGAGCAGGAAGCGCACGTTCGAACATTCCGCGCACACGCGCCGTGCGGCTTCGATGGCGAGGCTAAACCCCTTGACCGGCTCAAGGCGTCCCGCGCACCCCACGATGAAGTCGGCGTCGGTATACCCCGCAGCCGTGCGCGTTCCCGCGCGTAAGGCGTCGTGATGTGCAAAAGGCCGCAGGTCGATACCGCTGAAAATCGCCGCGTACTGTTCGCGGCGGCCAATCCCCTCGGCGAGATGCTCCTCAATGCCGCGCGGTGTCAACGCGATAATGCGATCTGTCTTGCGCGCGGCATGCCGCTCGAGCGCAATGAACAGCCGCGTTACAGGCTTCGAGAAATAGCCGTCGAACACATGGCCGTGCGGGGTGTGAACCACGACGGGAACCCCCGCGCGCGCCGCCGCCAAACGGCCGACGTATCCGGCCTTCGAGGTGTGCGTGTGAACGATGTCGTAGCGGCGTTCACGAAACAATCGCGTGAGCTCGCGCAAGGCGCGCCAATCATGCAACGGCGCAACAGCACGCATGAGATCCGGGATACGCAACACGGTCACGCCCGCTTCTTCGGCCTTGAACTCGATCGACGCTTCGCCCGGCTCGACGACCCCAGTGATCAGTTCGGGCTCATATCGCGCGCGGTCGTGCAACAACACCGTGTTCAGCGTGTTTTCCTGCGCGCCGCCCTGGCACAGGCGCGTAATCACATGGGCCACGCGCAGACGCTTCATCGCGTTTTCTCCAGTGCCGCCAGCGAGCGCCGCGTGAATTCGGCCCAGTTCAGCTCGGTCTCAACGCGACGTTTGCCGTTTTCTCCCAAATGCCGCGCCAAATCAGGGTCTTTGAGCACTCGCACCAATGCCTCGGCAAGCGCCTGCGCGTCATTCGCTTCGACAAATAGGCCTGTCTCGCCATCAATCACGGCGTCCACCACGCCGCCCGAACGCCCCGCCACCACGGGCTTGCCGTAGGCGTGCGCCTCGCTGAATACGAGGCCAAATCCCTCGACTTGCCCGCGCGCGTCCGTGCCCGTGGGCAGCGCGAACACGTCGCACAACGCATAGAGCGCGGCGACCTCGCGGTCTTCAAGACGCCCCGTCAGCACGACCCGCGGGCGGACACCGAGTTCCTTTGCGCGGCGCTCGACGGCATCGCGCATGGGCCCCTGCCCCACAAGCACGAGCAGCGCATCCGGCACGCTCTCAAGCACGGTGGGAAGCGCCTCAATCAGCGCGAGATGGTTCTTGCGCGGTATGAAGCGTCCAACCGCAAGAATGACGCGTGCGCGCTCGAGGCCGTGGCGGCGGCGCACGGCGCCGAGTTCATCCTCCGTAAACTCCACCGATGTTGGCGCACCGGGATACGCGACGGAAATGCGTTCCTGCGGCACGCCGAACGCCGCGAGTTGATCGCGGGTAAAGTTGCTGATCGCGACGATGGCCCGCGCGCGAGCATACACGCGGCGGAGCAAGGCTCCCAGCAGTGGCGCGCGGCCGAATTTCAGGAACTCGTAGGCGTAGGCGAAAACAAGCATGGGCGTGCGCGGCGTCAGCAGGCCGAGCAGCCCGCCATACGCCACGTTGATCGCAATAAGCACGTCCGCGCGGCGTGCGGCGCGCCAGCCGTACAGCAGAATTGGAAGAAGCCGCAACCACCCCCACCCGTAACCGCGATAGCGCACGACGCGGGCGGGCTCGGCCTCGTCGAAAGCGTCCATGCCGGGAAAATACGGCGCGAGTACGGTGACTTCGTGGCCCATCCGCGACAGTTCGCGCGACACGTGCAACGCCACGGAACTAATGCCGCCCTCAATTGGCGGATAGTCCGCGGTGGGGATGAAAACTCTCACCGCTTGAGCACCACGCAGTCGCCGATGACGAGCGCGTCCATGCCGGTGCTGTAGAAACAACGCACTGCGTCGGACGGCGTGTGCACAATGGGCTCGCCCATCACGTTGAACGAGGTGTTCAGCACCATCGGCACACCGCGACGCCGCTCGAACGCCTCAATGAGGCGGTAGTACTCGGGGTTCACGTCGCGATCGACGGTCTGCACGCGCGCGGTGCCGTCGATGTGTGTGATCGCAGGAACCTGCGCGCGTTTCTCCGGGCGCACAGGGTGCACGAACAACATGAACGGCGAATCGGCGCATCCTTCGAAGAACTCTGGGGCGCGTTCTTTGAGGCAACTCGGCGCGAACGGCCGGAACTCTTCGCGGTGTTTCACGTAGTGGTTGATTAGATCCTTCATGTCCGGGCGCGTCGGATCGGCCAGGATACTGCGCGAGCCCAGCGCGCGCGGACCGAATTCCATGCGGCCCTGATACCACCCCGTAATCATGCCTTGCGCCAGTAATTCCGCCGCGCGCTCGATCCAATCCACGGGACGCTCGTGCGGTATCTTCGCCATCTCGAGAAAGCGGTGGATCTCTTCGTTGGAGAACGACGGCCCGATGCGCGCATCGCGTAACACGAACTCCCGTGGACGCCCAGTCAGTTGATGGTGCAGTTGAAACGCGCCGCCGATCGCGATGCCATCGTCGCCCGCCGCGGGCTGGACAAAGATCTCGTCAAACGGACCTTCGCGCAACAGGCGGCCGTTCATCGAACAGTTCAGCGCCACACCGCCCGCCATGCACAGTCGCTTGAGGCCGGTCTGCTTCTGCAAGTCCACCGCCATACGCAACACGGCTTCTTCGAGCACCTTTTGCACGGACGCGGCGATGTTTTCATGCCGCTTTTCGATGGGTTCGTCCTTGCGGCGGCGCGGCCCGAAGCGATCAAGAAACTTCTGCGAGAAGTACCCGTGGCGCGAGCCGGGCAGGTAGTGACAAGCGAACCACGACAAATCGAGCGCGTACCGCGCGTTATCCTTGGGCTGCACAATCTTGCGAAACTCGTCGAGGTACTCCGGCTCGCCGTACGATGCCAGGCCCATGACTTTGTATTCATCCGATGCACGCCGAAACCCCAGATAGTCCGTGATCGCGGTGTACAGCACGCCGAGCGAATGCGGATAGTGCTCGGACCACAGGCGCGAAATCGATGCCCCGCGCCCCACGCCCGCCCACGTCACATCCCATTCGCCGATGTAGTCGACCGTGAGCAGCGCCGCCTCGTCGAACGGGCTCACGAGGAACGCGCTGGCCGCGTGAGCGGGGTGGTGTTCCATGAAGTGCAGACGCGTCTTCGGCCCGCACAAGCTGCGCATGCCCGCCGCGTACTGCGCGTTGTGAATAAGTTCGTAGGCAATATACCCCGCCGCATAGCGCGGACTCTTGAGGACGGTGCCGATGCGGTATGGGATACGGCGGAACAGCCGTTGCCCGGGCCGCATGTAACAGGCGACATGGTCGACGTCGCCGGGTTTCAGTCCCGCCGCGTCGAGACAATACTGCGCGGCCAGCCGAGGCACGCCGCCCTGGTGCTTGATGCGCGAGATGCGCTCCTCCGCGACTCCCGCCACCAACTGCCCATCGCATACCAGCGCCGCCGCCGAATCATGCGAATAACCGCCTATGCCAAGAATGTTCATATGCGTCCTTGTTTCTCGTGCCGCGGTCAACCTGGAGCATTATGCCGGAAGCGTTGGCGGAGAGGGAAGTCTTTGCGCCTATTGACCGTTTCCCTCTCCAGGCGTAGCATGGAGAGACACGCAGTACCGAGGAGGAAGTTCCTGACAAAAGGAGAATGGACATGATCCATGAGATCCGACGCGTGGCAGTCCTTGGTTCTGGAGTAATGGGGAGCGCGATCGCCGCGCATCTCGCCAACTGCGGCATTCCGAGCCTGATGCTGGACATTCTCCCCCCGGGCGCACCCGCAACAGACCGCGCCAAGCGCAATGCCGTCGCCGCCGGGGCGCGGCAGGCGCTGCTGAAGGCCAAACCCGCGCCGTTGTACCGGACGGACGACCTGGCCCTGATTGAAGTGGGCAACCTTGAGGACGATATCGCGCGGATTGCGGACTGCGACTGGGTCATTGAGGTGGTCAAAGAGGCTCTCGACGTCAAGCGCACGGTCTTTGCGGCGGTCGCCAAACATCGCCGCCCCGGCACGATCGTTAGCACCAACACGAGCGGCGTGCTGCTGTCCGCCCTAGCGGAAGGGATGGACTCCGATATGCGCCGCCACTTTCTCGGCACGCATTTTTTTAACCCTCCGCGCTATCTGAAACTAATGGAAATCATCCCCGGCCCCGAGGTACTGCCGGAAGTCGTCCGGTTCATGGCGGCGTTTTCCGAAAATATCCTGGGCAAGGGTGTGGTCTACGCGAAAGACACCCCGAACTTCGTGGGCAATCGCATTCTGACGTTCGCGTGCCAGTACATCGCGTCGGAATTCACGAAGGACGGCTTGACCGTCGAGGACGTGGACGCCCTGACCGGACCGGAGGTCGGCCATGCATCGTCCGCGACGTTCCGTACGCTGGATATTGTAGGAATCGACACCTACCTGCACGTGATCAAGAACGTCTACGACAACTGTCCCGGCGACGAAGCGCGTGAGTTGTGCCGTCCCTTGCCGTGGACGACGGCCATGGCGGAGAAAGGTCTGCTCGGCGCGAAGGCCGGGGCCGGATTCTACAAGCGCACGAGTGAAAAGGACGAGAAAGGTCGGCCCGTCATTCTGTCGCTTGATGTCGAGACGCTCGAGTACCGCCCGCAGCGCAAGCCGTCGTTCGCGTGCCTTGCGGCGGCGAAGTCCGCAGCGACCTTGGAGGCGAAGGTGCGCGCGATGCACACCGGCGACGATCCCGGCGCGCGTTTTGCCTGGAAGGTGTTCGCGAACACGGCGGTCTACGCGGCGAACCGTATCCCGGAGATCGCGGACGACATCGTGAACATCGACAACGCGGTAAAATGGGGGTTTGCGTGGGAAATCGGGCTCTTCGAAACCTGGGACGTACTCGGGTTTGATGAGGTTTGCGCGCGAATGGAGGCGGATGGCATCGCGTTGCCGCCGATCGCGTTGCGCATGCGCGAGAAAAAAGCGACCTCTTTCTATAAGGTGGAGAAAGGGCAACGCTACTACTTCGATCTTGCTTTGGGGCATTACCGCCTCGTTTCGTCGAATCCGCGCGAACTCGTGCTAGCCGATGCAAAAATGGCGCATGGCACGCTCAAGAAGAATGACTCGTGTGCGCTGATCGATCTCGGCGATGGCATACTCTGCGCGGAGTTTCAGTCGAAACTGAACACCATCGACGGCGACCTCTTGAACTTGCTTGAGGAAGGCGTGCGCCGGTGCAACGAGGATCAGTTCGAGGGGCTCGTCGTGGCAAACCAAGGCCCCCACTTCTGCGCGGGCGCCAACCTGATGCTCATTCTCGGCGAGGTAATGCAACAACGCTGGGAGGCGCTCGAGGCGATCATCCGCCTGTTCCACCGCGTGAACATGGCCATGCGTTACTGCCGCAAGCCGGTGGTCGCCGCGCCGCATCACTACACGTTCGGCGGCGGTATCGAACTTTGCCAACACGCCGCGCGCACGGTCATCGCCGCGGAAACCTACGGCGGACTGGTCGAGTTTGGCGTTGGCATTATTCCCGCAGGCGGCGGCACCAAGGAAATGTTGCGGCGTGCGCTGGCCTACGTGCCCGCCAACGTGCCCGAGGGCGACCCTTTCCCGTATGTGCGTCGTGCGTTCGAAACGATCGCGCAGGCCAAGGTGAGCGGGAGCGGGCCAGAATCGATCGACATTGGATACCTTTCCGCTCAGGACTTCATCTGCGTAAACTTCGAACACCAGGTGCAGCGTGCAAAGAACGTGTGCCTGGGTCTGGCCCAAATGGGGTACACTCCACCGCGGCCGGCCGTGCTCACAGCGCTGGGCGAACCGGCGCGTGCCGCGTTGCGCACGGGGGTATATCAATTCCAGCTCGCGGGCTATGCGACGGGTCATGATGTGCTCATCGCGGAGCAACTGGCCCGCGTGATGACCGGCGGAGACCGCCCGGCGGGCGCGTCGATGACGGAGCAAGACGTGCTCGACCTCGAATGCGAAGCGATGCTCTCGCTGTGCGGCACGGAGAAAACGCAGCAACGCATGCAGCACATGCTTGCGCAGGGTAAACCGTTGCGAAATTAGACCGCGTGGTAATGCGCGGGGAAGGGAGGAAACGATGGCGAAGGTGCTTGTTCCCCTGGCTCAGGGATGCGAAGAACTCGAGGCGGTGACGATCATCGACATTTTGCGTCGTGCCGACGTGCATGTAGTGACCGCGGGACTCGACACGCAGCACGTGCGCGCGAGCCGCGGCGTGGTGTTGGTCCCCGACACGACGTTGGCGAAGGCGCTCGAAGAGGACTATGACATGGTGGTGTTGCCGGGCGGCTTGCCGGGGTCGGACAACTTGGCCAATGACGAGCGATTGCTGGCGATGCTCAAGGAGATGGCCAATAGTGGCAAGTTCGTGGGGGCAATCTGCGCCGCACCGAAGGTCTTGGCGAAGGCGGGTGTGCTCGCAGGCAAACGCGCCACGAGTTACCCGGGTGTGCTGGATCGCATGGCGGTGCCTGGGGTAACCTTCACGGGCGACGCGGTGACGTGCGACGGCAAGGTGATCACCTCGCGCGGCCCTGGCACGGCGCTGGATTTCGCGCTGGCGATTGTCGAGGCGTTGTGCGGCAACGCGGTGCGCACAAAGGTCGAGCAAGGACTCGTGCGCTAACGCAGTGAAGGGGGACGCATGTTCCTGTCGGGGATTGCGGACGAAGCGGGCCGTTCGATCATGGCGCAAGTGAGGGCGCATCGGGAATTAGGCTGGAACCACATCGAACTGCGTAACGTCGAGGGTGAAGGCATCGCCCTGATGTCCGATGCGGCGTTTGACGATGTGTACGCGACCATCACCGAGGCGAACCTGCACGTGTCCTGCTTCGCGAGCGCACTGGCCAACTGGGCACGCCCTATCACCACCGACTTCAGCGTCGATGTGGAGGAATTGCGCCGCGCCATCCCCCGGATGCACCGGTTGAAGACCCGCTTGATTCGCGTGATGAGTTACCCCAACTTCAAAGAGGCCCCTTGGCCGGATCGCGCCTGGCGCAAGGAAGTCTTCCGGCGGTTACGCGAACTCGCGCAGATGGCCGGGGACGGCGGGGTGACGTTGGTGCATGAGAATTGCGACGGTTGGGGCGGACAATCGCCAGAGCATACGGAGATCCTGCTGGGCGAGGTCGACAGTCCCTACTTGAATCTCGTATTCGACACGGGAAATCCCGTCTCGCACGGGCAGAATTCGTGGGCCTACTACCGCGCAGTGCGCGCGCACATCGTGTATGTCCACATCAAGGACGCCGTCGCGACGCCTGAAGGCGGCACGCGTTACACGTTTGCCGGCGATGGAGAAGGGTGCGTGCGCGAAATCGTCGCCGATCTGATGGCGACCGGCTATGACGGCGGCTTTTCCATCGAACCGCATATCGCGTCAGTGGTCCATACTGGCGGAGGTCCGGTTTCTCCCGAGACCCTCTATGGATCCTACATCGACTACGGCCACCGATTCGAAGAGGTGTTCCGCGAACTTGACCAAAAGGAGCCTTCGTCGTGAGGGGGCGCCTGTCGGTTACAGACTAGCCACAAGGGGAACGCTATGAGCATGCAACGGCTGATTCTTTTGCTCGGAGTCGCGATGGGGGTTACGAACGTCGCAGACGCAGAGTCCGCGATTGCGCCCACGTTTCCCGCGTTTATCGCACCGGGTCACGAAACCGAGGTGGACGCATTGCGCCGTCTCTACTGGCAGCACTACTCCAGCGCGGGTCCGAAAGCGACGCTTTGGGACGAATGGCTTCCGAGCGCAGCACTGTGGCCGGCGGTGGAGGGACAGTCGGAGCAGTTCCGCCGCGAGTGGCGCGCTACGCTCAGCGCTCGCATTCTCGACACCGACGGCTACCTCGCCACGCATCAGCATGGTTCCATCGCGCATCAGCTCGGCTGGCCGTTCCCGTTCTGGAGACAGGGGCGCAACGGTTGGGGGTGGCACTTCTCGCTCGCGGGCTATTCACCAACGTGGACGGGCACGGAAGAGCGGACGCAGGAAGGTTGGCTCACGGCAGGCGCCACGGATCTGGGTATCGCCGACCAAACATGGAATCTGGAATTGACCGCGGCGGCCGCGTCGATTACCACACCGCCGATCCCCGATGCGGACACCTACGAATCGCCATTCCTGCAATTTCGCTGGCGCGCAACAGGACTCGGAAACGCCCGGCCTTATATTGAATGGGCGTCGCGCGAGGAACCGGAGTTTTCCGCCGATCGCCGCGTGTATTTTGATTCACTGGAAGGCGGCAACGTCGTGTTTACCATGATCCCGATGTACAAACATCCACGGTGGAAGGGCACGATTAACCGGTTGCGCATACAGTTTGCCAACGATACGCCCGGCGCGAAAATCGGCGTGCAAGCGTTCTTCACCCAATTCGACACGCGCCACACGATCAATGCATCAAACTTCATTCGCGGATGCGCGAAGTACTTCTCCTGGACGAAAGACCTCGGGTTCCTTCGCGCGAACATCAATCGCATGCGCACGGCGCTTCGCTACGACCTTGATGAATTCGCCGTCGCGCGCGAAGGCGTCGTGACCGTACCGTGGGTGGGACACGAAGGACGCTCGGGGCTCGTACTCGATGCGGAAGGGAAGAAGACTACCCTGCCGGGCGTGGGCATCGGCAACAACTACTGGGATTTGTTGCCGTTTGGAGGAAAAGACGCCTACGCGACCGTCCAGCACTACGACGCCGTGCGCACAATGGCGGCAATCGAGCGTGCTATTGCGGCGCATCCGGAATGGAACGTCGTACAGGGACCGTTGGCGTTCGACGCGGACAACCTCGAGCGCCACGCCGCGAAGGTCAAGCGCGTAGGAAACCAGGTGTTCTGGAGCGCGGAAACGGGCCGCTTCGGAACGGTTGATCTTGACGGCGTCATGCATGACTACGGCTTTACCTTCCTGAACCTAGAGGCGATCTACTACGGGTTCGCTACGGAGAAGCATGCGAAATCGATCCTCGCATGGATCAATGGTGACCGCGTCGTCAAAGGCGATACCGCGCAAGGGGCGGACATTTACCATTGGCGTTTCGGCCCGCGCGCGACGACGAAGCGCAATATCGAGTACTACTTCTTTGCGTGGAGTGCTCCTGAGACGATCCCTTGGGGTGATCAGGTGCAGGACGGCGGCGCGGTGTTGGGGTTCTCCTATCACGATCTCATGGCCCGCGTGGCCGTGCTCGGCCCAGAGAGCGCCGCCGCGCGCATCAAGGAAATTGCCGCGTGGTACCGCGAAGTCGAAGCGGCGGGCGGCTACCGAAAGTACTATGACGGCTCACGACCGGGCACAATGCAGGGCGCGGGCACACCCGGCGGGTTGGGGCTCGATATGGAATTTTTCGAGAGCGTGCTGGTTCCGCAGGTGCTTCTGGATGGGTTCCTGGGTTTGCGCGCCACGCCGGAAGGCTTCGCGATTGACCCAAGCCTGCCCCGCGATTGGCCTAGTCTGACCGTCTCGCGCATACGCATCGCCGACAGCATCTGGAGCGTTCAGGCCTCGCAAAGTGACGTCACCCTCACGCTCGAGTCCGTCGTTGGCAACGGCGCGTTCCCGCTAAGCATCACCTGGCCCGAGAAAAAATGGACGCTGACCCAACCTGGCGACACACCCGGCCGACTGGAGTTAGAACGACAAGAGCCTTGCACTATTCAACTCGTGCGCGCGAACTAATTCTTGCTGCACATGGGATAGGACCTGACAGGCGGCGCGCCGGGTTATTCGTAATGCGTCCACATTCGAAGAACCTTCACCGTTCGGGACTCCTCAAGCACCTGGTAGATCAACCGGTGTTGGATGTTGATGCGCCGTGAATACGCCCCCAAGAGATCGCCCACAAGCCGCTCAAATGGCGGCGGTGATTGAAATGGATTCTCGGCCAGTATCCCCAGGAGTTTTTGCGCATTGGCTTTCAAGCCCGCAGCGGCGAGCTTCCTCGCGTCTTTCTGCGCCTGCTTTGTGAAGCGAATCGTCCAGATCACCACCCCGGCTCCTGAGAGCACTCATCCGCAGACGTTTCCATACCTTCGCGAATGGATTCACGCATGCCAGGAATCGAAAGGAGATGAAGAGTCTCCTGGATGGAGCGCCAGTCTTCTTCGCCAACGAGTACCGCCGCACCGGTTTCGTCTAGAATCTCGATGGGTTCATGTGAAAGTGAAACCTGTGCGATAAGGGCCGAGAGGGTTTCTTTGGCTTTGTCGCTGGGTACGGTCGTCATGATCTGCCTTTCCCCGAGCCTTCTGAGGTGCTCAGCGCATATTCGATCTTACCCCAAACCGCACATCCCGGCAAGGATTCGTCAGGGGAAAGCACATGCCTCTTCAGAGACTGCAACTTTCGTCTCTACCCCAGCGTACGCGGCGACAGTCGCGGGCAGTCGGGGTAGATGCCCTTTCCGAAGATGCGGAACAGCTCGAGTTCGTCGGTTCCGGCGTTCACAACGGGGATCGGCTCGACGGCCTTTCGGTAGGTCACGAGCAGTTCGTCCATCCCGAGATTCTGGCCTTGAACCTCGTGGCCGTCCACCGTGCCGCGGCCGCGCCAAACAAACAGCGCATATGCGCCGCGTTCGCTCAGCATCCATCGCTGTCCGGGCTTGAGTGTCAGGCGTTTCCCGCTGAACTTGTCCGAATTGTAGAACACCCATTCATCACGCCCGGTCGGGGTTTCCTCGATCAAGAGAGGCGGCGTGTGGCGGTTCTCGTAAAACAGCGGATCGCCCGACGCTTCCCAGTTCACCTGGGGCAGCACGGCGCGTTCGCCCAGCGCACGGCGTTCGTCCGGGTGCACGTCTTTGTACAGCACGTCTTTGGAGAGCAGCTTTCCGCCGCAAAGCGCCTGCCACATACTGTACACGTCGCTGCTTTCCTGAAGCTCGAACGTGAGCGCCGTGCCCGGTGCGTGCAACATTCCCGACGGCACATGAAACCCGTCGTTGGGAATCTGCTTGACCGCGGGAGCATGCTGCAGAATGAGGTCGCTGTCCCATTTCTCGAGATACGGCAGGAACGTCGCCTCCTGCTTGCCCTCTCGCACGATATACGGATGACATCCCAGGAACGTCTCCGGGTGTTTCCCAAAGTCCACGCCCGCCGGGAAAAAATACGCCTCTTCCTTCGCGTTCCGGCCCACTTTGGCCGCGTCATGTTGTTGCTGGTGTAGGTGATACGGAAGGCGATCGCCGTAGTCGAAGAGCTTCACGAGCCGGTGCATGCGCGGGCCATACTGCGCGACGTGTTCTGCGCCGAGGATCTCCTCCGGCAGCAAGTCCATCGCCTCTATCATCGTCATGCGCTCATCTTCGAGCGCCAGGAAACTCAACCCCTCGTTCTCCTTGGGGATTCGGTTGCTGGCCAATGTCTCCGACGCAAACCACCGCTCGGCGATCTCCCAACGCACGCCGGGCTCACGCGTCCACACGGTGCCCTGTTCCTCGTCCAACCCCATGCGGAACCCCGCGCACAGGAAATCGCGCTCAATCCATGCAGGCTCCAGCCGCAAGATGCCGTTTCCGTCCGACAATGCCCGCTCCGCCACCGCCCGCCGTTTTCCGTCCATAGCCGCCCCCTTTTTTTCTATGGTATGTCGCGTCGCTCTTTTGTTCAATGGATACGTTTCACGCTAGACCCTATGGCGTAGGCGGAGATAATCGCGCGCGACCAGGAGGTCTTTCATCGCCTCGTGCGCGGTGCACATGGGTGAGCGCGTGCCGCGCACGGCGTCGATGAAGTTGATCGCCTGCTGACGCATGGCATGCACCCAGGGTAATGAGGGCGCTCTGGTTTCCGGAACGGCGCCTTGACCTGGGTCGCGCATGATCTCGACGTGACCGGGACGGTTCGCCGCCAATGGCGCAGGCAACCGCAGTTTGATCCAGCCGTGTTCAAAGGCCATCAGGGCTTCTTCTTGCCAGTCGATGGTGGTGGTGTAGGGTGACATCTCGATGACGCCTGTCACTGCGCTGTCGGTTTCCGCCACGAGCACCGTGTTGTTCCAGTCTGCGTAGGTTAGTGTGTAGTCCTCGCCGAGCAGGTGGCGCATGAGGTTGACCTGGTGGATGTAGTAGTTCACGAAGCCGATGTACTCCTCGTACATCTTGTGGTCCAGATCCGCTGGAGGCGCTTCAAACGTCAACGGGGGCATTGGCTCGTCCGTTGAGATAAGGTCGTTGAAGCCGCTGGCCACCCAATCGCCCGCGGGCATGAGAATGCGCACATACCGCAGGCGGCCCACCTCGCCCGACGCCTTCCACGCGTCGATCTGGGCTTTGGCGTACATGGTGGCGGGATCGCTGCGTTTGTGGTAGCCGATCATGTGCCACGTGTTGCTTTTGCCCAATGCATCGAGGATGTGTTGGCCCGCTTGCACGCAACCAGCGAGGGGTTTCTCGGTGAAAATAGGGACGTTTGCGGCGAGCAGTTCAGGCACGAGCACGGCGTGGCGCACGAAGGGTTGCGATGCGACGATCGCGTCGAGTTGTTCGTTCTCGATCATTGCTTTGTGATCGGGGTAGACCCTCGGAATGGCGTAACGCTCGGCGACTTTTGCCGCCAATTGAGGACGAAGCTCGGCTATCGCCACGACTTCACAGTTGGGAACGGTGACGATGTTCTTGAGGTGAGCGCATTGGCCCATACCGCCAACGCCCACAAATCCAACACGAATGGCCCTCTCGCTCATGATGCGGTTCCCTTACTTGTAGCCTTCGTTGTAGAACACGTAGAGTCCATCTTTGCCCGGCGCAACGAGGTCGAGCAGGCCGTTGCCGGTGAGGTCGGCAAGGGCAAGTTGAATGCCGCACCCCGTGGCCTCGCGGATGGGGCCGTAGTCAATGACCTGTTTTACGAAACTCTCGCCGGTCCATTTGAAATAGTAGATGCCGACCGGACCGGCCTCGCCGGGGTCATTCCCGCAGTGCGCCCGGTAGCGCTTGCCGGTTATGAGTTCACACTGCCCGTCGCCGTCGATGTCGGCCCATTGCATTTCGTGATACTGACTGTTGTCGGGGTCGATTACATGGCGCACCCAGGTCCGAGTGCCGTCGTCGGCGCGGCGTTGCTCGTACCAGTCCAGCCCGAAGCCGTGCGCTTGGCCAACGATCAGATCGTTTAGGCCGTCGCCGTTGACATCCACCACAAGGATCGGCACGCTCGCGCAGCCGAACTCGAATTCCTGGTGAAACACCCAGGGTTCGCGATAGCGATCCGCGGGGGCCTCGTACCAGCCGTTGTGCACAATAAGATCGCCGCGTCCACTGCCGGAGATATCCCCCCAACCCAGCCCGTGGCCCTGCGGCGTCTCGCTGATAACATGCGCCGTGAACTCGCCCAGCCCCTTGCCACGGGCATCGGTCTTGAGTTTGTACACCACCAGCGGATGATTCGGCGTGTTGGGAATGACTTCAGGAACGCCGTCCCCGTCGATATCCCAGGCGCGGGTGGTCTCTACATTGCCGCAATGCGCAATCACGTGTTCAGGCCAGGGCTTGCCGGGGGCACCAGGATTCTCGCGCCAGCGAACAGTATCCCCCCACCAGCCGCCGGTGATGAAATCAAGATGCCCGTCGCCATTGACATCAATGGGAATGGCCGAGAAATCGTCGAAATACTCATCGGCCGCCATAACGGGTCCGATCGGATGGGCCTTCGTGAAATCGGGCCCCTCGTACCAGAACGCACCCGACACGATATCGAGCACGCCATCGTTGTTGACATCGAAAACCTGTGCGGCTTCGTAGCGCTGGTCAGCGATTAAGACTTTGCGAAACACCAATGGCATTGCCGTCCTCCTCGGTTTCCCTCCCCAAGGTGGATATTGTGGAAGCGTGCGCGCGATATTGCAACAGGAATATGACCCTAGATCGCGCGCCAAATTACCCTGTTTCCCGGCATTCCTCGCGGACTTCCGATGGGGAAAGGGTGTATACTTTCCTAGGTCGTTCCTTTAATGAAGAGGGGCGCGAGCGGCGGAGACCGGTGTTCATGAAAGACGAGACGGCGCCGTATAAAGAAAGTCTTCGACTGGCCCTGTCGTACCGCGAAAAGGTGCGGGGACTGAGCGGAAATCGTTCGGCTGCGCAGCATCGCGCCCGGGCCAATCGCATCATCGAGGCGATCCGCGCCGAGCAGCGCGCGCGGCTGGCAAAGATCGAAAGTCGCTTGCGGCAGTGCGGCGAAGCGCAAGTCCGGTTAGGCCAAGAACTTAGTCTGGGCCGAGTTTCTCCAGAGAAGGCGAACGAAGCCAGCCGGAGACTTGCCCGCGAGATTTCCTCGCTGCAACACGTGGCCTCCGATACACGCACGCTGATTGGCGCAGAGTCCACGGAAGTCCTGGGCGGTTTTGAAGACCTTCCTCTCGATTCGTACGAACGCACCATGCCCCCGTTACCTGTCCCGACGTCGACGTTCGAGCGCGCGGGGATTGGCGCGGTTGCGGCGCTGATGATCGCGAGTCTTCTGTTGCGATGGCCAGACGCGCCCGGACTCGCATCGCAGTGGCTGAGGGCGATCTGCCTACTGGGGCCGATACTGGCGATCCTGTTGGCGTTCACCCGGGCTTCTCGGGCGACCGGCGCGGGGCTGCTCATTCTAGGGCTTGCCGCGGCGTGGCTAGCGGGGCAGCCCGCCCTTCATATTCTTCGCGGGGATACGCTTCCCATGTCCACATCCTGGATGGTGTTGCGGCCAGGACCGCTATTGTTCGGTGCCGGTGGCATTGCCCTTGTGGCGTTGGGCGCGTTGCGCTTGACGGCTGGCAAAGGGGCGGTGGGGCGGGCGGTTCCTGCTTCAGCGCTGGTAGCCGGCGCGGCGATGTTCGCGGTGGTTGGCGTGCTGATGGGGCAGGCGTCCCTGGTTCGAGCGGGGGGAGCGGATATCGAAATCGCGACGAGCGCCCCAGAGAGCAGTCAACTGACTCTTACGGCCCGCAACAATACTTCCGAGCCGCTCACGTTACGCCTGGGAGATGCGCCCAACGCCGAAACGAACGGCAAGGACTGCGTGTTCTCGGTCGCCGTGCTGGAGAAAGACCATGACGTGTTCCGCGAGGTCAGCGCTTCGACGCTGCAGTGGCATTCGACCAATGGCGAGCCGGTGGCAACCGCCGTTGATGTGGGTCCGGGATTGCGCCAGAGCCTTTTGCTCGACCTGAACACCTTGCGGGACGCCGGGCTTGATGCTGTACGCGCGCGCGTGACGGCTACTTTCGCCGGACGTAACGTGCGCACCCTTGAGGTGGCGGTGTCGCGTCCGCGCGCTACCACCGTCACCGGTCCCCCCACGACATCCCCTCGCATCTATTCGCCCGCCACGTTGGTCTCGCCCGAGCCCGTCCCCCCAGCGGCCGCACCGGAAGCGACCGTTCCGCCTAAACCTGCACCGATTACCTTGACCGCCTCGATTGTGGGGCGTATCGGTGGGAACATCGTCGTGGGCGTTCGCGATGCACAGGGAAATCAGCAGGAATTCAACGTCATGCCGGGCGATGAGATCGCGCCGCGCTGGCGCGTGGATACGGTAAGCGCGACGCCAGTACAAGTGACGTTGAGCAACCGGCGATCGGGGGAGCAAGTGACGCTGACGAGAGGAAGCTCGGCCTCGCTGCGCGTCGATTGAGCGCAGCGGCTATTCGACGACGAAGCCCTCTTTCTCGAGTTCTTTGGCGAGTTCGGCCTTGGAAATCTTGTTCACCAACACGACCAACCGCGGGTCAATGCCCTGCAAGCATTTCTTGAATCCGCGCCGGTGCAACAGGTCGGCGATTACGAGCGGATCGTCCGCCTCCAAGACCTGCACCGTCTTTAGCTGCACGCGCTTGACGCCGCCGCGCCAGTCGTCGAGCGTGGTCATCACGTTCGAAGGCAGCGAGTCGCCGCGATTGTGGCGCAGAAGGAAATTCACAAAGGCATCGCCATCGTGGCCTTCCTGAATGCCGCGCGTGAACGATTCCTTGCTCAAGGTATACAGCGTGGCCTGACCGGTGCTCTTGCGCTCGGCGAATTGGTCAAGCGGCACGGTCAGCAGGGGATCGGTGTCCTGCGACGGCACGACGATGTCGAAGTTCGGCTGCACAATGAACTGCGCGCCACGCGGCGCAAACCGGGTTTCGAGGGCCTTGCTCTCTTTGCCCTGCAACAGGCAAGTGCCAAGCTCCGTCAGACGGAACACGCCATCGCCGTCCTCTTCGCCGCGATCCACCACGCCCAGCCACAAGAGCGTCTCTTCAAGCGCGCGCACCAAAATGCGGTCGGCATTTGGCGCGGTGCTGGGGCTTACATAGTGGCAATGCGCCCCGGATTGGCGCAGCACCGGCCGTTCATGTTCGGCGCTCAAGCGCATTGCGTGCTGCACAAACGGCACGATCGGGTACCACGCACCGGGAATCGCCTCTTCAAACAACGCGGCCAGCATCGCGCGCGGCGTGTTTTCGCCCGCGGCGGATAGCAGCCACTCGCTCAGAATGCGATGCCGCGCGAGCGGGGTCATCCCGACAAGCTCTTTGAGTTCCGCCGCACGCAGTTCGTTGTCCACGCGCGCCAACCAGCCCACCCCCTGCGCGATCCAAAGGCACGTGGCGAGCGGGGGATCGACATCTTCCGGACAGATGTCGCACAACCGACGATAGTCTTCGCGAAACAGATCGCCGTCGCCCCGCAACCGCACGGGGTGCGCCGCAATCGCCGCCACAAGCCGACAGACGCGCTCCGAGAGATCGAGTCCGCGTGAAGCGACATTGCCGGGAGTTGCTTTCACCGACTTCACCGAAGAACGTTGCGCCTTCGATCCGCGCTGGGAGTCTCGCCACTGCCGCACTTCCGCAAGCAACCCCGCCGCGCGCACGAGCCGATCCTCTTGATCGAAACGGAACATCTCGAACGACACAAATCCGCGAAAGAGCTGCCACAATGCCTGCTCGATCTCGTACTCCGACCCGCCGTGCGCGGCGCGCAACGCCGAAACCGGCATGATGCCTTCGGGGCTTTGCCAGATAAGGTCAAAAAGCTCGCGGGCGCGCTCGGAAAAGCCGCGCGACGCCACGTACTCGACCACGGAGTCGGGATGGCAATAGCACTGCTCGACCAACGCCTCCGCGGCGCCCTTTTTCCCGCCCGGTTGGCCAATGCCGATCTGCTCCTCGAGGCGGCGGAAATCATGCGCGTCGAGCGCTTTAATCAGGCGGTATAAAGAGGCGATATCGCCAAGGTTCTCGAGCCCATCGCCAATGCGTTTGACCGCGTTGAAGCCTTCGGCGACGAGTTTGACCTTCGTGAGATCGAAAAAGAACAGCTTGTGGTTGATGTCGACAAGATACTCGACCTCTTCTTCCGGCAGCTCGAGTTTCTTGCTCAAGAAGCGGACCGTGAGCCCCGACCGGCTGTTGACGGACAACTCGCGGGCGATCAGAAACGCCGGACGGCTAATGCCCTCCATGGCGGAAATGAAACTAGCCCCATGCCGCATACAAACCCCTTCTGATGGTTCCGCCCGCCCACGCCACACGCGCGGTCACAGGCGCAGTCCCCCAGGAAAAGGCGCGCCTCCACAAAATAATCACGCATTATAGACCACAAGCGCCCCTTTGACAAGAGCGCGAATCGCGCGCGAATTGGCCGTCTTGGCCGATCCTGGGCACCCCGGGGATATTTTCATTTGTCGCGGTGCTTGGGTGCCCGTCTAAACTGTGTGGCGCAAATGCTCTAATGCTGGGGAAGGCAGGTATGAAGACGCAAAGCGCTCTAGCGGGATAGGTCCATGTAAACGCCTTCTTCGTGCCAGATCTTCCACATCAACTCGTAGCGGCTGAGCGAAAGACCGGTGTACGCGCAGTTGCTGGTCGAGAAGATATAGCCTCCGCCGGGCATGCCGTGCCGCAGGGCGTAGCGAGCGGATTCGATTACCTCATCATCCGTGCCCGACTGCAACATGCCGCAGTTGACGTTGCCGATGAGACAAATCTTGTCGCCGTAAAGGCGCTTGACTTCGGCGATGTCGACACCCGCCTGCGGATCGATCGAGTGCAGCGCGTGCGGGTTTGCGGCAACAAGTTGATCGACGATTGGCATGATATTGCCGTCGGTGTGCTTAATGGTGTAGAAGCCCAGTTCGCGCTCGCCCGCGATCACCTGCGTCAAGTAGGGCGTGATGAGCTCCGAAAACATATCCGGACTGAGGAACGGATTCGTGTTGAAGCAATAGTCCGCGCAGAGCGCAAAGCCGTCAAGCCCCCCGTGCCGCGCGAGGCGTCCGGCCCATCCCAACATGCGGTCCACATCGCGCTGGCAGGCCTCCTTTGCCTCGTCCATGTGTTCATACAACCAAACCGTCTGTTCGACCATGTGATCGCCGCCCGGAATCGCCATTGTCGCGTCGCCGTGCAGCATGAGGAAGAACTCATCGCCCGATTTCTCGCGGACGAGGTCGATCAGTCGCAGCGTCTCATCTTCCGATCCGGGATTCGGATGAAGAAAGATCGCGCTGTGCTCATAGTGCCGCGCGGTCATAATGTAGATATCCGCAATCTCGTTCCGGTGCAATTGCCGCTCCGATTCCGACATCTGATCCCACTGTGCGTAGTTTCGGTGCGACGGATGGACTTTGCCGAACGCTTCCATCGTCAAAAAAAACACCAGCTCAAAATGCGGCACCCGCCCGGTCAAGGGGCGTCGGTCCAGCGCAGCGATGAAACGTTCACGTGGCGTCATGGAAACCTCCTAATTGGGAAGAAGAGAAGAGATGTCCGCAGATGGCGCAGATGAAAAGACAAATGGGAAGAGAGAGTTTGTCAAAATGGAAAGAGGACCCATGAGATGCCACTTTTGTTCTCGATACGGCTTACATTTCTCTCCATCTGCGACAATCTGCGTCATCTGCGGATTATTCCTCTCTGGATCGATTCCCGTCCCATTTACTGTTGATGAATCGTCTCCAAATAAGTCGTTCCTCGCCGAAATTGATAAGTAACGCCACTCTCACCCCCGTCGCCTTCAGGTAATTTAGAACCTGCGCTTCTTCCTTTCCTGTGAGTTTAGAAAGGGCTTTCAACTCGACGATGACGGAATCATAGCAGACGTAATCCGCGCGATAGCGTTGAGATAACGGCATTTCCTTGTACTGTATGGGGAGTTCTACTTCCGCTTCGAACGGTACTTGACGCGCGGTTAGTTCGAGTCCAAGCGCCTCGTGGTACACGGCCTCAAGAAAACCTGGGCCAAGTTCCCTATGTACCTCCATCGCGGCTCCGATGATCGCGTAGGTCAACGGGTCCTGCTCGTGAGGGTCAGACGGCATAAATTCTCCAATAAATGCGGCTTAGCTGCGAGAGCTTTCCATTTCAAACTTCGGAGATGACCCTTTGCTGTCTCCCTCATCTCTCTCCATCTGCGACAATCTGCGTCATCTGCGGATTACCCCGCCTTTCCTTGAAGGTGCTGTTCAGCGAGTTCGGCAATATAGTCGGGGTCCAGTTTCGGGAAGAGTACCTCCGGCGGATTCAGCGGACTTCCCGCCGCGAGAGGCACCTTGCCGTCTTGCCAAGCGTCGCGGCCGCCGGCATGTCCGCCGCGCGGAAGTTCCACGCCGATGATCCGCGCGAGTTTCTCCGCGCCCTCGGGAAGGAACGGCGCCATCGCCGTGCACAGCGCGCGCACGACTTGGCAGCACACGTGCAGTGTCGTGCCCGTGCGCACGAGATCGGTCTTGCGCGTTGTCCACGGCGCTTTGGTATCAAAATACTGATTCGCGCGTCGTCCGATTTCGATGAACCGCTCCAGCGCCTGCCGGAACCGGAAGTCGTCAAGCGCCTCCGCGACCGCATCAAGCTGCGCGGGGAGAAACGCAAGCAGCGCTTCGTCTTCGGCGTCGAACGGCCCCGGCTCGGGCACCGCGCCATTGAAGTTCTTCACCGTCATTGTCAACGAGCGATGCACAAAATTCCCCACAACGTCGCACAACTCGCCGTTGTACCGGTTGCGGAACTCATCCCAATCGAACGCGGCATCGCGCGATTCCGGCATGATCGCCGTGAGATAGTATCGGATCGCATCCTGTGAGAATCGCTCAACGAACCAGCGCACGCCGATCATGTTACCCTTCGATTTTGAACCCTTTTCGGCGACTCCGGTCTCCCGGTTCACGACATTGAGGTATTCGTTCGCGACGACCTGATCGGCGAGGATATATCCCTGCTGTCCCATGAGCATTGCGGGGAAGATCACCGCGTGGAAGGGTACGTTGTCTTTCCCAATGAAGTGAATGAGCCGGGTATCCTTGTCCTTCCACCACGCCTCCCACGCGTGCTCGCCCAGCCCCGCATCAATGCCCCACTGCCGCGTGTTGGTCACGTAGCCGATCGGCGCGTCGAACCACACGTAGATGCATTTCCCCTTTGTGGCGGTCGGGTCGAGCGGAATCGGCACGCCCCAGTCTGTGTCGCGCGTGATGCAGCGCTCGCGCAGTTCGTTGATCCATCCGCCCGCGATTCCGCGCACGTTCGCGCGCCATTCGGGGTGGGTTTCCACCCACGTCCGCAGGCGATCGGCGAAATCCTGCAGCCGCACGAACCAATGCGCCGACGGTTTGAGCACCGGACGCGAGGTGTCGCCGGGGATATTCGCGCGCGGCTCGATGAGATCCTTGGGGCTGTATTGCGCGCCGCAATTCTCGCACTCGTCGCCGTTCGCGTCGGCATAGCCGCACTTCGGACAGGTTCCTTTCACGTACCGGTCGGGCAAGAAGCGATCCGATTGCTCGGAATACCAAAGCTCCATTTCCTTCTGTTCGATGTATCCGCCTTCGAGCAGCGAGAGAAAGAACGCTTGCGTGGTATCCGTGTGCAGTGCCCACGAGGTGCGCCCGTATACATCGAACGACATGCCGACGCGCGCAAACGCTTCGGCGTTGGCCGTGTGATACCGGTCGATCACGTCCTTCGGCGTGACGCCCTCTTTGAGCGCGGTCAGCGTGATCGGCACGCCGTATTCGTCGGACCCGCAGACATACAACACGCGGTCGCCGCGCAGCCGCTTGTAGCGGACATAAACGTCCGCGGGCAGATAGGCCCCCGCCAAATGGCCGAGATGAATGTGGCCGTTGGCATAGGGCAGGGCGCTGGTGACCAAAGTGCGTTCAAAGCTCATGCGTCGACTCCTTTTCCGGTGGCGGCGCTTGCCGCATCAAGCGGGGATTTTACCGCACCGGCGTGAGAGATGAAAAGCGCCCGAAGAATCGGGCGCCCAGGGACTTTTCTTAACAGAGACTATGCGTATTGGGCTACTTGGCGGTGTTCACCTTCCGCAGGAGCATCACGAAATACAGCGAGGTCTGTGTCTGCCCTGTGGAAGTGTGCCCGATCAAAATCGGCTGTTCCAGAGGAAGCACAACGTTGTCCGCGCCAATCGCATTGCGAATATTACCCCGAACCACCACCTGCTGCGGGGCGACAGGGGCTTGTTTCTTGGTTCTTTTTGTTTTTTTCGCGGTCGCCTCTTTGGGAAGCGTGTAGAACTCGTCAAGGTTAACGGAGACCGAGCAGTTAAGGCCAGCACCGGATGCGATGCTTCCGCGAAGTGCTACACCATAGTCGACCGCGGTGCCCTTTTTGACCGAAAAGGCGCCATTAAGACTCGCCGAGGCCTTATCCAGGCCAGAGCATAGGGTCATTCCCTGGCCGAGGATTACGAGATTCTTCGCGCCGAAATCGTTCGCGATGCGGGCCGCAATTGGCTCAAGACTCGCGGGAACAGCGCTGCCTTCCACGCCCTCACTCACGGGTCCCAACGCGTAGAAAAGCACCTCATACAGCGCCTCCGAAGAAACCGGTGGTTGTTCAGCAGCAAACGCCGCGGCGGACAACATCAGGAGCACTACGGATACGGCAGTAGATCGCGCAATCATGGGTTACCTCCCTTTTGCGGCCCCCAGTACCTGTTAAAGCAACGATGCGAGCAGATCGAAGGATGACAGCGTCAGTACGGACGAAGCTGCACCTGCGGCAAGAGTTGGTCGACCTGCTCCGGCTCGAAATGGCCGATGTTCCACGTCATGGCATTGGCCGCGCCCATCGCGCAACCCAGCCGCGCCATCTCCTCGAGCGACATCCCTTCTTCAATCCCGATGGCGAATCCCGCCACGAAGCAATCGCCGCTGCCGACGGGATTCACCTCCTGAATCACCGGCGGGATCACGTGGAACCGGCGGCCTTCGCACGAAACCAACGCCCCTTCTTTGCCGAGCGACATCACGGCAATCACGACGCCCTGCACGTGAAATTGGTCAAGCGCACGCCACTGGGCGTCGCGGGTATCCAGCGAAACTCCCAACAGCGCGGACGCCTCCGCCACATTCGGCTTGACCATGTACGGCGCCGCCCGGAGCCCCGCGGCGAATTCCGGGCCGTGTGAATCGAGAATGACCGGCACATTTTCCCGCTTCGCGAGGTTGATCATCTCGCGATAGAGTTCGGCGGTGCCTGGGTCGGAGACCGTGCCGCACAGCGTGGCCACCTGCGCACGGCCGACCGCCCCCGCGAACGTCTCGATGATCATCGAGTACTCCGCCAGCGTGATTTCCGGCCCCGGCTCGAAAAACGCCGTCTGGCGATGAATCGGCTCCTCGAGCACCGTGGTAATTGTTCGTGTCGGGGACTCCACCCACACCGGCAGAGTAGAGATCGCGTCCTCGTTCTCGATCATGTCGACCACGTGCCGGCCGGTGTGTCCCCCGACGACCACCATCGCCCTGACGTCGCGATCCATCGCATGCACCGCGCGCGCCACATTGTTTCCCTTGCCCCCCGGCACGCAGCTAAACCGGCGCGCCCGCATGAACGTCCCCAGCTCAACCCGGTCGAGAAACACCGTCTTGTCCACACACGGATTCGGCGTCACGGTGAGGATCATCGGAACGCTTCTCCTATGCGAAATTCCATACTTTGTCCGCTTCCGGTGGCAGTTCGACTCCGCAACGCTCCGCAATGGCGAAGGCCAGCTTCTTGAAGTCCTCGAAACACGCCATCACGGCCTGCACATGGGCGCCAATGGCGCCGTCCGCGGGCCGTAGACTGAACATCGGCTTGCGCGCGTCCATAGCCATAGGCATCAGGCTGCGAAAATGTTTGAGGTGCGCCAGGCAATTCGGGTCATTTCCCGCTTCTGGATAGCTTCCGGCTTTTTCGTCCAGGATCGATTCGATGTATTCTCCGGGAATGCGGTTCATCCAGGTTTGATATGCTTTTACGGGACGATCGGCGCGTATAGCATGCTGCATGACGATATACCCGATTGGTTGCATCTCGCCTCCAGGAAGCGTCAAGTCGCTTGTGGGATTCCTTGGCAGGCGGTCTTGCCATTCGCTGCGCCATGTCCGCAACGTAGGTCCAAGGTTCTTTAGCCCTTGGAGCGAGTAAAGATCGGGCGCTAGAGGTATAGCGACGTGCGTGGCGGAAATAATTGCGGCGCGATTGATCGCCCCGAGATTGGGGCCGACATCGATAAGCGTCACGTCGGCCTTGAAATCCGCAGCCCCCGCGAGAATCACGCGCGAAAACGAAGACTCTGCCCGGAACGCCGATTCGTCGCGGTCCATACACCTGGACCAATTTCCGGAAAGCCGGTCCTCGAACAATGACAATTCTAAGTCTCCGGGAATCAGTCCTATCTTGTCCTCTTCCTCCAGGCAGTGAACATAAGGCGGCTTCACATCGCCTAGGCCGCGCATAATTGGACGCACCGCTTCGATGATGCTACGCCTTTCGCCGGTTTCCGGCCAGATATCCAAAAGGTCTTCGTTGCGCAAAAACATCGAAGTGAGGTTGGCCTGGGGATCGAGGTCGGCGGCTAAGACGCGCAGGCCGAGTTTCGCGTACATCCATGAGAGGTGATAAACCAGGGATGTTTTCCCTACTCCGCCTTTGTTATTGAAGAACGCGATGGTCTTCATGTGCGCCTCCAGATCGTTACGGAGAAATATTCCGGCTGTTCGAAATCGAAATGCGGCTCCGGGCTTCCGTTGTCCTGAAGAATCTTTTTTGCGCGTTCAACGCCGCGTCCGAACCGGTTTGCGTAGCCGAGCGCCTTCATCGCCTCGGTGATGATAGGATTGCGGTAGTCGTTCCGATTTGGAAAATTCCGCGCTTGGGCCTCTCCGTACAAGCCACCAGGATTATGTATCTCGATGCGGTCTGAAAATTGGTAAACCTTAATGAACTGATTCGAACCGTAGTAGCGGTGCATGATCGCGTTCATCACCAACTCGCGAACCGCCTGCGCGGGATACTCCTCGACAGTACGCTCTCGCAGTGCGGTTTCCACTACCGGCCAGCGGCGGCCCAGCGACGGCAGAAACGCCTCCACTTCGCGCAATAACGTGAGCAGGTCGCCCGAAAAGCGCCGCTCGGCCAAGATGTCGTCGCCGAGCGTCTTCCCGTCGTACTTAACGTACTGCACGTAAGCGCCGGGCAACCAGCGCTCAGGATTGAGCGAAAACAAAAGAATACCCGCGTTGGTGGGGCATTCAAGTTTGGGATCGTAGAGCCTCATCGCCGCCAAGCGCTGCTCGATGGAACGGTTGTTTTCCCTGAGCGCCTCCGCGGAAATGGCGGCGGGCAGATAGGACACTATGAAAAGGTCGAGCGACAGGTCTTCGAGCGAAGCGTCTCTGCAAGGCCACGCATCGAACGGCCTTCGCGCCGCGTCGTGGCGCTCAGACAGAACGCGCTCGTCGCTTGCGGTCGCTATCGCTTTCCTTGGCCCAGTTCGGATATAGGTTACTCCCTTGTATCGCACCGGAGGGACATCGCTGGGATGCACTTCCACGACCAACACGTCTCCGCCATCCAGATGGAATAACTGCAAATGCATCGTCGGAATGGGCTGAATATTTCCCTCGGAGCGAATGGCGGCGACATCCAGTTGCATGTCGTCGGAAATACGGAGTCCACATGGACTCCCTTTGTCGTTGACGCCGATAAGAATATAGCCCGGTTTCTGGTGATTTGGCAGATCGTTGGAGAATGCGCAAACGGCTTTACAAAGCTTGTCCGCGTCTTTGTGAGACGAGGTCCACTCCACCAAGTCGGACTCGTCGCGCATCAGTTCCCGCAGTTCAGCCTCGTCTATCATGACACTCCTCCTTACCACGTCATGCGCGTGGGAACGCCGGCCTTTACGAGGTCGTCTTTGATCTGGCGGATGGTGTATTGGCCGGTATGGGTCATGCTCGCGACGATGGCGGCGTCGGCGCCGGCGATCTTGAATACGTCGACGAGATGCTGGGGCGTGCCCGCGCCGCCGGAGGCCACCACGGGAACGCCGACGCTGCGGGCGATGAGGCCGGTCAGCGTTAGTTCAAAGCCGCTCCGCGTACCGTCGGCGTCAACCGAATTCACCACGATCTCGCCCACGCCGAGGTCCTCGGCGCGCTTGGCCCATTCGAGCGCATCCATGCCCGTGCGTTCGCGGAACCCGCGCGTCGTCACCTCGTATCCGCTGGGAAACCGCGCCGGATCGTCCGCGCGCACGGGATCCATACCGAGCACGATACATTGCCGCCCGAACGCCTTCGCGCCTTCTGCGATGATCTCCGGGTTGCGCACGGCCAGCGAGTTCACCGACACCTTCTCCGCACCCGCGAGCAGCACGCGATACATGTCGTCCAGCGTTTCGATGCCGCCGCCGACGGCAAACGGAATGCGCACGCCGCGGGCGACGTCGCGCACCATCTCGATGTCAATGGGACGGCGTTCGGCCGATGCGGTGATATCGTAGAACACGAGCTCGTCGCACCCGCCTTCGCTGTAGGCCACCGCCATCTCCACGGGATCGCCGAGATCGACGTTGTTCTGAAACTTGACGCCCTTGGTCACCTTCTTATTGCGAACGTCCAGACAAGGAATGATACGTTTCGTTAACATGAGCCGTCCCACCGCGTGAAGTTCTCGAGCAACCGCAGTCCAATGCGCCCAGAGCGCTCGGGGTGGAACTGCGTCGCGAACAAATTGCCTTTGCCTACCGCCGACGCAAACCGCACGTCGGCGTATTCGGTCTCGCCGACGATATACGCAGGGTCGGCGGGTGCGGGGTAGTAGCTGTGCACGAAGTAGAACTCGCTGCCGTCGGCAATGCCCTCGAACAGCGGGTGGGCGCGGCGATAGTTCACCGCGTTCCATCCCATCTGCGGGATTTTGTCCGCCGGATTGCTGGGTTGGAAACGCGGCACGCGCCCGGGAATGATGCCGAGCGTTGGCGTGCCGCCGTCTTCTTCCGAGAATTCGAAAATTACCTGTGTTCCCAGACAAATGCCGAGAAACGGTTTGCCTTCGCCAATCACCGACCGCAGCGCAGGCTCGATGTTCAACTCGCGCAAGTGGCGCATCGCCTCCGACGCCGCGCCGACGCCGGGAAAGATCACCCGATCCGCCGCCGCGATCCGATCCGGATCGCTCGTCACCTCGGCCTGCGCGCCCAACGCCTCCAACGCTAACCGGACACTCGTCAAGTTTCCGGCGCGATAGTCCACAATCGCAATCACAACTGCCTCCATTTCCGTTGATGCTTCCATCTTGCCCGGAAACATGCACACCGATTATGCCAGATTCGGCGGGGAAAGTTCCTGGATCGGTCAAAAAAAGGGAAGTTGAAATTTGGCCAGTGCTGTGCTACAACCTTTCCAGATCGGAAAAGGTCCGATTCATTTCTCAGGAGACTAGGCGATGCACATCGAGCACATGAATACCTGCCGATGGCGTCGCTACGTCCACGCCTAAGCCATTCCCCGGCGCCGTTAATGTAGCTGTTTTCGTTTTTCGTGTATTTTTTCGCCGTATTGTGTTCGTTCCAGAACCATACCCTTAGGAGGAGCCGAGCCTTATGTCCACGAACACGCCTGAGTCTTTGGGAGCCCTGGGAAAGATGATCAAGCGCGACGCCAACGGCCTCGTCGCGGCGATCATCCAGCATCACGAGACCGGCCAGGTCCTTATGCTGGGGTACATGAACGACGAATCCCTAGGCATTACCCTGCGCGACCGCAAGGCCTGTTTCTGGTCACGCTCTCGGCAGAAGTTGTGGTTAAAGGGCGAGAGTTCCGGCAACGTCCTGCATGTGAAGGAAATCCGCGTGGACTGCGACGGCGACGCGCTGCTGCTGCTGTGCGACCCGGTCGGTCCCACGTGCCACACGAACGAAACGAGCTGCTTCTACCGCCGGGTTGAACCGAATGGAGCGGTCGTTCTGGACGGCGACGGCGTCGCCGCCGAATAGGAGTATCCCCAATGATCCATCCAGACCTGGAAACCTTCCGGTCGCTCGCGAAACCGGGGGCATTGGTCCCCGTGTACCGCGAGATCATGGCCGATCTCGAAACGCCGGTGACGGCATACATGAAGATCGCCCGCGATCAGACGCACTCGTTCCTGCTAGAGAGCGTCGAGCGCGCCGCGTCCCTTGGGCGTTACTCGTTTCTGGGGGCGAACCCCTCGGTAGTGTTCAAGGCCGAAGGCCGCAATATCACCGTGACCCGCAATGGCCGCGACGTGTTCTACGAGTCCGAAGACCCATTGGACGAGCTGCGCAAGTTGATGGCCGTGTACGAGCCCGTGTCTGTGCCGGGGGTGCCGTCGTTTCATGGCGGCGCGGTGGGGTACATGTCTTACGACCTCGTCCGGTTCTTTGAGCAGTTGCCCGACAAGAACCCGGATACGCTTGGCCTGCCCGATCTGTACTTTATGATTACCGACACGATCGTGATTTTCGATCACGTATCGAACCGGATGAAGATCGTATCGAACGCGCACGTGAGCGGAACGCCCGAAGCGGCATACAACGAGGCCGTGCGCAAAATCGATCTCATCGAACAGAAACTCAAGCGCCCGCTGATCGTGCAGACCGAGCGGGTCTACGCGGGCGAAGCCGAAGACGGTCTGAAATCGACCTTCACCCGCGAGGGGTTCCGCGATGCGGTCGGTAAAGCCAAGGAGTACATCAAGGCGGGCGACATCTTTCAGGTGGTCTTGTCGCAGCGCTTTGAGCGCGAGGTCAACGCGAGTCCGGTCAATCTGTACCGTGCGCTGCGCTGCATCAACCCCTCGCCGTACATGACGCTCATTCAGTACCCCGACGTCACGTTGGTCGGGTCCAGTCCCGAAGTGATGACGCAGGTGCAAGAAGGGCGCTGTATGGTGCGCCCCATCGCGGGCACACGCCCGCGCGGCACGACGCCGGACGATGACGTGGCGCTCGAGAAGGAGTTGCTTGCCGACGAGAAGGAACTCGCCGAACACATCATGCTGGTCGATCTGGGCCGCAACGATCTGGGCCGCATCAGCCAGGCGGGCACGGTACATCCCGCGCGCCTCATGACGATCGAGCGTTACTCGCACGTCATGCACATCGTGAGCGAGGTCGAAGGCGCAATGAAGCCCGAGGTCGACGCCTACGACGCCATTCGCGCGACGTTCCCTATGGGCACCGTCAGCGGCGCGCCGAAAATCCGTGCGATGGAGATCATCGATGAACTCGAACCGGTGCGGCGCGGGCCGTATGCCGGGGGCTGCGGTTACATCAGCTTCAACGGCGATATGGATACGTGCATCGTCATTCGCACGATGGTCGTCAAGGACGGCAAGGTGTACCTTCAGGCGGGCGCGGGGATTGTCTATGACAGCGACCCGGACCGCGAGTTCGACGAGACCGTGAACAAGGCGCGCGCGTTGTTCCGGGCGGTCGAATTTGCTGAGAGAGGGCTTGAATCATGATCGTGATCATCGACAACTACGATTCGTTCACCTACAACCTGGTGCAATACTTCGGCGAACTCGAGCAGGATGTCCGCGTGTTTCGAAATGACGCGATCGACGTCGCGGGCGTGGCGGCGCTCAAGCCGGATCGTATCGTGATCTCGCCCGGGCCCTGCACGCCGAACGAAGCCGGTATCTCGATGGACGTCATCCGCGAGCTTGGACCGAAGATCCCGTTGCTGGGCGTATGCCTGGGGCATCAGTCGATCGGTCAGGTGTTTGGCGGCGAAGTGGTGCGCGCGCGCATTCCCATGCACGGTAAGCTCAGCGACATCACGCACTACGGCAACCGCCTGTTTGAGCAGATTCCGTCGCCGTTCCGCGCGACGCGCTACCACAGTCTTATTATCCGCCGCGAGTCGTGTCCCGAATGCCTCGAAATCACGGCGGAGACCAGCGACGGCGAGATTATGGGCGTGGCGCACCGCGAGCATCCGATCTGGGGCGTGCAGTTCCACCCGGAGAGTATTCTGACCGAGCACGGCAAGCGGATCGTCGCGAATTTCATGGCGATCTAGAAAAGGAAAAACGCCGGGGACGCTCAGAATAGCTGTCCCCGGCGTTTCGTTTTTCTACACCAAACTCTCGCTCTTTTCCGCGCCGCCCCTCACGAACGCATCCAGCCGTTTTTGGATCAGATCGGAGATCGCGGTGATTTTGTTTTCCGTCTCGCCATTGAGCGCGCCCAACGCGTTCAGGATGTCCTTCGCCTCGCCAATTCCCTGCTGGATCGCGCCGCCGATGAACTTGGCAAATTGCGCGCGCGCCTCGTCGTCGCCAAGCTCGCCGTGATTCTTACGCCACACGTCAAACGCTTTGAGCGCGAAATCCGCGATGCGCGTCGCCGTGGCCTCCGCCGACGTATCCAGCGTGGCGCCTTCCGGCAGGCCCAATTCCTGTCGCGCCGCGTCGACCGCCTCGCGAATGCGGTTCATTGCGCGCTCGTTGACAACCCGGATCGCGTCTTCGGGGCTCAGCGGAGTCCCCGCGCCCAACTCCACCGTATCACGGGTGGAGATGCTCATGCGGGCTTCCGCCGTGAACTGGGTTGTCTTGGTGTAAGCCCCTGAAGTGGCAAGGGATGAGAGAGGAACGCCCGAAACGGAAATGCCCATGACTGTGCCCTCGTGAGTTGATGCCGCCCTCGTCGCAAACCGTCGCTACCCAGTTTATCGGTCGTTCTGCGCGGAACTTTACAGACGCGGATGGCCTCGACCTGGAGCCCTGTGCGAGAAGGCTTCGCCTGTCGCAAAGGACCGTCTTTCGGTAGGCGCTCCGCCCTCTCGATGTGCGCGTTTAATGCGGTTGCGCCAGAAGCGCTGAAACGGCACAATAGCGCCGGGGATGGCTTCAATGGTCTTGATAAGGTGTCTCGATAAGGGCCTTGGCTCATAAGGAGTTTTTTCGATGTCGAAGTCCAGCAGCGTAGCGGCCGTGGTCTTGGGCGGCGGACGCGGTACGCGTCTGTATCCTCTCACTGCCGAACGTGCAAAGCCCGCCGTGCCTCTGTGTGGCCGGTACCGCTTGGTGGACATCCCGCTAAGCAACTGCATCCACTCCGGTCTCAACCGCATCTTCGTGCTCACCCAGTTCAACAGCGCGTCGCTGCACCGCCACATTAGCCATACCTACAAGTTCGATATCTTCTCCGGTGGCTACGTCGAACTGATGGCCGCCGAGCAGACGATGGAGAGCGGCGACTGGTTTCAGGGCACGGCGGACGCCGTGCGTAAGCAGTTGCGTCATCTGCGCAACCTGCGCGCGGACTACTACCTCATTCTCTCCGGCGATCAACTGTACCGCATGGACTATCGCGAGTTGATCGAGACGCATATCGCCTCGAGCGCCGACGTTACGGTAGCAACTCTACCCGTGACGCGCGAGGCCGCGCGCGGCTTCGGCATTATGCACGTGGACGAGGACGGCCGTATCGTGCGGTTTGTGGAGAAACCGAAAACGGCCGAGGAATTGGACAGTCTCGTGACGTCCCCTGCGCTGATCGAGCGTTTTGGCCTCGCCGTGGATAAGGAGCGCGAACATCTCGCGTCGATGGGCATCTATCTGTTCCGCGCCGAAGTCCTCGAGGAGATTCTCGAACGCGAGCACGACTGGATCGATTTTGGACACGACGTTATTCCGAAATCGCTCGGCCACCGCCGCGTGTTCGCGCACCTCTACGACGGTTTTTGGGAAGATATCGGTACCGTGCGGTCGTACTATGAAGTTTCGCTGAACATGGTGAAGCCCAATCCGCCGTTCAATTTCCACGACGCGATGCACCCGATCTACTCGCGGCCGCGTTTCTTGCCGGGCTCGCAGATCATGAACGCGGAACTCGAGAACGTCGTGATCTGTGAAGGGTGCCGAATCGACAAAGCCCGCATCACCGACTCGATCGTCGGTATCCGCACGATCATCCATCGCGGTGCTACGCTTGACCGCTGTATCCTCATGGGGGCGGACTATTTCGAGGAGGAGCATCGCGGTCCGCGGCCGCCCAAGGGCCCGCAGATTCCCATCGGCATTGGTGAAAACTCGAACATCTCGTGCGCCATTGTCGACAAGAACGCGCGTATCGGCCGCAACGTCGTGATTAAAGGTTCGCCGGAAATGCAGGAATATACGGGCGACGGCTTCGCCGTCCGCGATGGCATTGTAATCGTGCTCAAGAGCGCGGTGATTCCCGACGGCACGCGTATCGGGTAGTATGGGCGGCGAAGCCGACGGGAAAGCTGCATCCTGGCTTGGCGCGGCGTGCCCATCCGCTCCGTTCCGCTGGTACGAGGGGCTCGCCATTGCCTTGGCGCTGTTGGCCGGTCAACTCAGCAGCGAGTTGGTGAATCAGTGGGGCAACTATTTCTACTCTCCCACGCTGGGCACCGGCCGCACCGTGTATGTTGCGGTTAGTCAAGTGGCGTTCATTTTCGCGCTGCCCATTTTCCTGAGCTGCATCACCAGTCCTCTGATCGCCATCTGGTCGGATCACAAAGACCCCACACGTTCGCGCGGCGTTTTTCGTCTCGTGCGCGGTCGCCGCAGGCCGTTTCTCTTCTGGGGTTCGCTTCTGATGACCATCACCAATATCGCGTTCTGGTATCCGCCAGTTCCCTATGAGTCGTCCATCAACCTAGCCTACGGCGCCACGGTGCAGTTGCTTCATGTGTGTTTGTTCATGGGCATGGCGGCCAACTTGATCACCGCGCTCGGTCTCGAAGTGGCCCGCACGCCTGTCGAACGGGTCCGCCTTGGCCTTTGGGTGGCCGGGGGCTTGATCTCCGGACTCGCCATCGCGGCGGTACTGCCGGGAGTGCTGATCGAGTGGCTCGATACCGGCCGTCTCAAGACGGGCGTTCCCTCGCCATTGGGCTACCAACGCACCGCAGCGCTTTTCGCCGTTGTTTCTCTCCTCCTCATGCAGTTGCCGGTTTGGCTTGTGCGCGAGCGTTACGTTCCGCCTGTTGCCCGACCGAAGGTGCGCATCCTCGGCGAACTCCATTCCGCGTTCAAGAACCGCCTGTTACGCTACTACGCCGCCGCGTTTCTGCTATTTTGCGTCGGATATCTTGCTGTCCAGCGTGTAGTCGCCTACTGGGCTGAACTCGGCCTTCACGGCTCGGAGAGCACGGTGACTTGGCTTATGCTCCCGTTCATCGCGGGCGCGTTGTTGGCGTTGCCGCTGGTGCCTGTCCTGGCGCGCCGGTTCGCACTGAAATGGCTCTTGTTCATCTGCTTTGCCATCATCACCCTCGGCCTTCCGTTGATGTATCCCATCGCCACCGCCGATCTCAGCGGTGTTGGACGTTTTCTCGAACATACCGGCCTCCTCACGCCAGCCCAGCTTCCCATGCTTGGCGCGAGCGCGACGGACGCGATTGCTCCGCACAGCATTCTCGGCAAGATCACCCTCGGAGCACTGCTGTTTTTCGCGTGTGGCATTGGACAAGGCATTTTGTTTGCGGTGTTGACCCCGCTTCAGGGCGAGATGATCGACCTTGACGAGTTGGAGACGGGCCAGCGGCGCGAAGGAATTTACAACAGTCTGACCGACGTCTCCTGGAAGGCCGCTTCCGGGCTATCCGTCTTCGTGCCCAACGTGTCGATGGCGCTATGGGGCAATTCGCCCGAGCGCCCGTGGGGCGTCTTCTACGTCGGTCCCATCGCCGGGCTTTTCGGCTTGCTGGGGCTCCTTGTCGTCTACTACTACCCGCAAGTGCGCCCGTCCGCCCCGAAAGGGTCAGCTTCGTAACCCCACACGGCTGTCCGGTGTCACCGACGATCATGAAGTATGCATAATTGTTTCGGAGAAAGGGGCAAACACTGAGTCTGGCCAGAAGCGGCCGCGTATTGGGTGTGGACTGAATCACTTCATGAAATAGAACATGGGTGTCCGGAAATATGAGGAGTTAAGCATGGCGAAGGGAATCACGAGGCGAGACGTCAACTATTCGCAGTGGTACATCGATGTGGTGCTGAAGAGCGATATGGCCGACTACTCGCCCGTGAAAGGCTGCATGGTGATCAAACCGAACGGATATGGCGTGTGGGAAAACATCCAGCGCCATCTGGATAGGTTGTTCAAGGAGACAGGGCACGTTAACGCGTACTTTCCTATGCTTATTCCGGAGAGCTTCCTCAAGAAAGAGGCGGAGCATGTCGAAGGGTTTGCCCCGGAGTGCGCCGTGGTGACCCATGCCGGCGGCAAGCTCCTGGAAGAACCGCTTGTGATTCGGCCAACCTCGGAAACCATTGTCTGGTCCATGTACAAGAATTGGATCAACTCACACCGCGATCTCCCCTTGCTCATCAATCAATGGGCCAATGTTTGTCGGTGGGAAATGCGGACGCGCCTGTTCCTGCGCACGACGGAATTTCTGTGGCAGGAAGGGCACACAGCGCATGCGACGCATGCCGAGGCGAAGGAAGAAGTTTTGCGGATGGTAAACGTCTACAAGACTTTTGCCGAGGATTACATGGGTATGCCAGTCATCGCCGGGCAAAAAACGGAACAGGAGAAATTTGCTGGGGCACTGCACACGTACTCGATCGAGGCAATGATGCAAGATGGCAAAGCGTTGCAGGCGGGCACTTCGCACGATCTAGGCCAAAACTTCGCGAGAGCATTCGACGTCACCTTCCAGAACCACAACAAAGAGCTCGAATATGTTTACGCCACGAGTTGGGGCGTGTCGACGCGCCTCATCGGCGGTATGATCATGAGTCACAGCGACGATAACGGTTTGGTCATCCCGCCGCGGCTTGCGCCATTACCCGTGGTCTTCGTGCCCATTTGGAGAAGCGATGAGGAGCGGAATCTCGTCCTCGGCCGCGCGCGCAAGATTACGGCCGATTGGGATCCTCTATTCTTCAAGATCGACGATCGCGACCACTTCAAGCCGGGCTACAAATTTGCCGAGTGGGAGTTGCGCGGCGTTCCGATTCGCATCGAGATCGGCCCGCTCGACTGCGCCAACAATGAGGTGGTCGTGGTGCGTCGCGATACAGGCGAAAAAACAAGTATGCCAATGCTCGGGCTTCGCGAAAACCTCGCGGGACTGCTCAAGGAGATACAGGTTTCACTGTTCGCGCGCGCGAAAGAACGCACCAACGCAGGTACGCGCGATTGCGATGGCTACGACGATTACAAAGCGCATGTGGCCAACGGTGGTTTTTTCCGCGTCCATTGGTGCGGCGCCAACGCCTGCGAAACTCGTCTTCAGGACGAAACAAAGTCGACGATTCGCTGCATCCCGTTCGACGCGCCTGATGAAAGCGGAAACTGTCTCTTGTGCGGCGCGCCGTCCAAACGGCGCGTTATCGCGGCACAGGCATACTAAGTGATCGGTTTGCTCGCAAGCCGCAGCAGTAGTGCAAAGAATGTCTGCTGGGATCCTGAACTGAGCACGCTGTGTTCCAGCGACTTCTTGGCCAGTGCCGCATGCGTGCGCATCATCTCGCTGGTCTATAAAGTGTTCATCGCTCTCAAGGCCCTACCCTTTCCCGGATCGGGCACAATTTTGTGCTTTGTCCCGGCCTTCGGTATGCTTGATTAGCGTCTGCACGGGTACATTGGATGACCATGAGAATCTATGTTTCTTACATATGTCTGCCGCTCGTGTGCCTACTGGGGCCGCTCGGGTGTGCGAAGTCTCCGGATTTCGGTCCGGCGACCGCCAAGGCCGAGCAAGCGCTGAGCGTCACGGTTTCCCCGGAGGACAGCGCGGGCGCGGAGGCTGCGGACGCCGCACTGCGGGAGGCCCGTTTTGCGCTGGAGTCCGGCGATGTCATGGCCTCGCGCGATCCCAAGGCCCTGCGGTCGTATGCTCTCTTGACGCAGCGCACTCGGGACTACGACCTTGAGGCGAAGGCGTGGGGGAGAGTGACCGCGCTTGTGCCCGGCGACGCCGAGGCATGGCTGGCGCTCGGGCGAGCCCAGGCGAAGCTCGGCCCTGCCGATCGCCCTGAGGCGCTCGACTCGCTTCGCCACGCCGCTGCGCTGGCTCCAGGGACAGAGATTGAACGAGAGGCGTTGACGACGCAGGCGACGCTCTTGCGCGATCGGGGGCTCTTCGATTTGGCGCGGGCGGCCGCAGAAGCTGCGGCAAAGGAGGGGCTCTCCTCCATGGAACTACTCCAGAATCTTGTCTCCCTCGATATTCGCGAAGGGCAGATGGCGCGCGCCTGGGACCGCTATCGCGCGACCTCGATGGCCTGGTCGGCGCCTCCTAGCGTGGTCGAGACGGCGGCGTTTAACGAGGCGGTGGCCCAAGGGCTACAGGGATTCGACGAATCACGCCGTGCCCTGCCCGATTCCGTGGCCGATCACGAGGCGTATGCGAAATTCCTCGTTACCGCTGCTCGTGTGGCTGAAGCGCTTGCCCCCGCCCAACGTGCGGCGTCCCTGTCCCCCGACCGTTACGAAGCCTGGAATCTCGTAGGTTCCATCGCCCGACAGTTAGAACAAAACGCGCTTGCGAAAGCGGCCTACGAACGTTCACTAGCGCTCAAAGCCGATCAACCTACCACCCGCAGTGCCCTCGAGGAACTCTCGTCGGCCGCCGGGGCATACTAATTTCGCGTTTCCGCAAGGAAGGAACTTCCGCTATGGACACAAATCGCACCTCTTCTGAAATCACCCCGCCGCGCCCCAAGCCCAAGCATTCGCTGCGACACCGTATCGGCCGGAGCATCCGTGCGCGAATGATCTCCGGGGTATTGGTGCTCGTCCCCTTGGTTATCACGTGGTTCGTCGTGAAGTTCCTCTACTCCACGATCATCGAACAGATCGTGCCGCTCGTGCGGCGTGTCGTGGGGCCGCTACCAAACTACGCGATTCCTCCCTTGGCCATTGTTCTCGTGGTTGTCCTTATTTACGTCGTCGGATCGCTGACCCGCCACGTGATTGGCCGCAAACTCATTGGCATTGGCGAGGCCATCCTACGTCGTATACCCATCGTGAAAACGGTCTACAGCGGCTCAAAACAGGTGGTCGACATCTTCCGCATGCAAGAGAGCGGCAGTTTCAAGCGCGTGGCCGCGTTCGAATACCCGCGCAAAGGCCTTTTGGCCTTGGGCTTTGTCACCGGCGAATTGAAGGGGTTAGACGGGTCGGACTATCTGTGTATCTTCGTGCCTACGACGCCCAATCCCACGTCCGGATTCCTGGAATTAGTTCCCGCACGAGACGCGACGATCCTCGATATGCCCATTGAAGAGGGTATTCGCATGATCGTTTCCGGCGGCATATTAAGCACGGACCAAATTCGTCCGCTCGAGATCGACTCCAAATAAGAACCGGAGGCGTCTCACCGAATGAAACGCCTCCGGCACAAAGCTTCAACGCAGCGCTGAAATCTAGAACTTCACGCGCATGTCAACGCCCAGGTAATCCGCGTCGTCGCTGTCGCTGCCGCCGCCGAATTCCAGGCCGTTCAAGTAGATGAAGTTGCCTTCGTCGATGTTGTTGTCCGTGAAGAGGTGTTCCCACGTAAACTTGATCGACAGGTCTTCGCTGTAGTCATACGTCGCCGACAACTCGGTTAACCAACCGATGTCGGTGTCCGCCGGGCGCGTCCAGAACGTCAAGCCCGGGGCCAACGGCAGGCGGTAACGGCCAACCGTCCAATACACCGGGTAGTCGAACGCCTCGTTCGTGGCGTACTTGGCCACCAAGAACGACACCTTCACGCTGTCCGTCGGCTTGGCATTGACGCCCAAGCGGATCTGGTTGAAGTTCGACGTGTTGCGATCCTGATCGAACGCGAAGTGGTACGTGCGCGACGAGAACAGCCGGTTAAACGATACGCTCGCATCCGGGCGATAGAACGGTCCGAACCAATCCAGCACGCTCACGTCGCGATTGTCTTCGCCGCTGTAGTACGCGCCGCCCACGAACACGCGCGGCTTCCACATCACGTCCGCAAACGTGTAACCCAGTTCGAGGTCACCGGCCCAGCCGCTGAACTCCGCGCCGTCGTCGCCGTACACGAACGGCGAGAACAGGAAGCCTACCGAATCCGCGTCGCCAGTCTGGAACGCCGCATCGACGGCGTAGTCGAACGCATCGAACTTACCGGCGGCGCGCAGGCCGATCGTGTGCAGGTTCGTCACGTCGTAGTCATCCAGGCTCAGCCACGACTCGATCCACTCGCCAAACCACAGGCGGTTGGTGTCGTTGAGCGAACGGGCGTCGCGCAGCCACAGCCAGTACGCGCTGAACTCGTTGTTCTCAATCGCCTTGCACACGGCCTGCAGACCATACAGGTCCACATCGCCGTCTTGCTCCGCCACGCCGCCTTCGGCCAGTTTCGCCGCGAAGGCGTCGAAGCTCACGCTGTCCAGGTCGTACATCAGGCGGATCGCGTCGAACGACTGTTCCGTGATCCCCTGCGTTTCGCCCAACAACCAGCCGTCGCCCCACTTGATCTGCTGGCGGCCAATGCGGGCCGTCAACGGAAGACCAAAGGTCTCGCTGGTCTGGATGTATGACTGCAACACCTCGACGTCATCCGCCGAGTTCGCGCGCGTGTCGGCGCCCGTAATGTAGTTCGAGCGGAAATCGCCGCCGCCCCACACTTCCGCGTCATCCAGCTCGATCACCGCTTTCACATCGTCCGTGAAGTCCGCAGTGAAGCGAATCTTCGTGCACTGTTCGACAATCGCGCGGCTTGGCTCGCGATCGCTCCACGCCATCTGACTCGCCACACCGAACGGACCGATGTCGCGGCCAACGATCTCGAAGGCGGGAATCCGGATCGTGCGATTGCGACGCAGGGCATCTTCAAATGCATTCGACCAATAGCGACCGCGGATGCGCACCGAACCGCCGACCTGCACATTCTGCAGTTCGGCGTAGGCCGCCCCGGCTCCCGACAGGAGCAGCAAAAACACCAACAGCTTTCTCAACATAGATCTCTCCTTCCGCGTTATCTTGAGGCCCCCATACATGCGACTTCCCATCGCAGGCCAGAGTATGCCACACTCGCGGCGGTTTGTCAACAAAACCGATAGGATAAGTAAGGAAAGGGGGTTGCCGAAATCTAAACGGGAAAAATTGGGTTAATTTGGGGGGCAAATAGAGAAATGGCGGAGAGGCGGGGATTTGAACCCCGGGTACGAGTTTAAGCCCGTACAACGCCTTAGCAGGGCGCCACCTTCAGCCACTCGGTCACCTCTCCGCAGGGCGCAAGCAGTTTATCATGATGTAACATGGGGATGCAACCGTGCTGCGGGCATTCTCCGTCGGATGCGGATGGCGCAACGCGAATGCGACTGTTACTTGGCCCGTTCCGCTAGGAATTCTTCAGGCTGATGCCGGGGAACGCGCGTGGATAGGAGGGCGTTCAAGAGCGCCAAGACGGCAGCGGCCAGGAACACCCGCTCGTAGCCGAAATGAACCCAAGCCGCCCCGGCGACGATGGGGATGGTCATGGAGGCGACATGGTTGACGGAAACCCCCATGGCGAGCGTGGACGCGGTTTCCTGAGGCGATTCGGAAATGCGCGAGACGTAGACCGCGCGCCCCATTCCGGTGGCGAACAAGAGATTATCCGCCACGTAACACCCTGTCGCGATAAGGCTTGCGGTATGCGGATCGCCCGTCAGGTGCTGTGCATAGCCGTAGCCGATGCAGACCCCCATGAGCAACACGCCGTCGGTCACCAGCACGAACCGCTCGCCGAGGCGATCCACCGCCCATCCGACCAGTGGTTTGAACCCAAAACTGAGCACCGCCGCGATCGCGAGCAACCCGGCGATCGAACTGGCGGGATAGCCGTAGACCTCGATGAGCACCCACGGCCCAAAGGTCAGGAAGACCTGCTTGCGCGCGCCAAAGACGCTTTCGAGCAGGTAGTACAGGGTGAACTTGCGGCGAAGCACCAACGGACTGCGCGGCGCGTGGAGGCTGGGGACATGCAGGCGCATGTAGAAAAGGCCCCCGACGAACGCGGCGCACGCGACGGCGATAAACACGGCGCTGTAGTGTTCCCCGGAACGACCGAAGAATAACCAGATCATCGCCGCGCCTGATACCGCCCCGGCCGTTTCGATGAATCCGGTCTGGGCCATGCGCCACCCGCGGCGGCCGGGTTCGCTTAGGCCAATGGACAACGTTGAGGCCACGGGCATGTGCAGGTGCATCCCGCAACTTGTCACGAACATCATCAGCACCATCGGGGACAGCGATGAGCTGAAAAACGCCATGCCGACGGCCCCAAGGGCCAATCCTACCGCACCGACCGCTCCAAGGCGCGCGAGGGGCAGCATGCAGAGCACGCCCGTCATTGCCGCCGCCAGGAAGCCAGGCAGTTCGCGCGGGAATTCAAGCCAGCCGCGTTGACTCGCCGACAGTTTGAAGACATCGGAGAGGAAATTGTTGAAAACAGAGTCATGCATGCCTGCGGCCATGGACATGCAGGCCGCAGCGCACCAGAAGAAGATCAGTTGTCGTTTCAGCGACATGGAAACACAAACTCCGTGGAAAGGAAGCGCCACTATAGGACCAGAGGCTTAGTAGGTCAAATGACGCTCCAAAAACATAGGGGCCTTCCCGCGCGGGAAGGCCCCCAAAGTGAATAACGAAATACTACTCCTCCGGCAGTTCGGGGCCGTCGTCGGGGCGTTGGGTGCGGTCTTCGATGGGCACAAACGCGCGTTTGTTGAGCCCCGTATAGACCTGACGCGGCCGGTGAATGCGCGAGGAGGGGTCCTGCCGCATTTCGCGCCAGTGCGCGATCCAGCCGGGCATACGGCCCAAGGCAAACATCACTGTGAACATCTCCACCGGGATGCCGATGGCCTTGTACAGAATGCCGCTGTAGAAGTCGACGTTCGGATACAGCTTGCGCTCAATGAAGAAATCGTCCTTGAGCGCGATCTCTTCGAGGTTGCGCGCGATGTCGAGCAGCGGGTCGTTGATGCCCAGTTCATGGAGCACATCGTCAACCGCCACCTTGAGCAAGCGCGAGCGCGGATCGAAGTTCTTGTACACGCGGTGGCCAAAACCCATCAGGCGGAAGCCCGACGACTTGTCCTTGGCCATTTCGATGTATTTTTTGTAGTTGCCGCCGTCGTCGCGGATGCCCTCGAGCATTTTGAGGACTTCTTCGTTCGCGCCGCCGTGCAACGGGCCCCACAGTGCCGAGATCGCCGCGGACATGCAAGAGAACAAGTTGGACTTGCTGCTGCCCACCATGCGCACGGTTGAGGTGCTGCAGTTCTGTTCGTGATCGGCGTGCGCAATCAGCAACATGTTCAGCGCGCGCTCGAGCACCGGCGACACCTCGTATGGCTCGGCTGGCGTGGCAAACATCATGCGCAAAAAGTTCGCTGCGTAGCTGTGATCCGTGCGCGGATACACGATGGGTTCGCCGATGGACTTCTTGTACGAGTAGGCCGCGAAGGTCTTCGCCTTGGCCAACAGCCGAATGATATTGACGTCGGTCATGGAATCGTCCATGACATCGGGGTAGAACGCGGACATCGTGGCCACCATGGCGGACAAAATGGCCATCGGATGAGCGGTAATCGGGAAGTGATCGAAGAAATTGATCATTCCCTGGTGAATGAAGCTGTTCAGCGTGAGCTGACGACGCCACTCCTGCACTTCTTGTTGGTTGGGCAGGTGGCCGTAGATGAGCAGGTAGCAGACCTCGGGGAACTTGGCCTTTTCCGCCAATTCCTCGATCGGAATGCCCCGATAGCGCAGAATTCCTTGGTCGCCGTCAATGTACGTGATGGCGCTCAGGCATGACCCCGTGTTGCCATAGCCGGGATCCATCGTGATGTACCCCGTGCGTTGACGCAACGATGTGATATCGACCGCCTTCTCGTCTTCCGTCCCGGTTACGATGGGGAACTCGTATTCGGCTCCCTCGAGGATCAGTTTCGCAGTGCTCATGCTCGCCTCCTCTTTCGTTTCACGCTCCGGGCTCGTACTAACCCGCCGAATGCGCACTTTCCACGGTCCACCGGCCGCGCCACGCCGCCGGAATTCCGTGTCCCGTATCGTATTCGATAACCTCGCCCGAATCAATACTTTGCGCGGAAGAAGCGCTTGCGGTGTGCATCAACCGCGTACACGTAGTGTGAGAAAGACTTCGTGCAACCGGGAACTGTCGCCGGTTTGCGCGATTTGCTACACTGGCGGGGTACGTTGAGGCCTGCGCGAGGAAAGGAGCGGGAGATGATAGAGCTGGGTGTGAATATCGACCACGTGGCGACGTTACGCGAGGCGCGCAAAGAGCAGCACCCGGACCTGGTCGCTGCGGCGAAGGTTTGCGAACTCGCAGGCGCACACCAGATCACCGTTCATCTTCGGCAGGATCGGCGCCACATCCAGGATCGGGATGTGTGGATGCTCAAGGAATGTCTGACGACGCGGCTGAATCTCGAGATGGCGGCGGTGGAGGAAATCATCAGCATCGCGCACCAGGTCAAGCCGCATGTTGTGTGCCTTGTGCCGGAGAATCGTAAGGAAGTGACCACCGAGGGCGGGCTCAACGTCGCCGGGCAGGTGTCGCGTTTGCGCGAGGTGGTGAAGGGCTTTCATGAGGTGGGGATCAAGACGAGCCTGTTCATCGATCCCGAGTTGACGCAGGTGGAAGCGAGCGCCGAAACCGGCACGGACTACATCGAACTGCACACCGGGGCGTATGCCAACGCCGCTGAAGACGAAGCCCTCAACGAAGTGAATCGCATCGTTGCGGCTGCGGCGCGCGCGATTAACTGCGGCCTGGTGTTCAACGCCGGGCACGGCCTGACCGTGCGCAATCTAGCGCCGATCGCCAGCATCCCCGGCCTGAACGAGGTCAACATTGGCCACAATATCATCGCGCGCGCGCTGTTTTTCGGTCTGCACCACGCGGTAACCGAGATTCTCGACGCGCTCCGCCGCTACGCGCCGCGCTAAGCGACGATCCCGTCGATACAGACGATCACCGTTTCATACGGCGCTAGGTTTAGTGCGAGCGGCGTGTCGGTGACCTGCGCCGTCTTTCCGGAACTCGATTCGACCGTGACCGCGCCGGTTTCAGGCTGCCACGACGTCGCGAGCTGAATCTCGGCGGCCGCGCCTGCTGTTTCCGCAACTACGATCGCGCCGCGCCGCGTCTTTGCGTCGCGGTAGCTCTTCGCGACGACTTCGCCTTTCACGACGTTGCACTCCGCGATGCCCTCGCGGTCACGAAACGCCGCGTCCGCGTAGTACGGGGCACACCGGCGTTTGAGCGCGGCCAGCGCGGCGACGTGCCTTGTGAATGCGGGGTACTCGGTGATGAGTTCGTCGCCGCCCGCAATGCGCAGGTCGAACAAGATCTTGTGCACGAACGCGCGGTTCGCGTCGCCGTAATCCGGCGCGTCAATCGCGGTGCTCGTCAACAGCCACGGTAGGCCGTAGAGGATCGGCTCGGTCTTCTCCAGGAAATCCCAGGTCCACGCCGCATCGCACCACTGCGCCGTGAATTCGTTCGTGCCTTCCGAAAGCAGCATGCCGCCGGGGTGAACGTCCTGCACGAACGCGCGCGTCTCGCGCAGCAGGCGCGCGAAACCGTCGACGCACGCGCGGTCGGGCCGGGTGTGGGCGTGCGCCTCTTGGTAACACAGCATCATCTTGATGGAAATCTGATCGAGTTGAATGTTGCCATAGCCGTATTGCGCGACGAGCCGTTTCACGGTATCGAGGAAATACGCTTGGTGCTCCGCGCACGGGCAGATCTCGTGGTGCATGCGCGCGCGATTGGGCGACGGCACGTCGGTGGTGAATCCTGCCCAGTCGCCGGCGTGGTAGGGCGCGTCTTCGCGTGTGCGCGCTTCCCAGCGGTGGCCGAATTCCTTGTGCTCGGGCATGTTGACGTTCGCCAACGTGCCGTTGAAGAACGGGATGACCTCGGCGCCCAACGCCTGCGCCTTCGCAATGGCCTCTCGCAGGGCCTCCTCGCCGCCCCAGGCTCGATTTGGCACATAGCGGTAGAAGTAGTGGTTGTCGTGGCCGCCCTCGTGCCAGCCGAACAAAAGGACATACGGCACGCCCGCCGCCAGCGCCGCCTCCGCCATGCGCGGGATGTCGGCATAGGTAAGTTTCGCGGTTGCGTCCTGGTGTTTGAGGAAGAAGTAGTGCCAGCCGACGGTTTCGGCGACCTTGCGCGGGCGATCCGCGCGTTGAATCCATGTTTCCAGCCATTCGCGGTGCGCATCGGCGGTGGCGTGCCAGTCGCCGGGATGAATTTCGATGCGCGTCAACGGCGACGTCCAACGTTCGCCCGGCAACACCCGGTGCGGGAACGCGGTGGTGAAGTCCATCCATCGCGCGATGGGCTCGACTTTCTTGTCGAGCGTTTTGGCCACGAAGAAATCCACGATACTGAAATCGGTGTGTCGAGTTTCGATCCCGATGCCCGACTCCGCGGACGAGTAGTCCATCCAGGCGGTGGCCATGCGCTCGGGATAGCGCGCGGCGATCTTGGCCATGTACTGTTCGGCGTGCCGACGATCGCCGCTGAACTGCGGTCCCATCGGGTCGAACTGACGCTTGCCAAAATGCGGCAACGTCACAAGGCCATTGTCCAGCGGCGCGACGCCGTACACGCGCGGGAAGTGCGTCTCCTCGATGGCCAGCGAGCCCGTGTTATGAAGGGTGAGCGTGCCCTCGAGGGCGCTGCCTTCGAGGCGCAACGTGGCATGGGCCTCGACACCGTCCATCTGACAGGAGATCCTGAGTTCATTGCCGGCCACCTCAAACACCGGCGCGGCGCAGTCCAGCGGATGCGCCAGGCGCTCCCCTTCAGGGCGAATGACGCGGAACAACGTCGAGGCCCGGCCCGGTGCGATGTATTCGCGGCCGGTGGTTTTGTCCCGTAGCGAGCAAATCCCGCCGTGGCGCGGGTCGAACTCAACGTGAAGTTTCTCATTCTCAAGCATCATGGTAACGTCCCCCTGTCTCACTGATTGCCCTCAGCCAAGGCGGGGGATCATGGCCGATTATGGCTGGGATTGGCAAATAACCCGTCAGGCAGGGTCATCGCTGCTATTACGCCCATACGGATTGGAGTCCTGCGCTACTACGACAGTCTTGTCGCGGGGGTTAGGGCAAGGGCGTCGTTGTGGCGGGGATCAGTTCGGCATAGTAGGCGTCGTTTTGAAAAAGCAGGCGCAGACGGCGGTGACACACGCTGCACGCGAAGGAGTCGCCGGGCTCTAGTTCGGTGGGAGTGGGAAAGTAGGTGCTGCAGAACGGGCAGACGATGCTCTTGGCGTCGCGTTTATGAAATTCTTGAAGGATGCTGGATATTCGGCCCGCGCGGTAAGCCGCCACGAGGGCGTCCACACAGTCGGGATCGAACTGGGCACGCTTGCCCTTCTCCAGTTCGCCAAGCGCAATCTCCGGGTCTAGTCCTTTTCGATAGGGGCGATTGCTGGTCATCGCATCAAACGTATCGGCGACGGCCAGCACGCGGCCTTCGATCGGAATGTTTTCGCCCGCCAACCCAAACGGATAGCCCTTGCCGTCGTAACGCTCGTGATGGTAGAGCGCGAAGGGGATGAGCGGAACGAGGCTGCGGGCGTCTTGCATGAGGCGCGCGCCGCGCTCGGGGTGGACCTTCATTACCTCGTATTCTTCCGGAGTCAACGCGCTGGCCTTGCGCAGGATCGCGTCTTCCACGCCGATTTTCCCGATGTCGTGCAGCACGCCTCCCATGCGGCAGGTGCGGATCTGCTCATCGGTCCAGCCCAGGGCGCGGCCGATCTCAATGGCGAAGTTGGTGACGCGCCAGGTATGGCCGACCGTGTAGTGATCCCGAATCTCGATGGCGTTCGCGAGCACGCAGAGATTTTCCTGGTGGTCGCGCTCGAGTTCCTGGACGTAGCGTGCGTTCTTGATGGCGATTCCCGCGGGACCGGCAAGGGCATTTAAGAGTTGGAGGTCATTTTCGTCGAAAGCGTTGCGCGTGCCGCGCGTGTCGACATAGATGACGCCCAAGATCTCCTGGCGGTTACGCAGGGGCGCGCACATGGCGGAGGCGATCTTTTGCGCGATGATGCTGGCGCCGGCCTCAAAGCGGCGGTCAGCCATGGCGTCGAGGGTGATCACCGCTTCCCCGTTGTGAAGCGAACGCATCGCGATTGTGCGGCTGATGGCCATCTCGCGCGGCGGCGTCTCGCCATCCCGCGTGCGCGCATATTCAGTGATGAGTTCGCCCGTCTCGGGATGGAGCAGTAGAATTACGCCGTTGTGTGCGGGAATCAGACGAAAGACCTGCTCAAGCACGCACTCAAAGACGCGCCGGAGGTCGTGCTCCGCCGCGATCATCTGGTTTGCTTCGTAGATTGCCGCGAGACGTTCCTGGAGCCGTTGCAGTTTTCCGGGATCCTGCTCGTGGCTCACCCGCCCGAAGAGCGTGCGATTCAAGTCGTCCGCGGCGAGCGAGCGGACCGCTGCGGCATTGTCCGTCGAGCCGAACTGAACGCTGGGGGCTGCTGCGTTGGATGGCGGTGGCGGCGGGGTAAAACGAAGTTTATCGTCGTCAACTTCGTAGCGAATGGCGAGCGGACCGACCTGAATCTGGTCGCCGGGGGCCAGGCGGTACTCAATCACCTTGCGGTTGTCTACGAAAGTTCCGTTGCCACTGCCGAGATCCCGTAAGAAGGTGCCCTGCGGGGTCTGCTGAATGACGGCATGCTTTCGGGAAATCTGGGGGTCGCTGAGTTGCAGCAGATTTTCGGGGCTCCGCCCGATGGTGAGTGAGCCGATAAGTTCGATCGTTTCACCCTGACGCGGGCCGGTCAGGATGACGATGGATTCCCGCTTCATGGCAATTCCTCACATTTTGAGGTGCTTTGCTCCGTATAGGCCGGAAAATCCGGTTTCTACTCCGCGCAATTCGGGAAAGGGTCTTTACTTCGTCATGCGGCTGGTGTAGCATACCTCTACGCCTTCGCACAAGGCCTTTGGTCCGCACAGTCTATAGCATAAACCCCTGCGTGGCGCCAGTCGTTCCGCCGCAAGATATAGGGTGCCACAAGTAAGCGCGTCGACTTTCCACAATATTTAGTGTGAGGGTGAGCGAATTATACAATAACTGGTAATAAATCCCTTGACACTTGTGAGGGATTGGGCTATGATGGGTCACACTAAATGAGGAATAGTGTGGTTTCTGGGAGACGGCCAGCGCGCGGGGAGAGGGCGTGGAACGTCTCTGGTGTATTGGTTAGGCAGTTCAGATGTGATCTGACGGCCAAGTGGGGGAGTCACAGTCCCCGCGGCAAAGGTGAGCCAGGCGCGGGAATTGGGCAAGGGGCGAGCAGATGAACGATGAGATGCAGGCGGCGTTGGCGGCGTTAGGCTTGCGCGAGCAGCCGTTTGCGCCGACGGCGGATCCTGCCTATTTCTACGCGACGCGTAGCCACCGCGAATGTCTCTTCCGGTTGTGGAGTAATATTGACGAACGGCACGGTATTGCCGTTGTGCTTGGCGACTACGGTACGGGCAAGACGACGTTACTGCGCAAGCTGCTGACGGGAATGAGCGCGAAGCCGGAGCGCTACAACACGGCGGTGATTGGTTCGCCTATTCCATCTTGGACCACTTTTGCGCTTTTGGAAGCGGTGGTGGGGCAGTTCGGGCTCAAGCCCGAGCGGCGCTCCTTTATCGTCTATATGGAGGCGCTCAATCGTTACCTGCTTGAGAACCGGGATCGCGTGAATACGTTGATTGTCGACGACGCGCAGAACCTCAACAAGCGTGGCCAACTTGAGCTGCTCCGGCTGATTCAGAATCTTGAGACGCCCCAGTGCAAGCTGTTGAATTTGGTCTTGTTCGCGCAGATGGAGTGGATGACGATCCTCCGGGCCGCGCCGAATTTTCAGCAGCGGATCAATATGACGTACACCCTATCGCCGCTCGATTTTGCCGAGACGCGCGACCTGATCGAGTTTCGCCTTCGGCAAGCGGGGGCGGCGCCGAATGCATTGTCCTTCGACGACTCGGCGATCCGCGCGATTCATGCGTATGCCGAGGGCAGCCCGCGCGTGACCATTACCCTGTGCCGTAATGCGGTGGTGCTGGCGGCGCAGATCGGCATGCGGCGGATCGGCCCCGAGATCATTCTGCACACGATACAAAAAACGACCCTTCCGGACCCGGGGAAAAAGGCTAAAGTGGCGGCCGCGTTGCAAACGGCCTCGGCGCGCGGCCGCGGTCCAATGAAACCGAGACACGATGATGTCGAGGAAGCCCGTGCCTCGGCCATGACACGCGAAGAACGCGCCAATCGCCTGTTGCTTCGGTCGGCGCAGGCGCACGGCAGCAAGGATAGGCTCAACAGGAACCGATGACCTCCGACGATCAGCATCTCGATCGGGAAGAGCTCCGCTCCCTTGAGGACGCGGTGGACGAGTCGTCGTGGGTTGGAGAGGGCCTGCTGTCTCGCATAGGAGGCGATGACCGCTTTGAGAGCGGCGTACCCGCGCCGCAGCGGTTCGCGGACCTCGATTTCATTCAGATGACGGGTTTGACGCGTCCGGAAACGGTGCCGCGCGAGGACAAGACCGGGGAGCCCCTGGAGCCGGAAGACGGTCAGGCGGGCATGCCGCTGACGTTCTACGAAAAGGGCGTGATGGACGTCGACGGCGAGCTTGAGCCGGACGACCAACTGTCCGAGGAGGCAGACGTCGCCGCGGCGCTTGAGCATCTCAGCGCCCTACTTGACTCGGAGCCGGAGCCGGAACCCGCGCCGGAACCGGTTGCGGAATCGATCCTGTCTTTCTCTGAGCAAGTGGACACGTCCGCGGAAGATTCTGTCCCGGAAGAAATCTCGGAGCCCCCTCTCGCTGAGCCCGTTCCTGAAGCGTCATCGGCAATCCAGGAGCCTGCGGCTCCTGACCTTGCGGCGATGGGGAAGTCGCTCGATGAATTGCGCGATACGATTTCTCAACTGACCCGCGAACTTCGTGAGCGGCCCGTACCGTCGGCGTCTTCCGAAGAGGTCGAGGGTGTCGCGGACTTCCCTGAAGTGGGCGGAGCGGCGCTTCTGCGCGATGAGACGCTTGAACAATTGCACGACGAGTCGGCTATTTTTGGCGATGAGACGGTGCATGTTTCAGCGGATTTGAGCGGCTCACAGGTGATAGGTCCCAACGATACGTTGTATTGGGACGAAGACTTGGCGGCGATGGAGCGCGCGGCGGAAGAAGCTGCTGCGACTGAATCGGAAGATAAGCAGGAAGTTGAGCCCGAGCCGGTGGCCGAAGTCGAACCTGAGCCCGTGGCTGAAGTCGAACCCGAGCCCGTGGCTGAAGTCGAACCCGAGCCCGTGGCTGAAGTCGAACTCGAGCCGGTGGCTGAAGTCGAACCCGAGCCGGTGGCTGAAGTCGAACCCGAGCCCGTGGCCGAAGTCGAACCCGAGCCCGTGGCTGAAGTTGAACCTGAGCCAGTGGCTGAAGTTGAACCTGAGCCAGTGGCTGAAGTTGAACCTGAGCCGGTGGCTGAAGTCGAACCTGAGCCGGTGGCTGAAGTCGAACCCGAGCCCGTGGCCGAAGTTGAACCTGAGCCAGTGGCCGAAGTTGAACCTGAGCCAGTGGCTGAAGTTGAACCTGAGCCGGTGGCCGAAGTTGAACCTGAGCCGGTGGCAGAAGTTGAACCTGAGCCGGTGGCCGAAGTTGAACCTGAGCCGGTGGCCGAAGTTGAACCTGAGCCGGTGGCCGAAGTTGAACCTGAGCCGGTGGCCGAAGTTGAACCTGAGCCGGTGGCCGAAGTCGAGGA
>JBHELB010000065.1:0-3835 GCA_041859045.1 Candidatus Hydrogenedentales bacterium | reverse complement strand
CCGCGCCACCGCCGCCGGCGCGCGCTTGCCCAACACATGCGTCAACAGCAACGCGTCCAGGCCCGCGTCGTCCACGATGACCGGCTGCGGTTTCCCATTCGCACGCTGCACCGCCGCACGGTCCACCCGCGAAAAGAAATGACGTTTGAGCAGGCCCACTAATAGGTCTGCGGGAATCTCAGACATAGTTCCTCCTTGGCGGACTCCGCGGAACGAGATGTGGAAGGCTTACGCGCACAGCGCCAACAACTCATCGAGTGACTCACACACGGGGATGCCGTGCGCAACGGCGGTGGCGCGTTCGACGAGCGTGCCTGGCGACCGTTCCCAGCCCGGCGCGAGCAGTACCGCGTCGCAGCGCAGCATCATCGCGATGACGCCGTCCAGGAAAATGCGGTCGGGGAGCACCCCGTCGAAGAAACGTCCGTTCGCGTGCGGGCACAGCGCCGCATGGCCTGCGCGCCAGACTTCGAGCGCGAGCTGTTCGGCCTCGCGAATGTTCAGCTCGCGGTCCCAAGCGTTGGTAGCCCTGTACGGTCCCGCGACGTAGATGACCTTACTCATTGAATTCCTCCCAGCCCGGCGCGAGGGACAGAAACGTCTGCCTCAACGCCGTGCTACGTTTGCGCGCGCATTCGCGGATGCCCCAGGCGTCGCCCAGGACAATGGCGGTCTTTCGCGCGCGCGTGACAGCGGTGTAGAAAAGGTTGCGGTGATGTTGGAACGAGTGCGCCTTGTGGATAACGGCGATGACGCAGGGGTACTCGGAGCCCTGCCCTTTATAAATTGTCAACGAATACGCGAGCTCAATATCCTGCAGCCACGGCGACCGCGCGGGGATTTCCTTGAACTCGCCGTCGAACTCGATAACCAACCCGCCGCCGGCCGTCACTTCGCGGACAATGCCCGAGGCCCCGTTCATCACGCCGAGGTCATAGTTGTTGCGCGTCTGGATGACCTTGTCATGAACGAGGGGCCGCGGCCTGCGCCCTTCCGGCACGGTGGCCACGTCGACGTTATGGAGCATCTTCTGCAGCAGCCGTTGCAGGATGATGTTCAACGCGCGCGTACCCATCGGGCCTTTGTGCGTCGGCGTCAAGACCTGCACGTCCGCGACGAGGTCGTACGCGAGCTTTTGCGCGAGGACTTCCCGGTACATGTCGCAGATGAACCGCGCGAGATGCTCGGGCACGTCAAGATCGTTGAACACGTACCACGCGATCGGCGACGTTTTGGGAACGGACCCGCTGAGGACCGCGATGCTATTTTCTTTCAGCACGCCCGCCTGCCGCACGACCTCTTCGAGCAACGTCATCGGCACGAGTTTGCGTTGCACGAGATCGCGCAGCACATTGCCAGGCCCGACCGGCGGCAACTGGTTGTGGTCGCCGACCAGCACAACGGACGTGCGGTCCAGTTGCAGCGCTTGGAACAAACGCCACGCCAGCGGCACGTCCACCATGCTCATCTCGTCGACGATCAACACATCGAGCTCCAGCGGATTTTCTGGACCGTAGCGGAACGCGCGACCGTTGTATCCGAGCAGGCGATGGATGGTGAACGCCTCGCGGCCCGTCACCTGCTCCATGCGTTTGGCGGCTTTGCCCGTGGGCGCCGCAAGCACGACGCGCAGTTCCATGGACTCGCATAGATCGAGAATGGCCTTGATCGTGTACGTCTTGCCGCTGCCCGCGCCGCCGGAGACGAGCGAGACCATGAAGCTGAGCGCGTTCATTGCGGCGGCGTGCTGGCCTGCGTTCAACGTGGGCGCGTGATGTTGGATGAGACCGTCTATGTCTTGAGCATCGCTGAAGTGAATATTGGGACTACTCGCCCCGCGAAACGCGGCGGCAAGAAATCGTTCCATCTCCAGCATCGCTGGCGTGGTGATTAAACGTCCGCCGTGATGGACCTCCGCAAGCGCGCCTTCGCGAACCAATGCGTCCACGACGTCGGCAACCCACTGCCAACTGTCCAAGTCGTCCATCGTGAGCAGGGCGTTCGCCTGTTCCACGATGGCCTGGTACTCCACCCAACAATGTCCTGTGTCGACGGCCTCGCGCACGGTCTCCAATGCGCCCGCGCGAATGCGACCAGCGTGCGCTTTCGTGACGCCCATCTTGAGCGCGACCTTGTCCACGCGCTTGAACCCGAAGCCAGGCACTTCGCCCACCAACAAATATGGGTCTTCCTGCAACAGCGCGACGGCGTTGTTGCCAAGGCGTTTCAGGAGCGAGGACACCTGATGATGCGTGAGTTCGAAACTCGCCAGCCACGCGCTCGCGTGGTTCATCAAGGTGTTCGCGCGCCATACGTCCCGCAACGCGAGGATGGTCTCCATCGGCACGTGGGCTGCCTGGGCCATCGCATCGGGTTCGTGTTCAAGCGCTTGGTCGAAGGCATGCCCGTATCGTTCCGCGAGCGCGCGTGCTTTGACCGGGCCGATGCCCTTCACCTCCGGATGGTTCGCGAGATAGTGGGCAAGGCCATCGATGTCCAGCGGCAGGTCGTATTCCATCGAAGCCACGTCGAACTGTCGGCCATACTGCGGATGCCGCGTCCAACGCCCGCGCAACGTGAGCAGGTCGCCTATGCGGGCATAGAGTTTGCCCGCGAATCGCGCGGCCCCGCCGTTCGCAACGGCCAACCGCCCGGACGACCATTGCGGTGACGCGTAATACACGGTGTCCACGGTCCCGCGCAGGACATCGCTTTGTGCAGCGCGCGCCGTCATGGATTGCCTGCCTTCGCATGAAACCGCACGAGATAGTCCTGCACAAACGCACGCGCGATAGGCCGGTTCGAACAGAAGTACACGGGGATGCCGTAGTCCACGACGATGGACACAACCGCGCCCAGCACCGCGTGTGGATGCGCCCCGCCTGCGTAGCGCCGCGCCAGCACGTCGACCATGCTGCCCTCGACTACCACGCAGGCGGACTCGTAACGCGCAAGACGTTTGAGCTCGCGATGGAATCGGTCGCGACCGTGAATCACCGTCGCGGCGAGGTCGTCCAGCGACTTGCGCTCGATGGCCACGACGGACTCGAGGCCCGCGAGCGAATAGTCTCCCGCGGGCAACGCGGTGCGAACGCTTCCCGCGCGAGCAGGCTCGAACGAATACGGAGCCTGCTCGCGCGTATCGATGACAATTGTGGGAAGCATGCGTGCGCCTAAAACCGCGACAGCCGGTCGCGCGCCGAGGCGTCGTAGCCGTCTGTGCTGCTGCCGCGTCCGATGAAGCGGTTGAAGTACACGCTGTATCCGTCGCGCACGCCGCTGTTGGCGTTGCGTTCCTGCGCGCGCTTGGCGACTTCAAGCTGCAAGTCCAACAGTTCGTCGAGATGGTTCGGCAGGTCCTTGAAGTTCGCGTGGTCGAAGCCGCAGAGACCGAGGTCCTGTTTGATGAACCGCAAACACGCGGGCATGAACACGTGGTTTTTGAACAGCTTTCGCCCCACATACTCCGGCGCGATGATCCGCAGATGCCATCGCAGCATCGTGTTGCCCGAGGACTTGGCCTTCACGATCTCGACCTTGTCCACCTGCACCTGGTACGTGCCATCCGGCACCTCGCCGCGGTCCGGGCGTTCGTCACTCTCCTGGCCGTACTGGTCGGCCATGTCGTCCATGTCGTCGAGCCACGCGTCGCTGGCTGTTTTGTTACTGTGCGTCATGATGGGTGTCTCCTGTAGCGTTACTTGCCGGTCGCTTGCGAAGCGGCAGTGTTGGTGTTGGATGCAGCAGGTGCGGATTTCTTCGGCGCGGAAGTGGACGCAGACGCCGCAGGCGTAGCGGTTGCATTGAATGCCTCCACAAACTTGCCGTAGTCCAT
>JBHELB010000021.1:0-3586 GCA_041859045.1 Candidatus Hydrogenedentales bacterium | reverse complement strand
CGCGGATGCAAGGCTGGCGGCAAGATCAGCGACGTCCAGCCCCGGCGCAAGCCGCAGGGGTTTGAGGTAATGCGCGAGGATGGAGGTCCTGCCGCGTTTGTCCGGCCGCTTCATCCAGACCACGCGGTCGAACCGTCCCGGTCGGCGGAGCGCTGGATCGATGGCTTCGGGCCGGTTGGTCGTTGCGAGCACGAAGACGCCGTCACGGGATTGGAGACCGTCCAATAGCGCGAGCAACTGCGCGACCACTGATCGCTCGTGATGCGCGTCGGCGGATGCGCGCGAGGGGGCCAGACCATCCAATTCGTCGAACAAGACCAGTGCGGGGACGTTGCGCCGGGCTCGGTCGAACACGTCGCGCAGGGCCTTTTCAGTTGCACCGACGTAGGGGTTGAGCAGTTCTGGCCCCGAGACGATTTCCAGATGCGCTCCACATTCGTCGGCCACGGCACGAGCCAGTAAGGTTTTCCCAGTGCCCGGCGGGCCCGCCAAGATGACGCCGGACGGTTTTGCCGATGCGCCCACGGCCTCGAACAACGCCGCGTGCTTCATGGGCAACTCGATAAGATCCCGCACGGCCTCCACCACGGCGTCCTGTCCGCACACATCGGCGTACACGGCCCGCGGCATCCGCTGGGCGGTGGACAACACTACCGGCGCGGTTGGGGCAAACACGTTGTTTTCCTGGCCCTGTGCGCCCCGTTCCGCTAACCTCGGTGGCAACGGCGCATGCTTGGGCCACACCCATGCCGCCAGCCCGTCCTCCCGCCGGTACACCAGCCGGTATCCCGGCTCGTCCGGAGCCAACGCCGCAGGCAGCGATTCAATGGCAGACAACACGGCGGCCTTGTCATAGAGGGGGCATTCCGCCAACAAACCGTTCGCCCGCCGTTCTATTTGCGCTGCCAGCGCGGTCTTTTCCACGAAGACCTGCCTGCCCTCGAAGCGTCCCACCGCGTACCACGGCGGTTCGGTTACGAACGAGCCTTCGAGAAATCGCTGGGACGGCGTGATGCGCACCGCCCGGCAGCCCAATGCGCAATCGCGTCTGCATCCTGCAGCCCCCGCGGTTTTGCGACGACTCCAGCACTGGCGTATTTCGTCCAGCCGGTTCAAGATGCTATCTACGGCGAACTTGTCCAGAGTCTCGCCGTTCAAAGATATCTCCGTGCTCTTCCAGCGGCGCACCAGACTCAGAAGATTGACGATCCGTCGGTGGTTCTCCACAAGCCCGCTTCGAATTTCCAGTTCGAACCAGACCTCTTTGCCTGAGTCGGCGACGGTTAGTTTAAGTTCGCCGAGATCTGCCAATGCATCAAGTCTTCGCCGGACAATAGGGAACGTCGGCGACGCGCTGCGGGCGAAGGCGATGGTGAGTGTGTGGACGCCGTGGCGCGCGGCGTGAACAGCCTGCTCTTCCGAGGAGATGACACATTCGGCGTTGCAGTCTTTGCAGAGACAATCCCATCCGCGCCGGATGTTCTCCGCCAGCCAAGCGTCCGCAATGGCCATGATGCGTTGGGGATTTGAAGCCACCCGAAGTTCCGAGCGCAGCGGCTCGTCGCGGGCCGGGGAGTAGTCCGTGAACAGAACAGCATATGCCGGATAGCGCGGGTCTTTGTCCTCTTTGTTCGTCTTCCATGCCACGAGTTTGCGGACGGCGAGCCCGCCGCCCCGGACGGTCTTTGCATAAACCTCGCGGCGTACTACCGTCGAGCCAGGAAGATCGGCAAGCGAAACGTTCTCGTCATGTACCGGTACGAGGTCCGCAACTTGCGCCCACCGGACATCAGGCAATCGCGCCGTTTTGTCCTCACGAACTCGCACAAACACCGCATCGCGCAGACTCACGCTTGCTGCCTTGCCCATAGGTTGCCAACTCTCTTCGCCATAGACAACGCGCCAACGCCGGATAGGTTCGCCATCGCCGTTCATGGTCAGCAACTCGTGGCATGTCACCTCGACGACGATTTCCGGACGGACCCACGTGTACGGCAAACCGCTTCGGCTGGAAAGACTCATCGAGGAGACGCAAGACATGGGCCGCAACCGTTCGGCAAGGTCACGCCGTTCCCGTTGGCTGAACCCCATGTCCACCCGGCCAATGAGTTGCAGAGCTTGAGCGCCGGTTGTTTGCTCATCGGGCATCAATCCGAGGAGCAGCTCGCCCAGTCCCGAGGATGTTTCCGTCCAGGCCACGACCGCCACGTCGATGGTCACACTTGGCTTGATCTTGAAGACCCGCGCATCAGCGCAGCGCAGCACAATACCCTCCGCGCCCTCCTGCATACGCGACCGAAAACACGAATCCACCTCCGCTGGTCCGTCGGCCTCGGTGAAGTCTACGGAATGGACTGCTCCGTCGATCCCCAACAATCCCCGGAGGCGTTCCACGCGCTGCAGGAAAGGCGCCTGCGAACAGTCCGCGTCCCCGTCGCAAAGAAGGTCGAAGGCGGCAAAGCGTAACCGGTCCACGCAAGCATCCACGCCACCGCCCAAAGCGGCATGCAGGTCGAAGACACGGGAACGGTCTGCGTTCCCCTCCGCATACAGTTCTCCCGCAAACAGCCCCGACCATGTCCCGAGAACCTGGTCTGCTTTCTGCGTGAGTGGTACTGCGGCAATGGCCTTCCCGTTCGGGGAAAGCAACACAGAACCGCTTCCGTTCTTGTACAGGAACCACTGTTCGCCATCGACCTTCGTGGACACGATGTGTTTGCCCGGCGGAACGGTCGCGTGGATGGCGTCGGGCGCGATGCTGCTGTATGCCCCGGCAATGTGGGCCTTGTATGACGCGAGCAGTGTCGCCAGTTCGCTGTCGCGCAACGAGCCCGCTGGATAGAAGCGTCCTGTACCAAGTGGCTGCGCTTTTCCTGCGAGCAACTCAGGCATGACGCGCCTCCGGTTCCTGGAGTGCGACCCCCGCAAGGTACAGAACCAACCGCATCGCGTCACCTCGAACCCGGCCATCGAGGAACCCGCGATACGACGGACCGTTGCGTTCAAGGATGAGCGGTCCCGTGCCCCGTCGGCCCGAGCCCAGCTGCGCCATCGCGCCGCGTGCATCGAGGTAGGACGCGATACCGTGGAGGAAATCGAACTCGAGGATGTTGGCGTGCATCACCTGGTATGCGCGAGTAAGAGCGTGGTTCCTGATGACCTGTTCCCGTGGCAGTAGCACCCCCGACCAGACCGGCGGCGCGGGCGTCACGAGATTCGATGCGCGGACGGTAAGTGGGCGGCGTTCCGCCTCCAACCCGTCGGGGCCGTAGCGTACCTCCACGACGGACGGCGCGAAGAGGACATCACCGGTGCCGTCGAGATATACCCGGTCGCAAGTACCCGTAGCGCGCCCGGTGGTGTCCATGTCCAACTCAGGGTCGTCAGCGATCAATGCGCGAGCCAATTCATCCGAGTCCGGCCAACGGGCCAGCAGGGCGTCGGCGCCGGTCACACGGGTCGCACGCACGCGCCGTACGTTCGCGACGGGCCGTCCTTGCGTATCCTGATGCCGCCTGTGTTCGGAATGAACAATGGGGACCAGCAACACGGTTGCGTCACGACCCCGGTGGTCCGCCAGACGGAT
>JBHELB010000047.1:0-2942 GCA_041859045.1 Candidatus Hydrogenedentales bacterium | reverse complement strand
CAACCGTCAGCTCGACGCGATGCTCGACGACGCATGGCAAGCGGTGTTTCGCGCGAACAACGCCCCGGACCTCTTCGCGCGGCACCAGTCGCTCGTGCAACTGCGCCATCGCGCGGACGGGCCGTGCATCGAGGACATGAGCCAGGACTCGCTCGTCACGCATCTCGCGCACGTCGCGGACTGGGTGCGCGTCACCGAACAAGCCACGCTGGACACGTTGCCGTCGCGCGACGTGGCGAGGTCGATGCTCGTCGAGCCGCACCGCGCTCTACCGGAATTGGAGTGCGTCCTGACGTCCCCGGTGTTCGGCGAATCCGGTAGCCTGATTGCCCGTCGCGGATACCACCCCTCGGACAAGGCGTGGTACGAGCCGGACGCGGACCTGGATATGCCGCATGCGCCGGAAAATCCGTCGCCGGAGGAAATCGCGGCGGCGCGCGCGCTCCTCCTCGAAGACCTCGCGGGGGACTTCCCGTTCGTGAGCGACGCGGACCGCGCGCATTGGTTGGCGGCGGTCATCTTGCCGTTTGTGCGGCGGCTGGTGAACGGACCGACGCCGCTGCATTTCGTTGAGGCGCCGTGCAACGGCGCGGGCAAGACGCTCCTGTGCGATCTTGTCGCGCTCATCGCCACGGGCCGCACGGCGAACGCGCAGACGTTGCCCACGCAGGACGATGAGGCCGCGAAAACCATCACGGCGGAACTGCTCGACGGCAAGTCCATTGTCCTCCTGGACAACCAGAACGAGAAACGAAAACTCGCCTCGCCGCCACTGGCTTCGGCGCTCACCGCGCAACACTGGAAAGGCCGTCTGCTCGGACAGTCCCGCATGCTCACGCTCCCCAACCACGCGGTCTGGCTCATGACGGGCAACAATCCGTCGATGACCACCGAAATGGCCCGGCGCTGTCTGCGTATTCGCATCGACCCGCGACGTGACCGCGCCTGGCAACGCGACGCGACGACGTTCCGTCACCCGGACATCAAGGCGTGGGCGCTCGCGAACCGCGGCCGTCTCATCCACGCGGTCCATGTCCTGGTAAAGGCTTGGCTCGCTACCGGAAAACCCGCCGGGACTGGCGCGATGGGCTCGTTCGAACAATGGGCCAGGGTCATCGGCGGCATCCTCGATGTGGCCGGGGTCCCCGGGTTCCTCGAGTGTCTGGACGAGATGTATCGCCAGGCGGACCCGGAAGCCGAGGCGTGGCATGCGTTCGTCGCGGCATGGTGGACCGAGTTCGCGGACACGCCGCGCAAAGTTTCCGAACTGAATTTGCTGTGCGAACAGGAAGAACTGCTCACCGACCTGCGCGGCGACCGGTCTGCCCGCTCCCAAGAGACAAGACTCGGAATCGCGTTGAACACGATGCGTGACCGGGTGTTCGGCGACCTCCGGGTGTGCGCCGTGAGCGACACGAAGCATCGGAAAGGCCGGACGCTCTACAGGCTGCAACCCGAGAATGACGGCTCGTTTGATACCGAGCCCCGCAATGGACAGACAAAACTGCGCTTCGAAAATCCAGAAAAGCCCGTTCGTCAGGGCAAAAATGGAGACGTTTCCCTACCTTCTCCCTACCTTTGCCCTACCTTTGAAGGCAAAGGTAGGGACGTTGCAAGTCCTCTATTTCCAGTTGGTTCCGAAACTGTTTCGAACGGTTTCCCTACCTTCCCTACCTTTGAGCCAGTCTCACGCACGTGCGCACGCGCGCGTAATATATTTAATTCAGTTAATAACAGTTATTCCGAAAGTTCGCGCGCGCGCGCACACACGAGCGGGGAACAGCCAGAAAGGTCGGGAAGGTCGGGAAAAACCGAAACTTCAGCGGGAAATGACATCACAACGTCTGACTTACCAAGCAGTTGCAAATATCCCTACCTTGAGCCCCCAAAAGTCACCGAGGTAGGGCAAACGTCGGGAGAAGGTAGGGAACTCCCCAGACCAACTCCTCGCGCTGCTCCGCCTGGCAGCGGCGATGCCTGGGAAGACCCGGAGTACGTCGAACCCACGTTCCCGGACGGCAGCCGGATACCGGACCCCTGGGACCCGGACTATGACCCGGCCAAGGACCCGTACGCCAACTACGGCGAACAGGAGAATGACCCATGAACGCAGTAGCGCTGCCGAGAAGACCCGGCACAGCAATGGGGGCGACCACGTTGTACGTGTCGCCGGAATTCCAGACTTGGGAAACGGACCGCCCCGAACGCCTGGCGCGCGACGTGACGGTAACGGGTGTTGCGTACCGCGCGTTGGACCCAGAGTACTACGCCTGGCTCCGGCACAGGATGACGCGGGCGAAGGAATCGCACGTTGCGGGACACATGACCGCCGAGCGATTCGAGGAATTGCGCGAGGCGTTCAACGGCGTGCATGCAGAGGCGATGGCACGGTTCAACGAACACGACCTGTTGCGCGCGCTCGACCGCCTGCGTCCAAAGCATTACGACGAACCAAGGGCATTTCGTGGCGCGCGAGACGTTGGGGATGCCGGACGTTCTTCGCCATGCCGCAAGGCGGTATCCCCTCGCGCCGTCGCGCAGGTGGACGCTATACGGGACCAGGCCTTCGCACTAGGCTGGTCGCACGACGCGCTCTACGCGACGCACGGACGCTTCGCGTTCCCCTGCGGCCAGGACTACGGACTGGTTTGCTTCCTGGACGACGAAGACCGCATAGGCAACGTAACGCGCGAGTACGTGGAGGTGTTGAGGGACGGGAAGACGGGAGCACGGTGGTTCTATCGGCCTCACGGAGCAGCGGTAGGCAACAAGAGAGACAAACTTCGGTGAGATCAGGCGTGTCTCAATGCGGGCGCGGTCTTTCGCGCCTTTGCTTTTTCCGCCAGGTCTTTACGTATGGGTAACCGTGAACCGCCCGCCACCACATAGCGCAACCGGCCTTCGTCCATCATTTTGTGAACGCCTTGCACTGTCACGCGCAT
>JBHELB010000002.1:0-32455 GCA_041859045.1 Candidatus Hydrogenedentales bacterium | reverse complement strand
ACTCGACCAAATCGCCCCGGCGAAACGAGGCCCAATGAGTTACTGTACTATAGCAGCACACCCCCTCCCGCGGGAGGGGGTGAAAAAGCCCCAGCCCAAGTCGACAACCAGGTCCCTAACCAGCCCTTCTCCCGGTAAGATCGCAAATGACAGGACAACTACCGCCCCGGTAAGATTCTTAAATGGCTTGACACGTTTATCTGCGATATGGACATCCCGCTACCGCCCGATTCCTCACGGCGACAGCCGGTCCAGAGCGCGGTTCAGCACGTCGCGCATGTCGTAGTCGGTCTGCTCGAGCCGATCGTTCCACTCAAACTGCTTGGTGAACAAGCTCCACGAGTTCCACGCGGTTGCGACTACCCGTTGGGCGCCTTGGGGCGTGTCCGAACGGCGCAGCGCTTCTCGCGTGTGCCCATCTTCGTCCGGTTTCATCTCGCGCAACGTGTTGGGCAGTTCCGCCATCTCGCCGCTCGTGAGGCCGAACTGAACCAGCGGCGTCCAATAGGTCGACAACCTCGCATCCGCCGCGCGCGTTGCTCCTGGGGTCCAGCCCGCGCATTCGTCCGGGTCCTTCTTCGGGTCCGGAGCCGGACAAACCATCATTATGGACGCGTCCGCGCCCGTCTGTTCGAGGATGGCCTTCGCGACGAAATTTTCCCAAGCATTCGGCATGCAAATAGCCGAAGGCAACAACGGGGACGTCTCATACACTTGGGCCTCAGGCCACCACTGCCAGCGCGGCGTAAAGGTGCGCTGAGCTACCAGACACGGTTTCTCCGCGTCGCCGATGACCAAGTCCGGCGAGACTTCAGGATAACGATACCCGAACAATACCGGCATGTTTGGGCGATAGAACCCTGGCGTTTCCGATGCGAGCCAAAACAGTCGCCGTTGCGGAGCAACCGGGTTGTAGTAGGCAAACGCCCAGCCACGTCCCACCGACGGCCACGTGACGCCGTCGCTGGTCTTGAGCACGCCGTTCTCATCGATCAGCGGCAGCCTATCCGCCAAACGCGCCGCCACAGCATTCTGCTTCGCCGTTCCCACGAGGATAATACTGTGATTACGCAAGTCCTCGTCGGTCACTTCCGTGTCCGGCTTGCCATACAGCTTCCCGTGCATCATGAAACCGCGCCCTTTGTCGCCTTCCTTTTCATCTTCGAGCACCACGGGCCGCGGCGAACGCCGTAGGCGATCGGCCACGTCAAAAATCCGCCGGTTGGTCTCCTCGTCCGCTTTGGTGCCCCATACCACCAACAACGGATCGCCGTGGTACAGGTTGTGCGGGCCGCCCGGCGTATTCAGCACTTCTGCCGGAAACGCTGGCTTTTCTCGGCATACCTCGGTTTTTTCGCCCATCACCACGTAGAACACGCCGTTGTCCGGGCCGGGCACGTCGAGAACGAGGCCTTCGTTCACAGAGACTCTCGCAATACCGGTCATGTTAACTTCCAGCACGCGGATATTGTCGAGGCGTAGATAGAGCATGTCTCCGTCGCGCGCGGCGTCGAACGTCGCCGGACGCCACTCCGCACCCCACTCAAGCACGTTCACGCCGTACGCGCCGGTCGCGCCGTTGTGCAGGGCTTTGTAGTGAATGCGCTCGGGCGCGGTCTTGCGCACCGGACTGCTCATCCACGCATGGGCCCGCGCTTCGTCCTTCTCGACAAACCCGTGGTCCGTCTTGGGCAGCGCATCCATAACGGTCATACCGCCCGCTTTTTCGACGTTCTGCAGCCCTGTTCTAGAGAAACCGATCGGCACAAGCCGGTCATGGGTGCCGTGCAGCGCATACACCGGCACGTTGGAGAGATTCTCCGTCGGCATCCCGTCGGCATAGCCCATCCACGGCGAAGCGGCCGCAAACAAATCGGGATACAGCGAGGCGATATCGAATGTGCCGCCTCCGCCCATGCTTGCGCCAAAAATACCTACCCGATCCGCGTCCACGCTCCAATGCCGCAGGACATACTCGTAGACCTCCCTCACGTCCACGCCGCAGAGGTCGCCGTAGCCCTGCGCGCGGGATCGGCCCAGCACGCTGGCCAGCAGGGTTCCGGGAAGGCGGCGCACTTCTTTGTGCGTCCCGCCGCTGCCGTGCAGCCACATTCGCATGGGGTAAGGGGTCTTCGCGTCATACGTATAGGGAACCCACAGACTGAACGGCTGCCCCGTGCCATCGACCTTCGAGCGATACGCCCACTCAAACTCGCCCCGGCGCTTCGACAGCGCCGCAGGATCCACCTGCGGACGGATCAACCACTCGATAAAGTCCGCTTCGCCGTCACTGAACGCGAGCGGACGTTCCTCGATGCACACGCGAAGCAGGTCCAGGCTGTAGAGCCAGTAGCCTTCATAGACTTCCCGCAGGCCATCATTCGCGCGATCGCGGACAGCGCCCTCCGTCGCGCGCAACTCCGCCAGCCGCTCGGCAAGCCCCTCCGGATACCCAACAGCGAAGCCGCGCGCACCTTCAATGGGCCGTTCAAACTGCCCAGGATATCGGCCCGTCACCAAGTACAGACCTTTCTCCAAACGCACCCGAGCCGACTCACCCGGTTTCAGCGAATACGCGCCGCACTCTTGTCCCTGCGCATCGTAGAGCTTGACCTTGGCGGCCTTATGCGCCGGAAATGCGCCGATGGGTTCCAGGCGCGGGGTAATCGTGTACTCGCCGCTCGTCTGCGCAATATCGAAATCGACCGCGGGGGAGCCCTCCGTGCTGCGTGCTACGTTGGCGACCGGCGTGCCGTCAATCGCGAGCGTCACCTTGGCCGGGTCATAGTTTGTCGCGCCCGTGGGCACGTAGGCCCGCGCGGCCGCACGGCCGCGGAACGCTTCAAGCGTGACCGCCGTTTCCTTGAAGCCGGAACCCGAGATTGTCAGCGAGTGACCGGCCAACGATTCCGCCGCGGTCATTTCCAGCCAGAGCAACGACGTTTCTGTGAAAGCCCGCGCCGTGCCCATCGCCAGTACCGGCGCGCTGGGCGTGTCCGCCAGACGCACGCGGTACATGCGCTCGGGGTTCCAGTTGCTCTGCCCGCCCGGGTACCACATCGCGGTGTAGCGGCCGAGGTAAGGCGGGTCGTCGGGGTCGAAGTCGTTAAGGTAAATCTGAAAACCGCAACTTGCGCCGGGTTTCGGGGTGATGGCCAGGTTCGACCACGGCATACGCACTTCGAGGATGTACCGATCGCCGACCCGCGTCGCTGCGGCTTCGCCGGTGAGTTTGGTCTTGAGCAATGCGTCGTCGTGGCGAAACTCGTAGTACTGAATCCGAAGATCAGGCTGTTCCTTCGTGTGCCCCGGCGCAACGACGATCTGGTAGCGTTCGGTCGAGCCCGGCTCGATGGCCATGAACAACTCCACCGCGTCCTTGGCCCAGATCGCCCAGTCTTCCTCACTCTCCACGTGCTGATCGTCGCGCCCTTCCGCGCGCACCAGCAACCCCGCGTCGTCCCAGCCTAGCCAGAGGCGACCGTCGAAGTCGCTCGCGTCCTTGAAATTCCGCTTCTCGTCCGCGAGGAGTCCCACGTGGAACCCGCGATCGCCCCAGTCGCTCGCATCACCGTCGACCGTGATGTTCTCCAGCCGAGGCACGTCGAACACGGCATCTTCCGCCCATGCCGCCGCAGCAGCTAGAACAGAGACAAGACATACCCCAAGCATCAAAACTCTTCGCATGCTTTTCCCCTTCCTCAAAATATCCATCCCCAGGAGCCTTACTATAACATGGCAGATATGCGCACACGCAGAGATTTCAGGGAAAAAACTTGGGACAGTTTTCACTCCAGAAATCCCAGTTCTCCGCGAATCGCTTTTTTTGTTTTCTTTCCCGCCGGAGTATAATCCCGCCGTTTTTGCATCTCGAACCTAGTCCTAACACAAAGGATGTTGTCCATGTCGGAACTGGCACAAGAGCGGAAAATTGAGGCGATTCAGGTGCGGCTTCGTCTCAACGAGATTGAACGCACGTTGTACGACCAACGAACCCCCATCACAAAGGTGGAATACGTTGAGACCGGCCTGGGCAAAGGCCCTGAGCGTGCGCCCGCGAAGGGTTGGAAACCGTGGGATCCCATGCGCCGTTGGGGCGGCCGCGATCGGACAACGTGGTTCCGATTCAGCGTGACAACGCCGAAGTCCATGGCGGGGAAACCGCTGTTTGTGTTGTTCACCCTCGGCGGCGAGGCATTGGCCTATGTCAACGGCGCACCGATGCAGGGCATCGACGTGAACCACACGGAGCTGCGCCTTTCGGAAAAGGCCAAGGCGGGCGAGAAGTTTCAGGTGCATCTCGAAACCACGCCCGGAACGTGGCACGACGTCAAACACGTCTGCGAATACCCCACCCTTGCGGTGCTGAATTCGCAAGTATGGGACTTCTACTGGGATGGTATCGTGGCCCATGACGTGCTCGAGGTGTTGCCGGAGGATTCGACCCCGCGCCGTCACTTGCTGGAGACCCTCAAGCAGTGCGTGCTCGAGGTAGATCTGCAACACACCGGCGAGCCCTCCTACTACGCGTCGATCGCCCGCGCCCAAAAGCGCTTGCGCGCGGAGCTAAAGGCCTTCCAAACCAGCTACGGCCTGGGAAGTCTCGCGTTGCTTGGGCATTCGCATATCGACACGGCGTGGCTGTGGCCGCTGCGCGAGACGCACCGGAAATGCGGCCGCACGTTCTCGTCCATGCTCGGGCTGATGGACCGCTACCCCGAGTTTCATTTCACATGCAGTCAGGCCGCGCAGTACGACTGGGTGAAGAAGGACTACCCCGAGCTCTACGCGCGCATCAAGAAACGCGTGAAGGAGGGGCGTTGGGATCCCGCGGGCGCGTTCTGGGTGGAGCCGGACCTGAACGTGCCGAGCGGCGAATCGTTGGTGCGCCAGGCGCTGTACGGCAAACGCTTCTTCCGCAAGGAATTCGGCATCGATCCGCGCGTCGCGTGGACTCCCGACACCTTCGGTTATTGCTGGGCGCTGCCCCAGATCATCAAGCGCGCGCAAATCGACTATTTCGTGACCAGCAAGCTCCGCTGGGGCAACGGTTTCACGGAATTTCCCTATCACTACTTTATTTGGGAAGGCACGGACGGCTCGCGCGTGCGCGCGGCCATGCCGCATGACTACAACAACAAGCCGTTCCCGAAGAACTTGGTCGAGCAGTGGCAGACGTTCAAGCAGAAGGGCAAGGTGGACGAGTTCATCTTCCCGTTCGGCTGGGGCGACGGCGGCGGCGGCCCGACGGCTTCGATGATCGAATACGGCAAGCGCCTGGGCAACATGGCGGGCGTGCCGAAAACGAAATTCGGCCGCGCCAAGGACGCGCTCGATCGCATGACGACGCTGTGTCCGGAAGAGACGATGCCGGTGTGGAACGGCGAACTCTATTACGAGTATCACCGCGGCTGTCAGACCACGCAGGCCCGCACCAAACGGCACAATCGCAAATCGGAAGCGCTGCTGCGTTCGGCGGAATTCCTTTCGACGTTGGCGTTGCTCAACGGCGGCGCCTACGACCAGGCCGAACTCGAGGCGGCATGGAAGATCGTGCTAACCAACCAGTTTCACGACATTCTGCCGGGTACGTCGATTCACGAAGTGTACGAGACGACCGAGACGCATTACGCCGAGGCGCAGACCAAGGCGGCGAGCGTACGGACAAAGGCGCTGGCGCACTACGCCAAGAAGATCGACACGACCGGTGATGGCACACCGCTGCTGCTGCTGAATTCGCTGTCGTGGCCGCGCAACGACGTGGCGCTTGTCGAGGCGAAACTGCCAAAGGGCGCGTTTACGGTGATGAACGCCGCGGGACGCGCCGTGCCGCATCAAGTCGTCGGCAAGGACTTGCTGTTGCTTGAAGTGACCGCCCTGCCGCCGATGGGACATGCGGTCTACCGCCTCGTGCCGGGCGCGGACAGCGCCGAGCCGAGCGGAATGCTCAAGGCAACGCCGCGCGGGATGGAAAACGATTTCATCAAGTTGACGTTCGACCGCACGGGCGCGATCGCGTCGATCTACGACAAGGCGGCGGATCGCGATGTGCTTGAGCCGGGCGCGCGCGGCAACGTATTGCAGTTGTTCGACGATCGGCCGCATGCTTGGGATGCCTGGGACATCGATCACAATTTCGAGGAAAAGCAGTGGGAGCCGAAGTTGGCGTCGCCGCTCGAAGTCGTCGAGGCAGGCCCCGTGCGTGCGGTGGTGCGCGTGGTGCGCAAGACCGAAAAGAGCGTCATTGCGCAAGACGTGGTGCTCTATGCAAACTCGCCGCGCATCGATTTCGTTACGCATGTGGATTGGCACGAGAGCCGGGTTCTCATGAAGGCGGCGTTCCCGGTGAATGTCCGGAGTTCGCAAGCGGCGTATGAGGTGCAGTTCGCCGCCATCGAACGCCCCACCCACCGCAATCGCGAGGCCGACCGCGCGCAGTTCGAAGTGACGGGGCACAAATGGGCGGACCTGAACGAAGGCGATTACGGCGTGAGTCTGCTCAATGACTGCAAGTACGGCTACGACGTGCGCGGCAACGTGATGCGCCTGTCGTTGCTCCGCGCGACGAACGTGCCGGATGAGTCAGCGGATCAGGGCGAACACCGGTTCACCTATGCGCTGTTGCCTCACTTCGGAACCTGGCGGACCACCACGGTGCAAGTGGGCTACGAGCTGAATCACCCGATTCTGGCGCTCGCGGTGCCGCAGAGCAAGGGGCCGCTCGCCGCACAGGAGAGCTTCGTCGACTGCAGCGCAGAGCACGTCGTCATCGACACGGTCAAAAAGGCCGAGGACTCGAAGGCGATCGTTGTGCGTGTATACGAGGCGCATGGCCAGCGCGGCGACGTGACGTTGCGCTTTAACCGGACGCCGAAGAAAGTCACGGAGTGCGACTTGATGGAGGAAAACGACAAGGCCCAGAAGGTTCGCGCCGGAGGCTTTACGTTCTTCATCAAGCCAAGCGAAATTCGCACGTTTAAGGTCGAGTTCTAGAACCAAACCAACGGGGGAAGCGGCACGCGTCCGCTTCCCCCGCGTCTCTTCTATGCGATGCGGAATATCTCCGTGGGATTGTCCACGAACAGCGCCTTGGCCCATGCCTGCGCCCGGGATAGCGGCATCGCGCCTTCGTCAATGCGCTCGGCCAATGCGCGCGCGATGTTCTGTCTGGCAAGCGTCAGATGTCCGTAGACTTTCTCGACGACGAAGTAATCGCCGCCGAATCCGCTGACTTTGTTCATGGGCACGAGGTCGATGAAAGCGTGCAATGCGCGGCGGCTAAGAGAGGGCGAAATGATGTGCGTCCAGGCCAGGTCGAGGTAGACGTTCGGGTATTGCTTGGCCAGCATCGCCGCTTCCTCCAACCACGGCATGCCCGCGTGCAGTACGACAAAGCGCGTCTTGCGATGGCGATGCGCCAGATTCCACAAACGTTGCGGCCGCGCGTCGTCGGGGTTGTGAAACGAACTCGCCTGCAATCCCGTGTGAAACACGATCGGCAGTTCGAGCACACCCGCTTCTTCCGCAATACGATGCACGAGATAGTCCTGCAATGGGCGTCCTTCTTCATAGCCCAGCGCGTCGGGCCGCCAGCCATAGCCCTCCTCCAGCACGCGCAGAAACACGCGCTCGGCCTCGTCATGCGTCCGTGCCGGAAAATGCAGATCGCGCATATACGCCAGATCGAATTTGAAGCCTTTCGCGCCTTTCTCCTTAAGCGCCCGTAGTTCCCGGCGCACCGCGTCAACGTAGCCATCGAGCGTGGCGCAAGACGCACCTAAACGCTCTTCGAAGTCGAGAACGAGCGGCTTGTTGGGCCGCAGAAAGCCGCTCACATACACCACCGGAAGCATATACTCGGGATCGTGCTCGATCCCGCCGTAATTAAGCGACACGCGAATATTGCACGCCTCGCGCAGCACGCGGCGGTAAAGCCCCGCGACGTTTGCGGCGCGCATGGCTTCGGTTACCGCGACCGCGTCGTCAAGTGACTCAAGCCGCGGATACCCGTAGAATTTCTCCATGGCTAGGTGTGCGGCGCGACAATACCCGCCGTCCTGGATGTGCCGGTAAAACGGCTCGAACAGTCGCCACTTCTCGTCGAGCGGCGTCTCGGAGGAATAGAACGCCGTCTGCATGGCCTCCGTCATCCCCGCCGCGCCCATATCGCAACGACAGTACTGGGCAAACAGCAGCGCGAAGTCGACCGGCGTCGCGAGTCGCTGCGCCTCGGTCAACAGGTGCTCGTGGGAATCGACGATCGAGAGACTATCGGTGAAGTCGAGTAATGCCGCGTAGTTCGTGCCAGCCGCCATGATTGCGTCCCCTTTTTCAGTGCCGTAGAACGACGGTAACAGAATTTCGCGGGAAAATGTAGCGGTTCTAAGAAGATTTCAACGCCCCCAGCGCCTCGAGCGCGCGAAGGCGTGCTTGGTCGTGGTCGACCATCGGCTCTGGATACTCCACCGCTTTCCGCAGCGCGGCGGGCGCGGTCCACGGACAATGAATGTAGCGGCTGGGCAAGGTCTCAAGTTCCGGTATCCAGCGACGCACGTAAGCTCCTTGCGGATCAAACTTCTCGCCCTGAAGCACCGGATTGAACACCCGGAAATACGGTGCGGCGTCGGCCCCGCACCCCGCGGTCCACTGCCAACCCAACGTATTGTTCGCGAGATCGGCGTCGACAAGCGTGTCCCAGAACCAGCGCGCGCCCTCGTGCCACGGCAGGAGCAGGTCCTTTACTAGGAACGACGCCACCGCCATGCGTACGCGGTTGTGCATCCAGCCGGTGGTCCAGAGTTCGCGCAGACCGGCGTCGATATACGGATACCCTGTGCGGCCGCGCTGCCATGCCTCCAGCGCCACCGGATCGTCGCGCCATGGAAACCGCTCGAACTCCGGGCGCAACGGCGCATCCGTTGTCGCGGGAAAGTGCCAGAGCAGGTGGTGCGCGAACTCACGCCAGCCGAGTTGGCGCAAATAGCCTTCCGCTGCCGTCTCCAACCCCGGTGCGAACGCTGCCGCGCCGCGTACGGCATGCCAGACCTGGCGCGGACTCAACGTGCCGAAGTGAAGGTATGGCGACAGACGCGACGTGCCCGGTTCAGCGGGAAGATCGCGCCCCTGGTCGTAGCGTGCGAGCACGCCGTGGATAAAGGCCTGCAGCTGCTCGCCCGCCGCCGACTCCCCCCATGCCCACGCCGCCCGGATTCCGCTGGCCCAATCGACGCGGGGCTCGAGGCGCAACGCGGCAAGCTCAAGCGATGTTGGCCATGTGGCCAGCGCCGGGATGTGCGCGGGCGCGTCGAGCGGCTCGGGCGGTTCGCAAGAGGCGAGACAAGCTTTCCAATACGGGGTGAAGACCTTGAACGGCCCGCCAGCGCGGGTTTGGATCGTTTCGGGTTCGAATAACAGCGCGGCGTTGAAGGATTGGACCTCGATCCCTTGCGCCCGGAGCGCCGCCGCGAGGTGCGCGTCGCGCTCACGCGGCGCGGGCTCATACAGCCGGTTCCAGAAGACCGCGCCCGCCTGTGTCTCGCGGACTAGCGCGCGGAGGGCCGCTTCGACCGGTCCTCGGCACAGCAGCAGTCGGGAGCCGCGCCGCCGCAGGTCTTGGTCGAGCGCCTGGAGCGTTGCATGCAACGCCACGCGCGCGGCGGCCCCCATGGCCCACCGCCGGTCTTCCTCCGGACTCCACAGATAGACCGGTACAACCGGCCCGCCCCGTCGAATGGCCGCACACAAGGCGGGGTTGTCGGCCAGGCGCAGGTCCTGGCGAAACCAGACAACGGTCGCGTGCGCCATAGGGCCTCCTGCGCGTTACGCTGCGAGGTGCAACAGCCGCATTACGCCTTCTTTCCCGAGAAACAGCAGCCCTGCATAGAACAACACGCCGGGAACCGCGGCGGTATACCCCGCCACGACGAACGCGCCGTCGCGCTCGAGCAAGCCCAACCCCAGCAACAGCACCGGCAACGCGGCCGCCATATTCAGGAACGGGATGGGCAGCGGCAATGACACCAGAATCGCCAGAACGACGCATACCGCGCCATGGATCCGCAGCGGAAGGCCCTCGGAAGTGAGCAACGGCAGCCGCGGCTTCAGAACGCGCTCGAAACGCGTCGCAATGCGAATGAGACGCCGCATGACCAACTCGAGTTTGTCGTAGGGAATGCGACGCTCGGACATGAATTTGGGAAGCCAGGGCCGGCGGCCAAGCATCAGGAAAAAACTCACGAGTCCCAGGGTCGGCCCAAACAGCGTGGTGATAATAGGAATGCCGATGGGCGAACACAGCGGAAAACTCAGCAACACGATCAGAATGGCGTGACTGCGCTTCGGAAATGAGTCGAAAATCTCACGCAGATTCACCGATCCGCCCGCCGCTTTGGTTAGAAGCAGACGCAACTCATCCGACAGCCGAGTCCCCTGCGGCCGCTTGGGCCGCCGAAGGCCGCGACGTTTGAACGGGCGAAGCTGGCGGATTCTCTGGAACCTTCCCACGCGGTTGCGGCTCCTTTCCTGTCACACGCTCGATCCGGCGCTAAGCGTGCGGTGCGTCCTGGGCTTCAAGCCAGCGGATGCAATCGAGCGCGGCCATGCAGCCCGAACCCGCCGCCGTGATGGCCTGGCGGTACACCTTATCCTGCACATCGCCCGCCGCAAACACGCCCTCGATGTTCATCCGGCTCGAACCGGGCTGTGCAACAAGATAGCCCGCCTCGTCCATGTCGAGCACGCCCTTGAACAGATCGGTGTTCGGTTTGTGGCCGATCGCCGCAAAATACCCTACGCAGGCGATCTCGCGCAGCGCCCCCGTTTTCACGTCCTTCACGCGCACGCCCGTCACGCCGTCCTTGTCGTTGCCCAGCACTTCGTCGATCACGGAATTCCATTCCACGACCACCTTCGGATGCGCCTGAACGCGGTCGCCCATGATCTTGCTCGCGCGGAATTGGTCGCGGCGATGCACGACGTGCACCTGCGACGCAAAGTTCGTCAGGAAAAGGGTCTCCTCCATCGCCGTATCGCCGCCGCCCACCACCACCAACGGCTTGTTGCGGAAGCGCGGCAGCGCGCCGTCGCAGGTGGCGCACGCGGAGACGCCCCGGTTCATGTATTTTTCCTCGGACGGCAGACCCATGTACTTGGCGGTGGCGCCGGTGGCAATGATCAGGGCCTTGGTTTCCCAGGATTCGTCGCCGGATTCGACCATGAAGGGCGACTTCGAAAGATCAACGCGGGTGGCGGTTTTCGGGAGAATGCGCGTGCCAAAGCGCGCGGACTGCGCCTTCATGTTGTCCATGAGATGCGGACCGGTAATGCCCTCGGGGAAGCCCGGAAAATTCTCGATTTCCGTCGTGGTCATCAACTGACCGCCGGGCAGAATTTCCTTGCTGAACTCGCCTTCGAGCATAAGAGGATTGAGATTAGCGCGCGAGGCGTAGATCGCCGCCGCATGGCCCGCCGGACCCGATCCCAAGATAATGACGTTTTCCATCCGTGAACTTCCTTTCGTTCGGCGCCACGCGCCCAGCCATGGCGCGCGACGATACAGTGCGCCGGATTATACTGAACCCTTCGGCAGTGGACAACCGCCGCATGCCCCCAAATCGCCGGATAACTTTCAGAAAAAACGTCAGGGGCGTTGTGTCGCGGAAAGATCTTGCCTCTAATCCGCCAAGCGGATGACAGAACGTAGGCACGGGTGGAACGAGCGGCGTAGCCGCGCAGTGGAACCCGTGGGATGCTCTCCCAAAGAAGAGAACCCCGGAACGGGGTGTCAGAAAATGAGAAATCACCACAGGGGCACCGAGGACACAGAGAAGAGGAGAAGATATAGAAGAACGGAAAACAAAGACCTTAAACTTCCGATTTCTGTTGCTATCTTCTTTGTCTTCCGACCACCATTCGAGTTTCTTTTCCTCTCTTCCTCTTCTCTGTGTCCTCTGTGCCTCTGTGGTGCATACTTATTACATTATTCTTTTTTGATTCCATCCCTCAACACGAGACATTACGGCAACCCGCGCGAGCATTGCAGAATCCCTCGTGCGGGGACTACATGCACCCACCGGGTACTTCCCCAATACCCACCTTTGCTCGAACAATTAGGGCTTGCGAGAGCTGCTTCGTCTTACCCGGCGATTGGGGAACGAATTAGGTTGGCGCTCATCGTACATTCTGCGCGATGGAACTCTCGCGCCCGCGAAGGTATCATCCTCCCGAGGTTAGAGTGCGCTGTCTTGTCGCATTTTGATAGAAGCGCCCGAGCGAAACACTACGAAAGGAGCAAAGAAAATGAAGCATTGCCGGCAGATTTCTCTAATCCAGCCGCAGAAGGCATCCATTTCCGTCACCCCGACCGGTACCGGCATCGAACTCGTGATGACGAGCCTCATTTTCGTGTCGCAGTCGGTGCTTGGCATCAAGAACGCGAAGTTCGGGCCTGTCGTGGAAGACCCCGAGGAAAACGCCGACCCGGAATAACCTCTCAACGCGCGAGCCGTTCCTTAATGCGCTGATAGTATTCCAGCGGCGTGCGCACTTTCCCGAGTTCGGGTTGCTGGGCCTTGGCCGTGCCGTGGCAATCGGACCCGCCGGAAACAAGCAGGCCGCGCTCTTTCGCCAGGCCGATGAACTGCGTGATCTGCCCCGGCGTGTGCTTGGTGTGGTAGGCCTCGATGCCGTCGAACGGCAATTCGAGCAGTTTTATGAGCAACTGGCGCGTGCCGCGGAACCCGGGGTGCGCAACAAAGGCGAGTCCACCCGCCGCGTGAATCGCGTCGACGGCCTCGGCCGAGCTGATGCGCACCTTGGGCACGTAGGCCGATTTGCCCGCGCCGATGTAACGATCAAAAACACTCTGCACGGTTTTGCACGCGCCGGTTGCCATCACCGCCTGCGCGATGTGAATGCGCCCGACGTTGCCGTGCCGCGCGCGCTGACGGATCGCCTCAAAATCGAGTTCGATCTCGTGCTCACGCAGACGTTCGAGAATGCGCGCGGCGCGTTCCTCGCGGGCCACGCGCAGACCCGCCAGCACCGCATGAAGTGCTGGGCAGTCGATCCGCACGCCGAACCCCAGCACATGCACTTCCGCGCGGTCGTGTTCCGTGCTGATCTCAACGCCGGTGAGAAAACCCAGCCCCACCGCCAGGGCCGCCGCCTGCGCCTCCTCGACGCCCGCCATGCTGTCGTGATCGGTCAGCGCCATTGCGCCGCAGCCGACCTTGACCGCCCGCGCCACGACCTCCGACGGCGCGTCGCTGCCGTCAGAGCAGTACGAGTGCAAATGAAGATCGGCAAACGGTGGGCGCACGAGCGTCATTCCGGGTCGCACTCCTCCGCCGCAGCCACACTCTTGTTCGCGCGCAAACGATCGAGTACGCCGTTCACAAAGCGCGGGGCTTCCTCCGTGCCAAAGCGTTTCGCGATCTCGATTGCCTCGTTAATGGCCACCGCCTCGGGCACGTTGTCGCCGTGGCGCATCTCGAACAAGGCCACACGCAGGATATTGCGCTCGATACGCCCCACGCGGTCCGGGTTCCAGTTCTCGACGGCGGTCTCGAGTTGGGCGTCAAGCTCCGCGCGGCGCTCACAGACCCCGCGCACGAGTTGTTCGCCGTACTCGATAACACCTTGGCGCGACGGATTCTCGCTCCAATAATCTTCCAGCGCGCTTTCCCAGTCGTAGGCCGTGAATTCGAGGCCGAACAACACTTGGACCGCGCATTCCCGCGCGCGGCGGCGGATCTTCGGACTAATCACGCCTCGAGTTGCTCCAGCAGGTTCACCATTTCAATCGCGGTGACTGCCGCGTCGAAACCCTTGTTGCCGCTCTTTGTTCCGGCGCGCTCGATGGCCTGCTCGATGGTATCCGTCGTGAGCACGCCGAACACCACCGGGCGCCCCGTTTCCAGTCCGGCAATGGCCACGCCTTTGGCCACTTCATTGGCGACGTAATCAAAGTGCGGCGTGCTGCCCCGAATCACCGCGCCCAGCGCGATCACCGCGTCGTAACGCTGCGATGCGGCCATTTTCTTGGCCACCAACGGAATTTCGAACGAACCCGGCACCCACGCGATTTCGATCTCGTCGTCGCGCACGCCGTGCCGTGCGAGCCCGTCGAGCGCGCCGCCCAGCAGCTTGTTCGAGATGAACTCGTTGAACCGCGCCACCACGATGCCGTAGCGCTTCCCCGTCGAAACCAGCTTGCCTTCAAACGTCCGCGGCATAACCCCCACTCCTTTCACGAGAACAGATGTCCCAGTTTCTCTTCTTTGGTTTTCAGATAACGCTCGTTGGCGTCGTTTGGCGGCACGACGATCGGCACGCGATCGGTGATTTCGAGGCCGTAGCCCTCGAGCCCCGCGCGCTTCACCGGATTATTGGTGATGAGCCGCATGCGGTGGACGCCCAGATCGCTGAGGATCTGCGCGCCAATGCCGTATTCGCGCGGGTCCGCGTCGAAGCCCAAGTGCAGGTTCGCCTCGACGGTGTCGAGTCCTTGGTCCTGCAACGCGTAGGCCTTGAGCTTGTTCACCAAACCAATGCCACGTCCCTCCTGGCGCATGTACACGAGCACGCCCCGGCCTTCGGCCGCGATCATCGCCAGCGCCTTGTACAATTGCTTGCCGCAATCGCACCGCATCGAACCGAACACGTCGCCCGTCAAACATTCCGAATGCACGCGCACGAGCACCGGGTCGCCCTTGTCGACTTCACCCTTCACCAACGCCAAGTGACACAGCCCGTCGATGTCGTTGTCATACGCAACGAGGCGGAACGGGCCGTGTTCCGTGGGCAATTCGGTCTCCGCCGCGCGCCGAATCAAGTGCTCTGTGCGGCGGCGATGTTGGATCAGGCTTTCAATCGAGCAAATCTTAATGCCGTGCTCCACGGCAAACTGCTTGAGGTCCGGCACGCGCGCCATCGTGCCGTCGTCTTTCATAATCTCGCAGATCACCGCGTACGGCCGCAGCCCCGCGAGGCGCGCCAGGTCCACCGAACCCTCGGTTTGCCCCGCGCGCACCAGCACGCCGCCCTCGCGCGCGCGCAACGGAAACACATGTCCCGGCATGACGACGTCCTTTGCCCCGCACTTCGGATCGGCCGCCACTTGAATTGTCCGCGCGCGGTCATAGGCGCTGATGCCTGTGGTGATGCCCGTCGCCGCTTCGATGGAGACGTGAAACGCCGTGCCGAAACGCGATCGGTTCTCATGTGTCATCGGCGGGATACGCAGTTCATCGAGGCGTTCCGGCGTCAACGCAAGGCAGATGAGCCCGCGCGCATGCGACGCCATGAAATTGATCGCCTCCGGCGTCACCTTTTCCGCCGCGATGACAAGGTCGCCCTCGTTCTCCCGGTCTTCATCGTCGACCAGGATGATCATGCGCCCTTCACGTAGCTCGTCCAATATCTCAGGAATCGGGGAAAACATCGTGTACTCCTATGCAAACCCGTGACGCGCCAGAAAATCCGCGGTAATACCGCCGGTGCGTTGTCCCGCTTGCGTCACAAAATGGTAAATGTGCTTGCCGATAACGTCCGCCTCGAGGTTCACCGCGTCGCCCGGACGTTTTCCTGCCAGCGTCGTCAACTGCACGGTCGTCGGGATGAGCGCCACGCCGAACGTGTCGCCGCTCGGTTCCACCACTGTCAGACTGATGCCGTCCACCGCGATCGATCCCTTGGGAATGATATACCGGCTCACCTCGGCCGGCGCTTGAAACCGCCATAGCGCGAAATCGCCTTGCGGCGTCACCGAGGCAATGCGCCCCACGCCGTCCACGTGCCCCAGGACAAAATGCCCGCCCACGCGCCCGCCGACGGTCATCGCGCGTTCGAGGTTCACCGCGCGCCCCGGCCGCGCCGAGGCCAGCGTGGTGCGCGACAACGTTTCCGGCGAGGTCTGCACCTGAAAGCGATCGCTGTGAATCGCCGTGACCGTCAGGCACACGCCCTCGACCGCCACACTGTCGCCAATGCGCAGCCCCTCAAGCACCGTATGCGCCAGCAGCGTGAGATCGCGATCAGTACGGTGCGCCACCGCGCCGACTTCCTCAATGATTCCCGTGAACATCGCGTCAGTTCCGTGCCACATAGGCCTCGATCAACAAATCCTCGCCCACCGGCCGCGCGCTCATGCGTTCGAGCGGAATGGCCTGCGCCATCAGCGCCACGCCGTCGCCCTCGACCGCCGTGATCGCCTCGCGCCCACCGATGATTTTCGGCGCAACGAAAAACAGCACCTTATCGACGATGCCCGCGTCAAACGCCGAGGCATGCGTCGTGCCGCCGCCTTCGATCAAGACCGACGTGATTTCCCGCGCCGCCAATTCGCGCATCAGCGCCTGCAAATCGACGCCGCCCGGGCCCGCAGGCACCCGCACGGTTTCCGCCGGACCGCTGAATTCGCGATCTTCGGGCACGACCACCAACGTCGGCGCAGGGCTGTCCAGATGAAATACGCGGCGCTCGGCGTCGAGATACGCGTCGGCATCGAGGATCACGCGCAACGGGTCTTTCGTGCGGCGCGATTCGAGGCGCGTCGTAAGGCTAGGGTCATCCATCATCACCGTGCGGCTGCCCACGAGGATCGCGTCGACTTCGTCGCGCAGTTCATGCACCAACCGGCGCGCGGTCTCTCCCGTTACCCACTTCGAATCGCCGGTGCGCGTCGCGATCTTGCCGTCCAACGTCATCGCGCACTTGGCAATGACAAACGGCGTGCGCGCCGTAATGTACTTAATGAACACTTCATTCAGCCGACGCGCCTCGTCCTCGAGCACGCCCACGTCGACACGAATGCCCGCCTCGCGCAGCTTCAAGAAACCCTTACCCGCCACCAGCGGATTCGGATCGGCCATCGCCGCCACCACGCGCCCCACGCGCTTCGACACCAGGAAGTCCGCGCAGGGCGGTGTGCGCCCTTCGTGCGCGCACGGCTCCAGCGTGACATAGACCGTTGCCCCGGCGACGTCGCCCGCCGCGCGTACGGCGTTCACTTCCGCGTGCGGTTCGCCCGCCGCGGCATGGAAGCCCTCGCCGAGGATCGCGTCTCCGCGCACCACCACCGCCCCCACCATCGGGTTCGGGCTCGTGCGTCCCCGGCCCTGGGCGGCCAACTCGAGCGCCCGGCGCATGTACTGTGTATCGTCGTTCATAATAAAAACGCCCCGAAAGGCAGATCGCCTTCGGGGCATGCGCACGAACTCAGTTCGCCGCCCACCTTCTCCCATCCGGACTTTAACCGTCGGCCTCGGAATTTCACCGAGTCTGCACTTTTGCGCTCGCGGGCTATACCGCCGGCCGGGAATTTCACCCCGCCCCGAAGGTGGTCTAATTCTCGAAATAGTCTACCAAGAGTGCGGGAAACTGTCAATTTTTCCCGCCAGCGCGCTCAAGGATCCCCAGTTTTGTGAGGGGTGCATGAATAAAGGGCGTACATGGCCTGACTCCGTCCCCAGATGGACTCAAGCTGGAAAAACCGAGATCCGCGCGGAGGGAAGAGCCGTAAGCAAACGGCCCGGTTATCGCCCAGAACGCGCTAGTTCGGGTATTCGACCTCGACGAGGAACAGGCCCTTCCCCGGCGCGGTGTATCCGCGATAGGGACCGGGTGCGATGAGATATTCTGTGATGCGCTGCTCGGGGTAATGCCCGCGTGCGACGTCCACCAGCGTGCCCGTGATGTTGCGCACCATCTTGTACAGAAAACCGCTGCCGTGGAATTCCAACGTCCACGCGCCGGGTAGTTCCGGCCCCACCATTACCCCCGGACGCAGGCGGATGCGGTGGATCGTGCGCTCGGTGGGCCCGGGCGACGCGCCGTTGCACTGAAACCCGGCGAAATCGTGGGTCCCCTCGAACATCCGCGCCAACGACGCCAGCCGCTCGACGTCGATGGCGTAGCGCAAAGTCCATGCGTACCGGTCCAGAAAGGGATCCGGGAACGACGCGAGGTGCAGCACGTAGGCGTAGCGCTTGCCGCAAGCCGACCACCGCGCATGGAAATCAGGCGGCGCGACCTCGACCCGGTCCACCAACACCTCCGGGCCGAGCATCTTGCACAAGCGGCTCCGCAACCAGTCGAGATCGACCTGCGGCGCCCACGCAAAGGAAATGACCTGCCCCATCGCGTGCACGCCCGCGTCCGTACGGCCCGCGCCGTAGACCTTGACCGGACGCCGCGCCAATAGGCTCAGCGCGGACTGCAGTTCGCCCTGCACCGTGCGGACTTGAGGCTGGACCTGCCATCCCGCGAAGCCGGTGCCGTCATAACGGACCACCGCGCGCAGGGTAATCGCGGTATCGGGTGCGGTGGGGTCACTCATCGAACAGTTTCTTGAACCGATCCATCTGTTCGGCGGGAGGAGTGGTCTCGGATTGCCCGAACAGGTTTTCGAACGTGGCCTTGGCGTTCGCTTCGCCCGCGTTCGCGCCGTCCTTTACCTCTCGGTCGGCGAACTCGAACTCGTCGCAGAAGTTCGCGCCTTCCTTATCGCCCACCCACTCCGTCGTGGGGATCGCGCACTGGTTGTGCAGCGTCGGGGCGAAATGCCGACAGTTGCGACAGCAATGCAAGTACGCGGCGCAGCCCTCGCAAAATTCCTTCACGCCCGGCTGCCGCTTCGCGCTCACCCACTCCCGCTGACATCGATGACACCGTTTCATGCGCCCAGCCTACCCCGAAGCGCCCCGGCTGTCAATTCCGGCACAGAGCGCAGCAGGGAGCATTCTGGGCGCGACTCGGCATGGAGCGAACACCGCCATTGAATTATCCGCCGCGCGGCGCTACACTTTTGAGTCCGGGGCAGCGCGCCGCGCCGCCCCATGCGCCTCGCGCAGCGTGAACGGGTAGCTCAGCTGGTAGAGCATCGGACTTTTAATCCGGTGGCCGCGGGTTCGAACCCCGCCCCGTTCACCATTATTCTTTTCCACCTCTTACGAAATCTCTCGCTATTGCTCAAGACGCGATCGGTGTCCGCTGCTTCGCTCCTACTCTTCAAACCGCTGCATTGCCACTTCCCGTCCCATTGCGCCACGAAAAGCCAGGATTTGGCGCAATCTAAGTTGACCATGTGGAGGAGAAGCATCCGTCTTGAGGGAAAACAACTTGGCTATCGAGGAATCAAGGGTTCTGCGCAAAGGAAAGCTGCTCAAAATAGGTCATGTTAGTAAACTCTTGTTTGCGGTTAAGACAGAGAGTTGGCAGCCTTTGAAATCTGCGTCATGCGTAACCAGATGCCAGTCGTTTTGCCGACAGAGGGCCGCAAGAATACGGTCGTTGTAATCACAATGACCCCGCGCGTATTCGTCAAGTAACGAATCAATCGCAACCGAAGCGAACCCGCTCTCCACCCGTATACACCACTTCAGTACTCGTCGGGCTTCTTTGGCAATTCCTTCGGCAACGGGCGCGAAGGCATCGCTTTCTCGAAAAGTCTTAAACGGCTCTAAATTATAGTCTCCATGCTTCCATTCTTCTCTTGCACGAGTATTGATGAACTCCGAGAGAACCAGCGTATCAATAAAGATACGGCTCTTGGCGCTCAGTATTCTTTTTAGGGCATCCGAATAAACTTCGACCCTTCGATCGGGCTTTACCCTTGACCCGAAAACGTAGAGCCATACGTTGGCATCCAAGAATAGATTGTCTGTTGGGTGAAAATCGCGGCTGGTGATATCGGTTGCGCTATAGGTCGCCATCACTGTCTCCTAGCGCTTCCCGATCGGCTCGATCAAACCGCGAAGGATCTTTGAAATATTGTTTGGCCGTCTCAACCACGCGCCGTAATAGCGCAAGATCGTCTTGCTGGATGTCTGCGACGCCAAGCAATGAGCCTATTTGCTCTTGGTCAAATACCCCATACAATTGACCGATAGCCGAATTGAGAAACGCCGAGGTCAACGCCGTGACATTGCGAAAAGAGAGTGTGACCTTCTGTCCCTCCCTAATAGCGGCTTCGAGGCGGGTATACACTTTTTGCCCGTCGCCGGAAGCGACGCAAAGCGGGCTGCCGACAATCTCGTACAAAGAAAGAATCAACTCTTCCGGCATGACGCACCTCAGAATATGTTGGTTTCCGGCAATTCGGACTGAAGCGCATAGGACTTCTCGTCCGCGGTATTGATTTCTAGCGTTACCACGGTTCCGGGAAAAGGATGTCGCAACAGCATCGTGGAAGTCTGCTCGTCTTTTCGCCGCCAATATCCGGCGTCCGAGACGATTTGAACTGAGCCACCGTTCAGGCCGATGAATTCCACCAGCAGCTTCAAGCCGAGACCTCCCGGGATTGGGCCGCGCTTCGTGGTATTGTGTTCTCGTGTGGCCCAGTCTATAGCGTCTACGGCTGAAAAGTCGAGCCCGACATTTTCCCTTACATTTTGGCGCATGCCGATTCCCAGGTCAGCAACGGAGAAAGTAAGCGCGTTTCGCTTTGGGAAAAATTGTCCACAACTGAAAATTCCTCTCTCCGTACGCGAATGCAGTACCGCATTGCTGAATACTTCGAAGATGCTCTCCCGGAATTTTTTGCGCATGCCGTCGGACATAGATGGGATTTCCTTGCGCCTGACCAGTTCGTTTTCGACATAGTCTGCGAAGTAGCGCTCATCTTTAGCATCGAATCTTTCGTAAGAGACCGTTGTTTCCCAACGGTCGGGAATCCTCTCATGCCCGTAATGACTCAAAAAACCGTTTTTGGACAGAATTTTCTCGACTTGCGGTTGGATGTTTTCCAGCCTAATTGCATTTACTTGGCACGTAATATTATGCAAAATCGCGCCAAACGCTGCACACATATCGGCATCAAACCAGGTCGTTCCCCCCATATCAATAACGATTTGCTCAAAACGACAATTCGCGGTTTGCGCGCAAAAATCGACCAGAGCCTGAAAGCTCTCAACGTTGTGGCAAATCTCTGGAAGAATTACCTTCACTTGTTTATGCCCCTGTTGCATTCGTTATGGGCTGCTTGAGGAGGTTCATATCCCTTGTATGCTCCTACCTAAAGGTAACGCCGAAGTATCTCGCCTTACTGCGCACGGATCAAGGCCAGCGAACCCCGCCCCGTTCACCATTTTCTTTTCCGGCGTTTATCTCGGCCAGCGGGCATCGACGGGCGGGTAGGCCGGGAACGCGCCGTGCGGTTCGCGCTGGTACCAGTAGGCGGTGGTGGCGATGTCGTCGGTGAGCGGCTGGAACCGGTGGCCGGGCATCCATCCCAACGCCTGCACGGTTACGCGCAGGTCGTGTTGGAATCGGATGGGGTCGGGGATATGCCAGCGGTACATGCCGTATTGCGGGACTTCGTTCGGCTCTTGGCGAACCAAAGGCAACCCGAGGTAGGGTCCGCTGTATGCCTGTTCGCGCTCACCCGCTTCCGCAAAACACCAGGCGCCGCCAACGTAGTCTTCCGTGCCGGTGCCGCAGATGGTGGGGTGCGGGCCGTCGCCGTCGATGAAGAATTTCACTTCGCCTTCGCCCCACCAGCCGTTCGAGAGTTGGGTCCACGCGAAGTAGGTGCCCACGTATTGCCCTTCGCCGCGCACGCCATCCAGCAGCACATGCTCGGGGTCTTCGCGGGTGGTCATGGTGCGCCGCCATTGCGCGTGGAAATACCCCGCGTTCTCGGGGACGTCATCAAGGGTGTAGTCGATCTGGTAAAAGAACGTGCGAATCCACTCGGGATTGTTGCTCTCAATGGTAATTTTCGCGGACTTCTTGAACGGCATGGGCCAGTAGGAGTTGAATCCGCCGACGGGGTTCACCGAAATCGGCAGTGAATTCACCAGTGTGCGCTTGCCGTGACCGCAGGCAAAGAAATCGCCGAGGGGCACTTCGATCGACGGCGTTTCCTCGCCGTCCCAGTAGAAGCGCAGGGTGCATGTGCGGTACGCGGGCGGGCGCGTGGTCATCCAGATGTGCTGAATCACGCCGGGGCCCTCGATTTCCGCGAGGGTCGTAACGGAACCCGGCTCGAGGCTAATGAACGGCCGTGTCTTCCACCCCACGCCGAGCTCGCGCGCGGGATTCGGCGTGCCGTCGAACATCGGCTGCGGTTCGGCCTTCGCGCCACCGCCTTTTTCACCGGTCGGATTTTCGGCGGTGATGGATCGCGACTTGCCTTTGCCGATCAGCGGGATGCCCGAAAGCCCTAGGCCGTGCCATGCCCCCAACATGTCCATGCGTCTTCCTCCATGCCGCGCGAAGCGCTACTGCCTTCCGGTATGTCCAAAACCGCCGTCGCCGCGGGCCGTTGCATCAAGGCTCTCGACCTCGATCCACGCCGCGCGCGTCACCGGCGCGATGATCAACTGTGCGATGCGATCGCCGCGGTGAATCACGAAATCCGCCTCGCCCAAGTTGGCGAGAATCACCTGTATCTCGCCGCGATAGTCCGCATCGATCGTGCCGGGGCTGTTGGGCAGCATGATGCCGTGCCGCAACGCCAATCCGCTGCGCGGGCGCACCTGTGCCTCGTAGCCTTCCGGCAACGCGATGCGCAGTCCCGTCGGCACCAACACACGCGCGCCGGGCGCAATGGTCAACGGTTCGCGCACCGCCGCGCGCAGGTCCATGCCCGCCGCGTGCGCCGTCTCGTAGGCGGGCAACGGCAGATCGGCGCACTCGGGTTCGCGCGTGATCCGCACCTGCACCGGCGCGCTCACAACGGCAACTCCCGCGGCTTCGCGCCTTCAGGACCGAGCACCACCGCCGTGTACTGGCCGGGCGTGAACAGCTCACGCGCGAGGTCCATCAACACCGGTGCGGTTACTTTGTCCAGATTCGCCACGGTCTCTTCGGTGGGAATGAGCCGTCCGTGATTCATGTACGATTTCGCCATGCGGGCCATGCGATTGAACGTACTCTCGAGGCTCATGAGCAAGCCGGCCTTGAGCTGTTCGAGATTCATCGCGAGTTCGCTCTCCGGAATCGGCTCTTCGCGCACCTTGCGGAGTTCCGCGCAGGTTAACGCGAGGGTCTCTTCAAAACTCTCCGGCGCGACCGCCGCATACACGCCCAAGGTGCCCGAAAGCGCGTAGGCGTAGTTAAAGCTGTAGATTGAATACGCCAGACCGGCTTCTTCGCGCACCTTCTCAAACAATCGTGATGTCGAGCCGCCACCGAGCACGCTCGAAAGCACATCGAACGCATGACGCCGGTCGTCGGTCACGGTCGTTCCGGGAAAACCAAAACACAAATGATGCTGCGCAATGGGCCGCTCGATCACTTCGAATCCGGCGCCAAACGCGGGAATCGCGGGCTTCGCCGGAGCAGGCCGGGATGGAATCGGCGCGAACGCCGCCTCGACCGCGTCGAGCACTTGATCCTCGTTCACATTGCCCACGATGGAAACCAACAGATTCTCGGGCGCGTAGTGTTCGGCGTAGTACGCGCGCACGTCGTCGACGGTCATCGCCGCGACGGTCTCCTCGCTGCCGGTGATGGCCAAACCCAGCGGATGGCCGGGCCAAAGTCGCTCGCAGAAAAGATCGTGCACGAAATCCTCCGGCACGTCCTCGGCGGTGGCGATTTCTTCGAGAATGACGTTGCGCTCTTTCTCGAAGTCGTTCATCTGCGAGTTGCGGATGATGTCGGCCAGCACGTCGATCGCGTTGAGCACATGCAGGTCGAGCGTCTTGACGTACACGCAGGTGTGATCGCGCGAGGTGAACGCATTGAGATGTCCGCCGCGACTCTCGATCTCCTCCATCAACTGCCGCGTGGTGCGCGTAAGGGTGCCCTTGAAGAACAGGTGCTCGAGAAAGTGCGACACGCCGCTCTGTTCGACGCGCTCGTTGGCCGATCCCGCGCGAATCCACACGCCCGCGGCCACCGAGCGAAGATACGGAAGCGGTTCAACGAGAACAGTGACGCCATTGGGGAGGCGTCGTACGCGGGCATGCTCGAGACTATACGACAGGGTATCGCCCATCTGCTCCTCTGAACACAACGGCGCCCCCTCCTTCCGAAGGGAGCGCCGCTGTCGTTACACGTGATTAGCGCCGGTCGCGACCGCCGCCACCATGACCACCTCGGTGTCCACCGCCGCGATGTCCGCCGCGATCGCCACCACGAGAACCGCCACGGTCGCCGCCGCCGCGGTGCCCGCCATGATCGCCGCCGCCTTCGCGTCGCGGATATTCTTCCTCGTTGATAAGACCCAGGTCGCGTTCCGCTTCCACCTTCGAGAGGTTGATGCGGCCCATCTTGTCGATCTCAACAACCTTCACCTTCACTTCATCGCCAATATTGACGACGTCCGTGACTTCGTTCACGCGGTACGGCGCCAGCTCGGAGATGTGGACAAGGCCTTCCTTGTTGCCAACGACACTCACGAACGCGCCAAAGTTCATGATGCGCGTGACGTGGCCGGTGTAAATCTCGCCAACTTCCGGAACCGCCACGATCGAGCGAATAAGTTCGATCGCTTTGTCGGCGTTCTCCTGATTGACCGCCGCGACATTGATCGAGCCGTCGTCTTCGATCTCGATCTCCGCGCCGCTCTGCGCCTGGATCTCGCGAATGACCTTGCCGCCCGGCCCGATGACTTCGCGAATCTTGTCCGGATCGATCCGGATCGTGTAAATCCGCGGCGCGTACGGAGAGATCTCCGTGCGCGGCTTGTCGAGCGCCTCGATCATTTTATTCAACACATGCAGCCGCGCCACGCGCGCCTTCTCGAGGGCCTCTTGCATGAGTTCACTCGAGATGCCCGCAATCTTGACGTCCATCTGGAACGCCGTGATCCCGTGCGCCGTGCCGCAGACCTTGAAGTCCATGTCGCCGAGGTGATCTTCCGTGCCCATGATGTCCGTGAGCACGCGCGCCTCGTCGCCTTCTTTGATCAAACCCATCGCGATGCCCGCGACCGGCGCCTTGATCGGCACGCCCGCGTCCATGAGGCTCAGCGTGCCGCCGCAAACCGTCGCCATCGAACTCGAACCGTTACTCTCGGTGATGTCCGACAGCACGCGGATCGTGTACGGGAAATCGGGATTGTCCGCCGTCGCGTCGCCATTCTGGACGAAAGGCAGCACCACTTCGAGCGCACGCTCGGCCAGTTTGCCGTGCCCAATCTCGCGGCGTCCCGGACCGCGCACCGGCCGCACTTCGCCCACCGACCACGCCGGGAAGTTGTAGTGCAGCATGAAGCGGCGGAACTCTTCGCCGGTCAATTCGTCGAGACGCTGTTCGTCGCGGCTCGTGCCCAGCGTCGTCGTAACGATCGCCTGCGTCTCGCCGCGGGTGAACAAGCACGAACCGTGCACGCGCGGGAAGATGCCCACTTCGACCGTGATCGGACGAACCACGTCAAGGCCGCGGCCATCGATGCGGCGGTTCTCGGCAACCACCATTCCGCGCATCGAGGTCTTGACGACCTTCTCGAAGACTTCCTTGACCTGACCGCCGACTTCGGCGAAACGCTCCTCGCCATACTTGGCCGCAAGCGTCGTCAGCACTTCGTTCTTGATCGCGTCGAGCGCGTCCTGACGCGGATGCTTCTCGGCAATGCGCAGCGCCTCGGCCACGCGCGCCTTGGCGATGCTCTCGACATCGGCAATGATGTCCGCAGGGATTTCCGCCGGCGTGTAGGCCATCTTCGGCAGACCGGCCTTCGCGCGCAATTCGTCGAGCGCGTCGCAGATCTGCTTGATGTAGCCGTGGCCAAATTCGAGCGCCTCGACCATCTTGGCCTCGGACAACTCGTTGGCGCGGCCTTCCACCATGACGATTGCGTCGCGCGTACCGGCGATGACCAGATCAAGCGTGCTGTCCGGCCGTTCGCTGATCGTAGGATTCAAAATGAACTTGCCTTCGATCATTCCAATGCGCACGGCGCCAATCGGGCCGTTAAACGGCACCGGCGACAGATGCACCGCCGCCGAAGCGCCGTTGATCGACAACACGTCGGGGTCGTTCTCGTTGTCCGCGGAAAACACGGTCGAGAACACCTGCACCTCGTTCAGAAAGCCCTTCGGAAACAACGGGCGCAACGGGCGGTCCGTCAACCGACAAATCAACACTTCGCGCTCCGTCGGGCGGCCTTCGCGCCGGAAAAAGTTCCCGGGAATGCGCCCAGCCGACGAACTCTTCTCGCGGTAATCCACCGTCAGCGGGAAGAAATCCTGTCCCGGCCGGAGATCCGGCGAGACCACCATGGTGGACAACACCATCGTCTCGCCGCATGTCACCAACACAGACCCGTGGGCCTGTTTGGCGATCCGTCCGGTCTCGAAGGTCAGCTCATGTTCGCCCAGCGTGACCGTGAGACGTTCTACCATTTATCTATGCTCCATTTCGTTAAGTGTGGAACGCCTCCCACAGCGTTCCGCGCGGACGATCCGCGCTTTTCCTTATCCGTCTTCAACTCTTGTGTGTTACTTGCGCAGACCCAGCGTCTGAACGATCCCGCGGTAGCGCTCGACATCCAGACTGCGGACGTAGTTCAGCAGGTGGCGGCGGCGGCCCACCAGAATCAACAGGCCGCGGCGGCCGGCGTGATCTTTCGGATGCGCCTTGAAGTGATTGGTCAAGTGATTGATGCGCTCCGTCAGCAACGCGATCTGCACCTCGGCCGATCCCGTGTCGCCTTCGTGCTTTGCGTGCGACTTGATGACTTCTGTCTTGCGTTCTTTCGTGATGCTGCTCATTTCGATCTTGTCCTCTTCGCATTCGCCCGATTCCCAGCGCCGCGCCACATGCGTCGGCCCGAGAAGCGGGTACCTTGGTTACGTTTCGTTACGTTCAACAATCACCGCCGTGCCGTACGCCAGCACCTCGGTGACACCTTGCATGATTTCCGTGGCGTCGTAGCGCACGCCGATCACCGCATTCGCGCCCAATTGCTCCGCGTGCGTCAGCATCGTCTGATACGCCTGCTCGCGCGCCGTCTCGCAGAGCTCCTGCAAAATCGTGATGTTTCCGCCCAGCATCGTCTGCAACCCCGCCAGCGCATTTCCCAGCACCGATCGCGATCGCACCACCACGCCCCGCACCAACCCTAGCTGCTGCGTGACGCGGAGACCCTCCAGCTCGAAAGCGGTGGTCACCATCTCCGGGCGAATCTTGCTAGGCATTGGTCAACGCCGCCAAACCGGGCAGCTCTTTACCTTCGAGCATCTCAAGCGACGCGCCGCCGCCCGTCGACACGTGCGACATCTTGTCGGCCAAGCCAAACTGCGTGACCGCCGCCGCCGTGTCGCCGCCGCCGATGACGCTCGTCAGGCCCGCGGTGTTCGCCAGCACCTCGGCGATTGCCTTCGTGCCCGCCGCGAACTTTTCCATCTCGAATACGCCCACCGGGCCGTTCCACACGACGGTCTTCGATTTCTTAATCGCCGCGCTGAACAGTTCGACGGTCTGCGGACCGACATCGAGGCCCATCCAACCCGCTTCGATCGTGCCCGCCTTGACCACCTTGCTGTTCGCGTCCGCCGCGAAGGCGTCCGCCACCACGGTATCCACCGGCAACAGCAGATCGATGCCCTTTTCCTTGGCCTTCGCCATGGCCGACTTCGCGGCGTCGATGCCGCCTTCGTCGAGCAGCGAGTCGCCGATCTCGAGGCCTTGCGCCTTCATGAACGTATAGGCCATGCCGCCGCCGATGATGAGGCAATCGACCAGGTTCAACAGATTGTCGATCACCGGAATCTTATCCTGCACCTTCGCGCCGCCCAGAATCGCCGTCAACGGGCGGTCCGGGTTGTTCAACACGCGGCTGAAGTATTCAATCTCTTTCGCGACCAGGAACCCCGCAGCCGACGGACCGGCGATGTACTTCGTGACGCCTTCCGTCGAGCAGTGCGCGCGATGCACCGAACCGAACGCATCGCTTACGTACACATCACCCAACTTCGCCAACTGCTGCGACAGCTCAGGGTCGTTCTTCGTTTCGCCCTTGTGAAAGCGCGTGTTCTCGAGCACAATGATGTCGCCGGGCTTCATCGCCGCGACCGCCGCCTCGACTTCCGGGCCCACCAGCGCATCGAGCTTCGTCACGTTCCCGCCCACAAGCTCGCGCAGACGGTCCGCGATCGGGCCCATCACCAGTGTCTTGTTCTTCGCGACGATCTTCTCCGCCTCTTCCGGCGTCTCGGCCTTCTTCGGGTCCTTCGGGCGGCCAAGGTGCGACATTAGAATCAGCATGCCGCCGTTTTCCCGGACGTAGTTGATGCTCTTGAGCGCCGCGCGAATACGCGTGTCGTCGCGCACCGTACCGTCCGCGTTCTGCGGCACATTAAAGTCCACGCGCATCAACACGCGCTTGCCCTTCACATCCACCTTATCCAACGTCAGCTTGTTCATGGTCTACTTCCTTCCGCTTCGTCCAGCGTCGCACGCCGAACTCGCCAATCCAGCCGATTACGCGTAATGGGTCACCTCAGGCGACATGCCGTTTAACGGGCTGCAACTCCAGAATCACCTGCTCCGTCTCCTTCCCCAGAAGACGACTGGCATCCAGAATCTCGATCCCCGTCAACAACCCGTCTGGACCGTAGTCCGCGGTGATCCCGCTTCCAAGGTCCCGATTCTCCGCCTGACCGTCACCGATTTCGCGTAACTGAATATACAAGGCGTCAACATCCGCGTCGTAGCTGATCTTCATGGCTGGTCCTCCTCATTCGAGTAGTATACCTTGACCGTCACCACCACGCGCTCTGTTTCTTCTTCTACGAAAATCACTTCGACCGTCTTCCAGCGATAGAACTTTCCATTCACCGGGGAGACAGCATCGAACCGAACGGCGCATCGCGCTTGGAATCTCGACGATTCCAACGCCGCAAACTGTCCCGTGCGAATACACTCAACTACTTCGCTCTGCGTTGCGCCGCGCTCTTTGGCGCGCGCGGCGGCATGGCGGGAAAGCACTATCGCTTTCTCATCGCTTCGCCCAGGAGGCACTGCCTCATCCACGTCGGCCGTTCTCCTCTCCGCAGTTCTATTCTAGAAGACGGGGCCCGCGCGGGGATGCCGCGCGAGCCCCTGGATCGTTCACTTATTTCGCCATCTTGCGGAACAGGTCGACGCAACGGTTCGAGTAACCGAACTCATTGTCGTACCACGACACGACCTTCGCGAAGTTCCCGTCCATGACCATCGTCGAAAGGGCGTCGAACACGCTGGAGTTCGAGTTGCCGATCACGTCCGAGGACACGATCGGGTCTTCGCAGTACTGCAGGATGCCCTTGAGCGGGCCTTCGGCCGCCGCCTTAATCGCGGCGTTGATGCCTTCCTTCGTCACGGGCTTCTCGAACTCGACCGCCAGGTCGACCACCGAGCCGTCGATCACCGGCACGCGCATCGCGAAACCGTCGAGCTTGCCAGCCAGCGCCGGAAGCACCTTGCCGACCGCGCGGGCCGCGCCCGTCGTCGTCGGGATGATCGCGTTTGCGGCGGCGCGGGCACGACGCAGATCCTTGTGCGGCATGTCCAACACCTGCTGGTCGTTCGTGTACGCGTGGACCGTCGTCATCAGGCCGCGCTTGATGCCGAATTGCTCGTGGAGCACCTTGGCCATCGGGGCCAAGCAGTTCGTCGTGCAGCTCGCGTTCGACACGACCACATCGGTCGGCTTCAGCGTGTCGTCGTTCACGCCCATCACGATGATCGCGTCGATCGCGTCCTTCGGCGGGACGCTCAGCAGCACCTTCTTCGCGCCGGCGGTCACATGCTTCATGCACGCTTCCTTCGAGCTGAAATGACCGGTCGACTCAAGCACCAGCTCCGCGCCGCGGTCTTTCCACGGAATCTCGGCCGGGTCTTTGATCGCCGTAATCTTGATCGTCTTGCCGTTCACGACGATCGCGTCGTCCGTCGCCTTGACGTCCGCGTCGTACACGCCGAACACGCTGTCGTACTTGAGCAAGTGCGCCAGAGTCTTGGCGTCCGTCAAGTCATTGATGCCTACCACTTCGAAATCGTTGGCCTTCATCAGCAGCTTGAATACGTTGCGGCCGATGCGTCCAAACCCGTTGATGCCGATCTTCGTCGCCATGGTGCATTTCCCCTTCTTTGGCTTCTCTGCGTTTACTTCCCAAACCTCTGCGCTCCGGCCACGCCGGAACCTCGCGCAGGGGACAATTGGCATTCGTCAGCGGTAACGTATTAGAAAAAAGGAGGTTATACGAGAAGGCGCGGCCACTCCGACCACGCGCGCCGTCCGCCCTGTCCTCCTGTTCGCAGGGCGAAATCTTCTCCTTTTGCATAATCCCGGCGAGTATGACATACAACCGAACCCAAGTCAAATAGTTCAATGCCCCATCATCTCCCCAACTCCCTCTTCCCTCCAGGAATTTCCCTCGCTTTTTGCCGCCCCAATCCGCTACACTCCCCTCCTTATGGAACAACTTATTCTCAAATCACGCGAAGAGCGCCGCCTCCTGCGCGGCCACCTGTGGGTCTATCGAAACGAACTGGCCGCGCCGCCCAAATTGCCGGATGGCGCGCTGGTGGACGTGTTTTCCGACACCGCCCGCCTTGTTGGCCGGGGGTTCTACCAGGCCGAAGGGGGCATCGCGGTCCGCCTGTTCGCGCGCAAGGATGTGGCCGTCGACGAGGCCTTCTTTCAGCGCCGGGTCGCCCGCGCTTTGCGCTTCCGCGAGCAACTATACCCCGGCGAGACGGCGTACCGTTGGCTTCACGGCGAGAGTGACGGCCTCCCTGGCCTGGTAGCGGATCGCTACGGCGCGGTGGTGGCGCTGCAAACCGCCTGCGGCTTCTACCGCCCGCACATGGAAGTCCTGGCCCAGGCGATGCTGGCCACCGACGGCGTGCGCGGGGTCCGGTTCGAGGCCCCCGGCGAGACCCGCTGGTTTGGTGAGCGCATGGATCACGTGGAGATCACGGTTTCCGGACTACAGCTTGGCGTTGACCTCGAAGAGGGCCAAAAGACCGGCATGTTCCTCGATCAGCGCGACAATACCCTGGCGGCTATGCGGCTCGCGCGGGGCGCGCGGGTCTTTGACGGCCACTGCCACACCGGCCAATGGTCCTGCCGCATGGCGCTGGCGGGCGCGGATTCGGTGGTTGGGGTCGATTCGTCGGCCCGTGCTATCGAAGGCGCGCGACGCAATGCCGAACGCAACGGTCTCTCCGCGCGTTGCCGGTTTGAGACGGGCGACGTGGAAAAGGCGCTTGCGGGCGACACCCGCTACGGCCTAGTTCTGATGGACCCGCCGTCGCTGGCCAAGTCCCGCGCCCAGGCCACGCGCGCCCTCGGGGTGTATCAGGCCTTGAACCGCGCCGCGATGGCCGCGGTCGAGCCGGGCGGTTATCTCGTTACCTCCACCTGCTCGCACCACGTGTCCCGCGAAGTCTTCCTTGAGGCGATCAAACGCGCCTCGCGCAGTCTGCAACGAGATGTCTGGGTGCTCGAGGTGCGCGGCGCATCCGCGGATCACCCCGTTCTGCTGGCCATGCCGGAAACCGCCTACCTGACCTCGGTCACGCTGCGGGTGTTTTAGGCATTTCCACCAAGGACGCCTGCGACGCGCTCCCCGCAAACTTTTAGGCGGCAGGGCTCGACGTGTTTCCTCCGCAGGGAGACGTCACCGAATGGTAGTCCTTGTCGTCGTCCTGGCGTTCAAACGCTTCGCGCCATGCGGCGGCGTACTTGCTGATCCAATCCATTACGGCGTCGCGCCCGAGATCGCGCTGCGCTTTTTCCGATTCAATCCACTTGTGGCGCAGTATCTCTTCGCTTTGCGAGGCCAGGTAGCGCTGTTGGCGCATTTGACGCCAAGCCATCGCGTAATGCGCTTTCCAATTCGACAGGGCCTCTTCGAAGCTGACGGAACGCCCCTGCATTTCCTCCAAATAGCGCCGATGTAGGCGAATGGCTCGCTCTTCCGCCTCCGATAGTTTTTCGCACTCCTCAGTTTGCTGACCCATTCTCCACGTTTCTCCCCTTTGCCGCTCAGCCGGTACTACCCGAACTATAAGACCTTTGCGACATATAATACCTTTACGAGACTTCCACGTTTCATGATTGCGGTGACACAATGCCGTTAAAGCTTCTCAGTTTACATTATGCTACGGCATATGCTCCGAAAAGTCCAGAGGATTTAACTGTTTTTATCGGGGCTTTCCCGGAAGGCCCCTAAGGAAGCCCCTCATAAAATTATCGAGCGGCGGGAGGTTGTCCCGCCGCTCTGTCCAGCATCAGGCACCGCAGCCCGTGCGCCAGAACTTGTTTACGAGAGGGGCGGGGAGGCCGGGCCGGCCGCCGCGCCGTTCGCGGTGAAGCGAATCACGCCGTCGCCCTGCACAAAGTACTGACGGTAACCGGTCTGGCCGGGGGTAATCGGGGCGGCTGTGCACTGGTAAGCCGGGGCAACACCCGCCGCGCCATTCACCACCGCCACGTTAAAGTTGTAGCCCTGCTTCTGACCGGCACCAAGGACAGCGTCGATGAACGGCGGGGTCGCGCCAGCACCATCCGGAT
>JBHELB010000019.1:0-15681 GCA_041859045.1 Candidatus Hydrogenedentales bacterium | reverse complement strand
TGCCCCAGCGATCGGGACGACGTACGCGGTACGCTGGACCTACGTGCGACAAATGGAGAAGGGCGTCGATTACGTCGACGGCGGTTGGTTCGGCCGCGCGAACCATCCGGAACCCGGTGAGTATTTCTACGCGGTCACGGTAAAGTCTTCCACCGGGGAGTCGCAATACGACGGGGCTGCAGTAAAGTCTATCGCAATCGCAGCAGGCGGTGTGGTGAAACTGACCTGGCTGCCCATTGCGAATGCGACCGCCTACCGCGTCTATCGCGGGGTCGCGAATACCGGACGCACGGCGCTCCAATTGTTGAAGGAAGTTCCTGCCAGCAACACGTCTTACGTGGACGACGGCGCGGACGAAGTCACCAACACGAACCCGCCGGCCGTGAACTCCAGCGGGCTCTCGATGTCTTCTTTCTCCATCGCGCCGGACGCTGCGAGCATCATCAACTTTGGGCGTACGTCGCTCGGCGTGTCGCCGGTCCCCGGCTCGAATTGCAGCGTGGACTACGACTACTACCTCGCGCGCAAGGACATCGTCTACGCGACGCCGCGAGAGATTAAGCGGCTGGAAGGCGCGCCGTCGGATTCGCCGAAGCTCCCCATCGCGCCGGAAGGCACGCTCGCTCTGGCCAGCGTCGACTGCCCCGCGAACTCGGTCGAGATGACCGTTCGCAACTTCGGCCTCACGCGGGTCACGATGGACCAGTTGCATCAGCTCATGCGGGACATCGAGGACCTTAAGTACAACGACGCGCAGTTCCAGATGCATAACAACCTCCAGAACCGCGACGCGCAAACCAAGAAGGGCGTCTACTCCGACGACTTCTCCAATGCCAACCAATCGGACGTATACCACCCGGACTGGAGCGCGCGCGTTGATGGCGCGCGGCAGTTCGTCGCGCCGGACCGAACGGCGGCGTCTTGCGTGCTCGAGGCGAATCCTCAGGCCAGCGACGCGCTGTTCAAAGGCAGTCTCGCGTTCTTGCCTGCTGCGGAGCGCGTGTTGGCCGAGCAGGCGGACTGGTCGGAGGAAAAGAACGTAAACCCCTACGCGGTTTTCGCGAAACCGGATGCGACGTTGCAGGTAACCCCGAACATTGGACGGCGGGGTCAGACGGGCGTGTCCGTGATGGGCGCGAACTTCACGCCAAACGCCACGAACGTTGTGGTGCGTTGCGACGGGATTGTTGTCGCTACGGCCCTTCACGCGGATGCGGCGGGGCGTGTCACAGGCGCGTTCACGGTTCCAGACGACGCGCGTAACGGCAATCGTGTTGTGGAGATGACCGACGGGACCTACGCCGCGCAAGCGAACCTGCAAGTGAACGATCCGCTCGTCATCACGCGCATCCAGCGCGTAGAGGTGGAGCGGGTCATTGTGCAGACGCAGGTCATCGTTCCTCCTCCCCGCATTATCCGCGTACCGGTGGTGCGCATCGTGTGGCGGGAAACGGTCCGGGACCGAAAGATGGACCCGCTCGCGCAGACGTTTAGTTTCCCCGAGAGCCGGGTGGTGTCCGCGGTGGGCGTCCAGTTCACACAAAAGGACGCCACGCTACCGGTCACTGTGCAAATCCGCCAGGTGACTACGGGCCTGCCGAACGAGGTGGTGTTGGCGGAGAAGGTCGTAGCACCGTCGGAGGTGCTGCTCAACGCGGAAACGAAGGTCACCTTCGACGACCCGTTCCACGCCGACGCGAACACGAGCTACGCGGTCGTACTGCTGACCAATAGCAACCAATACAAAGTGCGCGTCGCCACGCTCGGGCAGATGGGGCGGCAAGGACTCATCACGCGCCAGGCCTACGCGGCGGGCGTCTTGCTCGAGAGCTCCAACGCGGAGACCTGGACTCCCCTCAACGGCTCGGACCTCACCATGCGCCTATATGGCTATGACTTCGAGTCTGAGGGCACGGTGATGTTCGAACCGCTCACCGGCGTGCAGTTCTCCGATCTCAACCTCGATGAGTACTCGTCCATGCCCGAAGGCTCGGCGATCGTCTGGGAATACTCCACCGACGGCGGGTCGACCTGGGACGTCATCGTCCCCGCGGAAGAAGAGCGGCTGCCCAACATCGCCTCGCAGGTTTTGGTGCGCGCGAAGATGACCGGTGCAACCTTGGCGGACAGCCCCGCGCTGAACTACAAAGACGTGAACCTTGTGGGGTACCACAACAACCTCAATGGCACGTACATCATGCGCCAGAACGAACTGACCCAGGGTATCGCTTCCACCAAAGCCTACGTCCAGATGAACATCCCCAGCGGCACAACCGTTCTGTGGTACGCCACCAACGACGGCGGCGCAACCTGGGAGCCCATGACCCTCGATTCCACCCGCGCCATCGACCAGGACTGGACCGAGTACACGTTCATTCGCGCGTTCACCAATCCCGCAGGCAACAAGGTACGGTACAAGGCCGTCATGACCGCAACGCCGCTCGTCTACCCGCGCATTCACTGTCTCGGCGCGACGCTGAGCTAAAGAGGCTGCGGAGCATGCTCACCAAACGTACAGGCGGCCTCACCGAGTACATCCCCACGCCCCAGGAAAAACGCGACGGGCTCATCCGTGACCATGTCCTTGCCCTGCTACAGAACCTGCACGAGCGGATTTGTCTCATCGAACGCCATCTGAGCCTCCCAGTCTTTCTCGCCGACGACTTTGACCGCCTCTGGGAACAGATAGAACGGGAGGAAAGTGAAGCTCGAAGAATCCACTCCCAAACCATCCCACCAGACTGAACTCCGCCCCTTTTCTTGCAGCGGCGCAAGCCCGTTGACACGGGAAAGTGAGTGCGGCGTTCGCCTCACTGCGGATGCCCGACATGGCGTTTATCCTGAAATGCGACATGCGGCTGAAGCTCCGGTGCCACATGCGGCGGCAAGTAGTGACGTATGCCTCGGACGACTACTACCTGGACGAAGCCCCCGCCGACCAACGTGGCTGGGCAAAAATGCTCGTCCCGCCGATGACGCTCCTCGTGTTCCAGCGGCCGAACGTCTGCGCGCCGTTCACGGGGCATTTCGAGTTCATTCTCCAAACCACGACAACGGCGACAGGATCGTCGCTCATTGCACGATGATAGCCCCCAACTCCGCAATGGCCGGGCCGCATAGCATCCCTCTGATAGTATGCCGCCGTCGGGATCGAGAACGCCCCGACCAGCCTTGACCCGAAGGCCGATAGCTGGCAAAAATGAGGTTGTAACAACTGTCGCCAACTACTATGATGACGCCTGGATGACGGGGACGTACTGTGAACGACGGATTTGCGACGCAAATCCCGTCGGACATCAACAGTAATTGCATAATTCTCTTCAGCGCCTTTGTGTAATCTGTTGTGGCGAAAGAACCTGGGACAAGTTCGCAGGACAACGTCGTTTTCGGCGCGTCCATTAGGGTCTGCCCCCCTTGCACAGGAGGCCAGGCACTGGCCGGACACCTTGGGGTAAGAATGGTCAATAGGTAATGCCTAGAGTATTTGACAACATAGAGGCCAAACTATCCAAAGCGCTACAAGACACGCTGCTGGTCTCTGACCGCGCCGATTTTTGCGTCGGATACTTCAATCTGCGCGGCTGGAAGCAGCTTCACTCCTACGTCGAGAAATGGGCTGGAAGCGATGAGGGACAGTGTTGCCGTCTGCTCGTGGGCATGCAGCGGCTTCCTCAGGATCAACTACGTGACTCATTGGGTTTGGGAGATGGCGGGCATGAGATTGATAATCAAGCCGCCATCCGTCTGAAGAAGCGACTGGCCGAGGAATTCCGCCAGCAGCTGACCATCGGCACACCGACCAACGTTGACGAAGAAGCCCTCCGCCGCCTTGTTGCGCAAATTCGAGCCAAGAAGGTGGTCGTGAAGCTTTTCTTGAGGCACCCCCTTCATGCCAAGTTGTACCTGCTTTTCCGGCCTGACCCTATCAATCCGATAGTGGGGTATCTTGGTAGCAGTAATCTGACGTTGGCCGGGCTCGTCGGTCAAGGTGAACTCAACGTCGACGTCATGGATCTCGATGCCTGTCAGAAATTGGCGAAGTGGTTTGAAGACCGCTGGAACGACCGATTTTGCGTCGACATATCTGGGGAACTGACAGAGATCATAGACGAGAGTTGGGCGCGCGAACAGCCGCTTCCTCCGTATCACATCTACTTGAAGATTGCTTACCATTTATCGCGTGAGGCACGCGCCGGGCTTTCTGAGTTTCGCATCCCGAAAGACTTCGGCAACCGCCTTTTCGACTACCAAGTGGCAGCGGTGAAGATCGCGGCTCATCACCTGCACAAGCGCGGAGGAGTCCTTATCGGCGATGTGGTTGGCCTCGGCAAGACCCTCATGGCCACTGCGCTGGCACGCATTTTTGAGGACGACTACGACCTCGAAACGCTCATTATCTGTCCCAAAAACCTTGTGTCCATGTGGAAAGACTATAGAGACGAGTACCGCCTACGCGGGAAAGTCCTCTCAATTAGTCGCGTCAGGGAGGAGTTGCCAGGTCTGCGTCGCTATCGGCTTATCATTGTGGATGAGAGCCACAACCTCCGAAATCGAGAGGGGAAACGCTTCCACGCGATCAAGGACTACATCCGCAGAAACGACAGCCGATGTATCTTGCTGACGGCCACCCCCTATAACAAAACCTACCTGGACCTATCCAACCAGCTCCGTCTCTTTGTCGAAGAAGACCGTGACTTGGGGATAAGGCCCGAGGCTCTACTGCGGCAGATGCCGGAAACCGAATTCATCCGGCGTCACCAGTGTGGCGTGAAGACGCTCGCGGCATTTGAAAAGAGCGAGCACGCCGACGATTGGCGTGACCTTATGCGGCTATTTCTCGTTCGTAGAACGCGCAGTTTCATCAAGGACAACTATGCGACATTCGATCCGGAAAATGGCCGCTACTATCTGACCTACGAGGACGGGACCCGCTCCTACTTTCCCGACCGAAAGCCACAAACCGTAAAGTTCACGATTGACGACAAAGCAGAGTTCGACCAGTATGCGCGCCTTTACTCACCGGCCGTCGTCAACACCATCAGCGCTCTTCATTTGCCGCGCTATGGAATGGGCAATTACGAGCGCCCCGTCCTGGATTCGCCGCCCACGCAGGCGGAAGCACGCATCCTTCAGGACCTGTCCCGCGCTGGAAAGCGTCTCATGGGTTTCTGTAGAACCAACCTCTTCAAGCGTCTGGAAAGCAGTGGCGCGGCGTTTCTGCAATCCGTCGAACGCCATATTCTCCGCAACTACGTTTATCTCCATGCCATCGATAATGGCCTGACATTGCCTTTAGGAACACAGACTTCTGAGATGCTGGATTCCCGCATGACAGACGCGGACCCAGATGGAGTCTTGGGCGATCTTTTCACGGACGACGACAACACCGACAGCGAAAACGGCCACAACGAAAGCGCGCCGACGCTCTACACCCATGAGGAATTTCAGCAAAGAGCCGCCAGCATCTATGGCGAGTATGCCGGTCAGTTCAAACGGCGTTTCAAATGGCTGCGTGCAGACCTCTTCACCGAGGAACTCGCGAAGCATCTGCGAAGTGACGCCGCAGCTCTTATCCGTCTCATCAATGACGCAGGAGTCTGGGACCCACATCGCGACGCAAAGCTTCGCGCCCTCATCGAGCTACTGACCCAGAGGCATCCGACAGAAAAGGTGCTGGTGTTCACCCAGTTTGGCGACACGGTACAGTACCTGGCGGAGCAGCTCAGCGTGCGCGGTATTGCGCAGGTCGCGGGCGTCACCGGCGACTCCGACAATCCCACCGAACTTGCCTGGCGTTTCAGCCCCGTCAGCAACAAAAAACACGACTGCGTCCCCCGCGACCGCGAACTGCGCATACTTATTGCGACCGATATTTTGAGTGAGGGGCAAAACCTCCAAGACTGCTCTATCGTCGTTAACTTTGACTTGCCCTGGGCAATCATTCGACTCATTCAGCGCGCGGGGCGCGTCGATCGTATTGGCCAGCAATCCGAGAGAATTCTGTGTTATTCCTTCTTGCCCGCCGATGGCGTCGAGCGCATCATCCGCCTGCGCGCCCGCGTTCACCAGCGCCTGCATGACAACGCGGAGGTTGTGGGAACAGACGAGGCCTTTTTCGAGGGAGACGGCGACCAGCAGATCGTCGATTTGTACAGCGAGAAAGCGGGCATCCTCGATGGTCCCGACGACCGGGAGGTGGACTTAGCGTCTTACGCTTACCAGATTTGGAAAAACGCGCTCGACGCCGACCACACACTGGAGAAGACCATCACGGCCCTGCCCGATGTGGTTTACGCTACGCGCCCCCATCTGCCCACGCCCGTGCGCCCGGAAGGCGTGCTCGTCTACGCGCGCACAGCGGAGGACAACGACGCGCTGGCCTACGTAAACGAACACGGCGAAAGTATCACCGAGTCACAATACGAAATTCTCCACATTGCAGAATGCGCTCCAGACACCCCAGCGATTCCTCGTAACGAGAAGCACCATTCTCTGGTGCAGCAGGCCGTCCAACACATCGCGACCGAGGAAAAGCAGGTTGGCGGACAGTTGGGCCGCCCGAGTGGCGCGCGTTTTCGGACCTATGAGCGCTTGAAACGGCACGCCGAACAAGTGAAGGGCACATTGTTTGAAACCCCTGAACTGCTCCGCGTCATTGACGACATCTATCGCTATCCCCTCCGTCAGGTCGCCGTGGACATGTTGAACCGCCAACTCCGTCTCGGTGTAGACGATCAGCACTTGGCCGAATTGACCATCATGCTGCGCGAAGAGGGACGGCTCTCCATCGTGGAAGAGCAGGTGGAAAGCCGCGAGCCGCATATCATCTGTTCGATGGGCCTCTTTGGTTCGAGCGAGGAAAGTTAGACCATGCCACCGAAAATGGAAGCCCTGCGGGACTGCCTGAGAGCCTTCGACTTCACGGGCCTGATGATCGAAGAGTTGGGATGGGATCGCTGTCCCGGCCAGGCCTTGGAGATACAGGCCGGCAACGACCGCATCAAACTGAAGCCAGTCGCGGAAAAGCGCGGCATGGTGGTCCTGCTCCACGAGGGTGCGGACGGGCTTCCGCCCTACCCCCTCCGCCGGAAGATCGAGCAGCAGGTCCGAAAAGCGCACCACGAGCACTTGATCATCTTCTGCGACGCGAAACGTACGCAGCAGATTTGGCAGTGGGTCAAGCGCGAGCCCGGCAAGCCCGCAGCCTGTCGCGAGCATGCCTATCACGACGGACACACGGGGCAGGCCCTCGCGGAGAGGCTCCAAGCGCTCGCCTTTGCATTGGAGGAGGAAGAGCAGCTAACCATCAGCGACGTCACGGCCCGGGCTGGGCGCACGCTCGATGTCGAGCGCGTGACCAAGAAGTTCTACGAGCGATTCAAGAAAGAGCACGCGGCCTTTCTCGATTTCATCGGTGGCATCACTGAGCGTGCCGACCAAGAGTGGTACGCCTCCGTCATGCTCAACCGCATGATGTTCGTCTACTTCATCCAGCGCAAGGGCTTCCTCGACGGCGACCGCGACTACCTGCGCAACCGGCTTGCCCGGATGCGCTCCGAGGATGGCAAGGACACCTTCTACTCCTTCTACCGCTATTTCCTCTTGCGCCTGTTTCACGAGGGGTTGGGCGGAGCGAAACGTACCCCTGAATTGGACAAGCTGCTCGGCAAAATTCCTTATCTCAACGGCGGCCTCTTTGATGTTCACGAACTCGAACGCCCCGATCGCTACGGCGACACCATCCAGATACCCGACGAAGCGTTCGAGCGCATATTTGACTACTTCGACCAATACCAGTGGCATCTCGACGAACGCCCACTCCGGGCGGACAACGAGATTAACCCGGACGTGCTGGGCTATATCTTCGAAAAGTACATCAACCAGAAGCAGATGGGCGCGTACTACACGAAGGAGGACATCACCGAGTACATCAGCAAGAGTACCGTGATTCCTTTCCTGCTCGACGCCGCCAAAGCCAAGTGCAAGGTGGCCTTCGAGAATCCCGGCGGACCGACGGTCTGGAACCTGCTTGCGGATGACCCCGATCGCTATATCTATCCGCCCGTCCGGCATGGCGCAGACCTGCCATATCCCGCCGAGATCGCGGCGGGAATCAATCCCCCGACGCTCCACCAGCCCGTGGGCGAAGGACCTGTCCAGACCATCGAATTGCGCAAAGGCTGGAATCGACCCGCGCCCAGTGAGTATGCCCTCCCCACCGAGACTTGGCGCGAAGTCGTTTCCCGCCGTACGCGCTACGAAGAGGTCAAGGCCAAGCTTGCCTCCGGTGAAGTGCGCGACATCAACGACCTGATCACGCTCAATCTCGACATTCGCCAGTTCGCCCAGGACGTCATCGAGAACTGCGAAGGCCCCGACCTTCTCCGCGCCATCTGGCACGCTATTGAGAAGGTCACCATCCTCGACCCAACCTGCGGCTCGGGCGCGTTTCTCTTCGCCGCGCTGGGGATTCTCGAACCGCTCTATGAGGCCTGCCTGGATCGGATGGAGGTCTTTCTCAGTGATGAATCGAACAAGGCAGAAGCCGCGACTCGCCGCTTCACGCCTGCGGGCAATCCGATATTGCCCCACAAGAAGTTCGAGGATTTCACCGCCGTCCTGGACCGCGTAGCGGCCCATCCTAACCGGCGCTACTTCATCTTCAAGAGTATCATCCTCAACAACCTCTTCGGCGTGGACATCATGGAAGAGGCGGTTGAGATCTGTAAACTGCGCCTGTTCCTCAAACTCGCCGCCCAGGTCGAGCCAGACCCCTCCCACGCCAATCTCGGCATCGAGCCCCTGCCGGACATCGATTTCAACATCAAGGCAGGCAATACCCTTGTGGGCTTCGCCACTTACGACGAGGTCCTGAAAAGCGCGGAGGACGATTTGGTCAGAGAGCAAGCGGTTGAAGAGGTCAAGCGCAAGGCCGCCGACTTACAGCAGGCCTTCGATGCATTCCGTGACCGCCAAGTCGAGGGCGACGGCTCTGTCCCGACCGAACACAAACTCGAACTCCGCAAGCGCCTCACGGGCCTTCAGGATGAACTTAACCGCTATCTCGCGGACCAGTATGGCGTTAGCCCTACAAAGGAGAAGGCGTACACGAAGTGGTTGAAGTCTCATCAGCCGTTTCACTGGTTTGTTGAATTCTACGGGACCATGGACAGCGGAGGGTTCGATGTGATCATCGGGAATCCACCGTATGTCGAATACCGGCAAGTACGTGATATCTACCTACTCCCTCGATGCCACTATGCATCAGAGCAAGCCGAGAACCTGTATGCTTATTGCATGGAGAGATCGTGTAGCTTATTGGGACCATCGTGCCGATTTGGAATGATCGTCCCTGCTGGCGTTCTTGGCCTAGATGAAAGTGTAACTCTTCGCGAAGTTCTCTTGGCACGATACACCCACAATTGGTGTAGCACCTACGCTATTCGCCCCTCAAAACTCTTTGACGGTGTGGATCAGCGTCTTTGCATCTATTTGGCAACCCAGGCGAGGAATAGTGCGCCAGGCATTTGGAGCAGTCGCTATCATCATTGGTTGACTGATGAGCGTAAGGCTCTGTTCCACCTAATTCATTACACGCATTCGTTTATTCACGATAGGCTCAATCGCATACCGCAGGTTGGAAGTGGACAGGCCGTGAGCGCGCTTCTGAAATTGGAGGCCAATCACAAGAAAACCGTGAGCCACTACTATGCGCACGGCAAGCACGGATTCTTGATGCACTACCACAGGAGTCCTCGCTATTGGATTCGCGCGATGGACTTCGAACAGTATTTCCGAAGTCCTACCCGAACTCGCTCAGTTCATCACTTTCGAGATATCTACTTTGACGACGCGAAATGCGGCAAATTTGCTGGTGGACTTCTCAACTCAACGCTCTTTTTCTTCTGGTTCGTTTCCGTAGGAAACGGTCGAAACATTACAGGAACGGACGTTGAGCAAATCCCAGTGGGCACCGTCGATGTGAAGCTACTGAAGGAAATGGCGACCATATTTGGTCGCTTGATGAAGGACTACGACAGGAACTCCTTCATCCGCAAACGCAAGGACTGCGAATTTCAGGAGTTTAGGACGAGCCTATCCAAGCAAATTCTCGATGAAATCGACCACGTTCTCGCCCGCCACTACGGCTTTACGGAGGAAGAGCTCGACTTCATCATCAACTATGATATCAAGTACCGCATGGGGCGTGACGCCGAAGGTGAGGACGGTTCATGATCGCCAGTACCACCGCGTACAGCGCTTCCTTCAACGAAGCGCGCTGGTCCGGGGCGAGCAATCCCGGAGGGGGAGCAATGGCATTTTGGGAGAGGCCATGAGTAGTCGGATTCGGCAGATACTGACCGACCTGGAACGCGTCCGGGAGAACCTGCTGGCGCTTTCCGATGACATTTGGTTGAACATCGATCACAACAATTCGGAGGCGCTCAAGCAGGGCGTGGAATTCAAACTTGCCTACAACGACAAGATGGGCGCTTTTGACCGGTTGGCGTCGGAACTGTCGACGATGGTGCAGCAATTTACCGATGTCCGGGTCGAGGCTTCGGCGGTGGAAGATGCGGAGGCCAAGGATTCGGAGGCAAACGAGCGCATCATACGGGAGCTGGACAAGGAAGAACCGCACACGCTGGCGGAAGATTTCCGCTACAAGCGCCCCTTTGGATTTGTCCTGCGGGGGCGGGCCTTTAAGGACATCGTCACCTGGCGGCGGGTCTATGAGCTTGTGTGTGCGCAACTTCGGGAAGCCGATCCGGCGCGCTTCGATGCGCTTCCCGAGAACCCCGAGTTTACGACCACGCATGGCAACCGTTACTTTGCCCGAAAGCCTGACGGGGTCCGCTCGCCCGCCCCAGTCGGTGATGGCATGTATGCTGAGGCGAATCTCTCTGCCAATATGATCCGCGACGTTATCCGCCGGCTACTCTCCACCTTCGACGTTTCCGAGACGGAGATGACGGTCTACCTCCGGCAGGATCGCGACGCGGAGTGAGCGCGCCATGAGGGAGAAAGAGCCTTGTGGTCTCCAGACCGTTGAAGATGCGTCACTTGTCGCCGCTGCTGCTTCGCTGGGGTTTCCCGCGGTCCAGGCGCTTGGCGATAGCGGCATTTTCAGCCGGCCGAGACTTGGCTTACTGTGCTCGCAGCGATTCCCTGGCGACCTCATCCTCGAAACCTATGACACCATCCGGGCGCTCCGCGATGTCGGCATCACGGTGGTCAGCGGGTTTCATTCACCCATGGAAAAGGAGTGCCTTTACCTGCTCCTTCGCGGGGCTCAACCTATCATCATCTGCCCGGCCCGTGGGCTGACGGCCATGCGAATCCCCACGGCGTGGCAGCCCCACATCCAATCCGGCCGCATGCTCGTAGTGTCGCCCTTCGCAGCCACCATCCGCCGGCCGACAGAAGAAACAGCGCGTCAGAGAAACGCCTTCGTCGCCGTGGTGGCCGGTAACCTGTTGCTCCCCTATGCCTCGCCGGGAGGGCATCTGGAAACGCTAAGCGCCGACGCCATTTGCGCGGGCCGAAAAGTGTTTACGCTCGACAACCCTGCGAACGAGAAACTCATTGCGATCGGAGCCACGCCGGTTCGCCCTACGGAGCTTTCCTTGCTGTCGGAACGCGTGCCCACTTAGTTCGCCTCGCAGGTTTCAGTGCGGCGGCGCCGCCGAGGCTCGAATCTTCCGCTGCTCTGCACATATTTTCTTGTGACATGGCCGTACTGCTCTTTTCTTCACGCACACTGCGACTTGTCCTATGGCAATCGCTGGCCCAGCGCGGAGAAAAAGAGACGCCCATCAGGACTCTTCCATGTACCAATGTCTACAAGTCTCCCAACACACCTTCGCCGATACGAATGGGCTCGTGAAACCGAAATCCGAACAGTTTCTTCTTGTGCATAACTGCGCAAGAACCGAGGGTGTCCGAAATTTACCTACGCCGACCACTAGGAGCTGGCCTGGGTATAGCTAGGTATGTACCCCGATAGCGTTCTAGGCCAAGCTAATGTATACTGCTGTGCCGTTTGGCTGCGAAAGGCCATATCGACGGTCTTCTGTATTTTTGTTTTGGGGAGTGTGACGCTTCGAGGTATGAAAGGGGAAAACCATGATGAGTCGGGGTACTTGCGCGCATTGGAGTCTGTTGTTGTCTTTGTTCATTCTGCTTTCTTTGGCTGGTTGCGCCACCGCGCCCCCTCAGCCAGCGCCTGCACCACAGGCGGAACCTCAGGCCCCAAGCGCTCCCAATATGACTACGTACGGGACGATCACGTCTCGGGTTCAGAAGGGGAAGACAACTCAGTCCGAACTCATTGAACTTTTCGGTGGACCAAACATCAGCACGACCGACCCGGACGGCACGGAAGTCTGGGTTTACGAAGTGAAATCCAGTTCAACCAACGTAGCGACCCGAGACAGCGCCGAAGCCAAGGTCAAGGCCTTCGATGTGTTCTTTGGGCTCGGCATGTACGGTCAGGCGTCCGGCCAAAGCACCTCGCAGGGAAATACGAGTGTGACTTACTCGATGAAGAACATCACATTCATCGTTAAGTTTAACAAAGACAAGACCGTCAAAGACTACAGCGTCCGACAAGTGGCGTTCTAACGATAAGGATTCTTCGTAATGCTCAAGTTTACGCACGTTCTCTGCCTCACCATTTCCCTCGCGGTTAGCGGACTTGTCCTTTCCGCGTGCGCCGGCGCACCCTCGAGCGCGAAGTATATGATCCCCTATGTTGGGGGATTTCTTGCGTTGAAGGACATGGACGACAACCAGAAGAAGATGAAGCTCTCCCAGATGATCGTGGAAGAACCGGACCTGCCCGCCTGGAAAGAGGCCCGGGAAAAGATCATGATGGGCGTGGGCGACCGCGTAGTCTCCAAGGATGTTGGCAACACGTTCAAATCTCTGCTGATCGGCATCGCATCGTTGGAGGTCACGGTGGACAACGCTGAAAAAGACTCAGGATTCATCTCCTGCAAAGGCAAAGTCTTGCCGCCGGACATCGCGGCGGCGCTACGCAAACAACGCATGGTCGAATATGCCGAGGCAAAGGGTTTGCCCGCGCGCTCGGCCGAGCCCACCACCTTCTACAATCCGGCAACCGTATCATCTATCATGGAAGAAGCCACCACCATGACCATTACTGTCCAAGAGCACGGCACGGGACAGTCCAAGGTCAAAATCCGTTTCAACAACATCTATTATCCCCAAGAACTCGAAGAGTCCTACCGGCTCGTCTGGCTCGCTCTCGACAAACAGGGGTTTCTTGATGAGGCGTTAGACAAGACATCTGCCAAGTAAATGACAGATAAGCTGCATTAATGGCACAATTCCGTAATGTTTTCTTTGGTGCAACTTGTTGTTGGCGCAATATAGTTTGCTGCAATCTGTGTAATTCGCAGCAGAAAGCCGAAGAAAGGCTCAAAGATGTTTCGAAGTCTTCTGAACAGTGATTCTGCGGGCAATGTCGGCGGCGGAATGTATGCGACCCTGCGGCTCATCGTTATTACGGCCGCAGCAACCTTTCCTATTAATGCGTACGCGCAGTCAGTATCATCGCCTATCTCTAAAGACATTCTCCCTCCGCAGAATGTGGTTGCTTGGTGGAGTGGTACTTATGTGCAACTTCATTGGGATGAAGATGAAAGTGGGCTCGTCGTCGGCTATCATGTGTACCGCTGGCATTCTTCGGCAACTGGCGGGCATTGGGTACCTTTGACAAATGGTCTTTTCCCACATACCACATATCTAGATTTCCCGAATGAGTTTGCAGTAGACGCATACTATGGCATAGCGTCTGTAGGTGCGTCTCTCAACGAAAGCGAAATAGCCAAGGTAAGCGCTAGAATTGGGCCACAACAAATGGCTCCAAAAGGCGTCACCTACAACAAAAATGACATCATCTCTGATTCGCAGTTACTAGCAGTAGACACAATGACATTGAGTCAGATCCAGAACTTTCTCAATAACTATAACAGTGGCCTTGCAACGTACAGTTACGGTGGCAAGAGCGCAGCACAGCATATCTACGACGCCTGCAAGACCCACGGCGTGAATCCTCAGCTTGTCCTAGTCACACTACAGAAAGAGCAGCAGCTAATCACGACCCAAACCCCCTCCGCCCAGGCCCTTAGCTGGGCCATGGGCTGGGGCAGCAGAAGTAACTTCGGCGACCAGATATACTATGGAACACGCCAGTTTACCCTTTACTATAACAATCTTGGCGCGTATAGGGACGTACAAGGGGCCCCATGGGAAGTCGGTGTGCCGAGAAACGTGTATGATGGGGCCGTGGTTGCTGCAAGCAAAGCAACAGCAGGCCTATATATATACACTCCGTATATAGGACAAGGCGGTGGCGGTCAACAGGGGGTTGGGGGCAACTACCTATTTTGGAATACGTGGTACAACGCCTTCTCCTTTGGCGGCGGGAGTTCCGTGCAGCCGCCAACAGTTCATACAGCAGCAGCCACTAATATTACTTCAACCAGCGCTACTCTCAATGCTACCATAACAAATGATGGTGGAGGATCCGTTACTATCGGCAGGTTCGAATGGATAGCCGGGAATGTAGCTGGAGCATTTACCGGGACTCCTACGGCAGATATAGCGGTAACTGGGAATTCTTTTTCATATCAACTTACTAATCTTAGTCCGAACACGACATATACGTATCGTGCATGGGCTAAGAACTCTGCTGGATGGAATTCGGCTTCTACTCTTAACAACATCGTATTTACAACAGAAAGCGCCAGGACATTAACGTCGCTCTCGATAGACGGTCCATCAGAACCGCTTGAAGAATGGGAACATTTTTATTCATGCACGGCAAGGTATTCTGACGGGACCACTGAGACCGTTACGGGTAGTGCTCAGTGGTCGGAGAATTCCCCTTATGCCTCGTTTAATTCTGACTACGCCGGACATTTGATCACGGCTTCGGTGTCGGCAGATCAGTCATGTCGTATCACGGCGAGCTATGGGGGTAAGGCGGCAAGTCTGGACGTTATCATAAAGAACCGAGTGGAAAATGTCTCGTTGACGGTGAATTCGAGCGGCCCAAGTGGCGTAGCAATCTTGAGCACATCAGGACATGGTGGCACGACACTATACCAGGTCTTGGTCGCATCAAGCTCCTCGGTAAATCTGAGCGCCCCTGCCACTGATCCGGCTGGCTATGTATTCGCTTTTTGGAAGCTTGGCGACGTGAACCATCCCGCTGGACAGAAATCTCTCAACTTCACGATGACTGAGCCAGTGATCGCGATTGCGGTATACAATCCTGCTCCAAGTCCTACCCGAGTAGTATCGTTGGGCGGAGATTTGTCGTTTGGAGATGTGCCCGTAGGCTCTTCGGCGCAACGGACGCTGACAATAAGCAATACGGGCAACTCTGTGCTCAACGCCACGGGAATTAGCTATCCGTCTGGTTTTAGCGGCAGTTGGGCTGGGTCCATTCCGGCGGGTGGTTCTCAGAACGTGACGGTCACATTCGCGCCGACAGCGCAGGGCAGCCATGGCGGGATGGCCACGGTCGCGTGCGATGCGACTTCCGGCGTTAGTACGATTAGCGTCTCTGGCAATGGCACCCTCGCCCCGACGCGCATTGTGTCGTTGAGTGGGAACTTGTCGTTCGGGAATGTGGCGGTGGGCGCCTCG
>JBHELB010000074.1:0-11085 GCA_041859045.1 Candidatus Hydrogenedentales bacterium | reverse complement strand
CGGCAGCGGCAGACGGATTCCCTGGCTGCGGGTTTCCCGCAAAATCGCGTCCATCCCTTTCGGCGTCGCCAGTTCGTTAATCAGGTACAACGATTCCACCAAGTCCATCGGCATCGCCCGGTCCGGACTCAGGAAGATGGGAATAAGCGTATCCACATTGAACGGCGCAGGGTCTCCCGGCGCAGTTACGCCAACCCCTCGCACGCAGGCGTCAAAGACGTCCTGGTCTTCCGTACAGAGCCGCTGCGCACGGTAGCCGGCCGTGCATTGGCGAAAGGGGAACGCGAGACCTGCCGTGTTGCTGGAGGTCGGCATAAATCTACACCCTGCTCATAGCTCGCATCAGGGGATTTGACGCTTGATCTCTCTCCAGACCTTGCGTTGCCGGTTCCACAAGGGAATGGCGGTCATGGGACGGAGGTGGTGTTCAGTGATGGGATCGCGGCCGGTGGTGGTGGGAGGGAGATGCAGTATATCTTCCTGGATATCCGGGGCGAGCGTGAGCAAATTCATGATCTGGGTGACGCGAGCCCGGGTGACGAAGCCGAGTCGCGCGAGTTCGGCGTAATCCTTGACGCGGCCTTCGCGCACCAAGCCGTCGAAGCGAATCGCGAGCGCCATCAATCGGCTCACTCGGGGTATGCGCCCGTCAGGCGTTTCTTTCTCGATCGGCCGTTTCTCGCGCTCGGCGTGTTCGCGCAGCGGCGAACGAAACGTGAAGGTCACGGTGCGTGAAGCGTCCGCCGCAGTCTCCTCTCTCATGCGACTTCTCCCTTGTTGGTTGCTTTGGTCAAACTCATTCCAAGCGGCGTGAATACGACGCGCACGTCGTCGTTCCTGCCGTCGAATCCGACGCTCTCTACAAGCAATTGCATGACGCGCGTCTGCTCACGTAGCGTCAATGACTCCCATACCGGATCGAACAGGGACAACCCCGCGCATACGTCGCTCGCTTGCGCCTGCTCGCGATACAGCGCGGTACGTTCGCGTTGAATAAGGTCGATACGCCGCTCGATTCTCGCCGCCCGGTCTTGGGCCTGGGCAAGCCTTTCTGTGGCAGCCTTCGCGCGCGGCGTTGAAGCGCGAACGATGCGATGAATGTCGTCGTTTATGCGACCGAGTTCTTTTTCGAGCATCGCACATTCTTGGTCGATGGCGGTGATCTGCTTGGATTTCTGCGCCTGTACGCGCCGACACACTTCGGCCTGAACGGAACCGTCGAGTCCAACGCTGCGAATGTGCTCGACAATCGCCGACTCAATCGCTGCCGCGGGCACGGACTTCGTCGGACAATTCTGCCAGCCCGCTTCTTGCGCATGCATGCACACGTAATAGCGGTAGAGTTTGCTCCCCTTTTTCGCTGTGTACGTGTGCATCATCGGTCGCTCGCAAGGGATGCAATACAGAAGCCCCTTCAGCAAAGCGCCGTATTTGTTGCGCACTTGCACGCCGCCGGTGCGGCCGTTCTTGTGCAACTGCTCTTGCACGCGCTCCCAAATCGCGGCGTCGATGATCGCGGGATGCTCGCCCTGGTAGACCGTGCCCTCGTAATTAACAAACCCCGTATAGATGATGTTGGACAGCGTGCGAAACACGGCATTCTTGGTCCACGGTTCGCCGCCAATGTCGCGGCCTTGTTTGGTGGTCCAACGTTTGTTGTGCCATCCGCGACTTTGGAGTTCTTGCGCGACCGGCATGAGCGCGCGGTGTTCGAGGTAGAGTTGGAAGATCGCCTTGACCTGATTCGCCTCGTCCTCGTTGATGAGGAGGCGGCCCCCTTGCGGCGCGACGTCGTACCCCAGCACGGGCCGCCCGCCTACCCACTTGCCCTTGCGCCGCGCGGCGGACATCTTGTCCCGCGTGCGTTCGGCGATCATCTCGCGTTCGAATTGCGCGAACGAGAGCAGCACGTTCAGCGTTAGGCGACCCATCGAGTTCGCGCTGTTGAATTGTTGCGTGACGGAAACGAACGACACCTGATGCCGCTCGAAGACCTCCATCATCCTCGCGAAGTCCAGCAACGACCGGCTCAGCCGGTCGACCTTATACACCAAAATGCAGTCCAGGCGACCGTCCTCGATATCGCTTAACAACCGCTTCAACGCGGGCCGGTCCATGTTGCCGCCCGTGAATCCGCCGTCGTCATAACGTTCCTCGATGGCCACCCAACCCTCGTGCCGCTGACTCGATACGTACGCCTCGCAGGCCTCGCGTTGCGCGTCGAGGGAGTTGAACTCCTGTTCGAGCCCTTCCTCCGTTGACTTACGTGTGTAGATCGCGCAGCGCACCACGCCGCGCTCGACCACCGGATTCAATGGAGTCTCTGTGTTCAACGTCCGCTTCTTTACGCGCATTACGATGCCTTCCTCGAATTGCCGGTCGTGAGTTTGAAGAACAACAGCCCGTTCCACTGCGTGCCAGTGACCTTGCGGGCAACGGCGCTCAGCGAGGGGTAAACGACGTTCTCGTACTCGAAACCGCTCTCACGCACGAGCACCACGATGTTGCGGCCCTTATACTCACGAACCAGCATCGTGCCCGGAAGCGGCACGCGCGGATCGCGGTCCGCATCGAGCGTGCTCGTGACTACGCGCGCACGCGCCTCCGCAGTGTGTAGCGCTTTGAATACCTGCGGCGACCGCACGCGGAGGTCCGCGTCGTTCGCGATCTCGTTCGCGCGCTGGCTCGCCCGCTCCGTCATGCCGCCCTGCGCGTTCGCTTGGATGCGCCACGCGATCCGTTTGAATAGAAAGTCCTTGTTGCGCGACGCCGTCGCCTCGCCGAAGACCCGCGCGTACTCCGCCTGGAGTTGCCCCGCCGTCATGAGGCGCAGGTCCTCGATCCGCTGCGTGATTTCGATGTCATTCATGTGCCGATTCTCCCTGAGTTAAGTCCTGCGCCCATGAACGCTCTGGAGGGGGCGGACAGTCAAGTTCAATCTCCGAACCCGATAACGGCGGGAGAGATGCCATGTGCGGCGGCGACGCATCTGTGGGCGCCTCATGCCTTGGCAACAAACACAGACCACTTCGATGGCGCAAATACCCCTTTGCCAAGATATCCACCAACTCATCGAAGGGACTCTCCGACGCCGATGACGACAGACTCGCGCTTACCACAACCACCTCCCACGGATTCTTGCGCCGACGGTTGCATGCGGTTGGCAACGCCAACCATCCACGGTTACGCCAGCTCCAGCGCACGCACCCAGGCTGTTAAAATGCGACCGACGATATATACCGGAAACATTGGCGTTTGCTCCGACTCGAAATGCTTGCCGCACCCTCCAGTTAAATTAGAGGCCCTATTAACCAGAGAGCGGGAGAATCGGGAGAGAAATCGGCTGGTTCGGAGAGCAACCATGGGGGTATCGAGCGCGCCCCACGCGGACGCAAAACGAACCAGAGAAAACCCGGCATTTGGAAACCGCGTAAGCCCTTGCGATGATTGGGGAAAAGCCACAGGCCCTGCGGGCGTCCCACAGGGCCTGTGTTTACAAGGTTAACTCCCTGAGAATTCGGGAGAATTCATACTGGCTCCCCAAACGCAACCGTCTTCATAAGCACTCTCATGTGGCCCGAAACTTTGTAAGTGCCGTCATGTCAATCAATTGTCAAAGAGCAGGTGGTATATATCCGTGGGAAGAAATCTTGACTCGGATTTCCTCGATGGCTTCAGGGGGGCTGGATCCCTTGGCTGGCATCCCACACATGTCTCAAAGGATAGACTGGGTTCCTGCTCATGCTCGAACCTCTCTGATTGTCACGCCGCAGATCTTGCACAACAGCCGGACCTCGTCGATGGCTTCCTTGCTGGCACCCGCACGCAGGTGTCTTTCTGTGCGGCTGTGGACGGGATTATGCCTGAGCCTCAATGGTTCTTGCCACGCAGGAACAGTTTTTTCGATTCGGCAATCAGTATGATGACCAGGGCTCCAAGGGCGCAGATGCCCAGCTCCGTCGGCCGCAACGGCGTGGTGCGAAACACGGTGTTGAAAAACGGGACATAAATAAGGATCAACTGCAAGACCAGGGTGACGCCAATGGCCAGCAACAGCACCGGATTGCTGAACCAGGATTGCATGAACAGCGATTGCGTTTGTTTGCGCACACACAGCGCGTAGGCCATCTGACAGAACGTCAACATGGTGAACACCATGGTCTGCCAGGCGCTCGAACCTGTTCCGCTGCTCAAGAACCAGTACCCGGTCCCCACCGAGATCAAGCCGATGATCAGGCCCATGATGAGAATCTGCCAGCCCAGCCCGCGCGCGAAAATGCCTTCCCGCGGATTATACGGCGGCAGGTTCATCACATCGCGCTCGGCCTCTTCGAACCCCAAGGCAATGGCCGGCACGCCATCGGTCACCAGGTTGATCCATAAGATTTGAATCGGCAGCAGCGGCAACGGCATGCCCAGTAGCGGGCCGGTGAGCATGACAACGATTTCACCGGCATTGCCGGTGAGGATGTATCTGACGAATTTGCGGATGTTATCGTAAATGCGGCGGCCTTCTTTGACGGCGGCGACGATAGTGGCGAAATTATCGTCCAGCAGTACCATGTCGGAGGATTCCTTGCTGACGTCAGTCCCAGTAATCCCCATGGCCACCCCAATGTCGGCCGATTTCAGCGCCGGTGCATCGTTGACGCCGTCGCCGGTCATCGAGACGATTTCATGCAGCGCTTGCAGCGCATCGATGATGATCATCTTATGTTTGGGCGAGACGCGCGCAAAAACGGAAACCTCCTTGATTCGGGCGCTGAGCGCATCGGCGGTCATCTTGTCCAGATCCTGCCCGGTCAGAACAGCATCGGAGGTCGTCAGCCCCAGTTCCTTGGCGATGGCGACAGCCGTCAGGGGATGATCGCCGGTAATCATGATCGGGCGAATCCCGGCCTGCCTGCACAGGCGGACGGCCTCAATCGCTTCGGGACGTACCGGATCGAGCATGCAGGCCATACCCAGAAAGACCAAGTCCTGCTCGTAACGCCCCGGTTGGTCCAGCTCGTCGCCATTCACCAACCGATAGGCCAAACCCAACACCCGGATGCCGTTTTTCGCCATCGCGGTGTTTTCGGCCGAAATCTCCTCTTTTCGCTTTTCGCTGAAAGGTTCAACGACACCGTTTGTCAGAATCCGGCTGCACACTCCGATCAGGCCGTCGGTCGCCCCCTTGGTCAGCACCAGATGATCGGCGCGCCCCTGGTCTCCGGCGGCGGCAAGAACAGGATGGAGCGTTGTTCTCTCGGAAGCCGACGGCAGGGCGTGAACGGTGGACATGCGTTTACGCTCGGAGTCGAAGGGCAGTTCGCGAACACGCGGCAACAGGGCTTGCAGATCGCGTTGCACCAGTCCGGCCTGCCGGGCCGCAAGCACCAGCGCGCCTTCGGTGGGATCGCCAAGAATACCGTTGCGCGCATTTTCGTCGATGACGGCGTCGCTACACAGCGTCCCGGCCAGCAACAGCAAGCCGAGATCGGCATCACCGCCGTGTTCGGCCACGGCTTCATCGAGAGAATAACGGTGACCCGGCAGGACCACGTCCGATACGGTCATTTTATTCTGGGTCAGCGTCCCGGTTTTGTCGGAACAGATCACGGTCACGCCACCGAGGGTCTCCACAGCCGGAAGGCGCCGGATCAGCGCTTTCTTCTTCAACATCTGCTGCGCACCCAGGGCCAGGGCGATGGTGACGACCGCCGGCAGGCCTTCGGGGATGGCCGCCACCGCCATGTTGATGGCCGTCATGAAGATTTCCTTCAAGCCCGCGCCCTGCAGATAGTTCATGCCGGCAACGATGATGATCAACACCCCGGCGGCCATGGCCAACGACTTGCCGAGTTTCGCCAACCGCCGTTGCAGTGGGGTCTGTTCATCCTCCACGTCCTGAAGCATGGTGGCGATTTTGCCCAGTTCGGTCTCCATGCCGGTGCCGGTGACCACGGCCTCGCCGCGTCCGTAGGTCACCACCGTGCCCCTGTAGATCATGTTCTTACGGTCGGCAAGCGCGAGATCGCCATCCGGCCGCTCGCCAGTGTCCTTTTCCACCGATTCGGATTCGCCGGTCAGGGCCGCTTCCTGGACTTTGAGATTTGCGGCGACGATCAGTCGGGCATCCGCCGGCACAATGTTCCCGGCCTCGATGAGCAGGATATCTCCCGGCACCAGTTCCCTAGCCGAAATCTGCCGCTCTGCACCGTCACGCCGCACCCGCACATTGGGCACCGTCATCTTCTTGAGAGCCGCCATGGCGTTCTCGGCCTTGAATTCCTGCCAAAACCCCAGAATCGTATTGAGCACCACAATGACGAGAATCACGATGGCATCGATATATTCCTGCAGCGCCGCCGATACAATCACAGTGGCCAGCAGAATCAGGATCATGACTTCCTTCACTTGGGCCAACAGAATCCGCCAGGCCTTTTTCTTCCCCTTCTCGATCAGTTCGTTGGGGCCATGCACGCTCAGCAGCCGCGTCGCATTGGACGTGGACAAGCCCTGCTGTGCGGATGTTTCCAGGTTCTTCAGCACATTTTCGGCGCTCAGGCGATGCGGTTCCTGCATTGGTTATCCTCACATACCGACATGATGGCTTGTTTGGGCGATTTCTTTGGCCGGTTGTCGGGGAACTTCAACCCCCCAACGCTCAGTCATCCGGTCCCCGGTGGGCGGTTGCTTCTTCGTCAATCCAATCCTCTTCGGTGTAGGACATGCCTTTTCGCCCCGGCACCTTGCGTTTGGCGCCAGTTCGATAGTGGACACAGTTCTTCGGGCCGTAGCAGAAGGTCTCGAACGTGTCATAAGTCTTGGCGGCCAGCCGCCGATATCCTCGGCTGCGGTAGGTCTCCAAGTCGGGCGGTGTTTCCACGCAGGGTAGTCCGGCAGCGGCATCTCCTTCGGCATCCCGCAACAGTTTGAGTCCACTGGCCTTGTAGAATCCAGCCGTTTCGAGTCGCGGATCGGCAACTGGCGTTGCAAGACCGGCCACCTCCATCCCCGCCCTGAACCGATACTTCTCTTGCGCAGCCTTGCCAATCGCGATCAGAAATTCGCCGTCTTCACCCCCGCAGGCGCCAAGGACGCGCAGCACCCAGCCCTGGTAACTGTGATGCCGCTCATCGAACGACCGCATGAGGCGAATACGCGGCTGGACAGCCTGGATGCATCCAGACCATGTGACCTTGTCAGTGCTTGATCGTTCCCTTGCCATCAGCCTTTCCCCGATCCATCCAGCTTGCACAACATACGGTTGATGCGGCGGACGCGTTCGTCGTCCGATGTGAACAGCATGATGCCGCGATTGTAGACCGTGATCTCGACCGTGTCGTCTGTGAGCACCAGTCTCAGGTGGTCATACTCGACGGGATCGCCCGCATTCTTGTCGCCGTAAACGCCGCCGAGGTTGAGGATGTCCTCCTCGTTGATTGCCTTCCTGATTTCCGCAGGAATCTTCGCGTCGCACCAGACCTTCACGGGTAGTCCTTCGGGCTTTATGCCATTCTCAAGCATGCCCTTGCGGAATTCGATCTGTTCCATATCTTGAATCATGACTTAGTCTTACTCCATTTGGCAGCCCCATACGCTCCCGCCGGCATCTTTTGATAATAGCAGTTCACCTTCGATTCGATTCCGAGATAGTGCTTAATCCTATCCGGAGGGCGCGTTCCAGGATGGCAGTTGGATTGAGCCCACTCCGCATGTATGCTTCTTTGGCCTCTGCGCGCCAGACAAGGTCCCCTGGGCTGTGAAAAGAGCGACGGATCTCTCTGATGACGGTGATTGCATCATCCGCCCAGGCGACGAAATCATCCATCTCCCAGTAATAGCAGTTTGCAGCCACTGGTCGTGCCCCCGCTCCCAGTGATTGAGACGGTGTCAGAAAAACGGGAGCAAACTGCACTTGAGTGTATTTCTCTTGCGCTGCAAGCCAACCAGAGTGACTTGCCGCCTGGCGCACCTTCTCGGTGGATATCACGGCACCCTTGTTACAGTCCGTGTAGTCTTCGAACACGATTCCTGATGAGTCGGTCAATACCCACCAAGGGTCTGGCGCGCTGTCATCATCCGAATTGTCCGCCGTGTAGCCCAGCAATTGTCCAAGGAGAACCTGTGCTCTCTCAAACGGCCTCGCACTGGTCTGGTGCAATCCATCGAGGATTTCCTTCACACATTTTTCAAACTTGGAATCATGAACGGTTCCCAGCGTTTCCAACTGACGTTCTAGGCCTTCGATTGCCGAGTCGAGAAAGGAGTCGCCGGTATCCTTGGCCGATTCATCGAGTAAACCGACGCGGGCCAGCCCATGGAGCCAGGAGACACCTTTCGCTGCCTTCGCCGCCTTGCCGTAGTAATCACGGGCAGTAGCATCCATTCCCTGCACCCCGCCGCTATGCATCAGCCACGCCGCGTTTCCGGCCAGATACATCCAGAAGGCCCGATATCCACGTAACTCTTCAGGGCCTTCAATCGCCGTAAGTACCTTGCGAGCTTCTTCGAGAGCTGTTGTGAAGTCACCATTCCACATAGCGTATTGGTAACTTACCTCATGGGACACCGCCTGCAAAAAGTTATCAACACATGGTAACGGTTCCTGGTTCAGCTCATCGCGATCAGCAACAATGCCTTCGTCCGCTGCGTTCCATTCATCGCCGTGTTTGAGAAAGATATCGAGATTCTCAAGCAACTCGGTGTCTGTGCGGTCTCTTGATTCCGCTATGCCGAATTCGATTTCAGCCTGCAATTCCGGATGCAGGAATTTCCTGGTCTCAGGGCGAAGCAAAAAGGTGTTAAGTTGCTCGCCCAATATCACCACGGCTGCGTAGTCCGTCGCTGAACGCGTGCAACGCCCAGTAGCTTGTATGATCCGGGTGCGAATCCGGTCGTTGTAGAGAATAGGAACAGCCATCCGGGACATGAGAAACTGCTCTTGAAGATTCATCGCGCGGGGAAGGCCACTGGCAATCAGAAGGCGGCACTCGTCACCGACCAAATCAATGCCGTCGTATCGGTTTGCGACGATGGCGACCGCCTTGGCAGTGCCCACGAATGGGTTCTTCGAGGCCTCAATATCAGCCGCGCAGAAACGGTCATAGTCGGGCAATGCATCGTCGACTAAACCCCGAAAGATTTCAGCATCGCGCTCACTAGGCGTTAGGATTAGGCCGCGACCGGTCTTCTCGAGCATGGAGACTACCAACTCATTGCAGGCGTCCTCATCCATAGAGCGCATAGGAAAGAAGAACAGGCGGCGTCCGACACCTTGCCGATCCCAACCGTCGGGGGCGGGAATGCGTGTCAACGTGCGTCTGCCCACAAGCCGTTCAAGCTCACCACCTTCACCGAGTGTCGCCGACATATACACCCTTTGGGCAGCTCTTGCGAATGGTGCATGGCTCTCGGTTGGTGAGATGAGTGGACGGAGCAAGAATCGTCCAATCCCGAAATAGAGATGGCAGGACTTCAGATGATCGCGAAGCACGCGCCATTTGTAGACCAGATCAGTTCCGTCAACACAATGGGCATCGAATACTTCCAGCAATTCATCGTGCTTTTCGTAGAATACCGGCGCCGGTAGCTTATTGATCCAGCCGCGATCTCCATCGTCCGATTCGCCTGCAAGTCGTGAGAATTCAGAGGATGGCAAGAAATCTCTCAGAACGGATAACAACGTCGAAAAAAGGGTCTCGTGTCCTGTATCCCATTTTTCCACGCTCAGTGACCAGAAATCGCCTACATAGTTCTCCGCTGCATGGGCGTCGTCGAGAAGTATGAGTTGGGCATCGTTGAAAAATGGATTTGTGTTAAACAGCCCATTGTATGTTGTGACGGCCAAGACTTCGGCGTTGGTATAATCACTCTTGGCAGACGGATCGTATTCACGTTGTCGGCCCGTGAACGCCAGAGCACGAATGCCGTACTTCTCAGTTGCTTGTTCGACGACCTGGTTGACCAGCTGTCTGGTTGGACAGAGGTACACGGCTCTCTCTCCACCAGTCCGGCGCCGCCACTCGGCAATCAAGAGACCAACGAGGGTCTTGCCACTACCTGTGGGCATTTGCATGGCCACATCGGGATCAGCAACATGCTTCATGTATTTGCGGAGCATGTCGGCCTGCTGAGACAGCAGACCTTCGACACTTCGATTTCGCAGATCTCTGAAGAGTGCTTCTGGACTCTCCGTTGAGGAGGTGCTTCGTTTATTCAATCTAAACGCCATAACAGGTCCTTTGCGGTGTCTGCGCCATATCTGTAACGGCATCCGGAGCGAGGCTGCCGCTTGTTTTTCTATCCGCGGCACCTACTTCAAGATTACCCTGAGACTGCGGTTTTAGTGCTCCCACCATGTTGAGTCACTCTGGGGCGGCATATGATCTTCACCGCGCCCCGGGTGAATGAGTCGTCCGAGGCCTTGCTCGACCACACATAGGCTTCGCCGGTTCCGAGATGGCTCATCTTGTCGGAGGTCAACTCACCAAGGGCGGCATTCGCCTTCTGGATATGCTTCAGCCAGGCGGGGGAGTTGAATTTGTGCATGATGATCTGTGATGAAAGCTCGATCAGAGAGACAGGGACCGATGGCGGGTCCTGAGAGGCCACCATGATGCTGGTCCCCTTGTGTCGCATCTCACGGACGACCTCAACCAAGCCGGAAACCAAATCATCGTTCTCGATGTACTTGTGGGCTTCGTCAAAAACCACCAGCTTGTTGAAGGCGCTTCCCTGGTAGGTTGCTTCCGAGAAAATCTGTAACATCACAACGAACAGCCCGAGCGCTTCGTCCTTTTCGATGTATTCGTCGCGCAGGTCTACAATGATCAAGCGACCAGGGCGAATTAAATCCTGTAGGCGTTGGCCATCATCGACATATTCACTGGCAAACAGCAGACGCGTCTGAGCCAGCTCTTTCAGGTGATCGGACAGACCAGAGTTATCGATGCCTGCTCGCAGGGCATCTAAGGTCAGGTTATCACGCAGCCCTCTCATGATGAGATTGATTTGCCGCATATACATGCTCTGGCTGCCAATCGCTCCCATCAGGAATTTCCAGTGCGCCGCCTTGAGTTCGCAGGCAGAAAAGGCAAT
>JBHELB010000001.1:0-3551 GCA_041859045.1 Candidatus Hydrogenedentales bacterium | reverse complement strand
CGGCAGCGGCAGACGGATTCCCTGGCTGCGGGTTTCCCGCAAAATCGCGTCCATCCCTTTCGGCGTCGCCAGTTCGTTAATCAGGTACAACGATTCCACCAAGTCCATCGGCATCGCCCGGTCCGGACTCAGGAAGATGGGGATGAGCGTATCCACATTGAACGGCGCAGGGTCTCCCGGCGCAGGCAGCGCCACCCCGCGAGACAGGAAATATTCACGGTGCATCTCGAACAATTCCAATAACTTATCCCGAGAAATCCCACGCAACGTCTCCGGCTTGGTGAAACGACGAAGCGAAAATGCACCCATACGCAACCGTCCTTTCTGCGCTGAAAAGCGCCCTGAACGCGACCGACCCGCGGCCGTTGACAACGAACTAGCCCTGAATTATACTACTGAACAGACATTCAGTCAATAGGTTCTTGTGCAGACTGTAGAGCACCCAACCGAAGGCAAACCCAAGCCATGACTCACCCGCTTGTCGCCCCCGAGACCCTGGTGGCCATCAGCCTGGAAACCACCGGGCTCAACCCCTTACGGGACGGGATCACCGAACTGGGCGCTGTCCGCTTCAACTACGCCGCCGCGCTGCTGGACACCTTCTGGGAGCGAGTAAATCCTGGTGTCCCGGTGCCGGAGCACGTTTCCAAGCTGACGGGAATCCGGGATGAAATGTTGGCAGGGGCAAGGGCACAGGACGAGGTCGTCCGAGACTTCTTCGCGTGGGCTGGGCCGGACACCTGGCTCGTGGCGCACAGCGGAGAATTCGAAGCGGGGTTCCTGTGCACCGCGTTGGACGAGGAAGACGGGAGCGTTGCCGGTTGCAGTATGTTGAGCACACTCCAGTGGGCGCGGTCTGCGAGGCTGGACTGCCCGAACTACCGGCTGGGCACGCTGCTGGACCTTACCGGCTTCAGCGTCTGCATCCGCCCGTTCCACGCCACGCTCATCGGCGCCCAGGGCGTCGCGGACCTGATGGCCTTCCTGCTCCGGCGCAGTTACGCCAATCCCTCGCACGCGGGCGTCAAGGATGTCCTGGTCTTCCGTACGGAGCCGCTGCGCTCGATGGCCCGGCGGTCTCGCGGCGCAAAAAGTTATTCCGGCGCCTGAAAGCCGAATTGTTTGCGCTGGTCTTCCCAGAGGACGGGAATGCCTTGGCGGAGTTTGTCGAGCGTGAAGCCGTCCGGTTCGTTGCCGTCGAGAATGGCCTGAGCGATATCTGGCGCGAGATTGACGAGTTCGAGTATGCGTGACACATAGGTCCGTTCGAACTTCACCGCGGCAGCCAACTCGGGAATGGACTGGAATCGTCCGCTGCGCAATTGTTCGTTCCAACAATACGCGCGCACCAGCGCCGTGACGAGGGATTCGTTTGCCGGGGAACGCTCGATGTCCGGCGCAATGTCTGCCGGCAGTACGATCTCCTTGCGTCCGCCGCGCATGCGTAGGCGAATCGGTATGGAGATACATACGCCGCCATCGGGCAATGCGGTTGTCGTTGTGTTTGCGTGGTCGACGTGAAGTAGTCTGGGCATCAGTCGCTATCCTCTGCGGTTTCCATCATTTCCTCGGCCAACATCAAAGCGCGTTCTGAGCGCAATGCGACATCCATCCTTTCGCGTGTCGCCGTGACGCGCCGCACCAGCAACTGCGTAATGCGCGCTTGCTCGGCGGGAAACAGACGCTCCCATATCCCGTCGAGCCGTCCCACTGCGTGAAGCACGTCTTGCTCGCGAAACGTGTTTCTGCTTTGCTCGTCTGCGTTTTCGAGCGCCGCACGATACGTCTGAGACATGAGTTCCGGAGATCGAAACACACTGCGAATACGCTCCATGACCGTCCGCTCGGCCTCGCCCGCAGGAAGCGTCTTCATGGGGCACGAAGCGTATCCGTTCTTGGCGGCGTTCTCGCAGACGTAGTAGCGGTATATGCGTCCGTTCTTGCGCGCGTAGGAGTGCGTCATGCCGCAGTCGCAGTGGGCGCAACGGAGCAGGCCTTTCAACAGCGCGTCGTGGCGTTTGCGGCTGCGGTTGCCTTTGGTGCGATCGTTTTCCGCCAGCGTTGCCTGGGCGTTGTTCCATGTGCTGCGCGATACGATGGCCTCGTGTTCGCCGGGGTAAACGTTCCCTTTATGATTGATCTCGCCGACATAGAGATGGTTGTGGAGCAAGCGGTAAATGAAAGCCGTGTTCCAGGGTACGCCCTCGCGCATCTTGCCTGCATTCGTCACCCAGGACTTGGTCCGTAGTCCTTCCGCGTCCAGTTCCTGGACGATCTGCTGCGCGGAACCGACCTCGATGAACCGGCGGAAAATGCGCCGCACGAGTTCGGCCTCGTCCGCGTTTACGAGCAACCGATGGCTTTCGCGATCGACGTCGTACCCCAGCACGCACGGGCCTCCGGTGTACTTGCCCTTGCGCTTCGATGCGGCGATCTTGTCTCGGATGCGTTCGCCGATGATCTCGCGCTCGAACTGCGCGAACGACAGCAGGATGTTCAGCGTGAGACGGCCCATCGAGGTCGTCGTATTGAACTGTTGCGTCACGGAAACAAACGACGCGCCGTGCCGTTCGAAGAGGTCTATGAGCCGCGTGAAGTCCAACAACGACCGAGACAGCCGGTCGATCTTGTACACGACGATGCACTGCACCTTGCCGCTCTCGACATCCTGGATGAGCCGTTGCAACGCGGGCCGTTCGAGCGTGCCGCCGGAATATCCGCCGTCGTCATAGCGGTCGCCCACGAGCAGCCAACCGTTCTGCCGCTGACTCGCGATGAACATCTCCGCGGATTCGCGTTGGGCGTCGAGGGAGTTGAACTCCTGGTCGAGGCCTTCGTCGGTGGACTTGCGCGTATAGACCGCGCAGCGCACCGGTGCCGGCAGGGCCGCCGTGTTGGGTTGCGTACTCATGCGCGCGCCTCCTTCTTGACCGGGCGTGGACGATACAATCCGAAGAACGCGCGCCCATTCCAGTGCGTGCCGGTAATGGCTTTGGCGATCGCGGTGAGCGAACGGAACGTCCTGCCCTGAAACTCATAGCCGTCCTGCGTGACCGTCACTTCCCAACGTTGACCGTCCCATTCGCGCACGAAGCGTGTGCCGACGACGGGTGCGTTCTGGCGCGCCTTCCCATTTCGGGGGCTAAGAGCCAGTTCATCGAGTCTCATGGCTTGCCGCCGCGCCTCGATACAACGTCTGACCTCCTCCACCGTGGTCCCATACGCCAGTTCCTGAATGCGATGCGCCATCCGCCGCACCAGCACCGTCGCCCGGCACGCCGGCGGTTCGTTGCCGAACAAAACCAACCACTGCTCACGCAGTTCGGTGTTGCTCATCCGTTCCAGCGCCGCAACCCGATTGAGAATCGTGCGACGTTTGTCGGCCTCAGGCCGGGGTGTGCTACCTAACATAGTGCGTCTCCTCTCTCTGTTTCGGCCCGTCTGTTTGCCGGGCGAACAGCATGAACGCTCTGTTCGAGAGGAAAAGCAAGTTCCCGCGGCGGCGAAGCGACATCGGGAGATTTAACGTGCCGGATGTGGCCACGCAGGAA
>JBHELB010000020.1:0-115912 GCA_041859045.1 Candidatus Hydrogenedentales bacterium | reverse complement strand
TAGTGCGTCTCCTCTCTCTGTTTCGGCCCGTCTGTTTGCCGGGCGAACAGCATGAACGCTCTGTTCGAGAGGAAAAGCAAGTTCCCGCGGCGGCGAAGCGACATCGGGAGATTTAACGTGCCGGATGTGGCCACGCAGGAAACCCCGCGCCAACAACGTGGCCACTTCCTCTTGCCGTTCATGCGGGGTCATGAGATCGGGGTCCGTCATACAGGTTTCCATCGGTCGTCTCCAGAAGTTCTTGGTTCCACCGGGATTGCGTTCGATGGATATCTACCGGAAACGCGAGAAAGAAGTTCAGCGGCCAGGTCCAGGAGACAGCGAAACGCCATTCGCGATGTGGAAAATCTACATCGCGCGGGAGTTTGCTAGATTTTTCGATAACGAATGCCTCTCCGTTACGCGCGACAGTGGAAAACAAAAAACGCCCTCGCAACCCGTTGCGCTGCAACAACGTGCCGGATTTTAGCTAGGCACGTTGATACAGAGAAAACAGGCCAGAACAGAGACGATTCGGCCAAAATGTGTCTCAAAATGTGCGCCCGACGGCACCTTGAGCGGCACGCAAGTTGACGGAAGACACATCGCAAAAAGCCAGTAAATAAAGGCCGAAATGAGGGTGAGTAACGAGGCGAGGAAAAAACGGCGAGTAAGCGGATAGAGAAGTCCAAAAAGGAAGGAAAATGGTCGGGGCGACTGGATTCGAACCAGCGACCCCTTGCCCCCCAGGCAAGTGCGCTAACCGGGCTGCGCTACGCCCCGACCGTGAAGATGGGTTCTATTCGGAGTCCAGCAGGACGATGAGGTCGCGTAGGCCGGATTCGATTCGTCGAATCAGCTCTTGCGACTCATGCCGGGTGCGCGGTCGTCCTTCGCCGCGCAGTTCGCGGCCAAGGGTCAATCGAGCGCCAGCACTGGTCATGCGTTCGGTGCGCAGCAACTCTTTGATGCGCCGCACGATAGCAATGTCTGCGGCGGTATAGTACCGCCGGTTTGACCGGTCCCGCTGGGGTTTCAACTGAGGAAAACGCTTTTCCCATTGGCGAAGCACATGCACGGGCACGCCCGTCTTTTCGCTAACATCCGCAATGGAATGACGTTTCTCCACGTCCTCATAATAGCGAGCGCGATGGTTTAAATGCAAGTTCGGTGTGTTTAGGACTTCTTGCGCCACCCCCTGTTGGGGCAAACTGAATACCATTACAATACGCACACTATTACTATAAAATCCGCAGGAAGGAGTTTTGCCGTCTCCGCAACGCATGGAAATTCCTCCCTCAAGGGCGGATGTTGTCTCTTGCGGTATCACTTTTCCTCCGTGTAACAGAACGGCCCACTGCACTACGGTAGCTGTCCCTGCTTTTCCACGGACACCCCGCGCGGATTTTTGGAATCCGCACTTTTTACTTGCAGGAAAAGGTTCGTATGTGATAGTTGTAGAGATTAGAGCGTTCGCCTTAACCAGACTCGCAGTCGGGTACACTCATCCGCAGGGTTCAAGGAACGGACGTCAGGAGGCAGGGACGAATATGCACGAGGGGGGAAAGCCCGCGTCCGCGCCGGGCACGGACGCAATCGCGTTGGCTGGCATTATCGACAATGAATCCCTGATCACGCACTACCAACCGATCTGTTCGGTCAAGCAACAGCAGATCATCGGTATTGAAGCCCTGACGCGTGGGCAAGATGAGCTGACCGGCGCGCTCATCCCGCCGTCTCCCCTCTTCGCCTACGCTTCGGAGCATGGCCAGGCGGTGGAATTCGACCGTCTCTGCCGCCGCAAGGCCCTCGAAGTGTATGCTCGCTATGTGGGGGGGCAACGCGGACATGCGCTGTTCCTGAATTTCGACACCGCCGTCATCGACTCGCGCATGGCGCAGGGAGCGGCCCTGCTCGACGAGATCACTCCGCTGGGGCTCGCCCCGCACAACATCGTCCTTGAGCTGCGCGAAGCCAGCGTCCACGACACGGCGGCGCTGGTTCGGTTTGTGGAGAATCATCGCCAGCATGGGTTCCTCATCGCGCTGGACGATATTGGCGCGGGCGAGTCCAACCTGGATCGTATCTCGATCCTCAAACCCGACATTTTGAAAATCGACCGCAGCCTGGTGCATGGCATCGCACTCGAATACCACAAGCAAGAAGTCTTGCGTTCGCTGGCCAACCTAGCGCACAAGATCGGCGCGCTGGCTGTCGCCGAAGGCATCGAATCGCCTGAGGATGCGCTGCATTGTCTGGACGCCGGCACCGATATGCTGCAGGGATTTTTCCTTGGTCGCCCCGTGGCGCTTGAGGCGCGGGAAATGGAAGCGTGCTGCAAGAAGACTTCGGAACTGGCTGCGTCGTTCCGTGAGTATCTCGTGGAACGCATCGGACGCAAACGCACAGAGACTCACCACTTCGAGGAAGTCATCCAGAGTATTCTGTGTGCCGTGGCGAACAGCGCCGGACAAGATTTCGATCGTTTTCTCGCCGATCTCGCCGACGCGCATGCGGACATCGAATGCATCTACCTGCTTGATCGCGACGGCATTCAGGTTTCCAGCACGGTAATGGGCCCCCAAGGGCGAGCGGCAAAACTCCCGCGCTTGATCAGCGAATCCCCCGCCAGAGGCACGGATCACTCGTACAAGGATTACGTGTTCCTGCTCCGGACCGGCCTGAGCCGCTACGTCACGGAACCGTACATCTCCATGCGATCCGGCGCGTTGAGCCGCACGGTTTCCACGGTATTCCGCTCGGCCGACGGACAACGCTACATTCTTTGCGTGGACTTCGCCCCCTGTATCGCGTAGGAAACGAGAACTACTCGAGTCCGTAGTCCGCCGCGACAAATTTGGACGTATCCACCATCGCCATCATCTGGCCGATGAACTCGTCTTCATTCTCCGGCGTCTCATCGAGTGTGTTCTGCATCATATCGAGCCAGGGTTGCTCGAGTTCGGCAATGCGAACCTTGTTCTCCGCAAGGCCTTCGCGCAACAAGCGAACCGCCGTGCCGGCCGCCGCGCGCCCAGCCGCATACGGCGTGGGCGAGGCGACAATCGCCTGCGCGATGGCCACACAGTTCGCCGGAGTGAGAATGAACGCCTGCGGATCGAGCGGCGCGTCGGAACTGACCATCCAATCGCGCAGTTGCCGCGCATCAGCCGCGCCCTTCTTCGAGGATTCGTTCATCAAACGACAGTCGTACACCAACTGCTCCATCGACACCGTCGGGGCCATGCCGCCTAGCAGTTTGATGTTCTGCACGGACTCGTTGCTCCACAGGTCGCACGCCGCAGCGGCGATATTGCCCAAGGGGCTTAGGTGCGCGCAGGCGGAAGACTTGCCTTCCATCGACATTGGGCACCCGGTGATCGCCTTGAGAATGGGATTCTCGTAGCCGCAGTCCTTCCCGGGGCCCACCGCGCCGCACTCGTATGCCACCAGCGAACGCACCGCCGTCACCGCGCGTACGACCGCCGCGAACGCGTGCGGCAGCATGCCCTGTTCGGCCAAGACCATCGCCGTGTTGCCAAACCCACAGGCCGTGTCGCCCGCACTATGCACGCCGTGCCGCTTCGCGATCTTGTCGAGTTCGGTCCAGAGGTAGCGCATATCGCGCACGCCCATCACGCACAGCGAAAAGATCACCTGGGAAAGGTCGCCCATCAGCAGCGCGTTATCATGGAGTTCCTTGCCACCGGTCGACTCGATGCTCAGTAGTTCGGCGCCTGCCGCCGCCGAAGTGTCGAACAGCTCCAGCATGGATTCCCAATACTCGCCGCCACGCATCCGCGGCGGGCGCACCATCTCGCGATTGTCGTTCGGGGTCATGCGCAGCGCCGTCTTCAATCCATATTTCGCAAAGGCGTTTTCCATGCCTTCCAGCAACACCTTGGCCGTATCCAATCCCAGACGCGGGTAGCGCGTCATCTCGGGCAGCGTTTCGAACTCGACCACCACGCCCGGGGCATCAAGTTCGGCCGCACGCTTGAGCGCGCCCGTGATGATCTCCTGATACTGCGCCAGCACCGCGTCCATCGTCCTCTCGGAAAGCTCCATCGGCGGCAAGGTGAAGTTCAACTCGGGATAAACCGTGCCCCCACCAATCACCAAACCACGACGCGTCGAGACGGGGCGTGGCGCGACGCCAAAAAGCAGGTCGTCCGGATTCGAAATGGCCAACTGCGTAAATGCCGACATCGCAAACATCCTTTCCGTTGCCTAACGCATTTTCAAAAATGGTGTGGCCACTTCTTTCTGGCCCACTCACGCCAAATTTTGAAAATGCGTAACGCCAAGTGGCTACACTTTTACTTAAAACGCTCTAAAGGCAATCCCCCTCGAAAAGAAACTCCATCCTCTTCATTTCACGTCATGTTCTGACGTGGAAAGTCGACACTTTGCACAAAACGCTATCGACATTCAAATCCTAATCGGATATCGGAAGTTTGTGGCAACAAAAAACGCAGCGATGGTATCGATGAATAAGCCACTTGAGAGAATTGGGGTCTAGTTGACCTCGACACCCACTCGCGCGAGCACGCGGCGGAGGTCGTCCGGAGCAAACGGCTTCTTGAGACAGACGCGGGCCCCCGCTTCCATGGCCTGCTGGGAGAGATCGCCCTGCTCCGGCGCATACATGGCCACGATCTGCACCTTCGAGTATTCCGGCAGGGCCTTCAAACGACGGCAGACATCGAGTCCGTTCAAACCAGGGAGCGAGAGGTCGAGGAAAAGAATGTCCGGAGCGAACATCGCGACCTGAAAACCGGCGTCAAACCCATCCAGGGCCGTTTCCACCTGGAAAGGGGCCTGTGCGCGTTCGAGAAAGCGCTTAAGCACGCTGACGAAGGGGCGTTCGGAATCGGCGACGAGTATCTTCAACCCCGAGTTGCTGAGGTCGGCATGGACAGGAATGCTGTTTTCTCGCAGAAAACGCAGTAGATCTTCGCGGCGAATGCGGCGATGCCCGCCGGGGGTCTTGAAAACCTTGATACGCCCGGCCTCGGCCCACTTGCGGATAGTGTCCGCCGTCACGTGGCAATATTGCGCCACCTCGGAAGTGCTGAACGACTGTTTTGTTTCCATCCGGCGAGTTTACCCATCCGCGTCCGCGCGTCGAAATCGACACAACAAAATACCACTGCTTCCAGAAATCAATCCGCCCCCAAACCCTACAAACGGTTTCGGACGTTCCAAAAGCAACAATGGAGCTGGAGCGGGGAATCGAACCCCGGACCTCATCATTACGAGTGATGCGCTCTACCGACTGAGCTACTCCAGCACAAAAAAATGGTGCCAAGGGGCAGAATCGAACTGCCGACACGCGGATTTTCAGTCCGCTGCTCTACCAACTGAGCTACCTCGGCACCGGCGGTGATAGCATACAAATGCCGCCCGGGCCTTGTCAAGTTAGTCAACGACCAACCAGACGCCGACAAGAGTATACTCGCCTGCCTTGCTCACTGCAAGTGCCGCGCGCTGCTCAATCAGCTTGCGGCGGCGGCCAGGTTTGCGGCGGCGAACTCCCAGTTCGTGAGGTGCTCAAGCACGGTGTTTACGTACTTTGCGCGGTCGTTTCGGTAGTCAATATAGTAAGCATGCTCCCACACGTCGATAGTGAACAAGGCGATCTGCCCGTGCTTCATCGGCAGATCGGCATTCCCTGTTTTTGTCACCTTCAACTTGCGGCCCTCAAGCACCAGCCACGCCCAACCGGAACCGAACTGGGTCGTCGCGGCGGCGGTCAGTTCCTGCTTGAGGGCGTCGAGCGAGCCGAAATCACGCGTGATCGCCGCCGCCAGATTTCCCGAAGGACCTGCAACGCCGGGCTTCAGTCCTTTCCAGTAGAACGTGTGGTTCCAGACCTGTGCCGCGTTATTGAACAGCGGGCCTTCGGAGTCCAGAACAATCGCCTCGAGCGACTTGTCCGCATTGGGCGTGCCTTCGATCAGTTTGTTGAGATTGGTCACGTACGCCTGGTGATGCTTCCCGTAGTGAAACTGAAGGGTTTCCGCGCTGATATACGGGGCAAGCGCGCTGGGGTCGAAAGGCAGAGGAGGTAGCGAGATAGCCATGGCCCGATCTCCTTTTCGATTGGACTGGCAGCGCACTATGCGACTGCTCGGCCAATAAACACAGGTGTTTAAGGCACTCTAGAGCCGATTATGGCCAGACAGGCAGGTGCTGTCAATAGGAAAACGCACGGAATGACGCCTGAAAATAGAGCATCAGATCGGAGCGGGAAAGCGGCGGAGTACAGCGGTGACCCGGTTGCCGAGTTCATTGAACGTGACCGATTCGCTGAGAGCATTCACGAGTTTCATGCCCCGCTGCGAGGCCTGCCGGGGATCGTCGGGCAGCGAAAAATCTAGTAGACGATGGTCGAATCCGTCTCCTTCGTCTTCGACGGTAACGGTGCACGTCCCCTCTTCCTCGCACTCCACCATGAGCAAAATGAGCCGGGCGCTGTTGTTGTGGTTGCCGTGGCATACCGCGTTGAGCAGCAGTTCCCGCAAAACAAGCTTGACGTCTGACGATTCTGCCACGGCGTGCTCGTGCAGAAACTGGTCGAGTGCACGCAGCGCCCGGTTCACATTGGACTGCGAAGAGTTCACGCGAAGCGTGAACGTTCTCTCCGTGCATGTGAGTGAAAACACGCCCAAATCCGGTATTCGCTCGGCATCGCTCATAGTCGCACTCCATCCTCTGCATGTAGAGAGCAAGTCATGTGCCGCTACGTCCCCGGAGAAAAACAGATGGAATCTAGGGGTTTTCTGCAAAAAAAAGAGGGATTGTAGAACTGGAATGGGTGTAACCTTCGCACAATCCCTAGGCGTGACCAAGGGACAACGTATTGATGGCGTTAGCCTTACAACATGCAACTTCACGCAGTGTGGTGCCGGAAGTTTCAGGGGTTTCTGACAAGAAGAGGGGACTCGTTCTCCTGCGAACGACAACTCACTCCGGAAGGTCGTCAGAGTGTGACTCAGCCAGGTCCGCCACCAAACGGCCAAGTGCGTTGGCGAGTTCACGGCGCTCTAATCCGCCCACAGGGCTGGCGGCGTAATGAATAGCGGCATCGATGCGTGGCTCCCGCAAGATGGTCCAGGCGCTTTTCAGAAAAGAAATTCCTGTGCGCCAGACTACGATCTCCGTAAACGGCGGACGTCCCGGAGGTAGAGAATAGGATATCCGCGCCGCATGGACTGGCATGCCCAGAGTCACGGCGGGCTCAAGTAACGGGGGCTTGAATGGACGAAGACGGCCATCCTGCGAAATGCCGCCCTCGGCGAAGATATGTACGCCGTAGCCTTCCCGCAAGGCGCGCACGATCTGCGAGTTGACACGGGCGACGTCGCGACGATTGGCGCGGTCGATGAACAGGGTACCCGCGACGCGCGCGATGAATCCCGCAAGCGGCCAGCGGGCGACGTCCGCGCGGGACACGAAAGAACATCCGGTGCCCGCCGCGAGGACGAGCACGTCGAGATAGCTCAGGTGGTTCGTGACGAGTACAAAGGGCGCGCGCGGCGGCGTACCCTTTGTACCTATGCGAACACCAAGCGCCGCGCAGAGCCCGCTGCCCCACCAGCGCATGAGACAGGCGAGTCCGCGGGCGTCAAGGCGCGGGGAAATCATGCGCGCGGGCAATAGACAAAGCCGCAACGCCACCAATCCATACGTCAGGACGCCCACAAGCAAAAGCCGCCGCAGCGCCCGACAGACGTCGCGCATGATCTCCTCCGGCCGAAGCGCTATTTCACGGGCACAAGCGCAATCGAATCCGCCACGACGTTCGCGTCCGCCAAGTTACTCAACTCAAGGAAACTAGAAGCGTCGATGGCGAACGTCCCGAGCGCGCGCCAGGTGCGGTTGTTCTTTGTCTGATCCACCTCGACGACGGTTTCTCCCGCTGTGTGATGTACGGTATATCGAGCATTGCTGGCATGGTCGTTGTTTGGATTGTCTGAAATCCATACGGAGATCTCGTAACGCCCGGGCTTCACTCCCGCCAATTTCCAGCGTAGTGTATCGCGGCCATCGCCCGCCTTCGCCCAGAAGCCTACCCCGCTGTAACTCCCCGCATTCGCATCCATCTCCCACCCGAGAGTCCACTCGGCGCTTCGGGCGCTTATATCGATGACCGTGGCATTAGGTGGCGCGGGAAACCGCTTCGGCGCCACTAGTTCGAAAACCGCTGTATCGGTGCGGAACGGTACAGCCGGCAGGCCCGCGCCGTTGTAAAGCGTCGCCTCGGGGTTATCGCCCCAAGCGTACCGCACCGCCACGGGCTTCTCGACTCCGTCGGCCGTAAGCACAACATTCTTGCCGCGAATCGTGGCGTTCGCCCAGACAAGACGCTGATCCTCGCCCGCCATCGCGAATCCTTTGAGCGTGCCGTTCTTCGCCACAAGACCGCCGTCGGTGTGCGTGAACGAAATCACCGCCTCGCGGCCACGTACGGTCATCTTCTTGAACATAGGGCCGGAGTAGGGGATGTCTTGTCGATAGGTCTTTGCCAACGCGGCCAACGCTAGACGACGCCCCACGTCCTGCTTATTGCGCGGATGGATATCTTTCGCCTCGCCGATGTCGATGGCCACGGCCATCCCCGTATTCTTCACCGACAGCGTCATTGTCTGCGCTTCACGAAGCAGTGCCCAGTAAGAAACGGGCTGCGGCTGCTCGGTACGATCCATGAAATTCGCAAGTTGGACAAAGTAGAACGGGAAATCGCCTTGTCCCCAAAGCGCACGCCAGTCTGCGATCATCGAGGGAAACAGCTTTCTATATAGCATCGGCTCGCCCGCGTTCGATTCCCCCTGATACCAAATCGCCCCGCGAATACCATAGGGCGCCAGGGGATGAATCATCCCGTTATAGAGCCCGCTGGGCAACGCGAAGTTGCGCGGCCCTGCCGGCATAGCAGGAGGCCAAGTTTCGCCCTCGCCTTTCTTCAACAGTTCTATCGCCTTCTCACGCCATGCGGCGAGCGACTCCTCCTGCGCGGCAGTCACAGGGAAATCCTCCAACATTTTACGCCGCCGCACGTCGTAGGCATTGAATTCGGGATCTGTCTCCAGCGTCTTGGCACTCGTCCAGGCCTGACATGAACTGCCGCCCCATGACGAATCGATAAGCCCCACGGGAACGTCCAGATTTTCCTGAAGCGTTCGCCCGAAAAAGTATCCGACCGCGGAGAAGAACGGGATCGACTCGGGCGTGCACACGCTCCACATGCCGTCGCACGTGTCGATCGGGACCTCTGAAACGCGTTTGAGCACGGTGAAAAGACGGATGCGCGGATGGTTGGCGGCGGCGACTTCCTGGTCGGCATTATTGACCTGATTGACCGACCACTCCATGTTGGACTGACCGGAGCAGACCCAGACCTCGCCTACAAGAACATCCTTGAACTCCAGCGTCTGCGATGAAGACGCGATCGTCATCGTGTAGGGTCCGCCCGCAGGCAAGGGTTTAAGCGAAACCTTCCACTGCCCGTCCGGTCCCGCAATGGTCTTCGCCGTACGATTCGCCACGCTCACGGTCACCGAGTCGCCGGGGGCGGCTTTTCCCCATACGGGAACCGGGGCCTTCTGCTGCAACACCATATGATCCGTGAATAGCGGAGCCACTTCGAGCGCGGCCGCCGGGACCGCTGAGCACACAACGCATGCCGTCATCGAGAGCAAAATCCTCATCATTTCTAGACTTCCTTTCACGGGCCGTCACTACACGGCAACCAAATACGCCCGGAAGAAAATACATCGGAGTCTGTGCGGGGTGCAAGGGCATACTCGTCAGAAGAACGGCCTTAGTGCGTCCTGACCTCCAGCATACGGGCTTTGCAGTAGGGGGCTAAGGATATATTCCCTTCATCTGGCGGTTGACGAAGCGAGTAAGGGTGCTGAGGCTCCCGGCGTCGAGGGAGACAAAGTGAAGTCCCATATCCTTGGTTGGCGCGCCGGCGTGGTGGTTGGGAGCATCGGCGAGATGCACGACGCCGCCCCGAAGCTGGAGGGTCACTTCGCCCGGCAAAGAAAGAATGATGTCCACCTGGGTAGTGTAATCGAAGGGCGCGCTGGTGCGGATGAGCGCGCCGCCGGCGCTGAGGTTGAGCAAGTCCGCGTCGTAGAGCCGGACGTGCTCATGATCCTTGACCTGAACGGTGAGATCGGTGGGAACGCGGCAGAAATCGCGGTGCGCCGTGCGAATGCCTTCATCGGGCGCATCGAGCAAAAGGCCGTCGCCCTTCTGACGCGGTCCGCGCAGCACCTTGGCCCTATACCGGGTAAGCCCGTCCTCGTCGTGAAAATCCAGGTAGACGCTCATGCCCTCGGCGGGATAGTCGGCCGCAGGAAACGTCACGTGCAGTCCGTCCTCGTCTATTTTTGTGATGCGCACCATGAAATAGTGCTCCAACACATTGAGAAGACAAGCGCCCCCCTCGCGAATATCCGCCTGTCCTGAGGCTTCATCTTTCGACTTCGGCATGCGTATACCTCCCACCGCTGTACGGTTCATGCATTATGGGTGCACTGTTCAGGCGAATTCAACCTCAAGTAGCGCGGCTATTTTGCGAGTTGCGCGGCATCAATGGAAACCGCCGAGGCGATCTGTTCGAGGGCACGGCTTAGCGCTTCGGCAAGGGCCGCGGGAGTCTCTTTCGCCATGGGCACACGGGCCTCGTAACCTTTCTCTAGGACGGCGGGCGCACCGGCAGACGCGGCGGCACGATAGAACGCGGCCTCGATACGCGCGACCGCTTCGTCGCTGCCGTTATGCGACACTTGCTGAAAAGCGGTGAGTTCCATCTCGATTCGACAGACCGGCGCAGCGGACGAGAATTCAGCCTGGAGTTTCTGGCGCACGAGATCGCCTGGGAAACTCACCCAGCGGTCGAGGGCGTAATACTCGACTTGGGTGGATGAAAACTGGAGCAGCAACTCGGGACGTTCGAGCGCATCGGCAACGCGCACCCGGTCAACGCGGCAAGCGCCCGCCGGATCGACCTTGCCCGAGGGCGTCATGTCGAGTGTATAATACCGCGCGGCGGGCCGCGTCAGACATCCACTCATAACCAGCGCTGCCGTAAGAACCAACGCGCATCGGAATAGGCGCATCCCTACCTACCTCCCCTACTTCTTGCCCGACGCCGACGAGCCGCGCACCAGAACGGACGGGTCGTCGGCAATCACGCGGGAAAACAACTTCAGATAACGCACGGTCTCGCGCATTTCGCGCACCATCTCTTCGAGAGTCGGGCGATTCTCGGCGACAAGCGCCTTGGCATCGCCGGTCAGCGCCTCGCTGTTCGCAAGCACCGTCTCGAGCGACGCCGCGATGGCGTCAACACGTTGAGTCGCCGCGTCAACACGTGCCATCGTCTTCGCCGCGGTATCGGTCGCCGCGCGAATTGCGGGCCGGTTCTCGGCGACAAGCGCGTTGACTTCGTCCGCAACGCCCTGAGCCCGGTCGGTAATGGTCTGAATCTTGGCGAGGATGGCCGCGACATCGTCGCGACTCTCGAGCAATACGCCGTCGGCATCAACCATGAGACGTTCGCTTGTGCGAATCGTGCTGTCGAGATTCTTGAGGACGGTGGCAACCGTAACCGGCTCCGCGAAGCCCTCCGTTCCCGCGCTGGCCTGCGCTTCGCCTGAACCGGCGGGCGCAGCGGACGTCTCCGCACCGACGAGCCCGCGAACGCTCTCGAGTACGTCGCCCAGTTGCGCCGCCACGTTTTCGGCCTGTTGGAAGAGTCCCCCTTCGCGCGTACGCAACGCCGCTCCGCTGGCAAGCAGCGGGGCGTCCGCGGCACCCGTGGTAATCTCCAAGTGCAGTTCGGACGTAAGGCTGACCGCGGTGATGTACGCGCGGCTCTCCGCATTCACGGGCAAATCGGGCGGAACCTGGGCTTCAACGCGAATAAGGTTCTGGTTCTCGGGATCAAGACCGATGTTCGACACCCGGCCGATTTTGTATCCGCCAAAACGGACATCCGCGCCCTTGTTAAGCCCGAAGGTGTCGGGAAACGACGCGTGGAAGGTCTTGACCTTTGCGGGCGGGCGCATGCCGGAGACTGCGGCAAAAAACAGCAGCGCCGCGGCGATCCCCGCAAGGACGACGAAGCCCGCGAGAATCTCGGCTGGACTAAAGTTATGTTTCCGCGTCGGCATTGGTCACTCCTGCCGCATTATGACGTTTTTGTATCCATGCCCGTCAAGGATCGAATGTAATCGGCGTTGGCGGTTTCCTCGGCGTCGGGCCGCCGTTCGTAGAACTGGCGAACGTAGGGGTGGTCATCGCGCTCCACTTCCGTCGGCGCGCCCAGGGCCACGATGCGGCCATCCTTGAGCAAGCATACGGTATCCGCGATGAGCCGGACACTGGCCATTTCGTGCGTTACCACCACGCTGGTCAGGTTAAACGTAGTCTGAAGTTTGCGGATAAGCGAGTCAAGCCCTGCAGCGACGATGGGATCAAGACCCGCGGACGGCTCGTCGTAAAACATAAACTCGGGGTCCATTGCCATCGCTCGCGCAAGCCCCGCGCGCTTCTTCATGCCGCCGCTCAACTCCGCGGGCAGCTTCTCCCCCGCCGCGCCCAATCCCACCAACTCGAGTTTGATGCGCGTCATGATATCGATGGTCGATTCCTCGAGCCGGGTGTGCTCACGCAGGGGCAGTGCCACATTGTCCGCCACGGTCATCGAGTTGAACAACGCCGCGCCCTGAAAACACATCCCCATGCGCCGCCGCGCCTCATTTCGTTGCCGATCGGTCATCGCGGTGAAGTCCTGGCCGTCGATTAAGATACGGCCAGAATACGGGCGCATCAGACCGACAAGATTCCGCAGAAGCGTGCTCTTGCCGCAGCCGCTTCCGCCGAGAATGACAAAGATCTCGCCGCGTTTCACACGAAAGCTGACGTGATCGAGCACCGTCCGGTCGCCGTACTTGACCACCAAATCTTCGATTTCGATCGCGTATTCGCTGCGTTCCGTCACATTGCGCTCCGAGTAACGTCACAGGCCAAAATAGAACAGCACAGTAAACGCCATGTCCACGACAATGATCAGGAAAATGGACGTCACTACGGACGAGGTGGTCATGCGCCCAACGCCCTCGGCGCCGCCCTCGACCTGGAATCCGCGGTACACGCCGACCAAACAGATCACAATCCCGAAGAAGACGCTCTTCACAAGCCCTGTAACGAAATCCTTCATCTGGAGCGCGCCGAGGGTCTGGTCGATATACAGCGACGAGTCCACACGCAGCACGCCCACGCTCAGTGCGTAGCCGCCCGCGATCATGATGAACGTCGCCAACACGGAAAGACACGGCAGCGCGACCAACATGGCAAGGAATTTGGGTGCAACGAGGAATCGAATCGGGTTGATGCCCATCACGTCGAGCGCGTCAAGCTCTTCGGCAACTTTCATCGAGCCGATCTCCGCGGCAATCGCGGACCCGCTGCGCCCGGTGAGAATAATCGCGGTCATGAGCGGCGCGAGCTCGCGCATCGCCGCAACGCCAACGAGATTGGCAATAAAGCGCGTCGCACCGAATCGCGCGAGTTGGTAACTGGCTTGCATCGCCATGATCGCGCCCACAAGAAAACAGATCAGCGCGACAATCGGCAAAGATCGCACGCCGAACTCGGCAAAGTGCGCAACGGCGCTGCGTACGCGCAGGCCTTTCCCGGTTATCGGCGCGACGAAAGCCCAGCGAAACGTATCTTGGATCAGTACGCACACGCGCGCCAGCGCGTACAGGCCGTTCAGCGTCACCCGGCCGACCGTACCCAAGAGCACCACGCTCACACTCAAAGGCTCGCCCCCCTCTCCCCCATCACTCCGGCATCCGGATCGTGAACACGCTGTCGAGTCGCGACAACTGAAGTACCTTCAACACGGATGCCCCCGGCGCAACAAGCACAAACCCACGCCGCGCACGATGCGCCGCGCGCAGTCCCTCAACCAAAGTCGCCACACCCGAACTGTCCATATAGGCGACCTCGCGCAGGTCCACCGCGACCTCCCCTGCGCCTTTCTGCATGGCTTTGGCGATCGCCGTCCGCAAATTCGGGGATGAATACAGGTCCACCTCGCCCTGAACAATCAAGGCGATCGCGCCATCTTGCTCTATTCGATCAATCCGCAGCGACATGGCGTTCCGTTTCCGATTCTTTCCGTAAAGGCAGCGGAAGACGCATAGTCAACGTGTTGCCGCGCTCCGCCCCTGGACGGTATTCCACCTCTTCGAACACGCGATAGATCAATTGCACCCCTAGCCCGCCTGGAACCGGGTTGGCGGGGTCATGAACAATGGGCTTGGGCTTCACTTTCTCCGCCGGAGCAGGCACGCCGTCATCGCGCACGCACACCTTGAGGTGTGTCGCGTCGGTACCGAGCAAGAGCTGAACGCGGTTGTTGCACGGTCCGCCGTACGAGTGACGAATCGCATTGGTCACCGCCTCATCCACCGCCAATACAATCTCATCGATACAGCGCTCGCCATACCCCAGGGCCTGCGCATAGCCGCGCACCATTGCACGCAACGCGCACAGCCACTTGGGCTCGGCGATGATGCCGATCTCGATATCCGGAAAAATCATGGCGTACGTCTCAACGCGATGAGCGTGCGATCGTCGTGCGGCGCCGATGGAGCGCAGTATCTTTCGACCTCCTCGCTCAACGCCGCAATCATCGCCCGCGGTCCATCCGCGTGGCGCTCGCGGGCAGTCCGCTGGATGCTTGCCTCGCCAAACTCCGCCGCCACCGTTGCCACAAGCGGTCCCGTCGGCCGCGCCTCGACCACCCCATCGGTATACAACAGCAAGGTCTCGCCGGGCTGGATCACGTCCTCTTCATCCCGCCAATGGACTTCATCAAGAACCCCTGCCGGCGGCCCCGAGGCAAGACCAAACGAACGCAGCCCACGCTCGCCGATAACCATGGCCGGATGATGTCCCGCGTTCGCATAACATACGCGTCCCGTCGCGGTATCGAAAAGCAGATAGCAAAGCGTCGCAAACATGCCGTACATGCTGCGGGCCGTCAGCGCGCGATTGAGATGCGCCAACACCATGGAAGGCGAGGTATGTTCACGCGCGAGCAGTCGAAACTCCGCCAAGAGCTGCGCCATGGTCAACGCCGCGGGCACGCCCTTGCCGCTGACGTCGCCAATAAGCAACCCGACCCACCCCGGGCGAGGCGTAAGGTAATCGTAAAAATCGCCGCCGACGGTCTTGGCAGGGCGCATCTCCCCGTAGACTTCGATTCCCCCGGCCGGCTCAGGCCAATCTTTCACGAGGAATCCCTGCTGGATGGTCCATGCATCGCGCAGTTCCTGATCGGTGCGCTCCTTTTCGACGAGCGCACGGTGCATGGCGGCGTTCTCAATTGCGAGTCCCGCGCTGTTGCCCACCGCCGTGGCCAACAGCATATGGTCGTGCGCGAAGGTCTGGCCCGGACGACTCGAATCGAGATACAACAGGCCCAACACGCCATTTTTCCCGCGTACCGGCACGCAGAGGATCGAACGCAGGTCGAGCGACATCACACTCTCGACAAGACACAGGTCGCTGTCCTGCAGATCCTGGTAGAGTAAACTCTCCTCTTCGCGCAACACGCGCCGCATGACGGTCCGGCTGAGCCCCACGCCGCTGCGGTCCACATGGTTGACGCTTCCGCCCTCAAGCAAGTGGTAGCGGCCACACCCCGGACAAGGCAACAGTCCCTCCGCGTCTTCGTCTGAAAAAAGAATCGCTCCTCGCTCCGCGTCCACGGCGCGCACGGTCATTTCGAGCACATTATCGACCAGACTGCACGGATCGTAGTTGCTGGAAATCTCGTGAACGACGTTATAGAGCGTCTTAAGCAGTTCCGCCGCGCCCGCTTTCGGGGTAAGGTCCGGCGTACTGCTCCGCCAATTCACGATCGTCTGCTTGAAGTAGGTCGTGCCATCGGACAGGGCTTCGCCCGAATTAAGCTCGATCGCCTCGAAACGTAGCGAGGTCGCGCCGATCAGTAGCACATCGCCGTGCTGCAAACGTCCGCCGGGGGTCTTCGCGCCGTTGAGTAGAGTCCCGTTGGTACTGCCGAGGTCGCGCCAGACGAACCCCTGAGGATCCGCACTGACCTCCACGTGCTCCCGCGACGCCGCCGCATCATCGAGCACGAGGTCGCAGCCGGGGGCGCGTCCCACCACGCAGACATCGCCCACCCGAACCCGCTGTGGCGGCTTGGCCCCGCCCTCGCATACCAGAAAACCGGTCAGCATGCGCCTCCTACGCCCTTCGGCGGCCCCGCGTGCACTTCGCGCGGTGCTAATTCTAAGCGCCCTCTCCCACTCATGCAAGAAAAGGGACAGTGCATCCGCCTATTCCTCAAAACTACCCGAAAGAGCCTCAGCATCCTTCGAATCAGGTTTCTCACTCTTTTACCCCGAGAAGATCGTATTTTTCTCGGTTAATTCCACCCTCGGTACTGTTATTCCTTCACAAAAGCATATCCAAAACCTGCTGGCTTGACAAAGAGGGCAACATTATGCAATACTATACAACAGTTCGCATTGCTTTGCAATGCAGACTAACGAGAGGGGAGCTGGCTGCGAGTGAGTGTAGATGGAAGTATCCGTTGGCTCATGGGGGGTCGACGCGAGGAAACAGGCATTATTTTGGCCTATAGAGGACTCGGCATGACAGAACGGAAGGCCCCACTGGTACTCATCGTGGACGACGATCTTACCATCCGGGAGGTGCTGTCCCATCTTCTCGCCCGCGCTGGCCTAAAGACCGCCTGCGCCTCGGATGGCGCCGAAGGCCTTTCGCTCGCTCGGTCGTTGCAGCCGGACCTTGTTCTGCTAGACGTAAATCTGCCCGACACCGATGGCTTCACCATCTGCCGTGAGCTGCAAAATGGCGCCTCGACGCCCCACGCCCCAGTCCTGTTCATTTCGGCCAACGAAGGGATCTCGTACAAGCTGCAGGGGTTTGAGGCGGGTGCGGTTGACTACATCACGAAGCCGCTCGAAGAGCAGGAAGTGGCGGCACGGGTGAGAACCCACCTGCGGCTTAAGGAAGCCTACGACAACCTGGCCAAACTCCAGGCCGAGCGCATTGAGCGCCTCGAGGCGACGCAGCAGACCTTGATGCCTTCGCCTGCGGATTTTCCCGATGCCCAGTTTGCCGTCTCCATGCGGCAGATTCATGGTGCGGGCGGTGACTTCTATGACGTAATCCCCGTTGCGGACGGCCTGGTGGATTATGTCGTGGCCGACGGAAGCGGGCATGGCGTGGAGGTGGCATTTTGGACAGCGGCGCTGAAGGCGCTGTTGCACGAGTATGCGTCGCCGCTGAACACTCCGGCGGACATTCTCTATGGGATCAATCGCACGCTCTGCCGGATTCTCCCGGAGGGGCTCTATTTCACAATGATATATGCGCGTCTGAACCGGCATTCGGGACTACTCACGTTGACAAATGCGGGCCATCCCCCGTCCTTATGCCTGCGAAACGCCTGGCCGTGTGACGTCGCGCGACAGACAGGCGATCTTGTGGGGGTCTTTTCGGATGCGGCTTACGAAACAATCCAACGGGTTCTAAGCCCAGGAGATCGCTTCTTTCTGTACACCGACGGGCTCGTGGAAATTCAGGGAAGCCGAGAAGAGGGAATTGCTTCATTGAGAAGACTGTGTGAGCAACACCGTGCGCTTTCTTTGCAATCGCAGATAGAAACGATGGGGGCCGACTTCGTCACGCGAAAAGGACTTCGTGACGATATTGTTTTGCTCGGAGTTGAAGCATGATCCCGCTGTCCTCTTCCGAATTATGGGTAGTGCTTGCGTCTGAACTAGAGCAAATTGACACTCTCTGTCAACAAGTACGGACGCGACTCGTCGAGATGAATTTGCCATCGGAGACTTTTCCCGTGGAAATACTCCTGCGGGAAAGCCTCAATAACGCCATAATTCACGGGAACCGCGGCGACGCCCAGAAGAAAGTCCGGATCAAAGTCCGAATAGGCCCGGATACGGTAACGCTCGCTATTGAGGATGAAGGCGCTGGATTCGATTGGAGAAAGGCGAGTACAAGAGAACCAGACCCCACCGCTCCAGAGGGTCGGGGACTGTCTCTTTACGCGCTGTATGCTCAGGAAATCACATTCAACGAAAAAGGAAATCGTGTGACCCTCGTTAGAAAGATCAAGGGAGAATCTCATGAATCCATTCGAACTGAAGCGTGAGGGCAACTCCCTCTCGGTCCTCCTCGCAGGCGACTTGACGGCCGTTCTGGCGTTAACGCTTAAGCCGGAACTGCAACAGGCCCTGCAGGAGGGTGTCACGGAAATAAACTTTGATCTTGGCAAGACCACGGTGATCGATTCGGTGGGGATAGGCCTACTTGTCGCCACGCACAACAGTCTGAAAAAAATAGACGGGCGGCTTCATGTGACTCAGGTCTCCGAAGACATCTTCCACCTGCTGCAAAGCATGCGGCTTGATCAGCGGCTGGGTGTGGTCTCGCGCTGACACGAGGAGGAAACGCTATGGACGATGAACTGCTTCAAAGTTTTCTCGCTGAAGCGCGTGAGCATCTCGAAACGATCGAGGCGGATCTTCTGGCAATCGAAGAAGGCGGAGCCGACATTGACGAAGCCCTCGTAAATAAGGTCTTTCGCGCGGCACACTCCATCAAGGGAGGCAGCGGCTTCTTCGATCTAAACAACCTAAAGGAACTCGCCCACCGAGCGGAAACGGTGCTCGACATGATCCGTTCGCGCACCCTGCCGCCCAATCCTGAAATCACTAACATCCTGTTGGCGGCGTTCGATAAGTTGCGGGAAATGGTCAATGACCCTTCCGGCAGCGAACACATGGACATCTCCGAACACGTGGACAGTCTTGTGGCGCTTGCCTCATCCTTTCTGCCGCAGAATCAGAAGGCCTCTCTCAAGACCAAGGCGGAACTCCACGCGCCGGGAGCGCTTAGTTCCGTCACGATTCCCGAGGTCGATCTCGACCGCGCAAAGCGCTCTGGGCAGTACATCTACCAGGTTGAGTACGACCTGATCCACGACATTGAGCGCCAAGGACTCAGCGTATTGGAGCTTTTCAAGGATCTCGGCGCTACGGGCGAAATCATCAACTGTTCGCTGGATTTCGATGCGGTGGGCTCGCTGGAAGGACCGATTGGCAATCGGATTCCGATGTGCTTGGTGTTCGCCACCGTTCTCGAGCCTGACATTATCGGCACGCTGATCAACGTGGCGGACGACAGAGTGGCGCTGCTATTCGATCCACGGACGCCACAGACCGAAACCGCTCCCCCGGTTGTCGCGCCGGCCAATCCGTTTGTTTCCGCGGAATCGGCTCCTGCGACTTCGGACAGCGAGGCTCATCCTCAGCCCACACCCACGCCCGAACCGAAGGAAAAGAAGCGAGCAGCGGCCACTTCGGAGGAATCCGAGTCGGCCTCTGGAGATAGCACACTACGGGTAAGCGTGGCGTTGCTCGACTCGTTAATGAATCTCGCGGGAGAGTTGGTGCTGGGGCGCAACCAACTGCGTGAAGCGTTGACACAAGACGCCTCGCCCGCGCTCTCAGCCAGCGTTCAGCGCATCAATTTGGTCACCTCCGAATTACAGGAGGCCGTCATGCGCACCCGAATGCAGCCAATCGGCAATGTATTCGGCAAGTTCCCCCGTGTGGTGCGCGACATGGCGCGAACACTGAATAAGGAACTGCAACTCGATATTCGAGGTAAGGACGTCGGCCTGGACAAGAGCCTCATCGAAGGTTTGTCCGATCCGCTGACCCACATGGTGCGCAATGCCGCCGATCACGGCGTCGAGATGCCGGAAGAGCGGGTGCGCTCAGGCAAAAATCCTACGGGTACGATCCGCATCGAAGCGCGCCACGAAGCCGGCCAAGTGGTCGTGGAAATCGCGGATGACGGCGGCGGAATCGATCCCGAGCGTGTGGCTGCAAGCGCGGTGAAAAAGGGGTTGATCTCTCAGGAAAAGGTGCTGGGAATGTCGCCACAGCACAAAATGGATCTCTTGTTTCTCCCCGGCCTCTCCACCGCGGAAAAAGTGACCGATGTGTCGGGGCGCGGCGTCGGTATGGATGTCGTCAAGACCAACATCGCCCAGCTAGGCGGGAAAGTCGAGATAGAATCCGAGATTGGGCGCGGCACCTGCTTCCGCATCAAACTTCCCCTCACTCTCGCCATCATCCCCGCTCTAATCGTGAGGACGCAGGGAGAGCGCTTTGCGATTCCCCAAATTAACGTGAGCGAATTGCTCCACGTTCGAGCCGATCAGGTGAAGGAACGCATTGAAATCGTGGGCGATGCCGAGGTGCTGCGGCTTCGAGGTCAACTCGTTCCCCTGGTGCGCTTCGCAGACGTTATTGGGATGGTACCGACGTATCGCGATCCCGTTACCGGCCACGAGGAGATCGATCGCCGCGACCACATTGCCGATCGCCGATCGCCGCAGTCGCCTCTGCTCTACGACGACGAGGCCGACGCGTGGCGCATCAAGCATCACGGCGCAATGGAACTGCGCCAGGAGACGCAAGACCGGCGTCAACGTCCCGAAAGCGACTTGCGCATCGCCGTGGTGAACACGGGCACCGTGCAATACGGCCTGGTGATGGATTCATTCCACAACGCCGAGGAGATCGTCGTCAAGCCCTTAGGCCAACACCTCAAGGGAATCCGAGAGTACGCCGGAGCGGCCATTATGGGCGACGGACGAGTCATCCTCATTCTGGACGTCGCCGGACTGGCGGCGAAAGCGGACTTGAAACCCGTCTCCGGTTCTTCTCGTGCGGCGGAGGTGCTTCAAGAGGCTTCTCGCGACAGACTTCAGGACGTGCACTCCCTCCTTCTTTTCGAAAATGCGCCGGGCGAGATATGCGCGACATCGCTCGAAACCGTTCTGCGAGTGGAAAGAATCTCCCGTGATCGCGTGGAGATGGCCGGCGGCCGCAGGACCATGCAGTATCGGGGCTCGCTCATTCCCCTCGTAACGATGGCGGACACTGGCGGACTTGGCCCCATCCATGAATCCCAAGAACTCGTGGTGATTATCTCCAGCGTAGGCGGACGCGAGGTGGGACTACTGGCGGCGATGCCGGTGGATGTCGTTACCGCGCGTGCGACGATCGACCAGGTCACCCATAGGCGAAAAGGCGTTGCGGGATCGGCCATTGTGCGCGACAAGATCGTCCTGATGGCGGACTTGGAGGAACTGCTCGAATCCGCCTATCCGGAGTGGAGTGTACAGAAAAACACGACGTCATCCTCCGAGAGCGATAGAGGACTCGTTTTGCTCGCTGAAGACTCCGACTTTTTCCGAGGCCGTGTGACTCACTTCCTCGAACAGGAAGGCTACACCGTATTGGCGGCCCCGGATGGCGAAGCGGCCTGGGAGTCGCTTCAGGCAAACAGCGAAAAAGTATGCGCCGTCGTGACCGATATCGAGATGCCGAGGCTAACGGGGCTGGGTCTAGCCCAACGCATCCGTTTGGAGCCCCGCTTTGCAGCCCTGCCTATCATCGCGCTTACGTCGCTGGCGGGGGATGAAGACGTTGAAAGGGGAAAAGCGGCCGGCATTACCGATTATCAAGTGAAATTGGATCGGGACCGGTTAATGAGCGCGCTGCACGATCTGTTGCAGACCTGAAGATAAATGTAATGGGCCGGGCGTCGGCGTTTAAACGCGTGGGCATGGTTGCGGACCGATACGAGGAGGTACTGGGATGAACACACTGAAGAACATGAAAATCTGGAAGAAACTTGCCCTGGGGTTTGGCGTTATCGCCCTGGCCACGCTCCTGCTCGGGGCCTTGGGCTCTTACTCCACAGTCATGAGTGGCCGCGCCCTCAATGCGATCGCCAACGTGCACTTGCCGGCCGTGCAGAGCCTGATGTTAGTCATGGAAGCCAAGAAAGAACTCACGACCGCCGAAAACGCTATGCTGAGCCGCTCCATGACTTTGGAGACTCGCGAGGAAGCCCACAAAACGTTAACGGAATCGTGGGGTCAAGCGACTGAGGCCCTCAATACGTATGCGGCTCTCCCCCACACGCCCGAGGAAAAAGAGCACTGGCCTAAATTCACCGCGGCGTGGGAGGTCTGCAAAAAGGATCACGAAGAGTTTGTCCGGCTCGCCAAAGCATTTGATGCCGCCGCAATTCAAGACCCCGCCGCCCTTGAAAAGCAGATCTACCGCTTCCGTGGGGATCACCACAGCCTAAGACTATCTGTGCTGGATTCCTTGGAGACCGGAACTCCCCTGCAAGGCGGAGACGACCCCACCGTGTGCGCGTTCGGAAAGTGGATGGCCTCTTTTGAGAGCAAGAACCCCGAGATCCAAAAGAATATGGATGGGATCACTGGTAGTCACGAGCGTTTTCATAAAGCGATTGCCCGCTTCAAAGAATTGACCGCTCAAGGCGACAGGGCCGCAGCACTAAGCCTTTTCCACGGCGAAATGGGCGATGCGGCGCAAAGCACGTTTGGCCACTTTGACGCAATCCTGGCCGAGGCGGCTCGTGCTGAAGAACTCTACACCCAAATGAGCAATCAAGCGCTGATCGCGAATGCAGCCTCCTTTGAGGAAGCCGAAAAACCGTTGGATGCATTGGTGGGCATTGCATCGAAAAACGCCGCGACCGCCGTGGACACCGCCGAGAAAAGAGCCCGTTGGGTCCAGGTCGCCTCCTTCACCGCGACGGCTCTCTGCTTAATCCTGGCTGTTGTCCTGGGCATGGCCGTAAGTCGCAGCATCGCCACGCCGTTGGCCCGCGTCGTGCAGCACCTGAAAACAATGGCCCAAGGCGACTTCTCGGGGAATGTGGACAAGAACGACCTCCAACGCGCTGACGAGATTGGCGAAGTCGCCCAAGCGACCGAATCGCTCACCGCGAGCATGCGCGGCATCGTCACAGACATCGCCGGCGGCGTCCAGACCCTTGCCTCCTCCTCCACAGAGCTTTCCGCCGTCTCCACGCAAATGTCCGCGAGTGTACAGAGTATTTCGGAACGCGCCAATACCGTTGCGGCAGCTGCGGAGGAATCCAGCGTAAACACGAAATCGGTCTCGGGGAGCATGGAACAAACGACGGCGAGCCTGACCTCTGTCGCCACCGCCACGGAGGAAATGAGCGCCACGATTAGCGACATTGCCGCAAACTCCGATCGCGCCCGCGACATCAGCAGCCAAGCCACTCAACAGGCGAAAGCGGTCGCTTCGACAATGCAGACCCTGGGCGACGCGGCTCAGGACATCGGCAAAGTCACCGAAGCCATTACGCGCATCTCGGAGCAGACCAATCTCCTGGCCCTGAATGCGACCATTGAAGCCGCGCGCGCTGGCGCAGCGGGCAAGGGCTTTGCGGTAGTAGCCGGTGAAATTAAAGAACTCGCTCGCCAAACCGCGGATGCCACGGAAGACATCAAACAGAAAATCGCCGGAATTCAAAGTTCCACCGGCGGCGCAGTCGGAGACATCGAAAGAATCTCCACTGTGATCGCGCAGGTGAGCCAGATCGTTGAAACCATCGCGGCGGCTATCGAAGAGCAGTCCGTGGTGACGCGCGACGTGGCGGGCAACATTGCGCAAGCCTCCGAAAGCGTTCAAGACGCCAGCGAGCGCATTTCCCAAACCGCGGCCGTCTCGCAGTCCATGGCCCACGATATCGCCGACGTCTACTCCGCGATAGGCGAGGTCAAAGATGGCGGCAACCAAGTGGAGGCCCGCGCCGCGGAGCTTTCGACTTTGGCCGAACAGCTCAAGGCCATGGTGGGGAAGTTCGCGGTCTAAGCACAGCGCGGAAAGGATCGGCAGATGGAAACAAACGATATCGCCGGTAGCCGCTTGATGCTGGTCTCCACACTCAAAGTGGGCGGCGCGCTGTTTGGGCTGGACACCGCGAGGATTCAAGAGGTTGTGCGCGTAGGGGACATTACCCCGGTGCGCGGAGCCGCATCCTACATCGTCGGCATCTTGAACCTTCGCGGCCGGATTGTGACCGTCATCGATCTGGGGCTTCGCCTTGGCCTGAGTAGCGTGGAGATTGGCCCGGCCAGCCGGATCGCCATCATCGATTGGCACGGCGAACCCGTGGGGCTGCTCGTGGACCTCGTTGCTGACGTGATCGAAGTCGACCGCGACAACCTTGAGCCCGCATCGTCTAATTTACGCAAGGTGGATGCTCGCTACATTCAGGGCGTATCTCAAGCGGAGGGCCGACTAACTACGCTCCTGAATGTCGAGTCCATTCTGCAGACCGGCGCCGAGGCTCCGGCCGATGCCGCCGTGCACAAGGAATCGTAGATGCCGCTTAGAGTATTGGTCGCCGATGACTCGGTGCTGTTTCGTCGAGTGATTTGCGATGCGTTAGCTGGCATTCCCGATATAGAAGTGGTGGGTTCCGCCCCAAATGGGCGCTTGGCCATACAGCGCGTTCGGGAATTGAAGCCGGACGTGCTCACGCTCGACATTGAGATGCCCGAGATGGACGGGCTGGCGGTTCTGGATGCCCTTCGCCAAGCGGGCGAGGAAACGACCGTCGTGGTGGTGAGCGCCTTGACGCTCCAGGGCGGACGCCTGACCCTCAAGGCTTTGGAAAAGGGGGCGTTCGACTTCATCACCAAGCCGGATGCCGGAGGCGTTGCGGAAAGCAAGGCGCTCATCCAGTCCGAATTGAGCACACGGCTGCGCGCTATCGCCCATCGCCGCGCCATCCGGGGCATCTTACGCCAATCGCCCTCGGCCTCCACAACGACGACGCCAACCCCAGAACCCGAAGCGACGACGCCCTCGACACCGATCGCCCAGCGAATGGCGCGCGTCGCGACGATAGCCCAAAGACCGGAAATGGTACTCGTCGGCGTATCCACCGGCGGCCCCAACGCCTTGGCGCAAATACTGCCCGCTCTTCCCGGCGATATCGGCGTGCCCGTGCTCATTGTGCAGCACATGCCCCCGGTCTTTACCCAATCGCTCGCGGAGAGTTTGTCCGCCAAGTGCGCGCTTCGCGTGTGCGAGGCGTCGCACAACCAGCTCGTCGAGCCGAACTGCGTATACATCGCGCCGGGCGGACGCCAAATGCGCCTGACAGATCCCCGAACCGGAGGCATACAGATCGAGATCACAGACGATCCTCCGGAAAACAACTGCAAACCGGCGGTGGACTACCTATTTCGCTCTGCCGCACTGCGGTTTCCAGGACGCGCCATGGCGGTGATTCTAACTGGCATGGGCAATGACGGCACTCTAGGATTGCGCCTGCTCAAACGGCATGGATGCAAGGTCATCGCACAGGACGAAAGCAGTTGCGTCGTATTCGGCATGCCGAAGGCCGCCATCGACGCAGGCGTGGTGGACGCCGTGCTTCCACTTGATGCCATCCCCGCACGGATCGTGTCGGTGGTTCGAGGTCGCGGACTATGACCGCGCTAGCCTCCAACGAGTTCAAACTATGGGCGGACTATATCCACTCCATTTGCGGCGTCTTCCTGGATGAATCCAAAGCCTACTTGATAGAAACTCGTCTGAGCGGATTGATGCGCGAGACCGCCAGCGCCACGTTCGTCGAGTTGCACGGAAAAGTCGAACGGGATACAAGCAACGGACTGAAGCGCAAAGTCATCGAGGCCATCACGACCAACGAGACTTCGTTTTTTCGCGACACCTCTCCGTTCGAACTCCTTCAAAACAAAATATTGCCGGATCTGATCGACAAGCGAACGAAGCTGATGGGAGCCGCGAGGCCAATCCCGATTCGCATCTGGAGCGCGGCGTGTTCGACAGGGCAAGAGGTCTACAGCATGTGCATGGTGCTCCGCGAACTCCTCCCCAGCACTGCGCACTACGACATCCGTATCCTGGGCACGGATATTTCCGATAGAGCCGTCGCTCACGCCAGCCGGGGCATCTACACCAAACTCGAACTGGACCGCGGTCTCTCCTCGGACAAGATTGCCAAACACTTCACGGTATCCAACGACACGTGGAAGGTTAAGGACGAGATTCGCGCGATGGCTACGTTCAAAACGATGAATCTTCTTGAGCCGTTTTCATTTCCGGCGCGCTTCGACATTATTCTCTGCCGAAACGTGGCCATCTACTTCACGGAAGAGAACCGGACCAAACTCTTCAGGGGCATTGGCCGCGCGCTGGCGCCGGACGGGTATCTGCTCATCGGCTCGACCGAATCCATCACAGGGCTTTGCCCCGAGTTTGTCCCCATGCGTTACCTGCGATCGGTGTTCTACCAGTTCAAGAACGCGGATGGACAAAACGGTTCGACTACGCCTCGCCTCCAGTAGGAAGCGTGAACCAAAAGGCGCTCCCCCGTGGCTCCGGAGACTCGACGCCGATCGTGCCTCGGTGCGCTTCCACCGCAAGCTTGCAGAAGGCAAGCCCCAACCCAAAGCCTTTGCGGGCGATTTCCTTCGAGTTTTCCACCTGTTTGAACTTCTCGAAGATAAGCTCGCTATGCTCAGGCGGTACGCCCTTCCCCTGATCGTGCACGGCAACGCGCACCGTGTTGTCCCCGCGCGCGATGCTGATTCGGACCAACGATGCGGCCGGAGAAAATTTGACCGCATTGTGGAGCAAATTGAGAAACACCCGCGTTATCATCTCGCGATCACACGAGACATGAATCTCGGGTTCCTGTGCATCGATCTGAAGATCGTGTCCTGCACGCTGAAATTCGAAAGATGCCGCCATCTCCCGCGCTAAACCGACAAGATCCACGGTCTCCAATTTCAACGGAACGGAATCCGCTTCGAGACGATTCACGTCCAAAACGGTGTCGATACGCGTCATCAACTCCGTCGCGGATGAAAGCGCAAGCCGAAGAAAGTTGAGATGCGGCTCCGAAAGACCTTTGGCTGCTTCCGTCAATAGGATATGGAGACATCCCATCGTTCCCGACAACGGGGAGCGCAGATCATGCACGATCATGTGCGTGAGCGATTCCCGCAACTCTTCGAGTTCTCTTAACTTGGCGTAACTGGCGGCCAATTCCTGGCTCTTGGCGAGAATTTCGGCGCGAAAACGGCGCAACGTAATATGCGTCTCGACGCGGGCCAGCACTTCTTCGAACTCAAAGGGCTTGGTGATATAGTCCACGCCGCCACACTGAAACGCCCGCACTTTATCTATGATTTCGTTGAGCGCACTCAAGAAAATGACGGGGATATCGCGCAATTCTTCATTGGCTTTTAGTCGCTCACACACCTCATAGCCGTTCATCTCCGGCATGTTGATATCGAGCAAGATCAGATCGGGCGGAGCCTTCTCCGCGGCGTTGAGCGCCAGCCGGCCGTTGGGCACTGGCCGAACAACGTACCCTCGCTCCGTGAGCATGCTATTGAGCAGGCGCAGGTTTTCCAGCGTGTCGTCGACAACAAGAATACTGCCCCTGGATTCAGATGCAGCAGGGGCGCTCATTCGTCCTTCAGCCTGTCGTAAAGCTCAATGATCTCGGCCTCGGCATCGAGGAACGCTTGTATAACCCGCGGGGAAAACTGCGTCCCTTTCCCCTCCAGGATAAGTCCACGACTTTTCTCGATGGAAAACGCCGGCTTGTAACAGCGGACCGAACGCAACGCATCGTAGACATCCGCCACCGACATGAGTTGCGCCGCAAGCGGAATATCGTCGCCCCGAAGTCCATCCGGATATCCAGAGCCATCCCAACGCTCATGGTGCGACCGGGCAATCGCAATCCCCATGCTAACAAATGCGTTATTGGGATATTCTCCCTCACGGCATCGAGGGTATCGGCGCCAATGACCGTGTGCGTCTTCATAATCCCGAATTCCTCTGGCGTCAGCTTGCCCGGCTTGAGCAAGATGGTGTCCGAGATGCCCACCTTGCCAATATCATGAAGCGGACTTGCCTGAAAAATATTCTCAACAAATTTGTCGTCCACCGCGTCCGGGCACTCACGGCTCCTCTTAAGCGCCATCGCCAGGATCCGGCACACACCGCGAACACGTTCCATATGCTTGCCGGTATCGTCGTCGCGCGATTCCGAGAGCTTTGACAACGCAAAGATCATCGACATCTGCGAACTCGATATCTCTTTGACCTGCTCGGCAACGAGATCCGCCAAATGCAGATTGTGACGCTCCAATTCCTTCTGGAGACGGCGCAGTTCGATATGCGTCTTGACCCGCGCGCTCACTTCTTTGAACTGAAACGGTTTGGTAACGTAATCCAGTCCGCCCGCGTTGAACGCGCGCACTTTGTCGTCCACCGCGTTCATTGCGCTGATGAACAACACCGGAATCTTTTGAAGCCGCTCATCTTCTTTCAGCCGCTGGCACAGCTCATAGCCGTCCATATCCGGCATGTTGATATCGAGCAGGATGAGATCGGGCGGATCGGTCATCGCGGCGCGTAACGCCATACGCCCGTTCGGCACGGGGCGAACGTCATAGCCCTCGTCCCGCAACATATAGCCTAAGAGCCGCAGGTTCTCAGGCTGGTCGTCGACTATCATGATACTTTCGAGCATACTACACACGCTCATAGTCACACCCCTCCACCAGCTCTCCAGCCAAGAAAAGGCGGTGGCACAACACAGCTCATCTACTTCACTGTGACCGAGACAGACACAGTGCGCTCATTGAACTCACGGGATGATACCATAGGTTTAAAGGGTTTTTCCACTCCAAACCTCCTGATAAACCCGGTTGCCAATAATACCTCACGCTTGAAACCAAAAATAGCAGAGAAATATGCCGGATTTACGAGCACAAAAATATGGGGCTTTTCTTGCCTATTCCAATTTTCTCATACATCGCGTTCCGGCATATCTAAATCAATCCGAATTTTCGAAGACGCTCGGTAAGTGCGCCCTTTTCAACAGGCTTGCATAGGTAGGCGTCGCATGCTTCGCGAAAGGACCCCATAACGTCCTTTCCGTCGCGCGAAGCCGTGGTCATGATGATTTTCGCACCAGAACCAAGCAATACTCCCGCGTCTTCCTCCATTTTCCTGATTTCTTTGAGTGCATCTCGTCCATTTAGTTCCGGCATTTCGATATCGAGACAAATGAGATCGTAGGGGGCGCCGGCCTCCATGGCGGCACGCACGGCCTCCACCGCTTCGCTCCCGTTTACGGCAACATGCGCCGGGCCGTATTCCTTCAAACACTCCTGAAGCAATGCGCGATGCGTAAAATCGTCCTCGACAATCAACATCTTCATCTTCTCGTCCTCCCTATGTACTACGTTCCATCTCGAGCGTGTCGCCTCCCCCGGCGGACAAAATCTCTTGCTCGGCTCCCTGAGCAAAAAGAGCCAGCAAGGCATCATAGTTGAAATTCTCGGCGAGTGTCTGCAACGTCTGCGCAAGCTCCGGCTCTCGGTCACTCTCGATACTCAGCAGCCGCAAGAACTCATCGATACGGGCCGTGCTTACCGCTTCATACATCCGGCGAACCACCTCTCGCGAAAACGCGTTCAGCGCCTCGGGAGCAAGACGCTTTCCGGCGGATTCCGGCGCGGCGTCGGACTCCGAGGTTTCGTAGACGAACGAAATCCCGGCGCGTTGCTCCAACTCGTCAAACACCTCCTCTTGGCGGAACGGTTTGCGGATAAACCCTTCGGCGCCGCTCGCCATGGCGGAGCGACGATCTTCCTCCATTACGCTCGCGGAGATGATAATCACGGTGGTCTTGGCGCCTTCCGGCAGCGCCTTAATGCGCCGGGTGGCCTCGAGTCCATCCATTCCGAACATGCGTATATCCATCAAGACCGCTTGCGGATGCCATTCCTCGAACACGTCAATGGCCTCCTCCCCATCTCGGGCTTCACGCGTCTTGAAACCGACACGCGTCAGGAGTCCGTTCAGCAGGTCCCTGTTTTCCCGCCGATCGTCCACAATCAGGATACGCAATTCGCCTTGCCCTGGGGCCAAGCCCGCAACGGAGGAGCGCTTGCGCGAAGGCGGGAGGCTCAGTTCATTCCCACGCGCAGCCGAGAATTCGAATCGAAACACGGACCCTTTCCCTACCTCCGACACGAGCGTTAAGTCGCCGCCCATCATGCGCGCGTACTGCCGACTAATCGGCATTCCCAAGCCCGTACCGCCGCGGTTTTGGGCGTTCTGGGCTTGCTCAAAAGCTCCAAATACCAATTCCAATTCGTGAGGAGGAATCCCGCAGCCACTGTCTTCGACTTCAATGACGATGCGTACACATTCACCGTCCTCGCGCGCCTGAACGCGGACAGCCAGTCCGCCCTCGTCCGTGAACTTGACTGCGTTCCCCAGGATGTTGATGAGCACCTGCCGCACTTTGCCGACGTCCGCATGGATAGTGCGCGGGATGGGCCCCATATACTCCACCTCAAGGAAAAGGCCCTTCGCGTCCGTTCGCGTCCGAAACATCGCTTCAATGTCGCCCAGCAAGGCAGGCAAGTCGAATGTCGTTGGATTCAGAGTGGTGCGGCCCGCCTCAATCTTGGACATATCCAGGATGTCGTTGATAAGGCCCAGAAGATGTTCACCACTGTGGTTAATCGTATGAAGATACCGCGCCTGTTGGGGCGTCAACGGCGTGTCCCGCTCCATCAGTTGGCAATACCCGAGGATCGCGGTCATCGGCGTGCGGATCTCATGGCTCATGTTCGCGAGGAACAAACTCTTGGCGCGATTGGCCCGATCGGCCTCCGCCTTCATCTGAAGCAACGCCTCCACCATCCGCTTGGACTCGGTAATGTCCTCCTTCACCGCGATATAGCTCATCGTTGCGCCGCGCGAATCGCGCACGGAGGAAATGGAGGCATGCTCCCAATACAGCTCGCCATTTTTCTTGCGGTTGCAGAATTCTCCCTGCCACTCATTCCCGGAGCGCAGCACCTTCCACATGTTGCGGTAGAATTCCGGCGGATGACTCCCCGATTTAAGCACCCGCGGATTCGCGCCAATGGCTTCTTCCCGCGTGTAGCCCGTCGTTTCGGTAAAACGCGGATTGACGTAGGTGATGTTGCCGCTGATATCTGTAATAACAACCGTTGCCGGACACGCCTCGATGGCCTGCGCGAGCTTGTGCTTTTCCTCTTCATCGCGGCAGCGTTGCCACACGTGCCCCGCTTGTCGGCAAAACACCTCAACCAACGGCTGCATCCGCACCAAGCGGCACCCAGGCCCCGAATCCAAATCGCGAACCGTCAGCACAGCCACGCACCGACCGCCTGCGGAAATCGGAAATGAAGCGCAACTTCTAAAACCAAACTCTCTGGCCCGCTCCACGCAGCGAGATCCAACCCGAGGTCCATTCAAGGTATCCTCCACAATGATGGACTCGCAGCGTTCGCCCGCCTCATGCACACAAGGCGCATCGAGGGCCAATTGCTTGTTTTCCGGCATGCCGCTCAAAATCTGAATCGGCAGAAGATCCTCTCCCAGCACCGCTACCCACGCCAGATTCATCTGGAGATAATCCATCGGCGCGCGCGCCGCAAACGCGGCCACCTCCTCCACCGTCAGGCAAGAAGCAAGCTCTTCACCCGCAGTCTGAAACCCCTGAGCCCACTCCGCCAGCTCCTTGGCCTCCCGTTCCGCCACCGTGGCGCGCTCGAGCGCGGCCTCCGCCCGTTGCTGCTGAAGCTGGGTATCCTGCAAAAGACTGAGCGCCGCCTGGCGGGAATTTACGAGTGCGACGCTTTGCTGTGTAAGGCGCTCGTCCATGCGCTTACGATCCGTGATGTCCCGGCTCAACCCAACCATGCTGTGTGCATTCCGAGAACGCTGCACCACGGCGTGCGTCTCAATGTAGCGTATGTCGTTATTGGGAAGGATCACGCGAAACGCCATGTAGAGCGGGCGCTCACTGGCTCTTGCATTGGCGACTTCTCGTTGAAACAACTCCAAGTCGTCCGGATGAACCCGTTTCTCCCATATCGCGTAGTTCCCCTCAAACTCTTCCCGGCGAACGCCGTACAACGCGCACATTCGGTCGTCCCAAACCAGCGTGTCGCTTAGCATGTCCCAGTGCCACATGCCGTTCCCCGCCGACTCCGTAGCGAGCTGGAGGCGTTGCGCCGTCTCCTGCAATTCCGCTTCGGCCCGTTGGCGCTCTTTTTCCTCGCGTTCGCGCTGCAGCATCGCGTTCAGAACGGGGGCGACTTCGAGAGCGAGTCCCTCCAAGATCCGAATATCGTGCTCGTCGTAGGGCGTACTTTTGTCACCGACAAGCACATTGCCGATCACCTTTCCATGAAACGAGAGGGGAACGGAAAGTGCGTTGATAACGGGGAAATAGCCTTGCGGCTGTTGAAGCATCTTGTTCGAACAAACCGTCTTATTTTCCAGAAGCGCCTTCCCCCAGACGCCAGTCCATGCCTCTTTAGGGAAAACGCGCCCCCTTTCATCCTTTCGGCAATTTCCCCAAACCTCTTCGGTTAAGGACGGGCATACATAGTCGCCGTTCTCGTCCAAATACCCAAAGATGCCGTGCTTGCTTTCTGTGGCCTCCAGAAAAATCTGGAGCGATTTGTAGTAAATATCGTCCCCGGAGTGCGCCAAAAAAACATGGGCAAGACGGTTTCTAATTTCGAGTTCCTGATTTGATTCGCGAAGTTCCTCTTCGGTCTTGAGCCGCTCCACCTTGTAGCGGACATTTCGTTGCCGCCAGGCCAGGGCAAACATCGCGCCCGCGCCAGTGAAAAGCAGCGAGAGTACCAGCCCCAAGAGCCAACGACGGGCTCTTATCGGCGCGTAGGCTTCATCAAGATCGATTCGACTAACCGTCATCCAGGGCGAATCGGGAACTTTCCTCACCACTCCCACCACATGCGCCCCTCGGTAATCCTCTCCCTCGTGGAACCCTTCTTTGCCCTGTACGGCCTTTACCGCCAACACGTTGGTTTGGCTTTCCGGAATCCGGAGGGACAGCGCCGCGTCGGGCTTGAACCGAAGAGGACTCAGGAACAGCGCTCCCCCGCGCTCCTCCCGAACAAGCAAGGTCTCGGCCGTTTCAGAAGGCACAGGCCAGGTCTCGATAAGTGGATACAGAATGATCTCGGGATCGATGCTAGCGACAATGACGCCAAGCGGCTGTTCGCTGTTGGGGTGATAAACAGGCGCAATTATTCCCAGAAGGGGACGGCTTGTATTTTCGTCGCGATACAGATCTTGAAAGACGATTTCGTTCAACTGCAGCGCTTCGGGAACGCGTCGGGCGATGAGTGGGGGAACCGTTCCCGCGTCCGCGGGTTCCGCCAGGCGTTGTGCGCCATTGAGGTCCAGAAGAAAGAACTGTCCGTCACGACGATGCCGCTGAAGCTTGCCTAGTTTGTCGCGGAGCCCCTCTTGAACGTCCACGTCGGAAGGCGTTTCAAGATAACGCTCCATCAGCGTCGCCAGCCCTTCATCGCTGGAAAGTACGCTCACCTCATGCCGCCATTCGGATCGCCACTGAGTCAGTTGCTGCACTTTTAGGTCGGCAATAGCGGAAATCTGACGCGCAAGATCGTTGTTATAGACGCTTTTCGAATAATTCCAGTAGATCTTTCCCACAAAAACGAGTGATGCTGCAAAAAGAACAAACAATACAACGTAGGGAATTCGTCGTCGGGAATCCACGCACTGTCCCCCCATTGTTCTCACCCCACGCTGAAGGCTTCGCACGATTCGCCTCATACTCAAGGCTCCATCCCCGCCGGGGGCATCTTGGAGCCCGGCTGCGTGTCTTCGTCAACAGGCTCGAGCCATACAGGCAAGTAGCGCGTCTCGTGGCCCAACTGAGCGCAAAGCTCATTGATCTCCTCTTTCAATTCAATAATCCGCTTCTCGCGTCCGACCAAAGCTTCGTTAAAGCGCTCCAATTCGTGTGTTCGCTCGAGCAAGGCGGTCTCTGCGTGTTTGCGTTCCAGCTCACCTGCCGCGCGCACCGCCACCAGCTTCAAAATGGACTCGACGATGTCTGAATTAAGCAGAACCTGCCGCCCGGCCACGGCGATCAACCCAATCGGCTTTCCATCGAAGCTCCATAGCGTGGTACCCACATAACACTCGGCCTCCATTTTCTGAAGTATCTCGTCCTTGGGAAATAACTGCTTCACGTTGGACGGAAAGCACTGCGTCACTTTTCCAACGACCTCGGCCCCCGGGGTGTCCTTGAGCGAATACACAAAATTCTCCTGCAGCGCGCCCTCATACCAAACGGCAACGGTCTGGGCTGTCACCGTTCCGTCGTCCAAGCGATCGATGCAGACAAAATCCATGCTAAGCTGCTCGCCAAGATAACGTGCCAACGACTCGAAAAAACCCTCTCCGGAATAACCGCACTGCAATAGAAACAGTTGGGTGTCCTCGATCCGTCTGCGCTCGGTAATATCCTGCACTACCCCCGATGACCGAATGACCCTCCCAGAAACGTCCCGGACATGATTGCATTTCTCATACACATACCGAATTTCCCCCGTATTCTTTTGAAGCACCCGATGCTCGATCTCGTAGCTTGACTGCTCCTCGATGAGCGAAATGGAATATGCGGCGTCGACAGCGGCTCGATCCTCCGGGTACACCGCCTCCAGGAAGCGTTCATAGGTGACCTCGAATTCTTGCGGCCGGAAACCGAAAATGCGGTACGTCTCGTCGGACCAGACCAGTTTGTTCGTGGCGGTATCGAGTTCCCACGAGCCCAGGCGCGCGATCTCCTGGGAGGCACGCAAACGCGCCTCACTCTCCCCTAGCGCGTCTTCGGCCTGTCGGCGTTCCGCGAAACGTCGATGTAACAGACTTCGCCCCAGCGTCAGCCCCAGAATCCCAAACGCCCATATCCCCCCGTAGCCAAGGGCCATCTGCCTCACCTCGGCGAGAAGCGAGGCCTGATATGGCGCCCAGGACACGGATTCGCTAATTCCTCCGCGGATATCGCCTTCTTTATATCCTTGCTGCTCATGACACTTCAGGCACGAGGCGTCAACCACAAGCGGGCGCATGAATCGAACATACGGCTCATCGTTTAGAGTGGTCAGAGAAAGCATTTCCTTCTCCCCTTGCTCAAACGCGCGCAACGCCGAAATCTCCCATTCATCGGGCGCATTCCCTGGGCGAATGGGGTTGAGGCTGGTAATGTGGCTCTGCATCCCATAAAGCTCTTCCGCCAGCGTGGCCACCTGCCGCGTCAGATAGGCGGGATTCACGAGGGTAAGCACTCTCCCCGAAGGCGTAACGACATCTCGCTCGGGAACGTTGGCAAGATGCGGGTTCGGCGGCGTCTCTTCGGAGATGGGCACATAGACCCCTCCCTTGCGGGCCGCCCATGCGCGAAAGGCAACATCCTTATTGAAACTGGCCAGCGCCTCGCCGCGCCCCATAGCCAGCGCAACATAGTAGCTCTGGTAATAGTGAAATCCGCCCAAAGCCAGCGTCAAAAAGGTCCAAAAAAATACCGCCGACCAGAAAGGGATATTCCACCATACGCCTTTGTCTGAAGGCGTGCTCGAGTGGGATGAAGAACTGGCGTCACCAGAACGGAATGCTCGATTTACCGTAGACTCGTGAGCCATCGATACTTCTCCTGTGCAGCCAAGCGCCGTCGTCGTCCCCCCAACAGTGTATAACGCGCAGAGCGTGTCAGGCGGCACGTGGCAAAGGCAAACTCCTTCCCCGGCTCCCGCACCAGGCGCCAGACGAAAGGACTCCGTATCTATCCTGGGCGCTCTGTTGTTCCGGCAGCGGGTAAAGCGCACACCATCTTTACCGCAGTCAGAAGCTGCCCAAAATCCAGAGGCTTGGAAAGCAAACTTATCGGACCATGACGCAGCGCTTCGCTCACCAGGACGCTGTCAGGGTGACCCGTCATAACAATCACCGGAATCTGGCCATGGGTGCGACGCAGTTCTCGGATAGTCTCCGCGCCGTTCATACCCTTAGGCATATGAAGGTCGAGCAGGATCACTCCCGGGATGATCTCGTTCAAAAGGCTTAGCGCCTCCTCGCCTTCTGTCGCGGTCACAATGGCATAGCCCGCCTGAGAGAGTACATGCTCCACAATGTGCAGGATAGTGGGTTCGTCATCCACCACGAGCACTACCGGCGCACTCGGACGCACTCCCGGAGAGGACATCCAATCGCGCAGCGCCGCTCGACTAAAGCGCCACCCTCCGCCCACTTTGAACCCCGGAAGCTTTCCCTCACGCGCCAATCGGCGAACCGTTTCCTCGTGAATCTGAAGGACTTCTGAGGCCTCTCGCGAATCTATAATGTCGCGAACATCCAGCATATAGTCGTCTCCATACTATCCGGTGTCCCTCCCATCCACTCACAACCGCACGACTTATCCCCCAAAACCGCCCCTCACGCGACGGTTGCGAAGCAGTGTAAACTAATGTATATTATTGCACACAATGCCCCGCGTGTCAAGAAGTGAGGCTCAATAGAACGAACTTAGCCCCCATTAGATGGGATCGCGGGCAGCATCTGCCGTGCTTCGCCTCTTTCCTCCCTCTGGATCTCATGAACCGTTCGGTAGTTAACGGTAGTCGGTCTGTTGCAACCGGGCTAGGGGGCTCTTATACTTGACGAAAAGGGGACATGGGGGCCGCCAATGTTCGACAACCTGACACGAATCATCACGCATGTGAGCGCCTCGCCATTTTGGTTCACAGGCATCTTGGCCGTTTCCGCGGTGCTGCTTGTGGTCGCGCTGGATTACCTGAACCGGCATATGCGCAGGCGGCGGCGGCTGGACGATGAATGGCGGATGGTGGACCAGATTGCCCGCGAGCGAGCACTCAGCGCAGTGGAGATCGAGCAGTTGCTCACCATGTTGCGGGCCCAGGCGCCAGACAATCCCCTGCGCACGCTGACCATTCGTCAAGCCTTTGACGCGTGCGTTGACGCCTACATGGCCCACTTCGAGAAAAGGCCCACGGAAACCTATGAGAAACTTGGGGTTCAGCTCCGGGACATTCGCGAGCGCATGGGGCTAACCTATGTGCCCTTCGGTCAGGGCATTCGTTCCACACGCGAGATGTATACGGGGCAGCCTGTCAACATGTCCGGACACATGGACCATCCCGAAACCGATATCAACACCGGAGGCGTGGTGGTCGAAGTCGATGAGGCGGTATTCAGGATCCAGGTCAAAGGCGAATGCGGTGAAATCTTCGCGCCCGGCGAACCCGTTCACTTTGCAATGTGGCGCGAAGACGATGCGCGGTATCTGTTTTCCGCGAAATATGTCCGCAAAGAGCGCCAGCCCGACCTACTCGTGTTTCGCCATTCCACCAGCCTCCGGCGCGTGCAGGTTCGCGAGCATTTCCGTGTGTCGTTTGACGCGCAAGCAACGGTGGGTATCTTGGGGGAGTCCTCCTCGGGCGAGAGCCTCGAGCGGGAACCGGTGGTGGGCCGCATGCGTGGGCGCTTCACGAGCCTAAGCGCAGGCGGTTGTGCGCTCGTACTTCCGCAGCAGGTTCAGAAAGGCCTCACCTTGCGCGTCTCGATTCCCGATGAAGGCGGACAGGAACTACAGGCCGACGCAAGGGTGGTTGCCGTGACGGCGCTCCCGGCGGGACAGTTCCTCGCGCGCGCCGCATTTGTGGGGCTTACGGAAGACCAGCAAGACGTCATCTCCCGCATAGTGCTCAAGCGACAGCGGCCTCTCACCAAAAACGCCGGTAATGCGGGGTAATCGAGCTTGCGTGAACTCAAGGAGGCCTTTCGACTCGTTGGCCGCTACCCGGCGCCGCTCCTAACCTATTTGGCCGTGCTTGCGGCAATGGAGGCGGTGCTCGTATGGGCTCATACCGCGTTCGCCAGCAAAGACCCCGCTGTACCGCTGCCCCTGACAACGCAGGGCGCGCTGACCGTGCTCGACATCGCGGCGCTCGCTCTCAGCGCTGCGGCGCTGAGTATCACGTTTTGTTGGTTGGCGGGATTCGTCGACAAGCCTCTCTGGAAAGTGAAACCCGGGTGGACTGCGGTAAAGACTTTTTTCGGACTCTGGTTTACATTGCAGCTTGTAGCGATGCTGATGTTTCGTGTGCTCGCCTCGCTCGCAAGGCAGGAAGACGGCCGTGAACTCGCTTTCGCGCTGCTTCTCCCGGCGCTGCTCTACCTGTCCCTGATCGTCCCGCTGGGCGCTTGCTGCATGTTCAAGGGACGGCCCTACGGACTTTCCTGCCTCAACCCGCTAAGCGATCAGGCGGGAGCGGCCTTTGCCGTGCTGCTCTTCAGCTTCCTCATGACGGCATGGCTGCAACTCACAATTCTACAAACGACACCCGAACAACCCCTTTACATCATTCCTTTGCTCGACCTGCTTTCAGCCTGCGCCGACTTCGTGGTCTTTGCCGCGATCTGGGTGTTGTGCATGGCGGATCGCGATCAGGATCATCACCTTGACTTCTGACGGACGGAAACCGCTGCGGCGTATAGCGTGCGGTTGCGCCGTTGCGTTTGGAATAACGTCGTTCCTCGCCTCTGGAGTGCTCGCTTACCTCTTCTGGACGGCACGACAGGTGCCGGACGATTCCCCTCTGGCGAGAATGTACCGCACGGAGGCTGACCTGCTGGCGCTGAAGAAAGCGATTGAGACCTATCACTCGCTGAACGGCGCGCTCCCTCCCGCAGGTCCGCAAGGACTCGAACTCGCCGCGCGCGCGTTGTCGCGTAATGTGGATTACCTTCCTCTAGGCCCGCCCTTGGACGGTTGGGAACAAGGCTTCTTCTACTCCCCTACTCCTGAACAGGAGTACAATGAAACCAGGCAGGCGTACGCCCTGTATTCGGCTGGAATGGACGGGATTCCTGGGAACCAGGACGACATCACGAACGCGGATCCCCGTCGTACCTGGCGCACTGTGTACACCAAACGGCAACGCCAACCAGGGAGCCCGTAGGCACATGGTGATCACAATTCCGTATCTAGACGGAGTGCTGAGCGTGGACGCGCCGTGGGCTGAAGTGCTGAGTACCCTCGACGTTGCTGAGACGCCGGCGTTGGACTCGCCCGTTGACACCGCGCGAAACGCGCTCGAATCCCCGATTGGACTCGCGAACCATGCCTTCTCCTCTTTCCGGCGCGGCGAGCGAGTCGCGATCGTCGTTCCGGACTCTTTCCGCAAGAGCGCCATCCACGAAGTACTGCCGTGCGTGATCGACGAACTCGAGGCAGCGGGAATTCTGGAAAAGGATATTTCCTTTGTCTACGCCACCGGCACGCATCGAGGCCCCACGCGCGAGGAGGAAGACTCCATCCTGGGGAGAGCGCTCCGCGCACGTTTTGAGGGGCGTACTTTTGCCCATGACCCCGACGATCCCAGGGAACTCGTGCAACTTGGCGTCACGCACCGCGGCACTCCTGTCTGGCTCAACCGGCGCGTGCACGAAGCGGATCGCATCATTGCCACGGGAACGGTCGTGTTGCACTACTTTGGCGGTTTCGGCGGCGGACGCAAGAGCATCGTGCCCGGCGTGGCCGGACGTGCGACGATCTCGCACAACCACGCCATGAACCTCGACCCGCATGAGGACCGTCTCAACCCCGCCGTGCGCATTGGGGCGCTCGACGGAAATCCTGTAGCCGAGGACATGCTCGAGGCGGCGCGAATGACGCATGTCGATTGCATCGTCAACACGGTGCTCAACCGTGCAGGGCACATCGCCGGGCTTTTTGTGGGCGAGATGGATGCGGCACACCGCGCGGCGTGTGATTTTGCGCGGCGGCTTTATGGCGTAGATATCGAGAAACGCGCCGACATCGTCGTGGCGGCGTCAAACAGCACCCGCAACTTCCTGCAAACCCACAAGGCCCTTTTCAACGCGTACCAAGCGGTGACTCCCAACGGACGCATCATTCTCGCCGCGCCGTGTCCGGAAGGCATTGGCGGAGAGCAGTTCAAGAAGTGGCTGCGGCTCGGAAGCCGCGAAGCGATTATCGCCGGACTGCGCGCCGCCAGCGAAATTAACGGGCAAACCGCGCTTTCGACCATTCACAAAGGTCCGATCACGTTGTTGCTGACAGAGATGAGCGAGGCCGACGTCCAAATGCTCAAGGCCCGAAAAGCGGTCACCCTTGAAGCCGCCCTTGAAGCCGCCCGCCAAGACCTCGCCGCGCAGGGCATCCCCCGCCCCACCGTCTACCTCATGCCCAGCGCGGCCTACACCGTGCCCGCGTGCAGCGACTAGGCGACGCTACCCCTTCGCCACGTGTTCTTTTAGCGCCGCGATGACTTCGTCCTGTTGCTCAGGCGTCAGTTCCGGGTAGATCGGCAGCGCGAGCACTTCCTGCGCCGCGCGGGTAGCGACGGGAAGATCGCCTTCGCCGTAGCCAAGTCCGGCGAAGCACTCCTGCCGATGCAACGGCACGGGGTAATACACGGCGCACCCTATCCCCCGCTCCTGAAGGAACGCGCGGGCGTCGTCGCGCCGCGGCACACGCACCACGTATTGATGGTAGACGTGGGTATAGCCGGGCTGTTCAACAGGCGTCACGATCTCAGGCACGTCGCGCAGGCGTTCGGTATAGTACGCGGCGCGCTCACGGCGCGCCGCGTTCCACTGGTCGAGATGACGCAGTTTCACCTCCAACACGGCGGCCTGAAGGGCATCCAGCCGACTGTTCGTGCCGACGATCTCGTGAATATATTGCTCAGACGAGCCATGATTGCGAAGCAACCGAACGCCCGCCGCGAGTTCGGGGTCTTGCGCAAGCACCATTCCCCCATCCCCCGCGCCACCGAGATTCTTGCTGGGGAAAAAGCTCACTGCGGCGGCATGCGCGAGCGCACACGCCTTTCGGCCTTTGTACAACGCGCCAAGCGCTTGGCATGCGTCTTCGATCACGCGCAACCCGTGACGCTGAGCGATGGTGTTGATGGCATCCATGTCCGCGCAGTGGCCAAAAAGGTGCACCGGCAGCAGAACCCGTGTGCGGGACGTGATCGCCGCCTCGATGGATTCCGGTTCAATGTTGAAGGTATCGGGCTGGATATCGACAAAGACCGGCGTTGCGCCTGCATTCACGATTGTGCCCGCCGTCGCAAAAAAGGTAAATGGCGTCGTGATGACCTCATCGCCGGGCCTAAGATTGGCCGCCTTGAGCAACAAGAACAAGGCATCCGTACCCGAGGCGACGCTGAGGGCCTCGGCCGCACCGGTGTAGGCTTTGAGCGCCGCCTCAAGCGCAAGCACCCGCGGGCCGCCGATAAATTGCTGCTTCTCAAAAACATCCGCGACAGCCGCTTCTATCTCGTCTCGAATGCGCTGATACTGCGCGCGTAAATCCAACATAGGTACAGGCATGGCAAGACTCCAAATTCCAGATTATGCGCGGAGGGTAGCAGAAGGAGCCTCAGGCGTCAATTGCGCACACAAAAAGGGAAGCCTCGGCGCAGTGCGAGGCTTCCCCTCTTCCGTTTCGAACAATTCTATTTGCTATATCGCTGCTGGAACTCTTCCGCACGCTGCTTGCGAGCTTGTGTCTCTTCCGGGTCCATCTTATTCAGAAACCACTTGTGCGAATCCCGGTTCAGCACCTGCTCGATATGCTCCTGCAGCGCCTTGGCGGCCTGCGCGCGTGCCGGGTCCTTCGAGTCGAGGTTGGTTTGCGCAAGTTCCTCGAGTTCGGGAATGAGTTCGGCGTAGAACCGCTTGGCGACTTCATACGTGCCGTGCCAATGGGTGTAGTCCGGCCCCATCATCGACGCACCGTGCCGCGCGCGCCGGCCTTCGTGATGCCAGAGCTCGAACCAAGTCCAGTCGACGGCATTTGAGAATTCCATCGGCTTGAGCAGAGGCTTCGCAGCCGCCATCAATTCCAGGCCTGGCTTGGCGAACTTATCCGTATATTGCTGCACAAGCCCGTCGTATTGCGTGTAGAAACTCGTGACGTACTGTTCGTTGTGACATGTGCCGCAGACTTCCTTCATGTTCGAGCGGCGCGTCTCCCAACTCACATCCTTCCCCGGCAGCCCCATCTTTGCGTCGGATACCTCGGGGCGTATGGAAATAGCCGGACGGTTGTTCCAACTGATGCGCAGCCCCACGTCATGCGTCACCGGTTGCTTCTTCGTGGCGCTCATATGACACGTCGCGCAGGTGGGCGCAGCCGAGTAGTCCTCGCCCACTATCCACTTAGCGTTACCCAAGTTCATCTTGTCGATGTTCGCGCGGAAAGCAATGCCGTGCTTCGATTCGTTGTAGATCTCCATCTGCGGATGGTCCGGCCCCATATGGCATTTGCCACAGTTCTCGGGATGACGCGCCTGCGCCGCCGAGAACGCGTGACGCGAGTGGCACGCCGTGCAGGAACCTTCCGAGCCGTCGGGGTTGATGCGCCCGATCCCCGTGTTCGGCCATGTCGCGGGGTCGAGCGTGCCGTCTTTCTGCACCTTTACCTCCGCCCCATGGCACTGCCAACAGCCATTGACCGCCGCCGCCGAAAGCCCCTGCGGAAACATCGGCGTCACCAATCCTTTGTCGCCTTCAACGATCTCCGCTAACGTGTTGTCCAGCGATCCGAGAATCCGACCCGCCTTGGCGTGGTGCGATGACTGAAATTCCTTCGCCTCGCGCTCGTGGCAACGCGCGCAGTCTTTTGGACTTACGATGACGGAGATCAGTACGCCCAGATGATCCAGGGCATCCGGGTCGCCTTTCTCGGCCTTGTGACACTCATAACACCCGACATTCGCGCGAAAGTGCTTGCTTGAGCCCCACTGCTCGTAAATCCCCGTTGTCTCTTGCTTGTGGCATTCCAGACACGCCGCGGATTCCGGCGAGAGCTGTGCCGGAAGCGGTTGGGCACTGGCGGTGAACGCCATGAGCGAGGCGAGAATGACCAGGGCAGACAGAGAATACTTGCGCAACATGGTGAAACCTCCTCCCGGAATATAGCGTCTACTCGCCCGAATCCCCCGTAACCAGCAGACGCAATCTAGACAAAGAATATCTAAAATATCTCAAATTGTCAACAGCGGGAAAAATCCCTCCTATTGACCCCTTTTCTCATTACTTCTATCATCAAATTGTTGAATAAATTCCGACTCGATTCAAAAAAAAGGGGGGGCGATGGTCTCGGTGGCGATAGTCGAGCGCGGCGACGCTGAGCATGGACTCAATGCGCGTCTAGCGACGTTGCGCAATGACGTGATGGCGCGTAAGGGAGCGTGGGTGACAAATCCCAATCCTTTCGAACGCGACGTGGCGCTGTGGCGTGCGCGCCAAGGCCGCCCGTTGCTTTCCACCGGTCAGCAACGCGCGCGCACGCTGCTCGAACTGGTGCGCCTGGCCAAACTCGAGATACGTGCGGATTGGCGGCTTGCGGGCGAACACCTAAGCGGACATGCCTTTGGCCTGCTCGCGCCGGAAGGCGCGGTGGACCGTGGCCGTCTCGCCGAGTTTGGGTTGAGCGATGCTGAACGGCGCGAGGTCGAGACGTGCGTAGCGCGCCACACGCCGCATCCCTCCCTCTATTATGCGATAGGCGAAACCCTGCAAGACATGCCTGCGCCACGCGGCGTGTTTTGGGGATGGGGCTGGATCGAAAATCATTCCGTGCGCGACTACGCGAAAGTGCTGCGCATTGGATTTTCTGGGATTCGCGCCGAGACCGAGGCGCACCTGGCGAGATTATCGCACGATGACCCTGAATATCCCCGTAGCGAGGCCTTTCTCAAAGCCGTTCTCTGGGTATGCGACGCCGGTTGCCTGCTGGGCCAACGCTATGCGGAGTTGGCGTTCGAATTGGCGGCACAGGCCAAAAACCCTGTCGAGCGTCAACGCCTCAAAGAGATGGCCGCGCGCTGCGAACGTGTGCCCTCCGAAGGCGCGCGGACATTTGCCGAGGCGGTGCAGTCGCTGTGGCTCGCGCATATCCTGACCTGCGGAGAAGACGGCATCAACGCGAACAGTATCGGACGCCTAGACCAAATACTTCGCCCCTACTACGAAGCGGATGTCGCCGCGGGACGTCTTTCTCGCGACGATGCGCGGGAGTGGATGGAGGAACTTGCGCTTAAGTTGTATCTCGACTATGACGTACAGGCGATTACGTTGGGCGGCGTGGACCGCGATGGGCGCGATGCGTCGAATGAGTTGACCGGCATTATTCTCGACGCAACCGACCGCGTGGGTTTCGTGCGCGACGTCTCGGTACGCCTCCACGAGCAGAGTCCGGCAACGCTTCTGGAGCAGTGCGCCCGCCTTGTCCTTCGTGGGGGCGGTATTCCCTTTTTCTTCAACGACGACTGCTTCGTGCCCGCGCTCGAGGAACATGGGATCGCGCTCGAGGACGCTCGCGACTATGCCCCCATCGGCTGTATCGAACTCACGATTCCCGGACGCGCGAACCCGCATGCCGTCTCGGGGTGGTTCAACTCCGCGAAGTGCCTCGAATTGGCCCTCTTCGACGGCGTCGATCCCGCTACCGGCGAGCAACTTGGACCGCGCACGGGACTGCTGACGGACATGGCCGACTTCGACGCATTGTATGAGGCCTACTTGGCGCAGGTGCGGCATTTCGCGGCGCTGATGGTCTATCACTGCAACCGCGGGGAACTCGCACAACGCGAGGCCGGACCGTTGCCGTGTTGGTCCACGTTGACCGATGACTGCATCGCCCGTGGACGCGACATCACCGACGGCGGCGCGGTGTACACCTATCATTCCGTGTGCTTTCTCGGCACAGCCGATACGGCCGACGCGCTTTGTGCGCTGAAAAGACTTGTCTTCGACAAGAAATCCATCGCGCCGCAGACGTTGCTCGATGCGTTGCGGGACAACTTCCAGAACGAGCGGTTGCGCCAGTTGCTGTTGACCGGCGCACCGAAGTACGGCAACGATGTCGAAGAAGTTGACGCGATTGCGGCGCAGGTCGCGAACGATTTCATCGATCTCATGGACGCCGCACGCTCTCCGTTGGGTGGACGTTACTTTGTGCATCTATTCTCTTTTCTGTGCAACATCGACTTCGGAAAACTCACGGGCGCAACTCCCGACGGCCGGCGCGCAGGGGAACCGCTGGCGTACTCCCTGTCCGCGCACCAAGGCCGCGACCTCAAAGGGGTAACCGCGCTGTTGAAGTCGTTGTCGCGTCTGCCCCATCGCCGCGCGGCGGGCGCTAGTGCGGCGATTGTGGACCTTGACCCAAAACTTGTGGAGGGGACCGACGGTATTACGCGCTTGGTGCAGTTGCTTCGGACCGCGCTGCGCATGGGGGTGGGGCAACTACAGTTCAACGTGACGACTGCCGAGCGATTGCGGCAGGCTCAGTCAGACCCCGAGCATTACGGCAATCTCGCGGTGCGCGTTGCAGGCTATTCGCAAATGTTCCGACTGCTTACACCAGACCTGCAGGAACATGTCATTGCGCGGACAAAACATACTCGTGGATAGCGCGCGAGACTCCATCACCGGCGTCGTGTTCGACATCCAGCGGTTTTCGATTCACGACGGCCCCGGTATTCGCACAACGGTGTTTGTGAAGGGCTGCCCACTGCGCTGCGCCTGGTGCCACAATCCCGAAGGCCTGTCGCCTGCTCCCCAACTGGCATTTACCCCTTCGCTGTGTATCGGGTGTGGATATTGTCGCGAACGGTGTGAGCGCGACGGCCATACGTTCTCCCCCGAAGCCCACACGCTGGACCGCGCCTGTTGCATCGCGTGTTTCTCGTGCGTGGAGGGATGTTACAGCCGTGCGCTCGAGGTGGTTGGCCGCAACGTGACTGTCGGCGAGATCATCGAGGAAGTCCTGAAGGACCAGCCCTTCTACGAGGAATCCGGCGGAGGACTGACGGTCTCCGGCGGCGAGCCGTTGGCGCAAGCAGAGTTCACCGCGGCATTGCTTCGCGCGGCGCGGCGCGAAGGAATAAACACCTGCGTCGAAACCAGCGGCGGCGGCGAACAGGAAGACTTGCTACGCCTGGCGCAGTTTACGGATCTCTTCCTCTATGACTACAAAGAAACCGATCCCGCGCGTCATGAGCAATACACCGGCCTTTCGAACGCGCTCATTTTGGAGAATTTGCGTGCGCTCGACGCCGCAGGCGCGACGATCATCCTGCGCTGTCCGATCATTTCCGGTGTAAATGACCGCGAGGATCATTATAGAGGTATCGCTGCGACGGTCCGCTCATTACGCAACTGTCAGGCTGTGCACCTCATGAATTACCACCGCCTGGGAGCCGCAAAGGAAGAACGCTTTACGTCGCCCGATGCGCGCCAACCTTTCCCATTGATAGCCCCGGCAACCCTGGCCTCGATCGCGAACGACCTCCAAAGCGAGACGGGAAAGAACGTTGTCGTTCTTTAGTGAGTAACAGGTCATTCACGAGTTATCGATTGCGCGAATTGAATTTTTATTCAGTTTCCGCTAATTTATACTTTCTGTTCGCCGCTCTGGCGTCTCCACCGGGGAAGGGAGACGGGCCTGCGCGCCTACCGGACGGCAGATTGGAATCAACACGTCCAATAATGGGGATGTTGCATGTCCTCAGACGGGGAAACCATGTTGGAACATCGCATTCTTGTCGCCGATGACGAGCCTGTTGTCGTCTCGATGCTAGCTCAACTGCTCTCAACTAGTCTGAAGTGTCCAGTAGACACGGTTAGCGATGGAAACGAGGTCCTTTCCCGGCTCGAAGAGGCCAGCTATGACGTCTTGCTTACCGACATGTTAATGCCGGGATGCAGCGGGATAGAACTCGTCTCGGCAGTCTCTTCGCGGTGGCCTGAACTCGACATCATCGTAATGACCGCGTATCCGATGGACTTTCCCTACGTGGACATTATCAAGGCGGGGGCATCTGATTTTATTGCCAAGCCGTTCCAACCTTCAGAAATGCTCGCCAAACTGCTGCGCGTATTCAAAGAACGCAGACTGCTCGATGAGCTTCGTCAGGAAAAGCAGCGCATCTTGAGCGACATCGAGGAAATCCGCGCGATACGCGAAGCCCAGGCCGTTGCCGAACGCAAATATCGAAGCCTGTTTGAACACAGTATGAACGGCATGGCGCTGGTGGACGCTCAGGAGCGGGTGATTCGCGACGTAAATCAGGCCTTTGTGGAATTGACAGGGCTGAACGCGGACCAATTGGCCGGGGTTCCCTTTATGGAATTTGTCGACCCGTCGGAACGTGATCGCGTGGTGGAAGGGTTAAACTTCATTCTGCACGCGGGGCAAGGCGCACTGGCGGGAGTGCGCATGCGCTCAGCCCAGGTGGACGGCTGGTTCGATATCAATGTCAGTTTCATCCAGGTAGATCCGGAACCGGTGCTTCTGTTCGCGTTCAAAGATGTCACCGAACAACTCGCCACCCAGTCGCGACTGGCCGAAATGGCGGAAAAAGATGGCCGCACGGGGCTGTTCAGACATCACGTCTTCTGCGCGCGGCTGGAAGCGGCGATCGTGCGCGCACGACGAAACCGCCAGCCTGTTACGTTGTTGTTCCTCGACGTCGACAACTTCAAGCAATGCAACGATCGCCACGGACACCAGACCGGCGATGCCATCTTGACGGCGTTGGGCGGCATCATCACGCGCCACATCCGTTCGGATCGCGACGACGGCTTCCGCTATGGCGGCGACGAGTTTGCGATCCTGCTAAGTGGCGAGGCGGATCCAACGGGCCTCCGGGTGTGTGAACGCATCCGCGAGGATTACGCTAAACTGGAGCGCCACGGCACGTCGCTGAGCATCGGTGTCGCGGAACTCAAAGAGGGCATGAGCGGACAGGATCTCGTGCGCGCCGCCGACGACGCGCTCTACGCCGCCAAGGCCCAGGGCAAGGACGGAATCTACTTTTCCTCTTAGGCCAGTGCGTCGCTCCATCCCGGCGCGAGCAGGCCGTGATTTTCGAAGGTCAGACGACGTCGATCGTCCTCGATATGTTCGAGAAACACATCGAGTCTGCGCGGTGGCAACAGGGCCTCGGCACGTTCCGCCCACTCCACGACACAGACGCCCTGCGGATCGAACAACTCCTCATACCCCAGCGCGGCGATTTCGTCAGCACCGGCGAGGCGATACAGATCCAAGTGATACAAGCGCCGCGCATGGCCATATTCGTTCACCAAAGTAAACGTTGGGCTATGCACTTCATCCTCGCCCTCGAAATACGCCGCCATGCCGCGCACGAGGCACGTCTTGCCGGTGGCCAAGTCGCCGCGCAACGCAACCACCGCGCCGTCTGAAAGCAGAGCGGCCAGCCGCCCTCCAAGCGCCTCGGTCTCGGCGGGCGAAGTCGTTTCCACCGTCCACACGTCCATATCAGGCCTTTCCCAACATTTTCTTGTACAACTGAATATAGGCTTTTGACGCGTGAGCCCATGAAAAGTCTTCCGCCATCGCGGCGCGGCGCATAGCCTCCATCGCGGACTTGTCCTCGAATACTTCGAGTGCCCGCTGCACCGCGTGCCAAAACGCCGTGGATGTGGCCGCACTGAACTGAAAACCCGTCGCGCGACCTTTCACAATGTTCTCATGCGTCGCCGGTCGAACCGTGTCCGCCAACCCGCCCGTGCGCCGCACGATCGGCAGACTGCCATAGGCCATGCTGTAGAGTTGGCTCAATCCGCAAGGCTCAGTATGTGAGGGCATCAGAAAGAAATCGCTACCGGCATAGATGCGGTGCGCAAGCACGTCGTCATAGCCAATCAGCGCATGCACCTTGCTCCGATGGCGGCGCGAAAGATCGTTGAGCCAACTCTCGTAGCCGGGTTCTCCCGAAGCCAACGCCACCAGTTGCACGTCCTTCTCCAGCAACGCATCCACCATCCCCCCCAGCAGATCGACGCCCTTCTGCCAAGCCAAGCGAGTCACCATGCCGAAGAGAGGCACATCGCGCGTGGGCAGATCGCACATTCGCTGAAGATCCCGCTTGCACAGGCCTTTGCCCTCTGTATTCTCCGCGGTGAACGGCGCGGCGATCCGATGATCCGCGGCGGGGTTCCAATGTTCATAGTCCACGCCGTTGACAATACCGCAGAGGTCATGGCTCCGTGTGCGCAGAATGCCGTCCAGGCCGGAACCGAACTCCGGGGTTTGAATCTCGAGCGCGTAGGTGCGGCTGACCGTACTTACCTTGTCCGCGAACACGATAGCGGCCTTCATCAAATTAATGTCGCCGTAATATTCGAGACAACCGGGATGAAACAGTTCCCAACCCAGCCCCGTCTTGGGCAGCAGAATCGCGCCGTAACGCCCCTGGTAGCCTAAGTTGTGAATAGTGAAGAGGCAAGGCGTACGCCCCCATACCGGATGCGCGCGCAAGCGCGTCTTGAGGTACGCCACCGTGGGCGCGGCATGCCAGTCGTGGCAATGCACGACGTCCGGCATCCAGCCCGTCTGTAAGACCCCATTGAGGACGGCTAGATTGAAGAAACTGAACCGCTCGACGTTATCCCAATACTCGCCCTCCGGGGGACCGTATAGATGAGGCCGATCGAAGTAGCCGTCGTGTTCGACCAAATAGAGCGGCACATCCGTTCCCGGCAACGTGGATTCGCGCAGCGCCCCGTACGCCGTACTCCACCCCATGTCCGCGACGCACGTCGCCACCGCCTCACCGCGACACTCCGGCGGAATGCAGGCATACATGGGAATGGCCAGCCGCACATCGAGCCCTTGCGCACGCAACGCCTTGGGCAACGCATGGGAGACATCCGCCAGCCCGCCCGTCTTGGCGATCGGGGAAGCCTCGGACGCAATATAAAGCACTTTCAACGGCTGCTTCCGCGCCTTCGGTGCGCCTGAAGCGGCTTTCCTGGGGGATCGAATCGGCATTCAGTAAACTCCACTCACTCCGTTATCGCGCGAAGCAGATTCGGCTCAAGGAATTCCCGAACCGGCTGCTCCGGAAAACAAGATTTCAAAAATGCGGCAATCGCGCCCACCACACAGCGCTCCGTACCGTCGTGCCCCGCATCGATCACCGCCAAATCATTCATCGATGCCGCCAACGCGTCGTGATATCCCACGTCGCCCGTGACCAACACGTCCACCTTTCCCGCCACCAACCGCGCGTCGCTGCCGCCTGCCCCCCCGATCACGCCGACGCAGCGAACGGGCTGGTTTGGCGCTCCCGTCACGCGCACGTGATCGACGCCAAGCGCCTTACGCACATGCCGCGCAAAGGCATCGAGCGGCAACGCGTCAGGCAGGACTCCCGCGACGCCCATACCAATCGCCGAGTCGCATTGGTCAAGCGGAATCACGTCGTAGGCCACTTCCTCGTAGGGATGGGCCTGTTTCAGCGCATCCACGATACGGTCCAAAATTGCCCGCGGCGCCAGCGTTTCAAAACGTAGTTCGGGCTCATCATTCACCACGTCATTCCTGCCAACGAATGGATTAGCCCCCGCGCCCGGCAAAAAGGTTCCCACTCCCGCCGCGCTAAATGTGCAATGCGTATACGCCCCGATGCGCCCCGCCCCGGCGGCGCACACCGCGTCACGCACCTGGGCCAGGTGCGACTCCGGAACGAACGTCACCAGCTTAACCAAGGCGGCGTGCGACGCGGGCAACAACGGCGCGATTTCGCGCAGGCTCAGTGCATTGGCCAGAAGCCGGTTTGTACCGGACGGAATAAGGTCGAAATTCGTATGAAGGGAGTAACAGCTTACTCCCGCCGCGGCGAGTTCGAGTAGAAGCCGCGTTTCAGGAATATCCGAGCGCAGCGCGGTCAGCGGCTCCCAGATCGCGGGATGATGGGTCACGAGCAGAGTCGCGCCGCCCCCCCTGACCTCGGCAACCGCCGCAGGCGTGAGACTCAACGCCACAACCACGCCCTGAACCCGATCCGCGGGATTCCCCACGGCCAGTCCCGCGCGGTCCCACGAGTAACACAGCCCTGGAGGCGCCATTTCCTCCAGTGCGGCGCAGACTTCGCGCACCGTATACGTTGGTCCCATAGTCGGCACTCCTTCCGGCCACAGTCTAGCAGCCCGCCCGGGATGGGTAAAGGATGCGGAAAAATGCGACGACTGACATTTCATCTGATGAGCAGCTTGCGGTATACTCTGGCCTTTCCACAGGAGCAAATCGTGGGCCTTATCAGTCGGCATATCGTGCGAGAAACCGTCGCGCCATTCCTACTCGCAACAGGCGTGATCAGCTTTGTCTCGGTCGCGAATGAACTGCGCGAGCGCATGACGGAACTCAGCACAGGGCTTGTCACCGCGGCCGACATCGGGCGTCTGGGGCTCTATTTCCTGCCTACGCTGGTCGCGTACATCGTTCCGGTGAGTTATCTCATGGGCACGCTGCTTGCCTTTGGAGCGCTTTCACAAAACAACGAGATCACCGCAATGCGCGCGGCGGGCATTCCTCTAAAGCGCATCGTACTTCCGGTGATTGTGTTGGGCGGGCTCCTAAGCGCATTCACGTTCGTCCTGCAGGACCGCGCCCAACCCTGGGGCATCCGGCAGATGCATCAGCTGATTGCCATTGAGCTTCCACTCCGCATCGGCTTCGACACCATCCCCACCGGCGCGGTGCAAGAAATTGGTGATTGGCGCGTCTATATCGCGGAACGCGACAAAGACCATGTCCTCCACAACGTGGACATCATGGCTCCGGACGGCGACGGCCGCCCGTGGGTTTACTACGCGGACACGGCCCGCGTGCGCAAAGAAAATGGACGACGCTTCATCGAACTGCGCGATGGGTACATCATCCCTCCGGAGGAAGCAGGTGGACTGTATCGCAGCGCATTTCCGGTGTGGACGCTGCCTGTGCCGGACGTCCCCCGAACGGATGTCGAGACCAAGCGTAGGGTAGCCCGCCTGGGGACCCTCTTTGCGCGTGAGCGGGAGCTATCGGCGCTAACGGCCCAGACGCCTTCTCGTGAGAACAAGAACGAACTACGCGCCTGGCGCGCGGAGATTGCAGACAGGCTGTCGTTTCCGTTTGCATGCCTCGCGGTGAGCGTGGCGGCCGCGCCGCTGGGCGTGCGCTCGCAACGGGGCGGAAAATCCTACGGATTCGCCGTTGGCGCGGTCATCTTCCTAGTGTATTTCCTGCTCAAGACGCTCCTGGAACCCCGTTCGCTCCACTCCCTGACCGATGTGGTGTTGCGCGGAATGACCCCCAACATCGTATTGATCCTCGCAGGCGGCTGGTTCTTGTGGAGGGTGGACCGCGTATGACCATCCTCGATCGATACCTTCTCCGGCGACACGCTGGGGCTCTGTTCCGCACACTGCTTTCGCTAACCGCGCTGTACGTGCTCATCGATCTCCTAACCCAGCGCCGCGAAGACATTCTGAACTACGATGTGCCCTGGAGCATCGTGGCGCAGTACTACGGGGCGATGCTTCCGCAGATCATTTACCGGGTCGCGCCGCTGTCGATGCTCGTATCGGCGCTGCTCGTGCTTGGGGAATCGGCCCAGAACAATGAAGTGACTGCGGCCCTCGCCAACGGCATCAGCCTGCGTCGATTTATCCGAATGCCGGTGCTCCTGGCGATGCTGATGACGGTGGCGATGTTCGGCCTGGAGGAAACCGTCGGCGCTCCCGCGGCTCGCGCGGCAGACACCATGAAAAGCAGCTATTTCTCGCGCAATTCGGAGGCCGCGCGGCGCGATGGCATCAGTTGGGCGGGCTTGTCGGGAGACTGGACCTGTCACATCGTGAAGTTCAATCGCATCGCGTTGACTGGTGAAGAAGTGCTTATCCACGCCGTACGCCCGGATCGCGTCGAGCAGATCGTGGCGCGGCGGATTTATTGGAGTCCCGAGGACAACCAATGGATGCTCGAAGACGGACGCCGCTATGTGTTCAGTCCCGGCGTCGAGGAACGCCGGGAGACGCACCGCATCACCCTGGAACCGGCCCCCTTCACCGAACGCCCCGAAATGTTGTTTGCCCTGCAGGTCGCCCCGGCCACGAAAACGCTGCGCGAACTTATCCAGGATATCCGCTGGGCCGAAGCCCGGCGCATGCCCGTCCAAGCAGGATGGGTCCATTTCCATGAGAAATTTTCGCAGCCCGCGATCAACTTCGTTATGATCGGACTGGCGGCGCCGTTTGCCATGCGCATCCGCCGCGGGGGATTGGCCATCAGCTTTGGCGCAAGCATCGTTATCGCCATCGCTTACCTTATTGTCTATGCCGTGGGAACCTGGATGGGCGGCGTCGGAAAAATGCCGCCCGCTGCGGCTGCGTGGTTCGCGAATGCCCTGTTCATGGGCTTTGGGATTATTTTGCTGGCAAGAACGCCGACCTGAAACATTCTGAAACAGCTCACGTAGTAGGAGAACAGAGATGGAGCGCATCCCGAGTAAGCACATCGCCAGCGCACTGGCCGCCTTGGAAGACCGGGTCGGACCGCTAGACGCCATCAAGCAGCGGATTCGTCAACACCACATCGAGACGCCATCGTGGGCCTATGGCGATTCGGGCACACGCTTCAAGGTATTCAAGCAGGCGGGCGTGCCGCGCAATCCCTTCGAGAAAATGGAGGATGCGGCCGTCGTAAACAAGCTCACCGGCGTCGCCCCGAGCGTGGCGATCCATATTCCTTGGGACAAAGTGGACGATTTCGGCGCGCTCAGCGCATACGCCCGTGAACTGGGCGTGCGGATCGGAGCAGTAAATCCGAACCTGTTCCAAGACGACGAGTACAAGCTCGGCAGCTTGACGAACGAAGACCCCACCATTCGTAAACGTGCGCTAGACCACCTGCTTGAGTGCATCGAGATCGGCAAAACGGTTAAGTCCAACGTGCAGAGCCTATGGTTCGCCGACGGCACGAACTACCCCGGCCAGGGCGATTTCCGCCGCCGCAAGCACTACCTCCTCGAGGGGCTTGCCGCCGCATACGCCGAACTCGCCCCCGATATGCGCATGCTCATCGAGTACAAGTTTTTCGAGCCGGCCTTCTACCACACCGACATCGCCGATTGGGGGATGTCGTACGTCCTCAGCACCCGCCTCGGGCCACAGGCGCAGGTCCTGATCGACCTCGGCCATCACGCCGCGGGGGCCAATATCGAGCACATCGTCGCGTTTCTCATCGACGAGGGCAAAATGGGCGGATTCCACTTCAACAACAAGAAATATGCCGACGACGACCTGACGGTCGGCAGCATTAACCCCTTCGAGCTTTTCCTGATTTACAACGAACTCGCCGCCGCCGAGGACGATCCCCAGTGCCAAACCAATGTGGCGTACATGATCGACCAAAGCCACAATGAAAAGCCGAAAATCGAGGCCATGATCCAGTCGGTGGTGAATTGCCAGACCGCCTACGCCAAGGCGCTGCTCGTCAATCGAAAAGCCCTCGAAAAGGCCCAACGCGCGGGGGATATTGTCGGCGCGGAGGAGGTGCTTCAGGCCGCCTATCAAACGGACGTTCGCCCGCTTCTCTCTCAGGTCCGCATCGAAATGGGGCTCGACCCCGAACCTGTCCTGGCCTTCCGCGACAGCGGCTACCTGTCGCAAGTCATGGAAAAGCGCAAGGGATAGCGCGTAACTCTCTCCATATCAGTAGGTTGAAATTATAGCCTCCCTAAGGGATAAACCTTCGGGGGGCTATTGACTTTCCGCGATAGAAGCTTTATTATACCATCATCAATCGAGTTTTTGCTAGATTAAACATTCTCATACGTCTGCCACTCCAAAGATTTCTTCGCACTAATTCAGCGTCAACCAGGCAGACTAAGGAGGATGAACAGTGGCCGTCTACGAGTATATGGCGACAAACAAGCGACACGAGGACACCATCGAGGTGGGGACCGTGATCGCCGCGACCCCCGAGGAGGCTGCGCACAAGCTGAAACTCTACCGGCTTGAGGATGTAAAACTGAAGAAGCTGACCGGTTTGAGCGGCTTTTTTAAGAGTTTCACGGCCGATATTAAGTAAGAATTGGCTTCTTCACCGCAAGGGCTGCCGCCAAAACATCGACAAAGGCGGCGTCGGCCTTTCGGAGCGCTTTGGCACATTCCCGGACGGTGCCCGCAGTCGTCACGACGTCATCGATAAGCAATATCCGGCGTCCCTTCAAGTGTATTCCCTGCTCTACTGCAAAGGCCCCCACCACATTCTTCTTGCGATCCGCCGGATCGGAGATTCGGCTCTGCACCTGGGTTGGGCGGATTCGCTTCAGGGATTCATCCAGCGTCGCGTTAGGGAATTCGCCCAGAATGCGCTCGGCCAAGAGACGCGACTGATTAAATCCCCTGTGCCGCTCGCGAACCCGGTGCAACGGTACGGGCATGATGAGGTCGTACTCGTCCGTCTCCATCTCCTCCCGCGCGAAAACGGCCATCAGTTCCCCCAGCGGCTTCGCCAGGCGCACCTTCCCGTGAAATTTCAGAAGTTTGACGGCCCCCTCCACCGCCTCGGCATAAACCGCCGCGCCGTAGACCCGGCGCAAGGAGCGGTTCGGCTTTGCGTGTTCACGGCAGTCGGCACAGGGGAAGTTGTGGGGGGAACCGTAGCCGACCATGCCTGGATGCGGCTTTCCGCAGACCGTACAAAACGGCCTGATCACGCGCGGACTGCGCTCCCAACAGGTCGGGCAAAAGTAGCCGTTCTCCTCGGTGAGTAGACGCATGCGGCATTGCTGACAGAACTGGGGCAGGAAAAGATTCTTGAGGGTCAACGCCAAGCCGCTCACGTTTCCTCCCTCCTATCTGCCTAATGCGAAGTGACCACGCTCTTACGTCAGGCGATCTAAGCCCTTGAGGCGCGGATGAGAAACTTGTTGGGACGTCCCCGGCACCACCACGCGAGCGCCAAGACAAATGGCGCCTTCAACGCACGCTGCCACAGGGGGAAAATATCGCGTACGACCTGATTTGCCTCCAACTCAAACGGCTCGCAGGAGGTTTCAAAACCAAGTTTCTTGAGCAACGGAAGGAGTTCAGCGGGGTCAATGGCAGGTTCGTTGTCGTACGGGGCAACGCGGATCCATGACTCGGGCGCTTGCGTCCAGCGGACAAACGGGTTACGTGCATCGGGCTCGACAATGATGAGACGCCCCTGAGGAACAAGTACCCGCGCAATTTCGCTGAAGACCGCCGCCCAGCGTCCGCCCAAATGGTGCAACACGTCCACGCAATACACCGTGTCGAAACTGCCGGCGGCGAACGGAAATCCCGCCACCGCATCCGCCACGGACGCCCGTACGCCACGCCGGTTCGCCAGCACCGCGCATCGGGCCGAGATATCGAACCCCACGACCAACGCCCCATGCAGCGCCGAACCGATCGCGCCATCGCCACAACCGACGTCGAGGACACGCCCCTTGTCAGGCAGCAGCGCATCAAGCGCCTGCAACGACTCCGGTGCATACTCATACAACCGGTCATGCCGCGACAGGATATCGAAAATTTCCGCGTTTGTCCGCCCCATGAAGACGCTCCCCTGTAAACTGCCGAAACTATCATCGCGTCAAGGCCGGGGGGAAATCAAAAAACGGGGGTAAAAAACATGATTTGAGCTTAAGTTGCCGCGAGTGTATTTCCAGCGGTTGGGCTCTATCGTCTATTTGACCGCTCTCTTGGCGGGCTCGTATAGTACTGGCTGTTTGATTGGGGCCTTTCAAGGCCCATCTACAACCCAATCCGGCCCCGCCGGCAGGAATAAACCATGTCGAACGCATCCGCTGAATCGTTGACGCCACGGGCACGTTCCGTGCTCACGGTGATGTGCGTAACGCTGTTCATCGACTTGGTGGGTTTTTCGATCATTTTCCCGCTGTACCCCAGCATGCTTGAGTATTATCGCGCGGTGTCGGAAGGCGATGGCCTGATGGGCATGCTGCTGCGAATCACGCAGCAACTCGAGACGTGGGCGGGCCCTTCACATGGCATGGGAAGCACGGTCCTGTTTGGCGGACTGCTGGGGTCGGTCTACTCCTTACTCCAGTTTCTCTGTGCGCCGATGATCGGACGGCTCTCGGATCGCTATGGACGTCGGCCTATCCTGATTATTTCAACCTTCGGAACGGTCCTTTCCTATCTCATCTGGTTCTTTGCAGGCAGCTTCGAGATGCTGGTGCTCTCGCGGTTCGTCGGCGGCGTGATGAGCGGCAATATCGCGACAGCCAGCGCGGTGGTGGCGGATGTGACGTCGAGCCGCAACCGCTCCAAAGGGATGGCGTTGATCGGTTTGGCCTTTGGCCTCGGGTTCATTGGCGGTCCGGCCATCGGCGGGTTCTCCGCAACGATCAACCTTTCTAGCCATTTCCCCGCGTGGGCAGCCTATGGCGTGAATCCGTACTCGACCCCGGCGCTCGTGGCGCTGATACTGGCGGTTGTCAATCTGGGCATGATCTGGCGGCGCTTTCCCGAAACCCTGCCCGAAGGCAACGGCGCACGCGTGGAGCGGGTGCGAACCATCAATCCGATCGCCCTCTTTCACGTCGTTGAGTATCCCGGCGTAACGCGGACAAATATCGCTTATTTTCTCTACCTAACGACTTTTTCCGGGATGGAATTCTCGCTGAGCTTCCTGGCGGCCGAACGTTTTCACTGGGGACCGAAACACATCGCCCTCATGATGCTGTTCGTGGGCGTCGTCTTGGCCTTGGTGCAAGGGGGCTATGTCCGGCGGCGCGCCGATCTTATCGGTCCGCGCAGGATGAGCCTTCATGGCCTGTTGACGCTCGTTCCGGCGTTGCTCTTGATTGGGTTCTCGGAAAGCTGGCCGTTCCTCTACCTGGGGTTATTGTTGATGGCAATGGGGTCGGCGCAGATCCTCCCGTGCATGACCGCCTTGGTATCGCTTTATACGCCGGAACACGAGCAAGGCCGTGTGCTGGGCGTGTTCCGCTCGCTGGGCGCATTGGCTCGGGCAGCCGGCCCTCTCTTGGGGTGCGTGCTGTATTGGCAGTTCGGCGCGGCCACGGCCTTTGGCATAGTGGCGGCGTTCATGGCGATTCCTATCTGGATCACCGTAGGTCTTCCTCGCCCCGAGGGCCGCTCGCATGCCGTGGTGGCGGAATAGGAGACCGTAATGGCACGGCGCACGCGCAGAGAACGAACGCCTTACTCCTATCGCTTTCCGAAAACGCGGCGACTGTACGCCCAGTGGCTGATCCTGATAACGCGCGTTGGCGTGATGGCACTCATCATCGCGGCGCTTGTTACCGGGAAAACGCTTCTGGTCTGGCTTGCGTTGCCTTTCTGGCTATTGGCGTGGTCGCTGGTCTATTTGCGGCGGCGGATGTTTTTGCAGCATCAACGTGTGATGTTCTGCCTTGGGCCTGAACAAGAAATGCAAAAGAGCTCGCGTTCAGATTGGCCGGGCGTAACGCTGATCGCCCCCGCGCGAAACGAAGAGGACTGCATCGAACCCGCGGTGCGGCGATTGATGGCGCTCGATTACCCATGTCTGGAGATTATCGCGGTTAACGACCACTCCACCGATCGTACGGGGAAAATTCTAGAGCAGTTGCGCTCGGAATTCCCTGCGCTTCGGGTGCTTCACGACCCGCCGGTACAGGAAGGCTGGCTGGGCAAGGCAAACGCCATTTGGCGCGCGATAGAGCAAGCGGACGCGTCCAACGAATGGCTGCTATTGAGCGACGCCGACGTGATGATGCATCCCAACACGCTTCGTCTCGCGGTCGATTACGCCGAGCGCGAGGGGTTCGACTTTCTAACCTGCGTACCCTTCCTCGACAACGGCAGTTTCGGAGAAGAACTCATTCTGGCGCCGGGTTGGGGTTCGATGATCCACGAGTCGGACATGGAGAAGTTCAATCGGAAATCGTCCCCTGCCATCGGCGTCGGCGCGTTTACCCTTGTGCGCCGGCGCGCTTACCTGGAGAGCGGCGGCCACTCGGTATGTCCGGGGCAACAGCCCGAGGACACCATCCTGGCGGAAACCGTCAAGCTCTGGGGGGGCCGCATGGGTATCATGTGGTCGGCGTCGATGGTGCGCGTGCGTTTGTATGCGGGCTTTCTCAACACGATACGCACGACCGTGCGCAAGAACCGCGTTGGAGTGAACAACTCGGCGTTAACGGCGCTCGCTAAAGCACCCCTGTGGACGATCCCCTATGTTTTGCCCCTCCCGGCTGTGGTGCTCGGGATATGGCATCAAGTGTTGGATGGTTTTTCCATCGGCCTTAGCCTCTTCGTGATCGGCGGCGCGATGATGTATGTCGAATATGTCCGCATTTATAGCGCGCATCGACGCCTGTGCCGAATGCGCGCGATCGTGCCCTGGCTCCATCCGATCACGGGTCTGCTGCGCGTATGGATCGAACTGTGTACCGCGTGGCAAATACTGCTTCGTCGCCCGATGACCTGGCGCGGCAGGACGTTCGAGCATCGCGTGGAAGGAAGACCCGCTGAAAATAGCGGCTCAGAATTGATGAAACAAGGAGAAGTCACATGAAATTGCACAAGGCGCTGGGTCTGTGCGCGTTACTGGTGCTTGCGCAGGGCAGCGCGTGGGCGTTGCGCAGCACAGGCGATCTGCTCGAGCTGATCGACACGACTCGTCTTCCCGAACTCCGACTGGATGAAGGGCTACAAGTGTCGAGCTATGACCGTTCGGGCGGCAATGACGACGGGTTCTCGGGCACGAACTCGGCACTACGCGAGGAGAACGGGGCGTTTGTCATCTTCGAAGATCAAGGACCGGGCTGCGTGTACCGCATCTGGTCCGCGAATCCCGGACCTCGGCGTATCGAGTTCTACTTCGACGGTGAAACGGAGCCGCGTCTAGCCTTTGACAAGTTCGAGGATATGTTCCTAAACAAGCAACCGCCTTTTGTCGCGCCGCTGTCGGTGAATGCGATGGGCGGGTGGACAAGTTACGTGCCGTTGCCGTACCGCAAGAGTCTCAAGATCGTTACGCGTGAACGGATCAATTTTTACCAGATTACTTACCGCAAGTTTCCAAAAGCGATGGGCGTCAAAACCTTCACGCCTGAACTCGGACGCAGTGCGAGAAAGAAACTCGATCGCGTCGTGAAGGCATGGAACGCGCTAGGCGAAAACCCCTGGCCCGAAGCGGTCAAGGAGTCTTTCTCCGCGGGAAATGCCACTATCGAGCCAGGAAAGAGCGCGCTGCTGGGCCAATTTGACGGCGCAGGCTCGGTCTACGCCCTAAAACTGCGCGTCGAGAGCACATCCTTGAAAGTCCGGCGTGAAGCGGTGCTCCGTGTCACCGTCGATGGTGCGGCCGAACCGCAGGTGAACGTGCCGCTGGGCGACTTCTTCCTCGCGCCCTTCCCAACGGGCGCTTCCCAAGGACTCCTCTGCGGGAGCAAGGATGGGGTCTACTACTCGTATTGGCCCATGCCGTTTGCGAACGGAATCCGAGTCGAACTCGTGAATGACGGCGCGCTGCCGCTGACCGCTTCGTTGGAATGGGGTGGACAGCGCGGAAAGCCAGGAAAGAATACGGGCCGCTTCCACGCGACATGGCATCGCCAGAACCCGACTGAAGCGGGGAAGCTCTTCCCAATTCTTGAGGCGACTGGGCGCGGGCAATGGTGCGGCGTGTCGCACGCAATGCAGGGCGAAGGCCCGGGACTGGGCTTCCTCGAAGGCGACGAGATGCTCTGGATCGACGGCCGCGACAACACGGCGTATAACGGAACTGGGACCGAGGACTATTTCAATGGCGGCTGGTACTTCGGAAAAGTGGGAAGTCAGCCGCTCTGGGGCTGTGGATACCTTGACGATCCCCAAGGGCGTTGCCACGCGTATCGATTGCAGACGGTGGATCTGATTCCCTTCCAGCAAACCTTTCGCGGCGGCATCGAACACGGTCACGCGAACGAGTACATTGCGGATTACGCTGGCGTAACCTTTGGCTATTTCGCGCCAGACGCCACCGTGACAAAGACGCCTATCCCTGCGGTGAAAGAACGCCTATGGCAATCGGTCCGAGCGGCGGCCGCGCGCGAGGCGGAGAATGTCTGTACCCAAGGAACGGGCGACATCGTTTCCGATGCGGACTTAAACGCATTGTTTAGCGGAGGTAAAGCGCTTCGGCTTGCGCAAGGACAAGAAGCCGTTCTCAAGATCGAAGTTCCGACGGAGGACGTCTACGACATAAGGGCTCTTTCCCCCACGACGTTCGGAGCCGCCCGGCTGGTCGCGAGTATTGACAACTTGAACACGACGATGTCGTGTGAGGCCGAAGTTTCCCTCGGTCGCACACGCCTCAAAGCAGGAACACACGATCTGCATGTGCGCGCAGTAGAGGGAACCGTGTATCTGGATGCGGTCCGCATCCTTCCAAGTGAAAGAGTTGCGTCGGTGACCGAAGCGGAGGCTATCCGCAAGCGTGTTCGCGGCGGAGCAACGACACACGTGGTGGATGGGCAGACACCTGGCGCAAGCGGCGACTCCTATCTTGAGGTGTCGGGCCGCAGTCCCCGCGCAGGAATCGACTTCTCCTTCGAGACAAGCGACGAAGGCCCTCATGACGTTCGTCTGCGTCTGCTCCAAGGACCGAACACGGGCCAAGTGCGCGTGGCGGTGGATGGTCACCAGATCGGCGAGGAAATCGACTGCCGCGCGGACCAACCGGGCTGGATGGATATCCGCGTCGGGCCCTCGGACACCCTGCTCAAAGGAAAACATACGCTCACGCTCAGTGTTGCGGACAAGACACGCGAGACCTTCGGCATCGATTTCTTCGCGCTGAATCCGACGGGTGTTGTCGAAGGCGAATTCCTAAAGATAACCGCAACCAACGGCGGCAAAACGCAGGTACAGCCGATGAAAGACTTCGGGCCTGAATGGAGCAATGGGGCGCAGTTGTTTTTCACGAACGAACTGACGTCTCCCGGCGGATATGTCGACGCGGAATGGGTCGTCACGCAAGAAGCCGAATGCTCGCTGCGCGTCTTTTATACTCAGGCGCCAGACTTCGGGATTGTACAAGTCTCTCTCGATGGGAAACCGATCGGCCAGCCCTTTGATGGCTACGCGCCGAAAGTGATGCGAGCCCAAGCAGTAGAACTTGGAAAGATCACGGCGACGCCAGGAAAACACACGTTGCGCTTCGAAGTCACTGGAAAGAATGAACGCTCGAAAGCCTGGTTAGCCGGCATCGACCGGGTTGAATTCAAATAGTCGTTTCACCAACACAGCGAAACCCATATTCAAGCCGGTGGCTCCACGCTCACCGGCTTTCTAGTTTCGCGAGTATATCCTCGAAGCGCTTGGCGCTGTCGTCGAGCCCGCCGGGGCGGTTTCGCAACAGCCAGAGACGACGATGTTCCGCGATAAGCGGGCGTAATTCATCCGCGAGTTGTTTCTTATCCTCCGAAGCAATCTGCGCAATGCCCACGCCGCCCGCGCGAAGTCGGGCATCGCCCACATGGCACGCGAAACGCATGAGGTTTGCCGTCTGCGTGAACTCCTCCGCAATTTGCGCCGCGTCGGCGCGATTCATACGGGCCTGCGAAAGATTCGCCATAGCCGCATCGATAGCCTCTTCTGTGGCGCGTAAGCCTTCACGCGTGATGCGGGCCAATTGGTTTTTGGTCATTGGATCGTCGGGCTGGAAAAGCAGGATTTGATAGTAGAGAGTTCGGTTGAAAATGAGGGCTCCTGATTTCACATACGCATCGCCAAGATCATACGCCAAACGCCCCATCACACCCGCGGCGTCTTCAAACGCCCACATATCCAGCGCGCGCGGAATATCGAGGTTCAGATTGGTCTCGACACACCAGCTCAGTCCGGCACCGTACACAAAGCCAAGGTAGGATGCGGGCATGGGTTGAAAATGGCCCAAATCGCCCCAGTCGGTGATCAGATATCCGATTGCGCCGTTCTTCGCTCCATTCACGGCGGCATTGCGCAGATTCTTCACCGCATTGTCGGTGCGGCCGGCGAAGCTCAGCCAAGTGGAAGTGCCGGGAACAACATAGTAAGGGATGCCGGAAGCGGCGAAGCGTTTGCCGTGTTCCTCGAAGGGGTGATCGGCCTCATACCCCCACTCCATCGCGATTACATCTTTCGGGAGCTCTGGAACAAGCTCCGGATGCTGCATGATAATATCGCCCCAGAACTGCATGCGAAAGCCCTGTTTCGCCACGATATCACGGATCTTCGTCAGAAACTCGAGGTAAACCCGACCTTCACCGCGCTTGCGCACGGCCTCTTTGCTGCGGCCTTTCCCCAAGTAGATCGTTTCGTCACAACCCACGTTTACCTGGCGGCTCGTGAAGTTCGGCAACAGATCGGCGAAGAGCCCCTCCAGGAAAGGAATGCAATCGGGATCCACCGCACAGAGATCCGAGCAGCCCCCAAGGATCTCGCCCAAATGTTGATATTCCGGGTACTGCAACCAACGTCCCATGTGGCCAAAGGAGTTCTGGTTCGGCACCAACTCGATGTGGCGTTCACGACAGTACGCATCAAGCGCGCGAATGTCCTCCGGCGTCATCGGCGACGCCTTCTCCCACACCTTCGGGTGGCCCTTGTAAGCAAACGTGTGCTCGGTATAGAGCTGAAGTTGGTTGAGCTTCCACGACGCCATGCGGTCCACGATGCCGTACAGGGTTTCCATGGTGGGCACTTTATCGCGCGACACATCGAGCATGACCCCGCGATTCGGGAAGCTTGGGTAGTCATAGATCGTGCAGAAGGGAAGCGTCCAGCTCCCCTTTTCGCATGCGGCAAGCTGACGCAGCGTCATCACACCGTTCCAAAGGCCCGCGGCGTCATGCGCCGTGATGGTCAGCCCCTCGGCGTCGACCCGCAACACATAGCCCTCGGCCTCCTGAACCGAACCAGAATCGATCACAAAGCGCGCCTCAATCTTGCCGCCGCGCTGTGTGTCCGTACCCCACGCGCCGCCGATGCCACGCAGCGCGTCGACCGCGAGGGATTGAACCAGCGGCTCATTGGCCTCGCCGCCGAGAAAGGACGCCACGCCCCGCATAGGAAGCAAGAAGCGCGCTGTGCCAAACTGCACCGAGCGCGGCACAGGAAGCAAGGGATAGTCCGCCGCATTTACGGCCTTATCAATGGCATGGGCAGGCCGCATATCGCGTGGTTCCTTCCCGTGTGGTTTGGTTGTGGCGCAACCCGCTATCCAGAGAACCGAGATTCCGATAAGCAGCACCCGTGAAAAAAATCGCATGTCGGTCTCCTTCGGCGAATGCCGCTACCGGTTCAATATGTCTCCGATAAGTCCAGGAAGGGTGTCCGTGGAAGACTCCTCGAGAATGCCCAGTTCCTTCATCAAACGTTGAAAAAACTGTTGCATTCCCTCCTGCGCCGTCACGCCGCGGCCGTCCGTGCCCATGAAGCTCATTTCCAGCTTGTCGATCTTCTTGCTGTCGTTCGCAGACTTCAGAAACGCAGTATCCATGTTTACTTCGGCCTTCTCGAGAATGCCTTTCTCTATGCGAAAGCGAAGATCTTTGGCAAGACCGCGCTTCTTTTCCGGCACCCCCCCGGCCTTCTTCGCGTTGCGCAGAAGAGTCAGGATGTTGGAGCCTTTCAGTCCCGTTTCGACGTTAATCACCGGTTGCGACACCGACACGACGCGAATCAGTGGCTCCTTTGAAAACAGAAGACGGGGCGTGGCCTCAACGCGAACAGTCCCAACAGAGATCGCGCTGTCCGCCTTGAATCCGCTGGGGTTTGCGATCGTGAACTCCTTAAGCTCCAGGAATTCGGACTTCCCGTCGAGCCGGACGCTCCCCACGCGGACCGGCACATCGAGCACGCGGCTCAACACCCGTTCGACGGCCGCCTGGGCAATGCGCTCCATCACCGTAGGATCGGCGGAAGGAGCCTGCGCCTGTGCCCCGGAAAGGGACAGTGTCCCAATAACAACCAAAATCAACCCACGCATAACCTGTCGCATCGCCGTCTCCTTCATTTTCCTTCATCCCGCGGCGCGCTCTCGGTCGATTGCGTCGCACACACCGTATAATCGACGGTGAGATGAACGCCGTTCTCGAGATAGCGCGCGAGGATGTACAGGGAGTCGCTCAATCGGTTCTGAAAAGCCAGAATGTCCTTCGCATCGAATTCAGGATAAAGCTCCGCCAGCCGCACCGTGGCGCGCTCGAGGCGGCGGGCAACCGTGCAGGCGACGTCCACCTGCGCCGCGGCAAGATTCGACGCCGCAACGATAAATTTCGGCGGCAACGGAGTCTGTTCCTCAAGGCGCGCCTGCTCGGCCTCGAGCCGCGCGAGGTGTACCGGTCCTAGTCTCCCTTGACGATACTCGGGATGCAGAGAAAGCGGATCGCTGAGTTCGGTCCCCATCAAGAAGTACACGTGCAAGATCCAGTTCAAGAAATCCGCGACAGCCACGTGGTCTCGCGCCGAGGTATCGTCAACAACCCGCAACGCCAGCGCGGTGTGTGCGCGCAGTTCATCAAGCGTGCCGACGCACTCGAACAGAACATGACTCTTCGGCAACCGATCTCCGCTAAGAGAAGAGGTCTGCCCTGCGTCGCCGCCCTTGGTCGTCACTTGAGACTTCATGCGTCTAGTCCTTGATGCTCAAAACCACGGGGCAATGATCCGAACCCATCACCTGAGGTCTGATGTCGGCCCCGGCCAGCCGGTCGGCAAAGGCTTTGTCCGCCAAGTGGTAGTCGATTCTCCAGCCGATATTTTTCGTGCGGGCCTGTGAGCGGTATGACCACCACGTATAGTGGCCGGGCTCGGGGTGAAAGTGCCGAAAGGTGTCGATGTGCCCCGCGGCCAACATTTCGCTCATCACCGCACGCTCTTCAGGATAATACCCCGCGCTATTCTCATTCTCCTTGGGGCGCGCCAGATCGATCTCGGTGGGGGCAATATTGAAATCGCCGCACATCACGACATGGCGTCCTTTCTTCTGCAGCTTCTTGCTGAAATCCGTGATCGCCCGACAGAATGCGATCTTGTACTCGATACGCGCCTTCTCGGGCTGACTGTTCGGGAAGTAGGCGTTGATCAACGTGAACGCCGGGTATTCAAAGCACAGCACACGGCCTTCGTCGTCGAATTCGGGAATGCCCAGCAGGAACGTATCCTTGGGCTCCAAGCCCTTGCGGAAGAAAGTCGCGACGCCGCTGTAGCCTTTGCGCTTCGCAGGTTGAAGGACGCTGGCATAGCCGTCGGGCATCCGAATATCCGCTCCCAGGTCCGCCTCACACGCCTTGATCTCCTGAACGCAGGCGATGTCCGGCTGCTCATCTCTAAGCCAATTCAGAAAGCCGTTCCGAACCGCGGCGCGAATTCCGTTCACGTTCCATGTGGCAATAGTCAACATTTTGCGTTCTCCGTACCTGCGGAGGATACCTCTCCGCGCGCCTCGCGCGCAAACCGTGTGCGCCGATTTGACTCTCGCTTGCGGGAGAATCACAATCATCCGCAAATCGCGGCGCGGGCAGCGGCGCGATGCAGGGGTGTCCGTCCGTTCATGCTCAACATCGGTATTCTTTCTAAACTGCTAGGCCTATTCGCTATCGGCCTTGGGTTCACCATGCTCCCGGCGATGGCGTGGTCCGTTTACTACGGCGAGGCCCAGGCGCTATTGAGTCTGCTGCAGTCGGCGGGCGTATGCATTGTTCTGGGCGGAGCGCTGGCCTTGGCGGGACTCCGAGCCTCCACCCGCATCTATCTGCGCGAATCCGTCGCGCTGGTTTCACTCACGTGGATCATGGCCTCGCTGCTCGGGGCACTGCCGTTCGTGTTCGCGGGCGTGCTCAACCCCGTGGACGCGATTTTCGAATCCACATCGGGCTTTTCAACCACCGGATCGAGCGTCATGACCGCGGTCGAGTCCGCCCCGCGCGGGATCCTCTTCTGGCGCGCGCTCACGCACTGGCTCGGCGGCGCGGGAATCATCGTACTGTTCGTGGCGGTCATGCCCTTCCTCGGCGCCGGCGCCAAGATGCTCTTCAAGTCCGAATCAAGCGGCCCGAGCAAGGGAGGATTCACCCCAAGGATCAAAGACACCGCGCTCATTGTGTGGGCGATTTACTGCGGAATGACGGTGGTCGGAACCATCGCCCTGATGTTCACCGGGTTCAGTTTTTTTGACGCCATCTGCCACACCTTTGCGGCGCTTTCCTCAGGCGGATTCTCAACGCGCCAGGTCAGCGTAATGGCCTACGACAACCTCGGCGCGGAGATTGTGCTCATTCTCCAAATGGTCTGCGCCGGAACGAGCTTCGGTTTATTCTATCTCATGGCGCGCGGACACTGGCGCGCCCCATTTCACGACGTGGAGTGGAAGACCTTTATCGCACTGCTGGCCATCATATCCATCATCGTCGCCGTTAACCTGACCGGTGGCGTAGGCGCATTCTTCGGCGAGAGAGGGCTTGTCGATCAGGGCATGCAATACGACTCCTTCTGGACGGCATTGCGCTATTCCTCGTTCCAGGTTGTATCCATGATGTCCAACACCGGCTTTACGACCGCCAACTTCGACCAATGGCCGGAACTCTCGCGCATGCTGCTGATCGGCATCATGTTCCTCGGGGGATGCGCGGGGTCTACGACCGCGGGGCTCAAACTCGTTCGTGTGCTCATTATCGTGAAGATGATTTACGTGCGCATGCTTGCCACCTTCACCCCCCACGCCGTCCGCACTGTGCGTATCGGCACTATGGTTATCGACGACGACGCGCAGCGCGCGGCATGCGTGTTCGCGATTGTGCTATTTGCCACCTTCATCTTTGGCTCGTTGTTCCTTGCGGCCCTCGGGGTGCCCTTCACGACCGCCATCAGCGCCTCGGCGTGCACGCTGAACGGCACAGGCCCCGGACTCGAGCATGTCGGCGCGGTAAAGGATTTTCATCTCATTCCCAATTCTGGGAAATTGCTTCTTTCGTTCTTTATGGTTCTCGGACGCCTTGAACTGTTCACGCTCTATGCGCTGTTCCTTCCGTCGTTCTGGCGCAGATCCTGAGCACGGTGGCAGCCGATGCCAGACATCGTCCTCAGCACCGTCACCGCGCGCTACTGGCATACCGCGTTTGGGTTGCGCTGGCTATGGGCTAATCTTGGTCCGTTGCAGTCTTGCGCAGTCATCCGCGAATTCACGCTGACGCAACCGCCTCTCGAAATCGTCGAAAACCTGCTCGCCGAGCGTCCACGCATCATTGGGTTTAGTCTCCATATCTGGAACGTGCAACACCTGACGCCGGTCATGCAGGCGATCAAGAAGGTCGCGCCGGAAATCGTGCTCGTGGCGGGCGGTCCGGAGGCCAGCTACGAATACGAGAACGCCGCGTTCTTCGAGGCGGCGGATTACCTCGTGTGCGGCGAAGGAGAGCGTGCCTTCGTGAGACTCGCGAATGCAATTCTCTCGGACGCGCATCCCTTAGAGAAGGTCATTGTCCCTCCCCCGCCCGCGCTTGACGAACTCACGCTTCCCTACACGGCGTATACGGACGAGGACATCGCCCGGCGGACGCTCTATATCGAGACGTCCCGCGGTTGCCCGTTCGAATGCGAGTTCTGCCTCTCGTCGCTCGACGCGCGCGTGCGGGAATTCGCCTTGCCCACACTCTTTGATGCGCTGGAGACGTTGATCGCGCGCGGCGGACGCAAGTTCAATTTTATCGATCGCACATTTAACCTGAACACGGACCGCGCGCTTGAGATTCTGTCGTTTTTCCGTACGCGCTGGCGCGATGGAATGGAACTGCATGTCGAGGTGGCGCCGGATAGACTCGCGCCCGAGCTGCTCGACGCCTTCGCGTGGTTTCCGCCACTCGCGCTCCGACTCGAGGCCGGTGTCCAGTCATTCACGCCCTGTTGTCTTGAAGCCATCTCTCGACGGCAAGACCTTCAGGCCACGGCGCGCAATCTGCGCTATCTTCACGCGCACACCGGCGCACACCTGCACGCCGACCTCATCGCGGGGCTGCCCGGCGAAACGCGTGAATCGTTTGCCGACAGTTTCAACAGCCTGCATGCGCTGGCGCCGCACGAAATTCAGGTAGGTCTCTTGAAACGCCTCAAGGGCGCCCCTATCGCGCGGCACGAAACCGCCGGGACGCTTACCTTCAGTCAGACGCCGCCGTACGAAGTGCTCCAGACCTCCACCATGCGCTTTGAAGACATTCAGCGCATCAAGCGGTTTGCGCGTTACTATGACTTATTCGCCAACTCCGGAAACTTCCCTAGCAGTCTTCCCCGATTGCTGGACGCCTCCCTCTCGCCGTTCGACGCATTCATGGCGTTCTCGGACGAGATATGGCGAGTCACTCGGCGAACCCATGAGTTCCCGTTGAAAACACTGTCGGAACTGCTCTATCGGCGCTTACTGGATCAGAAAATTGCCACCCGCGACGAGGCGGCGGCGCTAATCCGCGCCGATTTCCATCGACTGCCCGGCCGTAGCGACGCGCTCACTTTCTTGGACGAAGCCTGATCCCCTTTCGCTCGATTTCACAAGCGACTTGGCATACAACGGTATGCATCTCCCGCGAGAATTCGCTAGACTGCGCGCAAGGAGGCTGACATGTCGCATCGTTTTCGTTTCTTTGTTCCCGGCGCTTTCTCCTCCGGAGTCCAGCTCGAACTAGCCGGCGAGGAAGCGCATCACGCGCTGCATGTGGTGCGCGTGCGCCCGGGCGATGACGTCGACCTCTTCGACGGATGCGGCCGTGAAGCCAGTGGCGTTATACGCACAGTATCGAAGCGCGAAGTGGGCGTCGAGATTACTGAAACACGTAGCATTTTAAAACCGCCACTCGAGCTAACGTTGTGCCCGGCTTGGCTCAAGCGCGGCAAGTGCATCGAGTTTTTGGTCCAGCATGGAACCGAACTCGGCGTATCACGTTTTGCATTCTTTCGGGCGGAGCACAGCGAGAAAGCGCCCGCTGTTGATCCCAAATGGGAACGTTGGGCGATCGAAGCGCTCAAACAGTGCAAGGGCGCTTGGCTGCCGCGGTTCGAGGTTTTCGGTTCGCTCGCGGACTGCATTGCGCATACCGAAGGACTGCTCCTTGTGGCCACGCAGGATGTCCCCGTTCGTTCCGTTGAGACGATGCCAGAGCGGGTTCGACTGTTTGTAGGGCCGGAGGGCGATTTTACAGAGACGGAACTTGCGCTCTTCGCGCGCGCGGGGGCCGTTCCCCTTTCGCTGGGCGCGCACACCTTTCGCGCGGAGATGGCCGCGCTTGTCGCGTCGATGAAGGTACTGAACGAAGGCGGCGCGTTAGGCCCGCGCCTGGTCTAGAGTAACGAGACGATTTCGTCGAAGAGCGCGCGGGCAATTTCCGTCTTGGACAAACGTTCCAGGGCACGGGGCGAGTCGTTGGCGCGAAAAATCCCGGCACGTACGCGGTCATCGCCAAACGTCGAATCTGGTGCGCCAACTTCATTCGCGACGATGAGATCGAGATTCTTCTTCCGCAGCTTTTCGAGCGCGGATTCGGCAACCTGTTCGGTCTCCGCGGCAAACCCCACCACGATCTGACCGGGACGTTTCGCCGCAGCGGTGCGCCCGAGAATGTCAGGGTTTTCGACGAGTTTGAAGGTCACCGGCGCGCCGCCGCGTTTGTGCTTGGCGGTGCTGGGCTGATCGACCCGGTAATCGGCCACTGCCGCCGCGCCGATAACGACGTCGGCATAGGCGCATTCGCGCGCCACCGCGTCGGCCATCTCAAGCGCGGTCTCCACACGAAACACGCGTGCGGCATGCGGCAGTTCCACCTCCGCCGGACCGGTCACAACAATGACCTCCGCGCCGCGCAGCAAAGCCTCCATCGCCAACGCAGCCCCCATTTTTCCGGACGACCGGTTCCCAATATACCGCACAGGGTCAATGGGCTCGCGGTTGCCACCGCTGGTGATGAGCACCCGTTTCCCCTCGAGATGCCGACGCTCGGAGAGCAGTATCTCGGCTTGCTCCAGAATGACTTCAGGGGCAATCATGCGCCCCGCCCCAACGTCGCCGCACGCCAAGCGCCCGGAGTCGGGGCCGACAAAGTGACAACCGCGTCCGGTCAGCAGTTTGATGTTCGCTTGGGTCGCGGGATGACTGTACATGTTTGTGTTCATCGCCGGAGCGAAAAGAATCGGCGCGCGCGTGGCCAGCAGCGTGGTGCTTAGCCAGTCGTCCGCGATGCCGTGCGCGGCTTTCGCCAAAATATTGGCCGAAGCGGGAGCGATGAGAAAAAGATCGGCGCGCTGAGCCACGGCGATGTGTTCGATCTCCGGCGACTCGACCGGTTCGAACATGCGGGTAATCACCCGCTGCCCCGTCAGGGCCTGAAACGTCGCCGCGCCCACCAATTCCTGAGCATTTTGGGTCAACACAGGCGTCACCCGGTAGCCGCGTCCAACAAGCCGCGAGGCGATCTCGCAGGCTTTGTACCCAGCGATGGAACCGGTAACGCCCAGTACGACCTCTTTACTCAAGGAACGCTTCCTCTTCGTCGGTTTCAATGCGGTAGCCCACCTTGCCCTGAATCACTTCCTCAAGGGCCGTCATGGTCGGCTTCTTGGAACGCACCGGCACCAGCGCACGCGCCTCGGGCTTGCTGAGCTGCGCGGCGCGACGCGACGCGACAATCACCAGCCGGTACAGGCTGTCGATCTTGTCCTCGAAATCTTCGGGCGAATACTTACTCATTCGTCTTCTCCTCGTCCTGTTCGGCGCTCACGCCTGTGCGCGGCGCCGCTGTTCCATAAACGCTTTTACTTCCGTCACTGCGTCTTCCACTCGGTCGTTAACGACCGTGATGTCGTATTCCGGTTCCGCGCGCCATTCCTCACGCGCATTGCGGAGGCGTAAAGCAATCTGCTCTTCACTATCGGTGCCGCGCCCGCGTAACCTGCGTTCAAGTTCCTCCATCGAAGGCGGTACGATGAAGATCGAGGCGAAGGCCACACCCGCGGCCTTCAGCTTGCGCATGCCCTGCACATCGATCTCGACGAGGACGTCGCGGCCTTCCGTCTCGATCCGCGCGAACTCCGCGCGCAACGTGCCGTAAAGATTTCCATGCACCTCGGCCCACTCCGCAAACTCGCCCGCCGCCACGCGCCGCTCGAATTCCGCCCGGTCGAGGAAGTAATAGTCTTTGCCTTCAATCTCGCCGGGCCGCGGCGCGCGCGTCGTTGCGCTGACCGAGTACGCCAGCATCGGGTCCGCCGCGCGAACTTGGTCAAGAACCGTTCGCTTTCCCGCGCCGGAAGGCGCCGAAACAACAAAAATCATCGCGCGCTCCGCTATTCCACGTTCTGGACTTGCTCGCGGATCTTCTCGAGTTCCGCCTTCATATCCAGAATGTCCTTTGCCACATCCGCGTCGCGCGTCTTCACACCCAGCGTATTCACTTCGCGCAGCATTTCCTGCGCCAGAAAGTCCAACTTGCGCCCCACGGGCTCACCCGATGCCATCAACTCGCGGGCGTGATCGATATGGGTGGACAACCGCACGACTTCTTCGGTCACGTCGCCCTTCTCGGCCATTAATGCGACCTCAAGCGCGATTCGATCTTCGGTCACCGACAACTCGCCCTTCAACTCATCAATACGCTGGCGTAGGCGCGCTTCGTAGCGTTCATTCAGCGCGGGCAGGCGCTCTTGAATACCGACAAGCGTCGTCTTCATCAATTCGAGACGATGCCACAACTCGTTTCGCAGAGCCTGACCTTCTTGAGCGCGCATTTCGTCGAGCCGAGCTAAGGCCTCGCCCAGCACACGCGAGACGATTTCCCGAACGCGGTCGAGGTCTTCCTCGCTCTCTTCCTCATAAAACACGCCAGGGAATTGCGCCAACGTCGTGACCGACAGCGGCTCGAAGGCCCCCACCAATTCGCTCAGCTCGCGCGCGGCGTCGATGTACTGACGTGCAAGCTCGCGGTCGAAATGCACCGAGCGCCCCGTCGAAGCCAGACGTTTGCGGCTCACCATCACCATCACCTTGCCGCGCGAGAGGTGCTCGCGCACGACCTGCTTCACGACCGGCTCCAGGGCAGTCCACGCCATCGGCATGCGAACGCTGCAATCAAGGAAACGGTGGTTCACCGTACTCACCTCAATCGACACAGACTGCCCGTCCATATCGCTGGAGGAGCGCCCGAACCCCGTCATGCTTCGCAACATTATGCCGTTCCTGTCTTTCTCGTTTTGGCCGTCTTTTTCCACGGCGATGGAAGAAACAGTATAACCTAAGCGCTTGTCTTAGCGCAACTTCGGACTCGATGCCTGTCGCGAATCGCGTCCCTTGGCAATACCCCCTTTACGGAAGCGCGACATCCGTGACTTTGAACGGGACCGACACAACGGATTTCTCCGTCTTCAGAAGCAGCTTGAGTTGGGCGTCCGCGGGCAGGGGCTCCGCGAAGCTGAGCGTTCTGCGACCTTGGCTGCTCATGGAACTGCGCGCCTGGATAATCCCGCCCTGGGCATCTTGGACTTGGAGATCGATGAGATCGCCGTTTGATTCGTCGTACTGCACCACCAAATCATTTTCGCCGAGTTGGGTCGAGCCGCCGAACATACCCCGGAACGCGTCAGTGAGGGCTTTCTCCATCTTCTGCTCGGCAGGCGCGTTCTTCGCCTTTTGCTCTTCCTCGGTCTTGAAGGCCTCAAACTCTTTCTTGCCAAACACGGTGACTTTCACGCCGGCCTTCTCGAGCGCGGGGTCTGCAATGGGTTTGCCAAGCTGCTTGAGAAAATCCTTGGCGATCACGGTCGCTACAGGATCTTCAGCGGGAAGAAACGCCTGAATCTCCCCGGAAATCTCCTTAATTGTTGCCGCTTTGCGCGCGGGATTCTTGAGTTTTAGCGTGAATTCGATCGGACCCGTCCCTGAACGCCGAACCGCGCAAAAATCGTCCGGTTTCTGGGAGATGTCCGTCAGATCCCTGCCGGTATCATCGACGGCGACCGAAACAACCGGCCTCGTGGCGGCAATCCCGGCGGTATCGTCGCCGATGAGACGGAGTTTGAGCTCCAGACCGAGCGAACCGTTTGTTTCGTTCGTGGACCGCCGGTCTGTTACATCAGTTACCAAGGTCCTCAAATCGAGCGCGAAGACCGTCGCGGAAAACACAAAGAAACATCCGAGTGCCATCCCTCCACGAAAAAACATCGCTCGTCCCCCTATGTTCGTCAGTCGCCCTGCTGTTCCCCAGAATTTCGAGGCCACTTTGCATGAAATTCGTCCGGCCACGCAAATTTTCGAGAACATTCCGAAGGTTTTCCCGAGAAGTGTGCAGGGAACCTATCAGGACCTTTTGGGATCTATACACGGAAGCATTGAGGCGCGAATAACACAATAGGTTGTGTTTTCGCTTGCTTTGAGCCTCAAATTCCGGTAGTATTGATGGGTGTAATTATTGACAACTATGACTCCACACTATGAAAAATACTGGGATGACCTCTGGTATTCCCGCAGATTCTGGCCCGCCTTTGTGGCGTCGGTGCTGGCGCATGTCTTTGTGGCAGTAGCGGTAGGGGCGTATCTAAGCTACCACCCCGCAAGTATTCCCATCCAACTCTACGAGGTCGACTTCTCCGCTGGACCGGCCGGCGGCCCCCCTGCTCCTGCAGCGGCCCCCGCGACTCCGGCTCCTCCGCAACCGGCTCCGACGCCGCCTTCTCCGCCCGTGCAGGAGGAGAAGCCCAAGCCTCCTCCTGAACCTCCAAAGGAGCCACCGAAGGAACAGCCGAAACCCAAGGAACCTCCCAAGGAGAAGCCCAAAGAGCAGCCGAAACCGAAGGACACCAAGCCGAAGGAGCAGAAGCCCAAACCTCCGAAGGAGAAGTTTGAGCCGCTGCCGCTGATGCCCGAGACCGCACCCGCGCGCACGCAACCGCCGCGGACCACCCCGCCAGCGCCAGCCGCCAGTGCCGCCGCTGGCGCGAGCACAACGGTGGATCCGAACGTAACCGGGACCGGTTTTGCCGGGTCAGGCCTTCCGAGCGAGTTGAGCGGCTGGGGTGGAAATGTTAAGCGCAAAGTGGAGACGGCGTGGATTGTCCCGGATGGAATACGCATCATCGTGGGAAATAACCAGGCAATTGTCTCGTTCTGGGTGGATCGGTTTGGGAACTTGCTGGGCGAACCGACGGTGGTCAAGGAGGCCAGCGATCCGGAATTGGCGCAATCGGGCCTCATGGCGGTCAAGCTAGCGGCTCCGTTCCCACCGCTTCCGGAAACCTTCAAGGAATCCAAGGTGGAGGTCCACTACGTTTTCACGCTGGCGCCTTGATATGCGCCGGTGGAGATAGGCCGAAGATTCGCGCTAGAATGCGGATATTCCGCATCACGTATAGGAGAACTGGAGAATGAAGCGGTTTTGGTTGGGTGTGGCGGCGCTTGTCTTCTGTGTGTCAGCGTCATCCCAGGTTACGATCACGTCAGAGGGCAGGCCGGGGGATCCGCGTATCCCCGTGGCGGTTCCCGATTTTGCGTGTGCGCCTGGTTCCGAGGCATTGGCGAAGGAGGTCGCGGCGGTCATCGGGTTCGACCTCGACTTCTCCTGCGTGTTTCGGCTCGTGCCGGCCAGCCAGTACCCGCCGAGCTTCACCGGCTTCACACGCGACGCCAACGCCATCGATTTCGCGGCGTGGCGCGCGGCGGGCATCGGCTTCTTGGTGCATGGTTACGTTGCGCAGGGCAGTCCCGAAGGAATCATGGAAGTTCGGCTTTTCGACGTGAATACGGTGCAACAGGAACTAGGCAAGCAACGTCCCCTTAAATCGGGATTGGCGCGCTACACCGCGCATCTGTTCTCGGATGATCTGGTTTACCAGGTCGACGGGGTGCCTGGAATCGCCACGTCGCAGATCGCCTTTAGTGGCGGGCGCACGGGGAACAAAGAGCTGTACATCGCGGATTACGACGGCAAAAATGCTCAACAGATCACGAATTTCGGCTCTATCTCGATTCTGCCGAAGCTCTCGCCCGATGGGTCAAAGGTCGCCTATGTTTCGTATCGACAGAACGCTCCGATCATTTACGTTTACGACCGCAATACGCGCGCGACGACGACGCTTTCGAAGAAAGTCGGACTGAATATGGCCCCGGCCTGGTCGCCGGATGGTCGGACGTTGGCGATTACGCTGAGCAAAGACGGCAATCCGGAAATTTACCTTATCAACGCGGACGGTACGGGACTTCGTCGCTTGACGAATGATCGCGCGGTGGATACGCAGGCAACCTTCAGCCCGGACGGCAGCCAGATCGCCTTCGTGAGCGATCGCTTCGGCTCGGCCCAGATTTGCGTCATGAGCGCCAACGGCGGACCGGCGCGGCGAATCTCGCTCCAGGGCGGACGTTCCACTGACCCCGCGTGGTCGCCCGACGGAAAGCTCATTGCGTATGTGGCGGAGTCGGGCGGTGTACAGATTTGGGCGGTCGAACCCAGCGGCGAGAACGCGCGCGCGCTCACCAATTGGGGCGGAACGAACGAAAAACCGACGTGGTCGCCCGATTCGCGCCACGTGATGTTTTCGTCAACTCAAGGCGGAACGCCGAAACTTTACGCGGTGAACGTGAAAACAAAGTTCACCCACGCGATCCCCAACTTGTCGATGGGTTGCCAGGGGCCTTCCTGGGGTCCACGACGCGGTCAATAGGATATGGGCGAAAAGCTGATTGTTCAAAATCGCAACGCACGGCGCGAGTACCAGGTGCTCGAGACGTTCGAGGCGGGAATCGCCCTGCAAGGCACCGAGGTCAAATCGCTGCGGGATGGGCGCATCAACCTGAAGGACAGCTACGCCGAGGTGGAATCGGGCGAATTGTTCCTAGTGGGGACGCACATCAGCCCGTATGACAAGGGCAATATCTGGAACCACGATCCGGAGCGCACGCGCAAGCTGCTTATGCACAAGCGGCAGATCCTGAAGCTGGGCCAACAAGCCGCTGAAAAGGGATTGACGCTCGTTCCGTTGCGGCTCTACTTCAAAGACGGCAAGGTGAAGGTCGAGGTGGGCCTTTGTCGGGGCAAGCGCATCCACGATAAGCGTGAAACCGTGCGCGAGCGGGAGGTCAAGCGAGAAATCGACCGCTACACCAAGACCACATCGCGTCCGCCAAAAGACTGAGTCCGCGAACGCATTCAAAAAAAAAGGCGTAGCCGCGAGTCCATCGGCTACGCCTTTTTTGATTGACGCTGTATCTACTCGGTTCCGGCCGCGCTGTCGTAGAAACTCACGTAGTCCGTATTGTTCTCCCCATCGAGAAATTCAATTGCGGACTTCGGGTGCATGTTGAGCTGGCCCGTGATCATGTAAGGAATGTCGTAGCCCCAAGTGAGCTTCTTGCGGAGGGGCATAACGTGTTCCTGTACGCACTTGATGATCGGACGCGCGCTGAACTTCGGGTTCTTGAGAAAACCGAGCAGCAGTTCGGTCGGGCAGTTGCCCGCGCCACGCCCTAGACCCGCGATGGTCGAATCGAGATAACTTGCGCCAAGGATCAACGCCTCGATGGTATTCGCATAGGCGAGCATCTGGTTGTTGTGGGTATGGATGCCCACCTGTTTTCCGGCGGCCCAGGCGTATTTCAGGTATTTTCGCGTAAGATTCTGGACCTCTTCGGAATAGAGCGAGCCGAAACTGTCGACCAAGTAGATGACATTCACTTCGGTGCCGCAGAGGATCTCGAGCGCCTCGTCGATCTCCTGTTCCTGGACAATCGAAATCGCCATAAGATTCAGCGAAGTCTCGTAGCCCTTGTCGTGACACGCTTTGATCATATCGATCGCCGCGGGAATCTGATGAATGTATGCCGCAACGCGAATCATGTCGAGTACGCTGTCTTTCTTGGGCAGAATATCGTTCTGATAGTCGGTGCGGCCAATATCGGCCATCGCGGTGAGCTTGAGGTCTGTCGGATTATCGCCCACGATGCGGCGCATATCGTCTTCGCTGCAGAACTTCCAGCAGCCGTACTCCGTCGGCGCATAGATCTTCCTCGAGCCTTTATAGCCCATTTCCATGTAATCGATGCCGCCGTCGACGCAGGCCTGATACACCGCGCGCACGAAACCGTCTTCAAAGTTCGAGTTGTTGACCAACCCTCCGTCACGAATAGTACAGTCCAATACTTTGATGTCGGGCCGGTAGGTGAGCCACGACCCCTTCTTTCCCGAGGGCGCCCCGTTTGTCTTCTTGGCCATGATGCTGTTCTCCTGCGACAATGTGCGGCAAGCACACTTCTCCTGGGCACTGCGATTTACACATGAACAAAATGAAGCCGTACTGCGGGACAAAGCGCCAGAGCGGTGCAAGCCTTGGCGTAGAGGGCTATGGTAGCGCAGAACTTGCCCGCGAAGCAAGGACCGAATCGCGGCGGCGGCTCAAATTTGACCCTTCCGGCAGCGGCCGGTAAAATCGCCGTTTTACGGAAACAACCTGATTACGAAGGAGGCCGCTGTGTCCACCTCGAACGCTTCGCCCAACGCGATCCAAGCCTATCTGTCGAAAACTCCGTCCGACCGCGTCGATCCCGCGTTTCTGGCCTACTTGGCCAATCTCACGTGCGTGTCGTCGGTGGCCCCGAACGTCGCGCGCAGCATTGTGGCGGAACTGGCCGATCAACGCAGCCACCTCAAGCTCATCGCGAGCGAAAATTACAGCTCTCTCCCGACGCAACTGGCGATGGGCAACCTGCTCACAGACAAGTACGCGGAGGGCTTCCCCGGGCACCGTTTTTACGAAGGCTGCACCAACGTCGATGATGTCGAGGCCTATGCCTGCGAACAGTTCCGCACGTTGTTCGGTTGCGATCACGCCTACGTGCAGCCGCACTCCGGCGCGGATGCGAACCTGATCGCCTATTGGGCGATCCTCACGACGCGCGTCGAGACCCCAGCCCTCGAAATGAAGGGCATCAAGGACGTGAAGTCGATGTCGGACGCGGATTGGGCACAGCTTCGTCAGGCAATGGGCAACCAGCGTTTGCTCGGCATGGATCTCTACTCCGGCGGTCACCTCACGCACGGCTATCGCCTGAATGTGTCGGCGAAGATGTTCGACGCCTATAGCTACGGCGTGAGCAAAGCCACCGGCTTACTGGATTACGACGAGATCGAGGCGCGCGCCCGCGAAGTGCGCCCGCTCATCCTCTTGGCGGGGTACAGCGCATACCCGCGCGCGATCAATTTCCGCCGCTTGCGCGAAATCGCCGACGCTGTCGAGGCGGTGTTCATGGTCGATATGGCGCATTTCGCCGGTCTGGTCGCGGGGGGCGTGTTCGAGGGCGACTTCAACCCCATCCCGCATGCGCACGTGGTCACTTCGACCACCCACAAGACCCTGCGCGGACCGCGCGGCGGTATCGTGCTCTCCACATCGGAATTCGCCGACGCCGTCGACAAGGGCTGTCCGCTGGTCATCGGCGGGCCGCTGGGACACGTCATCGCGGCCAAGGCCATCGCGGCCACCGAGGCGAACGCGCCCGAGTTCAAGGCGTATGCCAAGAAAGTGGTGTCCAACTGTCAGACGCTCGCCCAGGCCTGTATCGACGAAGGTCTCACCATCGTCAGCGGCGGCACGGACAATCACCTCGCGCTGATCAACGTTACGCCCTTCGGCCTCACCGGCATGCAGGCCGCCGCAGCGGTGCATGCTTGCGGCGTCACGCTCAACAAGAACACGCTGCCCTTTGACGTGAACGGTCCGTGGTACTCGAGCGGTCTGCGCATCGGCACGGCGGCGATTACCTCGCTGGGTATGGGGCCAGAGGAAATGAAGGAGATCGGCGCAATTCTCGCGTTGGTAATCAAAAACACGAAACCGGCCGCCATTGAAACCGGCCCCAACGCCGGCAAGCCCAGTAAGGCGAAGTTCGTCCTTGACCCCGCCGCGCAACGCGACGCCCAGGCCCGCGTCGACGCGTTGCTTGCGCGCTTCCCCGTCTACCCGAACCTCGATCTGGCGCTCTTGCGGCAGTATTTCGGATAAGAAGCGACTTCACAAAACCTCACGCCGCCGTGATATATCGCGGCGGCGTGAGAGTAGCGTACACCCAAAAATCAGAAGTCGCTTAAGTCATTATCGTCCAGGGTGACCACGGTCTCGGGCCGTATAACAGTCGACGCTAAGCGGCCATGTCCATCTGAGTGTCCGTTTGTGTCTACCCTCGCCCGGACGGCAGTCAGCGGAGCCGCATTCTTGCGCAGGGGAGTACGCGCCATCGCGCGCGCAGGCAACGGCGAATCCATCGGCCCGCGCATCATCACCGCGCCAGCGCCCCCGCCATTCACAATTGCCGACAACCGGTGCACGGCGTCGTCGAGTTCTCTCGCCTGAGCCGACAGTTCCTCGGCAGCGGACGCCGCCTCTTCCGAACTCGAGGCGCTGCGCTGAGTCACTTGGTCGAGTTGCGCCATCGCAGTATTGATCTGGTCGATCCCCTTTGTCTGCTGCCCAGTAGCGGTCGAAACTTCCGCGACCAGCCCCGCCAACTTCTCCGCAACCCCGGCGATCTCCTCTAGAACCTGCCCAACTTCGTTCGAGGCCGCCACACCGTTGTCCGCGTTCTTTTGTGATTGCTCGATAAGCTCGGACGTGTTCTTGGCAGCCTCCGCACTGCGCTGCGCAAGGTTGCGCACTTCTTCCGCGACGACGGCGAACCCCTTCCCCGCCTCACCGGCACGCGCCGCTTCGACCGCTGCATTGAGCGCCAACAGATTCGTCTGGAACGCGATCTCGTCGATGGTTTTCACGATACGCGCGGTCTCGTCCGAAGACTTCTTGATGTCGCCAATCGCCGTGGACATGCGTCCCATCGCCGTGCGCCCACCGCTGGCCGAGGTGCCCGCCTCTTGCGCAAGGCGATTCGCTTGCAAAACGCTCTCGGCGTTCTGGCGCGTCATGGAAGCCATTTCCTCCAGAGACGCGCTGGTTTCCTCGAGACTCGAGGCCTGTTCGCTGGCGCCTTCGGCCATCGCCTGGCTGGATTGCGCCACTTGGTTTGAAGCCGCATTGACCTGCGCCGCGCCTTCAGTGAGCATGCCAATCACGGTGGTGATCGGTTTGGAAATGGAACGCGACAGGTATACGCCCAGCGCAATGCCCAGAATAAACGACACAATGACCGCCGCAACAATCGTGCTCACCGAGCGCACAACCGCCTTCACGCCGCTCTGCTTGGCCTGCGCCATCTCCTTGGCGGCTTCCTGTTCAACTGAATCGAGAAGCAGATCGGCTGCATCGCCGTCCACATCCAACTTCGCCATCGCGGCGTGCGCTTGCCCCGCCGCCGTGATCATCTCCGTCCGCGCGGTGAGCATCGCTGTGATCGCCTTTTCTAGGCTGGCATGGTTTTCGTCCAGTTCCTTAAGCGCCTTCTGCACCTCCGCGCTGTCCGTGGCGATAATTGGCGTCCCGTCAATCTCGCCGCCGCTGAGCATCGCGGTGATGCGGCGATCCACGTCTTTCACTTTTTCCTCGATGGTGGCGCGAAATTCGTCCATCCCCTCCATTTTCGAGAGTTGGGCGACCTCCTCGACAGCGATCCGCGTCTCCGCCATCGACACACGCAACTCGTTGCTCATGTCCAGCAGCGGAATCTCTTCCTTCAAAATCGCCATCGCCTCCCCATCGAGATGCGCGGCGTTCGCACGGGCCGCCACTTCGTCCGAGAGAAGCTTCTCGACCCCTTGGAGGTCCGTGAGCACCTCATCGAAGACGGCCTCCATCGACTCCATCGCCTTGTCCGCCGTGGACGCCTTGTCAAGCAATACGCGCCCTTGCTCAATGACCTGTTGCGCAGCGGGCTGAAACTGCTCATCGTGCGTTTTGTTCGAGTCTCGGACCAGGCTGGCCAAGGCCTCGTTGTCGGTCTTGATGACTTTTGTGCCGTCCTCAAACGAGGCGCCGTCGAGAATCGCCGAGGCAAAGGCATCATACTGCTCCACCGTCTTCTTGAAGTCCGTCTCGATCTCCTGCAATACCGCCGGATCGGCTGTGGACATCGTAGAGGTCGCGCTCTTGTATTCCTCCATCGCGTTGCGCGCGGTCATCAGCGATAGCTTCATTTCATTGGCCATATCGACGACCGGCGCTTCTTCATCGCCGACCTGCTCAAGACTGCGTGACACAGTCACAATTCCAAAATAGCCAACGCCTCCCACGACGACCGTAAGCAGTGTGATGAAAACGTAACCGAGGATTATTTTCGAACCAAGACTAAGTCGCTTGAACATGACTTTTCCTCCAACAGTTTCCTGTGGCGGAACTCCTCCCCTGTGAAGAGCTCCGCGCCACTCTCTGTCCCAATACTTCAAAGACACGAGGTAAGGCTCGCTGCATCCGCATATGAGCCGCTGTACGGCGGCGCCTGTGTGCTGGCGCCCATGAAACTGCCCGGAAAAGCCTCAGGCACATAACCCAATGTGCCTCCCCCCTCCACGGACGACTTTCCTCTTCAATCCCTCCCTTCTAATCCAGAAAAATATCATATTCCGCAGAAGTGTCGTCGTTTTAAGAATAACACCAGCCCGAAAAAACCGCAAGAAAAGAAATTATTAGTAGAAGATTTTGAAAGTCTGGAAAAAGGGAGGTTATTCCGTACCCATTCCGCTGACTACCGCAGACATAACCCCACGGTGTTGCTCGATTTCGGCGGTAATGGAGGCATATAGGGCATCGTCGGCACGAAGCCCTTCAGAGGCGACAGGAAGAATTTCTCTATGCACCGCTTCTCCAGGAGCGCACAGCCCTGCCCGGTTGGCGATGGCGTCGGCAATATGAGCCGCATAAACGATGGATTGGTGGTGTACGGCATCTTCGGGGCGATGATGGAGATCGATGGCGCTGACGAGCGCAGGGGGTAAATTCCATTCCTCGGCCAACCACGCCCCGACAACGCAATGGGTTGCGCCGTCCAATACCTCCCGTTCGGCGTCAAGACAGCTCATTTCCTCATCGCATACGAGCCGATGAATCGCGTCGGAGGCATCCGGCAGGTGCTGCATAATAACGGCCTTACCGAGATCGTGTAACAACCCGCCTGCGTGGGCTCCGAGTAGCTCATCATGAAACTCTGGGCGCTTCTGCTCAATCACGCTAGCCCCCACGGCGCAGGCCAGGCTGTGTTGCCAGAGCATTCGCATGGAGCGCACGGTGCGGGCGTCGTGCCCAAACCAGTTGATAACGGAGATCGCCAGGGCAAGCCGCTCGACCTCCGTAAATCCAAGTATGACTACGGCTTCAGGGATTGTGGCAATTCGGCGTTGGAAGCCGTAGTACCCCGAGTTCACCACGCGCAGTACCCGCAGGGTCAAGGCTTGGTCCGCCGAAATCTCCGCCGCCAAATCGATTGCCGTCGAGGACTCGTTGTGAACTATCGCGAGAATACGCGCCAATACATTCGGCAGCGTGGAGACCGACCTAATGTTGCGTACGCGATCACGAACTTCGGTAATTGCGAGGTGCATTGCCCGCTCCTTGCTCAGCTCGGCCGTATCTTCCCGCTCTTTCGACTATAGACCCACTGTTGCAGAAACGTCAAGGATGGCGCCGCTTAGTCCTTGGCACGTCATGTCTGGGCGCGGAGCATTCCCAGTCTCTGGTATTTGACACAAGCCGCAGGGATATGGTACGTTGCGCATCCGATTACGGACACAAGCAGGGGCAATACGCCCCTCACCCTGCCGCGGTCTCTTGAGAACCAGCGCGCTGGGTCGCAGGCCGCACAAAAGTAGTGCGTGCGCCGGTGGCAGGGTGAACTGTGTTCCGCCACCGGCGTTTTCGTTTTTGAGAACAGTTCGGTGGCGGAAGAAGGTGAATCTGAAAGGAGGGTCCGCGTATCGCCAAGCCGACTGAGATACGGGTGCGCGTCAATGACATGATTCGCGCGCGCCAACTTCGCGTGATCGATGAGGAAGGCAACCAACTGGGGATCTTGAGTCCGATGGACGCCCTGCGTGAAGCGCAGAGTCGCGGGCTTGACCTGGTGGAAGTTGCTCCGAACAGTGCGCCGCCGGTATGCCGCATCATGGATTACGGCAAATACAAGTACCAGCAAAGCAAGCGCGCGAAGGAATCCAAGAAGCACCAGCACGTCATCGTCGTTAAAGAGGTCAAGTACCGACCGAAGATCGACGATCACGATTTTAACTTCAAGACCGAACACGTACGCGAGTTCCTCGGCGAGGGGAACAAGGTAAAGGTGACGGTGACGTTCCGCGGGCGTGAGATGGCCCATCCCGAATTCGGGCAGGACATTCTAACGCGCGTGGTCGAGGCGGCTAAGGACTTGGGGCAATCGACAAGCGATCCCAAGGTGGCCCGACTCGAAGGCCGCATGATGAGCCTGATGTTGATGCCGGTCCGCCAGCATGTGGCCCCGACACCTGCAGCGCCGCAGCCGAAGCCCCTTGGCCCCGACGGGCAAGTGTAGGGCGCTCTGGCCGCACACGCGACGATGAAAGGGGGACAGTGCGTCCCCAGGAGAGGAGCGAGTAATGCCTAAGCTGAAGACGAACAAGTCGGCCGCGAAGCGGTTCAAGATGACGAAATCGGGCAAGGTGAAGCGCAAGATGAGCTTTGCCGGGCACCTGATGACTGGAAAATCGGCCAAGCGCCGCCGCCGCCTACGCCAGGTTGTCGTAGTGGACGAGTCAAACATGAATCACATGAAGCGGATGCTGCCCTACGGCTAGTCCCCGGTGATCCGATTCTTCAGGGATCGGCAACCCGCGGCACTGGCCGCGGCGTAGAGTGAAGGAATTTTTGCTATGCCACGTTCAAACTTTGCCGTCGCCTCGCGCGCACGCCGCAAGAAGATACTGAAGCTTGCTTCCGGTTACCGGGGCAGCCACCATCGCCTGCTGAAGACCGCTCGGCAGACTGTCGAGCACGCGGGCGTGTACGCGTACCGTGACCGCCGCGTCCGCAAGCGCGAATTTCGCAAGCTCTGGATCGCCCGCATCAACGCGGCGACGCGCGCCTGCGGCATGACGTACAGCGTGTTTATTGCGGGGCTGAAGGCCGCCAACATCGACGTCGACCGCAAGATCTTGGCCGACATCGCCGCCACCGACACGGAGCAGTTCAACAAGCTCGTCGAGTTGGCCAAGGCCGGCCTGCAAGCCGTTCCGGCATAACCATGCGCATCGTCCCCGCGGTCGATATCCGGGGCGGCCTGTGCGTCAACCTCGTGCAGGGCGACTATGGCCGCGAAACGGTGTTTTCGAAAGATCCCGCCTCCCAGGCCGAGCATTGGCGCGGCCTGGGGGCCGAAATTGTCCACATCGTGGACCTCGATGGCGCCCGCGAAGGGCGCCTTTGCGTTGCCACCCAGCTTGAGACAATGGCCAAAGCCGGCGTCCCTGTGGAAGTTGGTGGGGGTATCCGCAACATGGAAACCCTCGAGGCTGTTTTCGCTGCCGGGGCGGACCGCGCCATTCTCGGCACTGCAGCCCACGCCGATCCTGCGTTTTTGCGACAAGCCGCGCAGGCCTTTCCGGGCAAGGTCGTTGTCGGCATCGACGCCAAAGCGGGCAAGGTCGCGATTGACGCATGGCTCAAGGTCACCGACACCGACGCGGTGGAGTTTGCGCGCCGCGCGGAGGACGCGGGGGCCTGCCGCATCATCTACACGGATATTCTGAGCGACGGCATGATGCGAGGCCCCAATCTCGAGGCCACTGCGGCCGTTGCGCGGGCGGTGAGCATCCCCGTGACGGTCTCGGGAGGCATGTCGAGCCTCGACGATATCCGCCGCGTTCGCACGATCGAATCCGAAGGCGTGGATGAGGTCATCATCGGCCGCGCGCTGTACCTCAACGCATTCACATTGCCCGAGGCCATCGCTGTGGCCGGAGAAACCGTGTGACTCCCCGGTTCGATACCGCCGTCATTATTGGCGCGGGACTCCTCGGGGCTTCACTTGGCCTGGCGCTGAAACAGCACCATCTCTCGCGGACCGTACGCGGCGTGGGGCGGCGCATGGAAAGTCTCAACACCGCCCAGCGCATTGGCGCAATTGATGAAGCCTTTCTGGAAATCGCGCCCGCATGTGAGAACGCGGACCTTGTGGTTATCGCAACTCCGGCGGCGCATGTTCCGCAGGCGCTGGACCAAGTTGTCTCTCTCTGCGGTCCGCATACGATAGTCACCGACGTCGCCAGCACTAAGAATATAATCTGCACCCACGCCGCCAAGACCTGGCCCGCGCCGCGCCGTTTCGTGGGCAGTCATCCGATGGCGGGGTCTGAGAAATTTGGCCCCGAGCACGCGAACCCGGATCTCTACCAGGGCAGTATCACCATTGTCGAGCCTGCGCCCGACGCCGCGCCGGATGCCCGCGAGAGCGTGCAGGCCCTATGGAAAGCCGTCGGTTCGCAGGTGGTCGAGCTAGACCCGGCGCTCCACGACGCGCTCGTCGCGCGTACGAGCCACATCCCCCACATCGTCGCCGCGTGCCTGGCCGAAACCGCCGCGGAAAAGGGCGACGTTCGGGCCGTTGTGGGGAAGGGCTTTCGCGACGTCACTCGAATTGCCGAAGGACGCGCGGAAATCTGGCGGGATATTTGTCTGACGAACGGCGAAGCGATTGCCGAAGGACTTGACGCGCTGATTGCGCGCATCCAGGACGCACGGCGCATGGTCAAAGAGGCCGACGCCGAAGCGCTCGACGCGTTTTTTGAGTCCGCGCGCGACGCACGCAAACACGTGACGGGCTCATGAGCGGGCTGTTTATCACCTTTGAAGGCGTCGAGGGCGGCGGAAAGTCCACTCAGGCGACGCTGTTGAAAGACTACCTCGAATCCCAGGGGTGCGCCGTACTTCAGACACGCGAACCGGGCGGTACCGCCATTGGGGAGGCCATTCGGGGCATCTTGCTCGACCCCAAACATCATGGCATGGCTCCCGCGGCAGAACTTTTTCTCTATGAGGCCGCGCGTGCCCAACTCGTTGCCGAGCGAATCCGTCCGGCGCTGGATGCCGGTAATATCGTGCTCTGTGACCGTTTCTTTGATTCGACCACGGCCTATCAAGGCGCGGGCCGCGCCTTTGTGCATGAGACGCTCGAGCCATTACACGCGTTGGCGACGGGCGGTTTGCGTCCAGACCTGACGTTGGTGCTGGATCTGCCTATCGCGGAGGGACTGCGCCGCGCTGCACGGACCGGCGCGCCCGATCGCATCGAGCAAGAGCCGCTGGAGTTCCACGAGCGCGTTCGCGAGGGGTTTCTCGCGCTGGCGCGGCGCGAGCCGGACCGCGTCATCATTATCGACGCCGCACGCACGGTCGAGGAAGTCGCCCAGGACATCCGTGCCATTGTCGACGCGAGGCGGACCGCTTTATGAGTCTGTCAAGCGTACTGGATCAAGACGTTGCGCTACGCCTGCTGCGGCAACTTCTAGCCCGCCAGCGGGTGCCCAACGGCCTCTTGTTCTGGGGACCCGACGGAACAGGAAAGCGTATGGCCGCGCTGGAGTTGGTCAAAGCACTGTTCTGCAAGGCGGAGAGCGATCCACCGTGTGACGAATGCCTGTTGTGCAGAAAAGTCACGAGCGGAAACCATCCCGATGTGCTTCACGTCGCCCCGATGGAGAAAACACGAGAGATCAAAAAGGCGCGCGTGGACGAAATCAACGAATTCGCCTCGCTGCGCCCTTACGAAAGCTCACGGCGCGTGGTCCTCGTGCATGACGCGGATCGGATGAACGTAACCGCGCAGAACCACTTCCTGAAAACGCTTGAGGAGCCGCCGGGCAATGCGCTGTTTATTTTGCTGACCGCATACCCGCGCGTGCTGCTGCCAACGATTCGCTCGCGCTGCCAAAGCGTGCGGTTCGGACGTTTGCGGCCCGCCACCGTGGCGGCATTGCTTCAGCGCGGACGGACGCTTCCTGAAGATCAGGCATTGGCCATTGCCGCCCTTTCGCAGGGGCAGATGTCGCGCGCGCTCGATCTAATCGAATCGGACAAACGCGCGGTGGCGCTCGATCTCTGCGCGCGTTTGAACGCCGGTGAGGACCCGGTTGATCTGGCGGAAACCTTCACCGGACTCCTTGAGGACAACCGTAAACGCATTGAAACCACGGTCAAAGCCGAGTTAGGTCTGGACAAAGAAGAGGACCTCTCGCGCGATGAGTTGGAGGCGATAAAAGAGCGCCGCCTCGCCGACTTGAATGCGCTGGTGAAACGAGACATGCTGGAGTACTTGTATCTGTTGGAGACATGGTACCGGGACCAGTTGGTGCTGGAAGCCACGGGCGATGCGTCGAAGGTGATGAACCGCGATCGTGCGGCGGACCTGGGGCGTTCGAGCGACCCGTCGGCGAAGATTGCCGCGATTGAGAAAGCGCGGCGCCTCTTGGACCGGTACGTCAACGAAGAGCGCGTAATTCGCGACCTCTTCTTCGCCTTGGCGACCCCATAGCCGAGGACGGGAGATTGTATAGATGAATACGGTTGTTGTCCGGCTGCGCAAGCCAACGCGCGTGGCCACGGCGTTGTGCGGCGACTTGTCGCTTCACCGCGACGAGGCCTGCATCGTCCGCACGGATCAGGGCCTCGAATGGGGCACATGTGTCACGTTGCCCGAACCCTGCCCCGCCCAGGAACAGGGCAAGTATCCAATGGATGTGGTGCGCATCGCCACGCCGGAGGACGAACAGACCCTTCAAGGGCTCAAGGAAGACGAACGCCGCGCCCATGAACTCTGCGCGCGGAAAGTCAGCGATCGGCGACTCGCCCTCAAACTCGTCGATGTCGAGTACACTTTCGATCGGCATAAGATCGTCTTTCACTTCACCGCCGAACAGCGCGTCGATTTTCGCGAACTCGTGCGCGATCTCGCCCATGAACTTCGGGCGCGCATTGAACTGCGGCACATTCAGGTCCGCGACGAGGCCAAAATCGTCGGTGGCATCGGCCTGTGCGGCCGCGAACTCTGCTGCTCGACATGGATGACCGATTTCTTTCCTATTTCGATGAAAATGGCCAAGCGACAAAATCTTTCGCTGAATCCATCGAAGATTAGCGGGCAATGCGGCCGATTGCTCTGCTGTCTCAGTTACGAAAACGACATGTATCCGTCCGGTAAAAGGAAAACGGCCGAGACCGCCGCGCCTGAAAAGGAAGCGGCTGTGGCGGTGCTCGAGGACGAAGAGCCTGTCGCGCTGCTGGAAAAGGAAGCGACCGTTTTCTCGGCGTACACCGGTTCCCAAGCGCCTGCGCCCCTCACAGATGAACCGGCCGCACGCTCGGCCGTCGCAGCGGCCATTCCCGCCGCTCCCCTGAAGGAAATGGAAGTTGAAGAGGGGGATGACTTTGCAGAGGGCGACGAGGACTCCACCGAGCCCATGGGCGAGGGTGAACAGCCGGAGGGGGATCGTCCCAAACGCCGCCGCCGCAGGCGCAGACGCCGCAGGCCGCAGGGCGATGCTCCAAGTTCCCCGGAGGCCCAGGGCTGATGCGGTGGCTGGATTCGCACTGCCACCTCTACGATGATTCATTTGACGCGGATCGCGACGATCTCCTTCAGCAGGCGCTCGACGAGTTGGAGGGGCTCGTGGTAGTCGCTGACTGTATCGAGAACAGCCGCCGGGCGCTGGCCCTTCATAGGCCGCGGGTCTGGGTCGCCGTTGGCATTCACCCTCACCACGCCTGCAGCGCCGATGCCGCCGCGCTCGACGCGTTGCGCGAACTGGCGCAGGAAGACGGCGTTCGGGCGCTGGGCGAGATCGGTCTCGATTACCACTACAACTTTTCGCCGCGCGACGCCCAACTCGCGGCGTTTCGCGCCCAACTCGACCTCGCCATCGAAATGAAGTTACCTGTCGTCATTCACAGCCGCGAGTGCGAGGATGATATGGCCCAAATCCTGGATGAATACCATGCGCGCCTGACGGGCGGCGTCATGCACTGTTTCTCGGGAGACGCCCCGTTCGCGCGGCGCTGTGTGGACTGGGGGCTGCACGTGTCGTTCGCGGGCACGGTGACCTTCAAGAAGGCCCAGCCGTTGCGCGATGCGGCGGTCGCGGTTCCTCTTGAGCGCCTTCTCGTCGAAACCGACGCGCCGTATCTGGCACCTGTTCCCTTGCGTGGCCGCCGCTGTGAGCCAACGTTCGTGCGCCACACGGGAGCGGCCATCGCCGCGTTGCGCGACATGCCTGAAGATGAACTCGCCGACATCACAACGCGCAACGCCTTGCGCCTGTTTGGGGAGGAGTAACGCGTGTTTGGGGGGTATTGGACCGTAAAGGCGTTTGCCGATCAGCTCGCCAAGCTCGGGATAGAGGCCGGCGACCGGATCATGGCCCACACTTCCCTGCGCGCCGCGCGCATCTCGCGAGAAGACACGCCCCGTTTGCTCAAAGCGTACTTCGAAGTGCTCGGCCCCGAAGGCGCGCTGTACGTCCCCGCGCACGCCTACGTCCAGCAAGGTTCAGGGCGTCTACCGTACGACCTCAATACGCCATGCCACCGCTTAATTGGCGCCTTTCCAGAATGGCTACGCAAACAACCCGGCGCTATCCGCAGCGATCACCCCACCCACTCCATCGTCGGCATCGGCGCGGGGGTGGAGGATATCCTCGCCGGGCACGCCCAGGTCGATCCCGCTGGATACGGCTCCCCCATGGACAAACTCCGCAGACTCGGAGCGAAGGTGCTTCTTATCGGCTGTGGACTGGAGTCCTGCACGCTACTGCACCTGGCGGAAGTAATGGCGGAAGTCCCCTACCTCTACCTTCCCCCGCACGGCCTCGAACCCGTCGGCCTGTCGCGCGTTGGAGGGCGCGTCCATGAAGTGCCCATCCGTATTTCCCCACTGTGCAGCCGCGAGTTTCCTCGGATGGAGCCCATTCTTCGCGCGAGTGGTGCGCTTAAGGTTGGCAGCTTTGGCCGTGCCCAGGTACTTCACGGTAGCATGGAGGAGGTCCTCGCCGCCGCGACCGCCGCGTTTCGCGCCAAGCCATTCGACTACCTTTGCCCAACCAACTGCCCCAAATGCGCCGATGCGCGCGCCATCGCCCGGAAATAGAGAGGATTTCAGGAAGATTTACCCCGCAGAGATGTGGAGAAGATGTGATGAAAACTGTGCATAGTCTCTACTCTTCTCTCTCTTTCCACCGTCCTTCTCTTACGGACGCGCTAAACCATCCTTAATTTCCGCGCGCCAGAACTCCTCTTCCTCCTTGGTCTCAGGTTCCGTGTGTATGGGCCTTCCGTTCTGGAGATACCTTATCGTCATCGAATCCCCGGCGTAAGGAAGCTCCGGACACACCAAGCCGTGTACATATTGGAAGTCCATTTCGAACGGGGCGGCCTCGACAATCGCGCACGCCGCTTCGCGCGCGGTGACATCAGTCAGGTTCAGGGTAATGCATTTATCTTCGTACAAAATAGGTGGCACAGCGCGGTCGTATCGAACACTGACGCTCGTACAAACCTGCGCCTTCGGTCGGCTGGCGAACTGGGGCAAGGCATTGATGGTTTTCCCGAGCGTCTTGAACGCTTCCCACGCGGTGACGTTTTCGAGTTTGAGTGAGACTTTGCAATCCAGCGGATTCACAAGGCCAGGCGGCGTGTTGTATACGACGCACAGCACGTTTCGGATGCGCTTGGCCTCGAGCATCCCGTCCGTGCCGTCCTTGAACATCGAAAGCGCCATGCCCAGCGTCTCGTTACGTTGAATCCGGAAAGGTATGGGCTGTTCCGGATTCGGACCGTTGGGCATCGTACCCTCATACGAAATTGCAACTTTATACTCCAGAGCAAGGCCCGCTACCGCCATAACCATATGGCGCTCTTCCTCTGCTGACTCGTTCAGAGCCTGCGTCTCCTCAATATTCGCAGGAAGTGGGGCCGCCTGTGCCGGGCTAAGGCACAGCAGGCTAAACAAAACAACCAACAGCGTTGTCACCTTAAATGTTGCGAACATCTCGCGAGCCCCTGCTTTGTTGTGTCCCTCTATTGAAAACACACGAAAGTCGCAGCCATCTGGCAGTGAACTTTTTGCCCTTGAATAGGAATCTTACCACATGAGCTGCAAACTATGATGATTCGCTAACGCGCTCTAAGGAAATGACGTGGCTGCACTATTATTCAAAACACTCTAGCGGTCGACGTTGCCTTCGTTCTCTGGTTGGTGACTATTTCTCCGCACCCAGCCCCCTAAAAAGCATCTTGGTTAAACCCGTGTTCGCCGTTCTCACTTCCCCGATACTCGCCTTCTCTGTATCCTCTGTGCCTCTGTGGCGAAATCTCTTCAGTATTTCTCGGGTAGAAATCGCCTCTCGCTACGGCTAAAATGGGCCGCATGTATTCAAACGCCCTGATTTCACCGCCGGAGCGGTATACCCCCGCAGCACTAAACCGGCTTTACACGCAGACCTTCCTTTGGTATCTCCTGGGTGTGCTGCTGTTATGGATCCTGGGCTTTGAAGGGGTGTATGCAAATCCTACGCCCTTCTACGCTTTCCTCAAACCCATCGCGCCGCGCGCGCTTGAGCTCTTGTTGTGGTCCATTCTCGGGCTTCAGGCTTCGGCATGGGCGTTCCGCAGGTGGGTTTGGCCGCGCACAACCATAGGCTGGCCGCGCACCGTTGCGCGAGGGCTGTGGATTGCGCTGCTGGCCGTGATCGCGCTGAGAGCGAACCACGCGGACGCGAGCGGGCCGTTTCTCTCGATCCTGCTGCATCAAGCACTGGCGCTGGTGGTGTTCTTTGGCGGTCTCGTCGCCGTAACCCGTTGGGCAGCGCGTCCGCAGTGGTTCGACGAACCCTTTTCTGTGCAAGAGACCCGCCTTTTCCTAACCGCGCTCGTCCTGTTCGCAATTGCGTTCTCCTGCGCCGTGGCAACGATGCGCGGCGGACTGGAAGGCATCAGCCAAGCCTACGCGCGGCACGCGCTCGAGTATACGGGCGACATCGGCCGCGGCATGTCGATCCGTGGATTGTTCCACGACTACCCAATTCTCCACCCGTACCTCAGCGCGCACGGCAAAGTGCATCCGCCGGGAGCCATCGCGCTCCTTTGGCTCTTCTCGTATGGCGTAGGCACGGAGCCCTTACCGCTATCACTCGCGACGATTTTCTTTGGAAGTCTTAGTGTCATTCCCCTCTACCTTTGGACGCGAAACATGCTGGGCGAACGCCGGGCGCGCGTATGCGCGATGCTGTATGTCGCCATGCCAAGCATTGTGCTCTTCACCGCCACGAGCGCGGACATCGCCTTCATGCCGTTCACGTTGTTCACGCTCTACGCGTTCTGGCGCGCCCTGCACGAGAAACGCCTGGGGCTCGCCGCCGCCGCGGGCGTGGGTTACGCGCTGATGTCGTTGATCTCGTTTTCCCTGGTCGGTATTGGGGCCTTCTTTGGACTCGTCGGGCTGTGGCGACTGCGTGACGAATCGCTGCGCATCTCGGTCGTCCAGACCGCCGCGGTCATGATCGTCACGTTCCTAGGCGTACATGGTCTGGTCTACCTCTGGTCAGGCTTCGACATCGTCACCTGCTTCAACCTCTGCCGCGAGCAATTCTTCACGGACCAAGCGCACCTCGAGGAGCTTGCCCCGCGCTTCTCGTCCGCCGCCTGGAAACTCTTCAACCCGCTGTGCTGGCTGTTTTTCGCGGGCATTCCGGTCTCGGCGTTGGCGATATGGCGTTGGCTGCGGCCTACACAAAATGACAAAGCGCTGCTTGGGATATTCCTACTGACATTGCTTGTGCTCGATATGCTATACCTTGCTCGCGGCGAGGGCGAACGCTCGGCGATGTACGTGATGCCGTTCCTGGCGGTGCCCGCCGCGTGCATGCTGGATGACCTCGACGCACGGCTGCGTTCACCGGGGCCTTTGCTGGCCACGCTGGGCTTTCTGGGGTTTCAGTGCTGGTTCATTGAATTCTTCTTTTACACGTATTGGTAGGGAGACGGCGGTTCGTGTGGCGTGACAAGAGAGTCTCGGTTATCTTTCCCACTTACAATGAAAAGGACTCGATCCGCGCAGCGATCGAGGACTTTTTCTCGTGCGAGCATGTGGATGAAGTGATTGTCGTGAATAACAATGCCGCTGAGGGCACAGACGATGAAGTGCTCCAGACAAAGGCGCGGCTCATCTATGAAAAGCGCCAGGGCTACGGCTATGCGATTCGGCGCGGTCTAAAGGAAGCCACCGGTGACCTGCTGGTCATCGCGGAGCCGGACGGCACGTTCTCCGGACATGACGTAATGAAACTGTTGGCGTACTCGGACGATGTACCGGTGGTATTCGGCACGCGCACGCAGCGTGAACTCGTCTGGGAAGGGGCCAACATGGGTGTCTTCCTGAAGTGGGGCAACTGGGCGGTGGGCAAGCTGATGGAATTCTTGTTCAACACGACGCTGCTAACCGATGTCGGCTGTTCGATGCGCCTGTTCCACCGCGCCGCATACGACAAGATCGCGCCGCAGTTTGCCGAGGGCGGCTCGGCCTTTGGTCCGCACCTGATGCTGCTCACCATTTTGAACAAACTGTCCTTCATCGAAATCCCCGTCAATTACCGCAAGCGCGTCGGACAGTCCTCGGTTACGGGCAGCAAAGTAAAGGCCTTCTTTCTTGGACTCGAGATGATCGCGATGATTCTGCGTTACCGCATCGGCTCGTGGATGGGGTTCTTGCCACGAATCCCTGCGAACCGGGAGGAGCCATAAATGCCCGGTAAGGAACAGGCCGTGCAGTCGGGGCGTGATCTCGAAGATCGCGTTGCGATGATCGGTGAAGAACTCGAACTGCTGGTCTCGCGGCAAGTCGAAGTGGCCCGGCGCATCTGGGGAGCGAAGCGCTTTATCGATATCGTGCTCAAACACCCGGAAACACGCGTGAGCCTTGGTATCGAATGCAAGTATCAGGGCGGCAGCGGCAGCGCCGAAGAGAAGATCCCCGCGACGATTCAAGACATCGAAGTCTGGCCGATTCGCGGCATCGTCGTCTATTCCGGCGCGGGCTTCTCGCCAAATATGGAATCGTATCTGCTCTCAACCGGCAAAGCGGTCGAGCTTAACGACCTTGCCGCGTGGCTGCGGTTGTATTTTGGTCTATGAACGATCGTCAAGTGAAAAACTTCGCGCTTCCACGCCCGTTCCTGAAATGGGTCGGCGGCAAGGCGCAATTGCTGGGCGCGCTTATGCCCCAGGTCGAGCGTGCCGGGGCCTTTGGCCGCTATCACGAACCGTTTGTGGGGGGTGGAGCGCTCTTTTTCGAGTTGGCCCGGCTGCACAAACTCGGCCGACGCAAGGCGTTCTTATCGGACGGCAATCGCAACCTTATCGACGTCTATACCGCGCTCCGCGAAAACCCGGATCGGGTAATCGCCCTGCTGGAACAACATAAGACGCGCCACTCGGAAGAGTATTTCTACGCGGTGCGTGCGGAAGTTCCCGCGGACCTCACCGAACGCGCGGCGCGGATTATCTATCTCAACAAGACGTGTTTTAACGGGCTCTACCGCGAGAACAGCAAAGGCGAATTCAACACCCCGTTCGGTCGTTACAAGAACCCGCTGATTTGCGACGCGCCCAACCTACGCGCCGTGGCCAAGGCGCTCGAGCGTGCCCAGATCGAGTGCCGTCCGTTCGAATCCGTACTTGACAAGACTAAGCCGGGCGACCTCGTCTACTTCGATCCCCCTTACCATCCGGTGTCTAAGACCGCGTCGTTCACCGCATACGAGAAGGGTGGCTTCGGCGAACGCGAGCAGCGGAGTCTTGCCGAGGTCTTCGCGAAACTGGACCGCCGCGGAGTCAAGGTCATGCTCTCGAACTCGATGACGCCGCTTATTCGCGAACTCTACCAAGACTTCGAGATCGCCGCTGTCTCCGCGAAGCGCTCCGTCAATTGCCGTAGCGACCGCCGCGGGCCTATCGACGAAGCCCTTGTCCTGAATTTCTAAACGTTACGCCGACAACGGCCTAGAAACTACCCCCGCCAGCGCGACCGTGGCGCTTTCGGCCGCGCGTGGGCGGGAGGCGTCCGTCGTGGCGACGATGCGTTGCACTTGCCACGACTCAAGATTGAGACTGAAGCCACGCTTGGGCACGGCGGCAATGAGCCCGCCGCGTTCTGGTAGGGCTTTGGTGATGGCGCTTAGAAGCTTTTTCTTCTGGAAATGCATCTGGTTGTCTTCGACGATGGCGTCGCCCCACAGCGTGCGGTAAATGGTCTCGTAGGGCACGCACTCGCCAGGACGTTCCGCCAAAAGACAAATCAACATATATTGTTTGTCCTGCAATCGGATAGAAACGCCATCGAGCTGAATAAAACCAGGCTTGCGATCATCCACAATGAGCACGGGATCCACTAGCTCCTCTTGGTTCTTCGGGCCGCCTTCATCATGACTCTGAGCCCACCGCTGCAACGCGCGCGCACAGGCCGGCACGATCCGCTCCAAACGTTCATGCGACGCGTTGGCCAGGGCCGCTGGCGTACTCACCCCCGCCGCCTCTAGCGCAAGAATCGCCGCGCGGTCCAAGCCAGGCAATTCCAACCGGGCTAAAGTCAACGCCTCCTGGCGCAATCCATGCTGTACCCGCGCGGCCAGTTCGGCGATCCGTTGCACGAAGCTCTCGTGCGCGCCCGCTGCCTCCGCGAGTGCGGCCGCCGCATCGAGCAACCATGCCAGTTGATCGGCTGCCGCCAATATCTGTCCGAGTAGCGTGCGAAATTCCTCTTCTAGCGCGTAAACCCCGGCGTGGTCGATCCACCGCTCCATCAACAGCGCCGCTTTGATCGCACGAACTTCTTCGAATTGCGGCGACCACACGCCGCTGTGGAAACGGTTCAGCGGCACGTCCGCGGAAAGCGCATCCTCCTGTGTCCGCGCGCGCAAACGTCCGGGATAGTCGGCATATTCGTATTCCTGCATGGGAAGGTTAAGTTGAAGAGTGCGCCCGTCGGGCGTCAGCGCCGCTGCGAGCAACAGGTCAAGCTCGCTCCATTGGCGCGTCTCGGACACGCCGAGCCATGCCTCCAACTCGCGTGCAGTGGCAATCGTAATGCCCTTGGTCGCGACGGCGAGCCCCAACGGCGTTGCCTCCAGACGTCCGCTACTGTGGCGCGATACCATTCCCGCGTCAAGGAGACGGTTCACCGCCGCGCGCACATGGAATGCGCGCTCCTCGCGGCTCTCGCCCCCTCCCCATCCCCACCGTCCGCTCAGGGTCCGGTCGAAAAACGCCTCAAGTTCCTCCTGGGTACGACAAGCGCGCGACGCGACCAGCCGCAATACGTGGTCCTCAAGTGGTCCCTGGGCAAGTTGCGGGTCAATCCCCTCGCGTTCGCCCTCCACGTACCGCCGCCACAGCGTCTCAAAGTCAAATGGCGTCGTTGCCACCAAGATCGAACGCCCAAAGGCGCACCCCGCTCCGTAGCGCCCCGCGCGCCCGCCCATGTTCTCGTACTCCGCGCGCGAAAGGGGGGCCTTCCAGGGCATACCGTAGCGGGTGTCGTAGCGCCACTTTTCGGGGGTGATAAAGACATTGTGCGCGGGCAGGTTTAGCCCCACCGCAAGTGTACTGGTCGATACCAGCGCCTTCACCTCCCCCATGCGGAATCCCTGTTCCACAACTTGACGCTCCTCGGGCGACAAATCCGCGTTGTGAAACGCGACGCCGTTGGCCAGCGTCGACTGCAACACTTCGCGACAATGAGTAGGGGGAAGTCCGCGCAGGGTCTCAAGCGTGCTGCGGGCGGCCGTCCCCTCGATGCGCCGCGCCAATCCCTCCGCATCTTGCCGGGCTTCATGGCGTGACTTCACGAAAACGAGGCACGACTCCCCCGCCTCCACGAATCGGCGCACGTTCTCGCTGAGCACTTCCCAAAACTGGTCTGCATGCGCCTCCGCCAACGGCTCTTGCCCCGTCGAGTATTCATTGTATGTGCGAAAGTGGAATGTCCCGTCGTGCAACACGCCATACCGCAGTTCCACCGGTCGACGCTCGTACTGCACCAAATCCGCCTCAAGCCACTCGGCCAACCGGTTGGCGTCGCCAATCACCGCAGACAAGCCAATCACGCGCGGTCCCGCCCCCAGCACCCGCGTCAGCAACCACTCCGCCAGCCCCCCGCGCTCGGGGTTCGACAGCAGTTCCAGTTCGTCGGCGACCACCAGTTCGACCTCCGCCAGACACTCGGGACGCCGCACGATGAGCTGCGCGAACTTCTCGTACACGACCACCGCAATGGAAAAATCCCCTGACTCCAGCGCAGCATCATGCTGCCGGTGGTCGCGGGTCGAAATGATGACTTTCAGACCATACGGCACATACTTTCGCTCGAAATCCAGGTGCTTTTCCTCCGCCAGGGCCTTCAGCGGCACGAGGTACACCACCCGCTTCCGCCGTAACGCCGCCTGCACCGCCGCCATCTCGCCCACAAAGGTCTTGCCGGAACTCGTCGGAGCCTGAACGAGTAAGTTATTGTTTCCGAATAGGTTATGACGCCGAACCGCCATCTCCTGCAACGGCAGGAGATCACGACTCTCCTCCCGCTCCCAAAGTCCAACCACCGCATCAGGAATTCCGTACTGAAGCAACCGGACCATTTCCATTGCCTGACCCTCCACTGCCGAAGTATACTGTATTTTTTTTCAGTTGTCAAGCAAATTCGAAGGCACCGCAACAAGATCCTACGAAAGAACGAGAAGAGGCGTCCCGCTAACGTAAGGCGGCAGGCGCGAATTGCGGAACAGCCTTGCAGATGTAATTCCGTACCGGCCAGGTATTGACGATCTGGCGCGAGTCTGTGACCAACGCCGAGGAGGGGCCGCCGTCCAGATTCAGAAGGCGCTCAATACTGGGAAGGTGTTTCTTGATAGCGCGAGCAAGATCGTAGAGCAAGATGGGTTTGGTCGAAATGATGACAAGCGAGCCATCTTGATTGCTTCCAATGAGGGTACGGCGCGCAGGATTGCCTTTGGCAGAATGGATACCGACTGTGCCGCCCGGATCGATGACGAAGGGACCGCACTGGAGTACCGTGGGGTACGCCGCAATATCGTCTTCTCGCTTGAGAACATGCACGCGTCCCGTCGCGTCAATCGCGACGAAACCGGCGAGAGCGGTGGGCCTTGCGGAGCCAAGGCGTCGACCGCCAACGCGACAATACCCGGTAGGCGACCAATCGGAGTTGAAGTAACCGCCATTGATGATGATTTCTAGATCGCCGGGGCGCCAATGCTTCAGAACGTTATCCGCGTCCTGTTTCACTGGAATATCAATTACGCCGAAACCAGTGTTGCTTGAGGGCGGTATGGTTACAACGACGGCCTCGAGCCCCGCCTCGACATCCACTACTTGTCGCTCTTCAAAGGTTCCTGCAAACACGGGGAACGCCGGAAACAAGAAAGCAAACACTAGGGGGAAAATTATCGTCCAACCGGCCATACCGTAGTCAAACCTTATTCCGCATCCATCATGCTTTGCGCGATCATCTCTAATTTCTGGGAGGAGCGCGGGCAAATCTTCAGTGGCCGTTTTCCAAACGCCCTCGACAGAGCCTCGACGATATGGCGCACACGCACGCGATCGTTATTATGCAGCATACTGCACCACGGCCCTACTCAGGACTTCCTTCCGAAAAAAATGGTTTGAATCGTTCGGCGTGCACATGTCGGCTTTCCGGCCAACGATCTCGGACAGTTCGCGCTCCATGGCGCACAAACGAATCATGCCGGGAATATAGTCTAGCTCAAACTCCACAAGCACGTCCGCGTCGCTCTCGTTAGAAAAGTGCTCGGTCAATACCGACCCGAACAGCGCAAGTCACATTATGTGGTGCTTCTGGCAGAAAACCGCGATCCGTGCTTTGTCGATTTGAATTGGCAAGTCCATTGGGCGACCTCCGTAACTTGTTCGATTATCGCACGGATGCATTTGATGTCCTTCGTGATCGTCCCCGGCGGGCAGGGCAATCGCACTAAAATCCGCCTTTGTATTTCTCGTAGCGCCGCCCCGGCGCGGCCCGTGGACAGCGCCCAGCCTCTGTGCCGGGCGTCTTCGTTTTTATGGCCGCAGGAACAATGTCGCAGCGCCGCATGACCACCTTGCGAGAAGATACTCGTGATATCGCGGCGTTCTTCACGTCCCGCAGGGACGATTGAGGGTAGCCCAGCACTTCAGTGCTGGGAGCTTGCGTCTTCCCCCAAAAAGAGTGCCGTAGGCACGATTGAAGGTTTTGACCAAGCGCTTCAACCGTGCCTACGGCACTTTCTTCTTTTTTCCCGTCGAAAACCCAGCGATGAATCGCTGGGCTACAGTCAATCGCCCCTCCGGGGCGCAAGACAAGACGCCCGACACGGAGTTCGGGCGCTACGGGCCGCGCCGGAACGGCGCTATGAGAAAGACAAAGGCGAATTCTGGTGCGATTGCCCTGACGTAAGAACTTGAAACGCCGCGCCCGGCTGGCTACGCTCGCACGAGTGGACATCGACAGTACTGGCGTGAGGCAGCTCACAACGTGCGAGGAGAAATAGACATGATTGATCTGCAGACTTGGTTTAGTTCGTTGGAAGGCCTGGGGCCGCTGCGTCTGTTCCTGTATCCCGTGTATTTGTTTCTCTTGTTCGTGGGGCCTCTGTTCGGGTTGCTTTGAGAAAGCTCAAAAGGGATGGCCCCCAGCCGGGGCAAGCCGGGGGCCACTCGGGGCCGTGCGTTCTCGCGTCATTGCGTTAGCACCTCTATAAAGGAGCACAACGCGTGCCAACCCTCTTCTCGCGACTAACGTATTGTGTGTCCATCGCTTGGCAGCTTTCGCGTTTTCTGTCTTCATTGACGCAGCGCCTGCAATTTGTCATTTCGTCAGAGTTGACTGCGCGTTGTTAGTCTGCTTCAATCCCGACATCATGATACGTATGCGTCAGGGGTTCAGATTTCACGATCTCCGGAAATCCATCTCGCCATGAACGGCGCGAAATGGAAGGTTTCGGGATTCCTCCTCCTTGCGATGGCGCTCGGCTTTGCGCTTCGCGTTTACCAACTTCCCGATGAAACGCCGTGGTGGGATGAGATCGTGTGCTTGCGCCATCTGGATGCGCCGAGCCTGACTGCGTTCATCGCCGACGTCCGACAGGACGATCCGCCGATGACGCCGATCTACTTCACCACCGCTTATCTCTGGGCCCAGGCCGTGTCGGATTCGGTCGTGAGCATGCGGTTGTTGTCGGTTCTATTCTCAATCGCCAGCATCCCGCTACTCTTCGCGTTTACTCGCTTGTTGTTCGACACGCGCGCGGGCCTGGTCTCGGCCTATGCCTTTTCCATTTCGCTGGTGCATATCTACTTCGCGCAGGAGGTACGCACCTATGCCTTTATCACGTTCTTTGCCCTTCTCTCTGCTTACACGTTGGCGCGTGCCCTGCGTGAGGACCGTGGCTTCTGGTGGATCGCGCATATTGCCACGAATGCACTGCTCACGTTCACTCACCTGTTCTCGGCCGTGCTCTTTGGGGTTGAGGGATTGATACTGCTGTGTCTTGCGCGCTCGCGCCCACGGATGGTGTCGCTCTGGTTTGCCGTCCACCTGCTCTTGGCGCTGTTGCTCGCCACGTGGCTGCGTACGGTGGATATGACCACGATCCATCGCGCCGCCAACTGGATGGTGGCGCCGGGCGTGCGGGAGGCGGCGGTGGCGCTGAATATCCTTGCCGGGGGGCGTTTTTCCAACGAGAATCCCGCCCGGCACTTGCCCGGCGGCCTCTCGCTGGATTGGCTTCTAGCCGCGTTGATTTACGGTGTGATCGCGTGGTTCGTAGTGGAGAGTCTGAGACGCAGGAATGCCAGCACCGCCTTCTCCCCCGCTGTTACGTCGCTGGCACTAGTGGCATGGCTGGTTCTGCCGCTGTGCGTGCTGGGGGTGGCGTCCTTCGTGTGGCGGCCATGTTTTGTCTACCGCTATGTGCTCTATAGCTCGCTCGCGCTGTGTACGCTGTTCGGGGCGGGCGTCAGCGCGATTCCACGCCCCTGGGCGCGGCGTACGGTGCTTGCTTGCTTCGCGTTGATGGCGTGCTACCAGTTGACGGCGATTGGCGGCGGACCGTTCCGTCCCGACTGGCGCGGCGCGGGAGAACATATTGAGGCGCGCCTGCAACCGGCAGATACGGTCATCGCGTTTCAACCGCTCAACCAGGTGGCCCTAGAGTACAACTCCTTGCTGCCGCGAGCGCAGATCATGGGCGCGCAGGTCTGGTCTGAGGTGTGCGACGCTATTCCCCCTGCGCTAGAAAAAGGCGGAGCCGTGTGGGTCGCGGTGTGGCTATGGACGCCGCCCACAAAGTTCGAGGATTTCTTCCGCTCCCAAAACCTTGCCGTGGAATCGACGGATTTCCAGGGATGGCCTAATGTCCGCGTGTATCGCGTTCGACCAGGCTCCTAGAGCGGTCGCTTGAAGATAGCGACGATGTGACGAGTCTTTCCATATACTTCATTGGTGCCAAGTACGCTCACGAGTTCCCAGCCTTCGCGCCCAAGTTCGTTCATCGCGTCGTCCAGCTGTGTTTCATCGAGGCCTCCGCCCCAGAAACCTTTGCCCTTCAACTTAATGGTCCGATACTCCCATTGCATGTGGTCTTCCTCCTTTCGCTCGGGATATCCTATCGCCCCATACATCCGCCCCATGCACTGATGCACTGGTCGGTACACAGGAAGGGAAAAAGACTTGGGGAACCTCTAGCTATGCCAAGAGGTTCCCCAGAAATTCCGAGCCAAATAATACGGGAAACTAGTCGACGGCACGTTCGCGGCCGACAAGATCGCGGACCTTGTCCAGCAGTTGGTCGACCTTAAACGGCTTGGCGAGGTATTCATCCGCGCCGCAGGAGAAGATGCGTTCGATGTCCTGCTCTTTGGTGAGACAGGTCACCGCCATAATGGGCGTACTCCGGGTTAGCTCGTTGTCGCGCAGGGCCTTGCACACCTCAAACCCGTTGATCTCGGGCATGAGAAAGTCGAGTAGAATCAGATCGGGCGAGAGTTGCGCAGCCTTCAGACCGACTTCGGTGGCGTTGCTCACTTTGATGAGTTCAAAGCCTTCGTCGGTCAAGATACGCTCGACCATCGCCAAGGCGTCCGGATCGTCGTCCACCACCATGATGCGTTTCTTGCTGGGGCCCTTTTCGCGCGGGAACATGTCGTACTGCTCGCGGAACGAGTCCAGGTCCTCTTCCAAAATGCGGTAGTGACCGCCGGGCGTGCGGGAAGCCTTAATCAGGCCCTGCTTGATCCAATTCTTGATGCTATGGTGCGTAACGTGACAAATCTTCGCTGCCTCGAATGTCGTGTACGCGCGTTGTTCCCGGTCGCTCACCTGGCGTGTCCTCCCGTCCTGCAAGCTGTGACTCCCCGCTACATCGGTTGTATTCACATCTTGCGTATATTCTCGCAAAAGTATAACCCAACTTTAGTGTTTTTGTCAAATTGGAGTCAACGCCGCCTTCCTTCTCGCCTGCGCTCACCCTCAGCGTTTTCCCTATGGCTTTTGTCGGCCTCCAACCGCACCCTCTGGAGCGCCAGTAGCGCTTTGGATTCAATCCAGGCGAAAAGCCAAACAACGTAACAGGTTGCGGCACCTGTAAATAGTATACCGCTCCGGCTTGAAGATGTCACAGCGGCCCCCGTCAACACGAGAGCTGCCAGACCGGCTACCCTTCCTGTCAGCTTTCGACCGGTTGTTTGTCGGCCTCGGGAAATCCCCGCAACCGTACGTAGGGCCGCTCCGGTTGTAACCAACCCTACCGCACAGGCAAATTGAACGGTGGCGGCTGCGGGTAGCATGCCTGTCATGGCTACAGCCGCCAGAAAAAGCCCCAGCGCGAGTAATACCACGCCTACGCGGTCGTCCTTGTCTCCAGAGGAGATTGGGCAAGCCGTCGAACTTGGAGTGGGTAGGACATAGACCTTAGAAGAAGAGTCAGAAGAAGCGGGATTGACTGCGGATAAGACGGAATCGGCTTCTGTCTTGCATTCGGCATCCTCCAATGCCGTCTGAACGGCAGTGTGCAGGACGAGCAGACGAGTTTGAGCTTCGCGGGAATGTGCGAGAATCGCCTCGACTTTGGCGCGGTCTTCAGGAGATAGGGAGTCATCAAGGTAGAGCGCCAGCGTCTCATCGCTAGGCAGGTCGACGCGGACGCCTCCTTGGGCGCGGTCGAGGGCATTACGAATTTCGACGTAATCCGCGCGCGCCGATTCGAGCCGCTGTCGGGCCTCTGGAGAGCGTTTGAGCAGAGCATCCAGTTCCTCGCGCAAGTCTTCCGGCAGCGTACCGGCGATGTACGCGTGCAGCACGGGGTCGGTCAAGTTCCCGGCGTCGAAGTTAGGAGTGGATGAATTCATCACGATCCCTCTCGAGCAGCTCGCGTAACCGCGCTTTGCCGCGGCGGAGATAGTTGGCCACGGAGTTGATGTTGATGTTCATGACGCTCGATATTTCGGCGTATTTGAGGTTGTGGATAAAGTAGAGCTCGAGCACGAGCCGGTCCTGCGGGGCGACCTGGTCAAGGGCCGTGCGAAGCAGTGCGTCTTGTTCCTGCTGCACGACATTTTCGCGCGGCGACGGGGCGTATTCGGCCTGTTCTTCGCGCGCGATGTTGTTCTCGATTCGCGAACGCGACGAGATTTGGCGAATATGGTCGATAACGCGATTTTGCGCGATCGTCGTGAGCCACGCATTGAGAGACTTGGGGTTACGCAGACGCGAAAAGGCCCGGCCTCCGTCACTCAGTAATCGCTCGAAGATTTCGTTGCAGAGGTCATCGACTTCGGCGCTGCTCGGAGTTTGCTGGGTGAGATCGGCCAGTTTGCGCGCCACGGCCGCGCGCACAAGACGCAAGTATTCGGCGCAAAACCGTGCGCGCGCCGCTTCATCGCCCGCCTGTAGTCCGGCGACCAACTCCGTTACATCGAGGGACTCCACCGTCTGGTTCTCCCCCACTCTTTCATGCTTTCGCCTGTCGACGCTACTGCCCTAATTCGATCAGCAGTCGTTGCACTGCCGCGATCTCCTCGGAAACAAGCCCCGTGGTGAGCAGATTGAGTTGCCAAGGATAGAGTCCATGCTCAAAACGGAACAACAATACCCACAGGCTGATGATCGCGGGCAACAAGCCCGCAACCACGCCGAAATAGCGGCGGAAAAGACAGGCCCACGCCATGCGCCGAAGTTGCGTGACGTCTTTGGGTAATTTGTCGGAGAATACGGGCGTTTCCATCAGATCTTGCAGCGCGCCGCGGTCGTAGCGCAGGGCAAAGAAGGGATATACGAAACCGAACCCCAACCATCCCGCAACGGAGATTCCCCAAAGCACCCCAAGGACTTTTGTGATTGATGCGCTGGAAGCGGCGTTTTCAAGGAGCGTGGCGACTACCAACAGCGCCAGAAGCCACAGCGCTCCCCCTCCAAATACGGCCCGTGCATAAGGCGTGTGGGGTAAGGCCCACAACGCCGGCCGAACCCGAAAGAAGCGAAAAATCGCAATGCTCAACAGCAATCCCGCGAGCGCCGCAACGAGCGCATTGCCGCTCCAGCGAATGAGGTTCATGCGACGCGCTCTATCAGCTTCAATCGCGGAATCGCGGGTTCGCTCGAACTCGGTCGCCTTGTCACGTACCGTCTGGATGGTTTCCAGACGTTTGTCCAGGGCGGGGTCTGCGAGTTTCGGGTCGCGGCGCGTCAATTCGGCTAGCGCCCCCAAGGCGTCACGCTGAATACTTAGGCCAGCAATGAGCTGAAGCATTGCCCCGGATACGGGGCGTTCGGTCACGCGGCCCGGGACGTCCCCGCCTTCGCGAAAGAGGGCTGAAAACGCGAGGTGCCGCCCCATCCCTTCCATCGATGCAAGAACATTGTTCCAGTAATAGAAGCGATGCGGCGCGGTGTCCTGTTTGGCGCGCCGCGCAATCTCGAAGGAGAAGCGGTATAACGGGGCGAGGCATTCCTCCGCCGCTTTGCGGGTTAACTCGGCATACCACATGCCATCGGCGGGAAGCACCGAGGACCACTGCGGCCTCGGCAAAGTAGAAGGACGATTGCCGCCGTTGGCCCGCGCGACGAGTTCGATCGCCGAATCGACTGCGTTTTCGTTCCCTTTGCCCATCGCAATCGCCGCCGCCTCGAGGTAAACCGGAAGCGCGTTGCCCTGATCGAGTTGAGCGGCCTTCGCAAACAGTGTCTGGGCATCCGGCCAGCGCTCCGCCAGGGCCATCTGGCACCCGTAGCGCAGCGTGACCCCGGCGTTGTTCGGATCGGCCTTTATGGCGTCCTCGTATCCGCTGAGGATGTCTTCTCGCTCCATGCGTTCGGCGAGCGCCTGCACATACTTCGGCGTGGGCGTTTCCCGCGTGCGCTTCTCGCTCTTGATCGCCGCAATCAGCAGCGGTCTCGCCGATTGCGGGTCGAGCGTCAACGCGCTAATGTACAGCCGCTCGGACTGGTCATAACGCAGGAACCACTCGGCGAACCACATCATCGCGGTGAACAGCATGATAAACATCACGCAGCGCCGGAACGCGCGCCGCATTCGCCGCGCGGCGATAGGATCCGCCACAATCTGACGCGGCAACGGCGTCAGATCGCGATCCAGTAGATCATTGCTCACCCTCGGCCACCCATGAGCGTGCGGGCAATCTTCTTGCCTTCCTCGACGCCGGGTTGGTCGAACGTATTGACGTTGTAGAGACGTCCCGCCATAGCCGTCTCGGCCTCGAGCATGTAGAGCATCTGCGCAACGGTATTCTCATTCACGCGCGGCAGGATAATCCGCATGACCGGCCGCTGGCTTATCTTGAGCGCGTCGATGGTGCCGCGCAGTTCGGCGGCCATGAGCTTGTTCATTGAAGACCCGCGAAGATAGGCGAGATCCTTCACAAACGGCAGGGTCTCCGGGATGCGCAGGGTTCGCGCGAACCGCTGCAGCTCGACGGTGTTGATGATCTTGTCGTTCGGGCCTTCGCGGTAGAGCTGAATCTGGCTGTGCTGATCGGTCGCGCCGAGGGCTTTGATGGGCGTCTGCCCCGCGAACACTTCCTTGCCCTCGAGGTCATAGCGCTTGCCCAGGCTCTCGGCCCAGAGTTGGCAATACCAGTCCGCGATGTCGCGCAGTGAGTCCGCGTACGGCATCATCACCGACATGCACTTGCCCTTGCGCGTGTCGACCAGATATTGCATCGCCGCGCGCAGGTACGCGGGGTTGTTCTCGAGTTCGGTTTCCTGACAGCGCTTATCCATCGCGGCGCAGCCTTCACGGAAGCCGTCGAGGTCCATGCCCAAGACTGCCGCAGGGAACATGCCGACCGGCGAAAACACGGAGAAACGCCCGCCGACGTTCAGCGGCACGTCGAAACTGGTCAGGCCGTAGTGGTCCGCGACGGGATGCAACAGGCTCGGCTTCGCGCCTTTGCCGCGCGGGTTGCTGGTAACGACGACGTGGTCCTTCATCGCGGCCTTGCCGAGCTTCTTCTCGATGGCCTCGACGACAAGCATGAGCTGCGTCATGGTTTCTGCGGTCTCGCCGGACTTCGAGATGACGTTGTACAGGGTTTTCGCAGGCGGACAGATGCGCATCATTTCGCGGAAGGTCATCGGGTCGATGTTATCCATCACGAACACGCGCGGAAAGCCCTTGCGGCCGCGGCGTGTCAGCGCGTTGTAGTACGGCGACCGCAGCGCGGTCACCAGCGCGCGCAGGCCGAGCGCTGAACCACCGATGCCCAGCACGACGAGGTTCTCGATGCCGTTCTTGAGAAAACCCTTCGCGGCGGTCTCGCAAGCCTTGAACACGGCCTTGTCCTTGTGCAGGTCCCAGAAGCCGTAGACGCCGTCCTTGCGTTCCTTCTTGAGGATCTTGTGAGCCGCCGCCACGCGCGGCGCGATCTCGCGCAATTCCGCCGGGGTCACGCCGTTGTCCTTGCCCACCGCCGCCGCCTTCGCGCGCGACACGTCAATGCGAATGTCCATGCTCATGATTAAAATCCCCTTGGTCCCCGCTTGCGCGGGTCTCTGTTACCGCTCGAAAAACTTCGCAAGCTCCGCGAGCACCTCTTCGGCATCGCCTTTGACGGTGCGCGCGCCAGGCAACGAATCCAGAAACATACGGCCGTAGCGTTTGGTCACGACGCGCTTGTCGAGCATGACAATCGCGCCGCGATCGGTTTGTCGCCGGATCAGGCGGCCGAATCCCTGACGTAGCTTGATCACGGCTTGCGGCACGGAATATTCCATGAACGAGTTGCCGCCCGCCTCGTCAATCGCCTCCGCGCGCGCCTCGAGTATCGGCTCGGAGGGCACGCGAAACGGAAGCTTGGGCAATAGTACACACTGCAACGCATCCCCGGCAACGTCCACCCCTTCCCAGAAGCTGTCGGTGGCGAACAGTACGCTCGAGGCGTCGCGGCGGAACCGATCGAGCAACTGCGTGCGCGCTGCACCGCCTTGTTTGAGCGCGACGATGCCCGCGGCGCGTAGGCCGGGTTCCAGGGCGCGGTAGGCGTGGTCAAGGGCGTAAAACGAGGTGAACAAGATCAGCGCGTGACCACGGGTGATCGACAATACCCGGGCCATAGCGGTCTCGCTTTCGTCGAGAAACTCGCGCTGGTCTGGGGCGGGCAGGTCGGTGGCGATGCAGAGCAGCGCCTGGTTGTGATAGTCGAAGGGCGTGCCGAGCGCCACCTCATGCACAAGACGCCCTTCGACGCGATCGATCCCGAGGCGTGCCCGCAGGTAGTCGAAACGCCCCTGGACAGCAATAGTGGCCGAGGTCATGACGACCGACTTGAGGTTCGGGTAGACCCATTCGGACAGCGGCTGGCCCACGTCGAGATGGCACCAGTGAATGCGGACGATCGAGGGGTTTCCTCCGTCAATCTCGACCCAGCGCACGGTGTTGGCGGGCAACGCGGCGCTCGTGGCTTCGGCAAGGTTTGCGGCGAGCCGTTGGAGGCGTCGGCGGTAGGCATCGAGTTGCACCATCTCCGCGGCGACGTGTGATTCCGTCTCGCCCTCTTCCGGGGGAATCGTCTTGAGCCGTCGAAGAAGCGCCGCGCAGTGATTGGCGCAGGCTTGAAGCTCCTCCACAACCGGAAGCGTGCACACGGAATGAATCTCGCGCAGCTCCGGATCGCGCAAGAGTTCGGCGGTAAGCCGCCACTTGATATCGCGTCCCACTTGGCCGCAGCGTTCGGCGACGTGTGATCGCACGGAGGCGAAGAGCGCATCAAGACCTTCCCGAGCCGACGCCAGCGCGGGCATGAGTTGATTGTCGATGAGGCCGAGCATCTCGTTTGCGGCCTCGCGCGGCAAGAGCCCAGCGGAGCGGATGACCCCGAGCTTGATGAACGGCAAGAGCCCACGCTCCATCCCGCGTTCGAAGTGGACGAAGCGTCCGATGAGGCCTATGGCGCCGTTGCGGGTGACTTCGGAACCCAGGTATTCCGTTGCGGAATCTTCGATGTTGTGGGCTTCGTCAAGAATAACGCGGCGGTACGCGGGCAATACCGCAAGTGCGCTGAAACTGTCCATCTCGCGCTTGATGGCAAGGTCGCTAAACAGCATGTGGTGGTTGGCCACGATCAGGTCGGCTTTCGCGAGTTCACGACGGGCACGGCTGACAAAACATTTGGCGAAATCGGCGCAATGCGTGAAGGCGCACGCATCCGCCTCTGAGCACACCCGTTCCCACACGCCGCGCGGCGGCACGAACGGCAAGTCAGACAGACTGCCGTCGCGCGTGGTCTCGGCCCAGTCGGCCAGTTTCTGAAGCACGGCTGCATCCTCGGCGTCCGAGAAGAGTGTGGCCTCCGACAGCGCACGGGCAAAGCGGCGTCGGCAAAGATAATTTCCACGGCCTTTGACGAGCACCGCATGGAAGGGACGGTCAAAACACTGTGCAAGCGCGGGAACGTCCTTTTCCATGATCTGCTCTTGCAGGTTGATGGTGCGAGTCGAGATCACGACACGTTCGCGGTTCTGCAGGGCGTATTCGACCGCAGGAAGAAGATAGGCCATGGTCTTGCCGACGCCCGTGGGGGCTTCGATGACGCCAATGCCTTCTTCATCAAATACGCGCGCGATGTCGCGCAACATGGCGACCTGCTGGGGGCGTTGCTCGTACTGCGGCAGTATCTTGGCCAACGGCCCGTCGGGGCCGAGCAACGCCGCCAGACGCTCGGCATCGAGCAGGGGGCGCGGAGTCTCGACGAGCGGTTCGACGACCACATACACACGCTCGACCGGGTTGTCTACGATGTACACGCCCAGCCCGTTGAAGCCAAAGACGGTGGCTAGCTCGAGATCTGGCTCCGAGGGGCCGATATCGCCGGAGGGGTGGTTGTGAATCACGACGGAGCCCTTGGCGACGCCCTCGATAAAGGCCGGCACGGCGCTCTGCGTGCCGCGCGCAATCACCCGGACAGATTCAACGCAGCCCTGCGCGTCCAGTCGGCCCTCGAGAAAGACTTCGCGTCCGCCCGCCTCGGCGATGTGCGCGCGAATCTCAGCCGCCGCGGACGCAGCGAAGCGCCGCGAGGCATCCTCTCCGATGATTTGGTCTGTTGTGGTGTGTGACATCGAGGAAAATCGTCCATCTTCCTAACGCGCCACGGTATCGTATCGCACGCGCGAAAGACAAACCGGCCAGGGGCATTCTTCATGGGCGATCTTTGCAGGGATTGGAGATTGCGCAGAATTGGCGCTGTTCGAGGTTTAGTCTTTCCGATTCCAGTTGAATGCGCTCTGGACAGCGTGTAAGATCACCGAAATGACCGGCCAAGTGTGCGGGGCCCGAAATACCCCGGGCACGGCGTGGACTGAGGCGGCGGGAGGGCCTTCCACAGTTCCTGCGGCGGGCGTTGGCTGCCCCAGCAACGGCGGGTCTTAACGAGGAACGACTAAGAAATGAGTTTGTTTGGCATCGATATCCAGAAAGAGGCTGTCGCCATCCTAGAGCCGGGGATCCTCAAGCACGATGCGCTGAACCGCATGGTTGAGGCGTTGACGGCCGCGGGCGCAGTCGAAGCGAAGGACCAGGAAGCGCTGGCGCGGGCGGTGCATGAGCGCGAGGCGGTCATGAGCACCGGGATCGGCTCGGGCGTGGCGATTCCCCACGTGCGCATCGAACAGGTCAAGAAGCCGATGCTCGGCGTGGGGATCTCAAAAAAAGGTCTCGACTTCAACACGCTGGACAATGAGCCGGTCCATATCATTGTGTTGTTTGCGATGCCTTCCGGATCGCAGCGGGAATATTTGGCGTTCCTCGCTCAGGTCATGCGCGCGCTCAAGATGGAGACCTTCCAAGACCGCCTCATCGAGTGCAACACGCCAGAGGAAGTGGCCGCCGTCATCAACGAAGGCTAGATTCGCGCCGCTATTTCATCGCCGTCACTACGGTTTCGTGGTGGCGGCGATGTCTATTAGACGAAGCAATTCGGCAATCGCCTGCCGGAAACCGGGGTCTGCTTCGTACAGCGAATGCACCTTGGCGCGCGCCGCCGCGACGTCTCCAGCCGCTTTGCCCCGGGCGATGAGTTCGCGGTGCGGCTCGGGCATGGGCCCCCAGCTTCCACACTCCACAAACGCTTCGCTCAGGAATACGAACTTTGGGACGGCCTCGCCCCCGTTCGTCAGAAAGCGCACGAAGACATTCGGATGTTGGTCGCGGCGGAGGTAACGGACTTTGAGATTGCTCGCGGTGTCGGCCAAGCGCTGGAGCACGGGGACATGGCGGACTACGTCGCCGCACCAGTCCTCGGCGATGGCCACGACATGGACCGGGCGCGCCAGGCCCCGAAGAAAGCCCTCGGTCTGAGGCGTGAGCGCGAGGCTCGCGCGAGACGCCTCCATCTTTTGCCGGTTCTCAGGGGAGTCTCCCTGCTGAATCCACTGTGGGTATTCAAGTCCCGATTCAAAGACGGCTTTCCAATCCAACACGGGCAGAATGGGCGGGCGTGGCATACGAAATCCTCCTGCTTAATTCCTTCGGTGGAACTGCGTGAAGAGGCAACACCCAGGAAATGCTCGATTGTTCCTTGCGGGCTGAAAACAGCTAAGGAACAGCGATGAAACAGCGCGAAACAAGGCTAGCGCTGTTCAATCCGCTTGAGATAGGCCTCGTAGTTTGTCTTCATCTCGTCCACCGTGTCCCCGCCGAACTTGTGCAGAAACGCCTCGGCCAGCGTGGTGGCGAGGACGGCCTCGGCGATAACGGCCAGTGCGGGAACGGCGCAGGTATCGCTACGCTCAAGAACGGCGTCAGCGGGCTGACGGGTCTCGATGTCCACCGTGCGCAGCGGCTTCATGAGGGTGGCGATGGGCTTCTTGGCAATGCGTACCACGAGCGGCTCGCCACTGGTCATGCCGCCTTCCGTGCCCCCGAGGTTGTTCCCGGTGCGCAGGTAGTGGCTGCCCGTGCGTGGGGCGTCGGAGTAGACGATCTCGTCGTGAAACCGGCTGCCGGGGCGGTCGACCCCACGGAAACCGAGGCCGATCTCGACCCCCTTGACGGCCTGAATGCTCATCATGGCCTGGGCGATGTGGGCATCCAGCTTGAGGTCCCACTGCACGTAGCTGCCCAGCCCGGCGGGAATCCCCCAGGCCCGGACTTCAACCACGCCGCCCAGGGCGTCCTTGTCCTGTTTGGCTTGCTTGATGGCGGCGACCATGGCCTCGCCGGCTTTCGGGTCGCAGCAGCGCACGTCGGACGCCATCGAGAGCGGGTGGATCTGCTCATTGGGCACAGTATCGGTGTCGGCGACGACCGGCCCGATCTGGATGACGTGTGCGGCGATCTGCACCCCAAACTCGGCGAGCAGTTTCCGGCACAAGGCCCCCCCGGCCACCCGCGCGGAGGTCTCCCGGGCGCTGGCGCGTTCGAGGACGTTGCGGCAGTCGTCAAAACCGTACTTCATCGCGCCGACAAGGTCGGCGTGTGCAGGCCGGGGCCGGGTGATTTTCGTGGCGCGTTCCCCGGTGGAAGGATTCCACGGGTGCATGGCCTCCTCCCAGTTCTTGTAGTCGCGATTCCAGACCGCGAGAAGAATGGGACTACCCAACGTCACCCCGCCGCGGATTCCGGACAACACATCCGCCTCGTCCTTCTCGATACGCTGACGTCCACCGCGACCGTAGCCCTTCTGGCGCTCAGCCAGCCAGAAGTTGATGTCCTCCGGGGTCACCCGCAACCCGGCGGGCAGACCGTCGATCAGACAGAAACACCCCTTGCCATGCGATTCGCCAGCCGTCAGCACTCGAAGCACGATGCGGTCTCCTTGGTTTGCTCCATCTTTCCGCGCATAGTACCATCAAAGAAGGAATTTTTCGAGCACGCCGCCAAAAAGACCGCAGGGCGAGGGCTTGCCGAGTGTGGCACCCGTTTCCGGATACTGCGACGTCGAGAGCCCCATATTAGGGATTGTAGATTGCATCGAAGATATTCGCTCCTTCATCAAATAGAAGTTCAGGGAGAGCAGGAATGCTACGCCGAGTTTCCTCCATGCCCGGAATTGGCACCGTACGTTTCTGTCTTTTGGACAGCCACTTCTTTCGGAAAATGGCTTTCACCTCGCCGAACGCGCATATTGCCGGATGGATGTGTGGACATTATCTTCAGTGATGAAACGAGGTCTGGACTCAAAACGGGACGTCTTATCGGCGCAACTACTGGTCCGCTCGTGTTGTACGGTGGGGGCATCTCGGACTCGGTCGCGGTGCGGTTTCGGCCTGGCGGCGCAACTCCATTTGTGAGAGTGCCGCTACACGAGTTCACGAATTCCTCCGTAATCTGGCGAGACGTATTCGGTCCGGACACCAGTGAGATCGAGGAACGACTGTCTATTGAGGGCAATGGAATTGCCCGTATTGAGATATTGGAGTCATTTCTGCTTGGGCGAACAAAAACGATGCGTCCGACAACAGCCCCCCCGCCCCTGCTTGCGTGCATGCACAGGATTGTCGAATCTAGAGGGCAAGCATCGGTCGCGTCCTTGGCTCAGGCGACGGGGGCGAGCGCGCGTCATCTTGGACGCCTATTTCGCGATCATGTCGGCGTTTCGACCAAACAGTTCTGTGAACTTGTCCGTTTTCTAAATGCCACCCACTCCATTCAAGCATGCAGAGTAAGCGATGGAGCCGCGCTTGCCGTTAATGCCGGTTATTTCGATCAGTCTCACCTTATCAAGGAGTTCAAGCGATTTGCGGGTCTATCGCCAGCCGAGTTTGCGGCGGAGCTGTTTGGTACATCAACAACATGTCCGATTCCTACAATTCAAAATCCCGCCAGCCTGCTATACTCCTGCATGCGTTAGGCATGGCACACCCATCAAATAGGAGGTTCTATGAAGCTTTCAAAAAAGGTTCAGGAGTTGGCAAAGACGTTTCTCATGGAACAGGCGCGACCGTTAGAGCGCTCACTGTACCGATTCCACTTTGAGAAAGCTCCTGCAAGCGATGTTTTGAGTGAGTTGGCTCCTTTCCAAAACTCGGACGGCGGCTTTGGCAATGCCATCGAACCAGATCTCCGCACACCGCGGTCAACCGCCATGTCAACCAGCGGCGGGTTTCAAGTTCTGCGCGAAATTCACGCACCGGCAACGACTCCCGCCGTACGGGGCGGGATTGACTATCTGCTCCATACCTACGACGAGAACCGCAAAGCTTGGGAGCCAACGGGCCCCTTCGTGAACGATGCGCCGCACGCGCCGTGGTGGCACTACAATGCGGAGGCAACCGCTCATTTTGGTGCGGGACTCGCGAATCCACGGGCTGAACTTGTGGGATATCTGTTCGACTATCAATCGCTAGTCCCCGAATCCCTCTTGGCAGTGCTGCTTGACGATGCTATTGCTCACCTTGACACGCTTCCCGAGCAGATGGACATGCACGACCTACTCTGCTATATGCGGCTAGTCGAGACGCAGTCACTACCCGAGACCGCCCGAACCAGGATGCTGACTCGGCTCAGGCGTTCGGCTGATCTCGTGGTGCTCAAAGACGCTACGCAATGGGCTGGTTACGGCCTCAAGCCGCTCTGGCTTGCCCCTACCCCGATGTCGCCTTTTGCTGAACAATTTGCCGAAATTATCGAGACAAACCTTGATTACGACATTGGGTTATTCCAGGAAGACGGTTCAGTTGCCCTCAATTTTGTATGGGAAGGCGAGGGCGCGCAAGAGGCTCTCCACGAATGGAAAGGTTGCGCCACTCTGAACACACTACGGACGCTCAGAGCCTACGGCCGACTGGAGTAGTTGGAGAAAGTGTTGGCGAACTATATTCCTTCGGTTAATCTGCGTCAGACCGAGGTTAGCCGAAGGAATGCTTTTTACTCGCCTGAGGCTCAGCCAAACCTTCCGTCGCCTGGTAGGACAAAACTCAGGGTATCTGTTTGCGAATGAGGGACTTGCCAAAGGCCTCCGACGCCTTGATGCATTTCATCAGCACTTCGCCGTTGGGCCTTGGGAAATCTTTCGCGGTTTGAACGAAGCCGAAGATACTATCTATTTCGCGCACGATGAAGTTCTCGATAAACTCGGACGACAGTCCGCTCGAATCAACGGCGAGTTCATCGCGTATATGAAGTATCGTTGAAAGAATGTACTGGCGCATCTCGTCTCGGGTCAGGCCGTCTAAATCCTGGAATTTGTTCTCTTCGTGGCTAAAGTCCCCGGCAAGTACGCTGGCAACGAGCACTTCGACCCGCCATAGATCGCCCCATTCTTCTTCAGGGTAGGAAGTGTCGTCAGAAAAGCAGTCGATGAACATCACACCTCCATTCCTCAGTACGAGACATCAAGTAACGCGGCCTTCGCAGTAAACCAGCGCATATCCCGTGGGTCAAAGAGACCCGACCGGCTTGAGGAGTCTGTGCAGGTATCATACTGTATTCATTCAAGGACTCCCCAGCCTCTAGAACTCCATACGGAAGCGTTCGCCGAGGTAGGTCTTGCGGGCGATGGGGTTTTCGGCGATTTCGCGGGGGGTGCCGGAGACGCTGATGCGGCCTTCGCTGATGATGTAGGCGCGGTCGGTGATCTCGAGGGTTTCGTGGACGTTGTGGTCGGTGATGAGAACGCCGATGCCTTTG
>JBHELB010000064.1:0-68920 GCA_041859045.1 Candidatus Hydrogenedentales bacterium | reverse complement strand
ACTTCCGGAGAGGTTCGGCACGGCCGAGTATCAGGTCCTCTTAGTTGCCGAAAAGTACCAGACCGGGTTCGATCAGCCCTTATTGCACACGATGTATGTGGACAAACGCCTGGCAGGACTCCAGGCGGTGCAGACGTTGTCGCGGCTGAACCGGACTCATCCGTTGAAGGAAGATACATTCATCCTCGATTTCGTAAACGACCCCGAAGAGATCCGCGAGGCGTTCAAGGTCTATTATGAAGGCGCGGAGATGGGCGAGCAGGTGGACCCGGCGAGGATGTACCAAATCAAGGGAGAAGTGGATGCTTCCGGCATCTATCTTGCCGAGGAAGTCCAGCGATTTTGCGGAATATACTTCAAACCCAGGCAGCGCCAAAGCCCCTCCGACCACGAGGCGATGAATGCGGCGCTCGATCCGGCCGTCGAACGGTTCCAGCATCTGCAGCAAGAGGACGAGGATGAGGCGGAACTCTGGCGCGGTAAAACGCAAGCATTCCGGAACCTCTACGGGTTTCTGAGCCAGGTCATTCCGTATCAGGACTCTGACCTTGAACGACTCTACGTGTTCCTCCGGCACCTTGCGGCGAAACTGCCGCGACGCGCCACGGGACCAGGCTATGACTTCGACGACGAAGTACGGTTGGAATACTACCGGCTTCAGAAGATCAGCGAAGGCTCCATCAGTCTCAAGGACGGCATCGCGAAACCGTTGGACGGCCCTACCGAAGTGGGTAGTGGAATGGTGCGCGAAGAGGCAGTCCCCTTGTCGCGCCTGATTGATATTGTCAACGAGCGGTTCGGCACCGATTTCAATCAGGCGGATCAGTTATTCTTTGACCAAATCGTCGAGGCCGCGATTGCCGATGAGGCGCTCAAGCAGGCGGCGGCGGTGAACCCCGGCGACAAGTTCGAACTGGTGTTCAAGAACCTGCTCGAAACCCTGTTCGTGGAACGCATGGACCAGAACGAAGACATCTTCGCACGCTTCATGAACGACAAGTCATTCCAACGCGTGGTTACGGGCTGGCTTTCCTCCGAAGCCTATAAACGGTTGCGTGCCGCAAAGGTCTTGTCCGAGACGTAGTAAACTCAGTCCTCCGTGACGCTGCTGCTGACGACCTTTGAGATCGCGGGAATATAGGCAATTTGAAAAAGGTTAAGTTAGTCGTGTAGAATTAGGATGTTGGAAAGGTTTACTTGTATGTTTTCGCGATTGAGCAGAGTGATGTTTTCGGTCCTGAGCATAGTGGCTATCGTTCTTACGATGGTCGTGGGTGTGTCGGGTACCGTGCTCTGCATCGCAAGCGACCACACCGCAATAGAGACGGCGCAGGCTGGGAACTGCACTCCCTGCCCGGACATGCCTGCGGGTAAAACGGAATCACCAGTTGGCAGAAATGCCGATTCTTCTGGATGTGGTTCCTGCGTTGACATTCCGCTCAGTGGTGCGATGACATCTCAAGTTGCACCTGCACGGCACGCCAGTACGCTCAAGGTTCTGGTTTCTGCCATGCCAGCGAATGCAGATTCGACAGCCATGTCGGATCTAGTTCTTGCGAATTCGTTTCGCTCCGAGGAATGCGCCAATAGCGCCCTGCGCGTGGTTTCCACAACCATCCTGCGCATCTGATTCCTCATTCTTCCCTCCCTGCACGGTAACCGTGCATCTGTCGGAATCTCTGTTTCCTGACAAGTATTCAAGTCAGTTCAACAGTCTCTGACAATATCCCCATCAGTTTGTGTCTACGCATTGGTCGCATCCTCAACGAAGTCCACGGACAAGGAGACAAACCATGAAAAGTCCGTATATCACGAAGAAGAAAGGTGTCGGATGGGCGCTCCGTCCACTTGCCGTCTTGGCGGTCGGCGCTCTGCTATCCGCGTCCCCGCTACCCGCTTTCGCGAGTGCCGTCATCACAGGAGACGAAGTATCAATGAATCCCGTGTTGCTCGTGGCGAGTAATGCCTCCGACTCCGGTCACATCCATTCAGACCACGAAGCCGTACTCGAGCTCTACCGTCAGGAGGCGGAAAACGTGACGGTAACAATCAAGGCCGAGATCGACCGGCAGAGAGCATCGACGGAAACGACTCTCGGCCAGATCAATGCCTCGGCAACGCGCATCGCGCAACAATCACCGCAGGAAACGGGCGTGAAAAACAGCCTGGCGCTGTGGCGCTTGGAGGAGGAATCAAGATCGATCAAAGCCCAGTTGCCAAGACAGGCACGTGCGTTACGCGATCAGTGGGACAGGGCGATCAAAAGTGCCGTGGCTGAGGCCTCCGCTGCTTTGGAGAAGGCCGAGGCGCAGCACGCCGAACCGGACAACCAGAAGGCCAAGCACCGTAAGGAAGCAAGAAAGTTGCTCCACAAGCAGCGCAAGGAAACGCTGGCGCTCTTGGATGACATATGGAAAGACAACGCCAGACAAATTCGCACACGCATCGCTCAGGCCATTGAGAGTCTGGATAAGGCGATTGTGGCGGAACAGGCGAAAGAAAGAGGTCCGATTCTCGGCTATAGGTATGTTCATCACAAAGGCCATTCCCACAGGGAACCCATCTACCAAAATGAACAACACGGGTCCAGATGATAGGAAAGGAGAAGTGTACATGATGTTCAGAAACATATTGTGGCGATCGTTCAACGTATGCCTTGTCACTGGCATCGGCTGCGTGGGAGCTATGTCACAGGCGCTCAGCGAAGAGGCGGACACCGCTGCAACTGCTACCGTCGCCGCGCCGGTAGGCACGCCCATCCCAGTGCTCACGCTGGCGGACGCAGTAGCCTTGGCACTGGAGCGGAATCCGGGTCTGGCCGCTTTCTCGTGGGATATCCGCGCTGCGGAAGCCCGGCAGATTCAGGCCAAGCTCCGCCCGAACCCTGAGTTGCTCGTTGAAGCCGAGGATCTCCGTTTGGGGCGTGGTCCGGGAACACGGACCTCGCGCCGCACGACCGGTTGGTCTGCCAACGGGCTGAGCAGTCAAACGGAGCGCGAGTCCGAAAGCGGCGCCCGAAGCGGATTCTCCGAGTCCCAGTTCACGGTCTCGTTGTCACAACTCATCGAGTTGGGCGGCAAGCGTGCCAAACGAATGCAACTGGCTTCCCGCGACAGGGACGTGGCCGCGTGGGACTACGAAGTCACACGGGCTGATGTGCTCAAGCAGGTGTCGCAAGCGTTTGTCGAAGTGCTCGTTGCCCAGCAGCGGGTGGCGTTGGACGATGAACTGGTCCGGCTTGCGGAGCAAGTCGTCCAGACGGTGTCGGCACGCGTAGATGCGGGACGAGTCTCACCACTAGAAGCCACGAAAGCCGAAACGGCGCTTTCTGTGGCGCGCGTGGAAGCCAATCGCTCCAGGCGCGGACTTGATTCCGTTCGCGCCAGGCTCGCCGCCTTGTGGGGAGACAAAGAAGCGCGTTTTGAAGTCGCGGAAGGCGACCTAGACACCGTTCGAGACACTCCCGGGTTGGACGAGTTGGTAAAGGATATCGACAAGAACCCTGACTTAGCCCGTTGGCGTGCGGAACTCGAAAAGCGGAGGACGGCGATCTCGGTCGAGAAGTCAAAGGCCGTTCCCGATCTCACCGTAAGTGCCGGTTTCCGAATGACGGGCATGCCGGATTCGGACTTTCGCAGCCGTGGTTTCGGTTCGGATGGCTTCTCCCGTTCAACCGGGAGCAGCCGTTCAGACAGCAACTGGGATAACTCGGTGGTCTTGGGATTCTCGGTGCCGCTTCCCTTGTTCAACCGCAACCAGGGTTCCATCAAGGAAGCCGAGCATCTTGCGGCCAAGGCCGGAGAGGAAAGACGGGCCACGGACGTCCAGGTTCATGCAACTCTCACTGAGTCGTATCAGAACCTTTCCGCGGCCTTTACGGCCATCACATCGCTCAAGGACAACATCCTGCCCGCGGCCACGCAGACGTTCTCATCCATCAACGAGGCCTATCGTCAGGGCAAGTTTGGATATCTGGATGTTCTCGACGCGCAACGGACCCTGTTCCAAGCACGGCAGCAGTATCTAGATGCCTTGGCGACCTATCACCAGAGCATTGCAGAAATCGAACGTATCATCGGGAAGCCCCTGTCTAGCAACGAAGAATCAAAGTCACCTCAAGAGGAGAAATAACCATGCGTTACAAGCTTGGAATAGCCATTCTTGTCTCGGTCGTCGCCGGAATTACGGCCCTATGGCTCTACGAAGGCCGCGTCAATGCTGCCGCTGAATCCCATGCTGCCGAGGCTCAACCTGCTCCGCAGCACGCAGAAGAAGCGGGTCAAGGCCATGAGGCCGAGACCGCGCACGAAGGTCACAATCCGCAAGAGTCAGAAGAATCCGAAGCGGGCCACGGGGCCGAGGAAGCCAGTAAAGCGGAAGGAGGCCACGCCGCGGACGATGGCCATGGCCACGAGGCCAAGGAACCCAGTAAAGCAGAAGGGGGCCACGCCGCGGATGATGGCCACGGTCATGGCGAGGAGGCGGAGATAGCCGTTCTCTCCGAAGAACAAATCAAGGCCAACAACGTCCGAGTCGCGGAAGCAGGACCAGGTGAGATTGCGGTTCAATTGGCCCTGCCCGGTGAAGTGAGACTCAACTCGGATCGCGTTGCGCATGTAGTTCCGCGCGTGGCGGGTGTTGTTCGGGAAGCCTTGGCAACGGTGGGCGATGAGGTGAAGGCGGGCCAGGTCATGGCGGTGCTCGAGAGCCGTGAACTGGCCACGATTAAGGCTGAGTATCTTTCCGCCAAAGAACGTGAGACGCTAGCCCAGGCAACCTTCGCGCGCGAAAAGGACCTTTGGGAAAAGAAGATCTCCGCGGAACAGGACTACCTGTCCGCGAAGCAGGCCATGGCGGAAGCGGCCATTAACGTGAGGAGCGCCGAACAACAATTGCACGCCGTGGGTTTCTCGGAGGAGTATTTGAAAGAGATTCCAGGCCAATCCCACGTTTCCTACACCCGATATGAGATCACCGCGCCCTTTGATGGTTCTGTGATTGAGAAGCATATTACGCTTGGCGAATCGCTCAAGGACGACGCCTCCTGTTTCACGATAGCGGATTTGACCACCGTGTGGGTGAACCTGAGTGTGTACCAGAAAGATATTCCCACCATTCGGAAGGGCCAGCAGGTGCTTATTGGCGCGGGAGAAAATCCATCCGATAGGGTCAGCGCTACCATTGATTACATGGGTCCGTTAGTGGGCGAAGAGACCCGCACCGCCATTGCGCGCGTTGTGCTTCCCAATGAAATGGGCCAATGGCGGCCCGGACAGTTCGTGACGGGATTCGTGTCCACCCAGACGACACAGACGGTTCCTGTCGTGGCGCCGAAGACCGCTTTGCAGACCTTTGAGGAGTCCACCTGCGTCTTTGTACAAACCGACAAGGGTTTCGTACCCGCGCCGGTGACGGTGGGAAGCAGCAACGACACGCATGTCGAAATTGTGAAGGGCTTGGAGCAAGGGACGCGTATTGTTGTGGAGGGCGCCTTCGTCATCAAGGCGGAGATCGCCAAGGGAATCATGGAAGGCAAAACATGCAGCGGCCATTAATGCCCCCAACGATGACGTAACCAGAAATCACAGAATCCAAGGAGATCACCTTTCATGCTTAGCAATGTTCTTAGATTGAGTATCCAGCACCGCTGGTTAGTGCTGATACTGACCGCGGGCGCGGCCGTCCTGGGCTTTTTTTCGCTTCTGCGGCTGCCCATTGACGCTGTGCCCGACATCAGCAACAAGATCGTCCAAATCACCACGCTCTACCCGGCCTTGTCGCCGGGCGAAATTGAAAAACAAATCGCCTTCCCCATCGAAACCGCCATGGCCGGCATTCCCGGCCTGCGGTCCACCCGGTCGCTGACTCGGAATGGGTTCTCGCAAGTCGAGGCGATCTTCGAAGATAAGGTGGACATCTACTTTGCCCGTCAGCAAGTGATGGAGCGTCTGGCCGAAGCGCGGGAGAGCCTGCCCTCCGGCGCCGAACCACGCATGGGACCCATTACCACAGGCCTCGGGGAAGTCTACGTGTATGTCATCGAATATGAACACCCCGGCGGAAAGGATGCCGCCGCCACGGACGGCCCATCGGGCTGGCAGAGCGACGGTTCCTATCTGACGCCCGAAGGCGAACGCCTCCAGACGGAGGTTGAACTCGCGGCCTATCTGCGCACGCTGCAGGACTGGTTGGTTAAACCGCAACTCCGCACCGTCAAGGACGTGGCTGGTGTGGATACGATCGGCGGTTATGAGAAGCAGTATCTTGTGCAACCCGACCCGATGAAGCTTGTCTCCTATGGGCTGACCATGGGCGATCTGGTCGAAGCCTTGGAACGGAACAACGCCAGTACCGGCGCGGGTTTCATCGAGCACCAGGGCGAAGCCCTCAACGTGCGCGCCGACGGACGCGTACGCACATCCGACGATATCGGGTCCATCGTATTGGGATCGAAGGACGGCACGCCGTATTACGTGCGGGATGTGGCTTCCGTAGGCGTGGGGAAGGAACTGCGCACCGGCGCGGCCAGTCAGAACGGACGGGAGGTCGTGGTGGGAACCGTGCTGATGCTGCTCGGTGGGAATAGCCGAACGGTCGCGACCAGTGTGACCGAGAAAGTCAATGGCATCCAATCGAGTCTGCCGCCGGACATCCGGTTGCGCCCGGTGTTGGTGCGCACGGAACTGGTCGATAAGACCATCAATACGGTTGGACACAGTCTGGCCATGGGGGCCATCCTGGTCATTGTCGTTCTATTGGCGCTCCTCGGAAATATACGCGCGGCCCTCATCACGGCGATGGCCATTCCTCTGGCCATGCTTATGACCGCTTTCGGCATGACACGCATGGGGATTAGCGGCAACCTGATGAGCCTGGGCGCCATAGACTTCGGCCTGATCGTCGATGGCGCCGTGATCATTGTCGAGAATTGCCTTCGCATGATGGCGGAAAAGCAGCGCGATCTCGGGCGTACGTTGACCCGCAAGGAGCGGCTGCATGAGGTCTTCACCGCCACCAAGCAAATGATTCAGCCGTCCGTGGCAGGCCAGGCGATCATCATTACGGTGTACTTGCCGATCCTGGCACTCACCGGCGTCGAGGGCAAGATGTTCCACCCGATGGCGCTGACGGTCATCTGCGCATTGGTGGGCGCGTTTGTCCTCTCGCTGACCTTTGTGCCGGCCATGGTTGCCATTTTCATCACCGGCCAAGTCAAGGAGAAAGAAAGCTGGATCGTGTCGGGACTCAAGTGGCTGTACGCCCCCGCGCTACGTTTGACGCTCAAGCTGCGTTGGATCGTTGTTCCGGCGTCTGTCCTCATTTTTGCCGGGTCGCTGATCCTCTTCACACGGTTGGGCCAGGAGTTTGTGCCCAAGCTCGATGAGGGCAACATGACCGTTCAGTCGCTGCGTATCCCTAGCACGTCTCTCACCCAGTCACAGGCGATGCAGTTCAATGTGGAGAAAGCGGTTTCCGCCTTGCCTGAAGTCGTTTTGATGTATTCCAAGACCGGCACCGCGGAGGTGGCCTTTGATCCCATGCCGCCTAACATCTCCGACGGATACGTGATTCTCAAGCCGCGTGAACAGTGGCCTGATCCGGACATGTCCAAGGCCGATCTCGTAGACAAGATCCGTGAGACGGTCGCGGGCCTTCCTGGAAATTTGTTTGAATACAGCCAACCCATTGAGCTGCGTATTAATGAACTCGTGGCCGGCGTGCGCGGCGATCTGGCCATCAAAGTGTTCGGCGACGATTTTGAGAAGATCGCCCCCATCGTGCAACAAGTTATCCAGATCGTACAAAGCGTTCCCGGCGCCGCCGACGTGAAGGCCGGGCAGACCGAGGGCTTCCCCTCGCTCAGCATCGACATCGACCGGAGGGCGATGGCCCGGCATGGGCTGAATGTGGCCGACGTGCAGGACATCGTCGCCACAGCGGTCGGCGGACGCGAAGCGGGGCTGGTGTTCGAGGGCGACCGCCGGTTCGATATCGTCGTGCGGTTGCCGGAAGAGCTTCGCTCCAATCTCAATGCGCTGGAACAACTACCGATTCCACTGCCGCGCTCAGAGGAAACACCCGCTGAGCCGCAGGGAATGGGCCGTGACTCCGCAGGCACCACACTGCGTGGGACGATTTCGCTCGGCTCCATCGCCACGCTGTCGCTTACGGAGGGACTGGGCCAGATCAACCGGGAAGACGGCAAGCGCCGCCTCGTGGTGCAGGCCAATGTGCGGGAACGCGACCTGGGATCCTTCGTGGCGGAGGTGCGCAAGCGCATCGATGCGGAGGTCAAGCTGACGCCCGGCACCTGGCTCGTCTGGGGCGGACAATATGAGAACCTGCTGGCGGCACGTGAGCGGCTGATGATCGTCGTGCCCTTCTGCTTCCTCATGATCTTCCTGTTCTTGTTTACGACGTTTAACTCGGCGAAATACGCCATACTGGTTTTCAGCGGCGTGCCGCTGGCCTTGACCGGCGGTATCGCCTCCTTGTGGCTGCGGGGCATTCCGTTTTCCATCTCGGCTGCGGTGGGTTTCATAGCGCTCTCCGGCGTGGCCGTGCTCAACGGCCTGGTCATGGTGACGTACATCAACCATCTTCGCAGGAAGGGCGTGGGATTGGAGGAAGCGATCATGCAGGGATCGCTTACGCGCCTGAGGCCTGTCATGATGACAGCTCTCGTGGCCTCGCTTGGCTTCGTGCCCATGGCCATGTCCGTCGGGACAGGCGCCGAGGTCCAGAAGCCGCTGGCTACGGTTGTCATCGGAGGCATCGTCTCTTCGACATTACTCACCCTCATCGTGTTACCGGCGCTCTACCGCATGTGGCACCGCAAGGATGAACAATGGACCGATAAGGACGAGGAACACCTGGAACATCCAGACGTAATAACCGATTGACATGCGACCGCAGACATAGGTGACGCTATGCAAGACTCAACTCCGAAGACAAGAACCAAAGCCCGGTCGAGCAAGTCGCAAGAGCGCCGTCGCAGTGCCCGACAAATGGCGTTGTGGTGCGGTGGAATCACGGCGGTCTCGCTGGGTCTTGGTGCGATATGGACACGGTATAGGATTGCCACGGCAGGTTACGTGCACATCCCGATCTTCTTGATTGTGCTTTGGCTGGGCTGCTTGGGATTGACCGTCTGGTCGGTCTACGAATGGAGGCATCGGTAAATACCACGAAGAGGAAACAGCATCTGTATAATGCTCGTTGAAAGGAAAGCATCATGAAACAACGGTCCTTCAGGATACGAGGGATGGACTGCGCCGAAGAGGTCGCCGCGCTCAAGTGTGAGGTGTGTCCCCTGCTAGGCTCGGACGGCAAGGTCACGTTCGACTTGATGAACGCCAAGATGACCGTCGACCTCCCGGAGGAAGGCATTCAGGAAGGCGAGATCGTCCAGGCGGTCGCACGAACCGGAATGCAGGCGATTCCCTGGGGGCAGCAGGTGTCCAAGCAGTCGGGCGCGGCAGGCTTCTGGGAACGCCGGGGCAGAATGGTCACGGTCGTGGCGAGCGGCAGCGCCTGCGCCGTTGGGTTCCTGATTCATGCAGCAACGCATGGGTTGGCCGACGCTTTCGTTGCCGGTGAAGGCGGGGAGCATCGTTTCCCTGTGGTGTCCATCGCATTCTACCTCGCAGCGGCCATCATGGGCGGGTGGTTCATCTTCCCCAAGGCGCTTGTTTCTGCGCGCCGTATACGGCCGGACATGAACCTTCTAATGACAGTGGCCGCTTTAGGAGCCATGGCGATTGGCGAATGGTTCGAGGCCGCCACGGTGACGTTCCTGTTTGCCATCGCGCTCCTGTTGGAATCGTGGAGCGTGGAACGGGCGCGGCGTGCCATCAGTGCACTGTTGGACCTCTCGCCCCCGCGCGCACGGATCATCTGCCCCACGGATGGGGACATCGAAGAGAAGCCCGTGGAGGATGTGCCGCTGGGCGCGACAGTCGTGGTCCGGCCCGGTGAACGGGTCCCGCTTGACGGGGTGGTTACCAAAGGGTCCACCTCCATCAATCAGGCCCCCATCACGGGGGAATCGATGCCCGTCTCCAAGGCCGTGGGGCAGGAAGTCTTCGCGGGGACCATCAACGAGGATGGAGCCATCGAATTCAAGACGACAAAAGCGGCAACGGACACAACCCTTGCCCGCATCATCCGCATGGTCGAAGAGGCCCAGTCCCGGCGTGCGTCCTCGGAACAGTGGGTCGAGAAGTTTGCGCGGTACTACACGCCCGCCATGATGATCTTGGCGATAACCATCGCGCTCGTACCCCCGCTGCTGTTCGGAGGCGCATGGGCAAAATGGATCTACGAAGCCCTCGTCATCCTGGTCATCGCGTGTCCCTGTGCGCTTGTCATCTCCACGCCCGTCAGCATTGTCGCCGGACTCAGCGCTGCGGCGCGTGCGGGTGTCCTGATCAAGGGCGGAATGTACCTGGAGGCCCCTGCGCGGCTGCGAGTGATTGCCTTTGACAAGACAGGGACCTTGACGCGGGGCCAGCCCGAAGTCCAGCGGGTAATTCCGCTGAACGGTCATTCCGAGGACGAACTGCTCCAGCGTGCGGCATCGCTGGAAACATTGAGCGACCATCCCTTGGCGCGGGCAATTGTGCGCAAGGGAATGGAACGGGACTTGAAGGTACTTCCTGTCGATAGGTTCCAATCGATTAAAGGGAAAGGTGCCGAAGGCTATATCGAAGGCCGACTGTTCTGGCTCGGCAGTCACCGGATGCTTCATGAGAAAGGGGCGGAATCCCCCGATATGCATGAGAAGGCGTTGGCCCTGGAGGACGCAGGACATTCGGTCGTGATTGTCGGGAACGACCGTCACGTCTGCGGCATGCTTAGCGTCGGCGACGCGTTGAGGCCGGAGAGCGTCGTGGCCTTGCGGGAGTTGAAGGCCGCAGGCATCGAGCGGACCATCATGCTGACCGGGGACAACGAGGGCACGGCACGGGCTGTGGCCAATGCTTGTGGCGTAGATGAGTTTCGATCCGAATTGCTGCCTGAAGACAAGGTGAGCGCTGTCGAGTCCTTGACACGTCAGTACGACCATGTTGCCATGGTTGGCGATGGAGTAAATGATGCCCCGGCCATGGCTGCGGCCAGCTTGGCAATTGCTATGGGCGCAGCCGGTACGGACGCCGCCATCGAAACAGCGGATATCGCACTCATGTCCGACGACTTGAGCAAGGTCCCTTGGTTAATCCGGCATTCTCGCCGCACGCTTGCCGTCATTCAACAGAACATCGTTTTCGCACTCGGCCTGAAACTACTCTTCATCTTGCTCGCGCTGGGCGGAATCGCAACCCTGTGGATGGCTATCGCCGCGGACATGGGAGCGTCGCTCCTGGTCATCTTTAACGGGTTGCGGTTACTTAACGGTGGAAGCACCTGCCGAGACGAGACAACGAAATGAGAAAGATGAAGACACGATGGGAGGACAGATGAAACAGTACATCGGATTGATCGTTTGCCTCGGGCTATTGGCCGGTTGCGCGACAGACCCGAAGCACGACACGAGCGGGATGCCGGTGAAAAGCCTAACGGTTCGCTGGCAACGCCTCGTGGATGAAAGCGGGCAAACCTGTGGCCGCTGTGGCCTGACCGAAACAGCGGTTGCGAACGCTGTCGGCAAGCTCAAGCGTTCGCTTGGGGCGTTGGGAATAAACGTCGATCTTGAGAAAGAGGCCCTCAGTCGTGCCGAATTCGCCAAGGGGCCGCTTGAGTCGAACCGTATTTGGATTGGTGGAGAGCCGCTCGAAAAATGGCTTTCGGCTACAAGCAGCCAGAGCGTGTGTGGTTCCGCTTGCGGAGGCTCCGAATGCAGAACTGTAATGGTAGATGGCAAGGCGTATGAAGCTATCCCCGCCGAACTTATCATCAAAGCAGGGCTCCTCGCGGGTGCCCAGTTGCTTACTGGCGAATCCGGTGTTGCTTGCTGCCCAGTCGGGAGATCGGTTCAAGAGAATTCTGTCTGCCGCCCAACTTCACAGTGTGGCGATAACAAAGTAAATATTAATTCAGATAACTGGACAAACTCGGTTCTGCCGCACCTGAAGCTCTTAGGGAAATAGACCGACAGTAACAAGATTACCGTCAACTACCGTGATAATGGCCGGAAAGGAACCCGTATGCTATACGTGAAGGACAGTGAAAAGAATATCAACGATGTATGCAAGCGGCTTGAGGCCGCTGCGCAAGCCAACAGCTTTGGCGTGCTTGGTGTTCATGACCTGAAGGAAAAAATGGCCGCCAAAGGTGTGAGTTTCGATGCGGCATGTCGGATTTTTGAGGTCTGCAATCCGGTCAAAGCTAAAACCGTGCTGGAGACGAACATGTCCATAGCCAATGCCTTGCCATGCCGTATCTGCGTTTATGAAGAACATGGGAAGGTAAAGGTCAGCACGATCAAACCAACGGAACTTATTGCCTTGTTCAACTCGCCGTCACTTCAGGGAGTCGCCCGCGAAGTCGAGGACGCGCTAATCAGAATCATCGACGCATCAGTGTAGTGACTTTGCGTCAAGTCTATTCAACAACCGATGTTCAGCCGCCGAATCGGAGATCATAGCGCCCGATTACCGGTCTTCTTCGAACGTTCGACACGGGAGATCGCCTGCGCCAGGTATATCCTACTACATATTCTTGACCAGTGATGGTAATCCATAGACCATCTTGGGCGAAGATCCGTGCCAGAAAGCACGAACAGCGGAGGTCTTCTACAAGCGCATCGTCTATGCCTGGCACGTGCGAGAATGTGGCGTCGATAAGGTACTGCACAAGGTGCTTGGTAATCGCTCCCGATACCTTTGGTCATGTCCTTGCATGCAAGACGAATCCAGGTAGTCTCATGGTGAACCAGTAGGGATGCGTTTGAGAGTGGTTCCCCAATCAACAGGTCCGTTGTTCGTCACGTCTCCAATGACGCGGAATCTACCACCTTCTGAAACTCCGCCGCAATGTCCCCGTAGTGACCGGACAGGTAGCGCAGGACCCTGTTGTTGGACAGCAGCTTGGAAAGGTACCCACGGGCAAGTACCAGATTCAGCACGTTTGTGCCGTAGCTCTGTTCGATGAGCCGGAAGTCCCGCTCAAGGGCGGCCATCTCCTTTTCCATCTTGGCTAGGTCCTCCGGCCTCACGCCAAAGGAGGGCTTGCCGTCGCTACCGGGAACACATTGGTCCTTGGGGCTGGCGGCGACGAGTGCCTTGATGTACGGCGTCGTGTAATTGCCGACAGCGTTCACCAGTTCCGCGATTTCTATCTGCCGGATAGGCTTGACCTTCCTCAACGACCGTAACCCATTCGGCGTCACAGGTTTGTCTCGCAGCAGGTCGACCGCCTCGCCGCAGATTCCGTCCAAGAGCGTACGTTGCTTCCGTATGCGCGCCAAGTCCACATTCAGCGCCTTCGCGATCCGGTCCTCTGCGACCCCGCTGTCGATGGCCCTCATGATCATGAAATGCTCTTGGATGGGCGGCAGACGGTTGACCTTGTGGTTATAGGTGAACGCCTCGTCATCGGTGGAAATCAGGCAGAACACCTCCGTGTGGCCCAATGCCTTGAGAACGTCAAGTCTGATGTGTCCGTCGACAAGGATATAGCTCTCGGGCGCCCGCGCCACCTTCTTGGAGCGGTAAACGATGGGCGGTTCGATCAATCCCACCTCCTGGATCGACGCCAGAATGGTTGCGTACTTGCGGCTCTTGCGAATTGCAGGATTGACCTGCTTGGACGGCAGGATATGCTCCAGCGGGAGCGTCACGCCCTCCAGTTCGAAGCCAAGACGGACTTTCTCGGCGCTCAATGCGATTGCCTCCCCATCTGCTCGGACAAATACGCCGGCAGAGTGTCCAGACCTTCCGCGCGCAGAAGGTTCACGAAATTCTCATCCTCGAACAGCGACTTCAGGGCGTTGACGATGAAGAGCAGACGGGTGTCGCAGAGTTCCGCCTTCTTGATTGTCACCTTCTGGCGCTTGGTTTCATTGTTGTAGGCTCGGACAATGGCATCCGAGGAGATGGGCTTTGGGGTTTCCTTCTTCGTCCCGTGGAAGGATTTGCCATAGGTCCGCCGCTGCTCCACTATCTGCCGGGCACGCAGGATGGCCTTGCCACGGAGTTGTTTGCTCTCGTAGGCTTCAGCCAACGCCTTCTGGACCTCCACATCACTGGACGTGGCGATCATCATGGCGACCGTCACGGGAATGCGGTCACATTCCACGGACTGCAACAGACGTTCTTCCCCCTGGTCCAGAAGAAGAATCACCCCGCTCACCATCGTCTCGTCGATGTCGATCTTCTTGGCAATCTCGACGTTCTTGTATCCCTTGTCGCGTAGGGCGCCGACTTGCCGGACCATCTCGATCATGCGCGGAGTGCGTCGAGCGCAGTTTTCGACCAGGCTGCCGATCAATCTCTCGTCGCGCGAGATGTCCATGATGATCGCCGGGATCATCATCTGGCCGAGCCTCTGGAAGGCTTCGAGGCGGCCTTGCCCGCAGACCAAATCGTATTCGTCGTCACCCTCAAGCTCCCCCCGCCGACTCACGACGATTGGCCGCTTGAGCCCGAGGTGCGAGATGTTACTGACAATCTCGCCGAATTTTCGCTTGTCTCGATTCCGGGGATTCAAGATGTGCACCTTGCTGATTGGAATCATCTGTATGTCTTGGTGATTGTTCATCAGGCCACCTCGACCCGCGCACGGCGCGCCATTCCGTAAAGATAATCGAGCGTATCGAAGCGATACGCGTCGAAGTAGATGCCGTTTTGCTCGGCCAACCTGAGCTTGGGCAGGGCCATGTCCACGGTAGGCAGCAGGTAGTAGTCCATGGCGGATTCGTTGACCTCGTCCATCCTTACCGCGACGGTAATGTCCGGGCGTAGGACCCGGTCAAGACGAATGCTCCAACGATACGCCCCTGCGGGCGTACGCTGGCATCGCGCGATTATCACCGAGACCGTGAATTCACCATTCACCGCGAACAGGTCCGTCTCGTTGTCCCGAACGACTGTCCCGCCCGTTTCCGCCATTCTGGCAACGACGTCCTCAACGACACGGGGATACATTTCCCGCAATCGCCGATTGGTTTCCAGGTACTCGAAATCGCGGTCAGGTTCATATCCCACAAGCTGGTAAGCACGGAGAAGGCTTCCGAACCGGTGCCTGTAGACCGAACTTGAGGGGAGTACATCACACTCATCGATGATCACGGATGACAGCCAGCCCGTCTTTTCGAGCAGGCCCTTCAGCCCCTGGATAAGTTCGTCATTGGAAAAGGTGCGCGCGCGCGCCAGGATGATCTCGCGCGCCGCCCAGAACAGCGCGGGCTCGACAATCGGGTCATAGACGCCATCCGCTCGAATCCACATCTCCTCGGGGTTCCGGACCCGTTTCTTCTTGAGTTTGAAGCTGACCCGGTTGTAGACGTTGTTCCCGATGTACTTTTCATTGGTGAGCACTTGGTTCACGGTGCTCTTGGTCCACAAGCGCCCCAGGTCGGTCTCGATTCCGCGGGCATTGAGCGCATCCGCAATCTCACTCTCCGGCTTCTGTTCGTGTACGAACTCCGTGAATATCCTTTCGACGACCGCTAACTCCTCCGGCGGTCCGGGCACCAGTATCACCCGGTCGGTTTGAATGCTTTTCATCTCGCCGAAATGAAGCTCGCCCTTGGGGTTGCCCTGTTGATCAATCAGCATCCGCCGGAGACCGAACCCCGCATGGCCCCCTTGCCGGTATCCGAGCTGAATCAGCCTGCACTGCCCTTTGAACACCTTCGAGGAAAGCTCCCGGCTGTATTCCCCGGCCATGGCCCGCTTGACACCCTTGACGATGGTGGACACGGGGCTGCCGTCGTTTTCGAATTGCTCGGCGCAGTAGATCACGGTGATACCTGCGCGCCGGCAGAGGTACTCGTAATAGGCGCTTTCGTCCGCGTCCTGGAAGCGCCCCCAGCGGCTGACGTCATAGACGAGAATCGCCTCGAAGTCCACGTGGCCACTTTGGACGTCCTCGATCAGCCGTTTCAGGGAGTCGCGCCCGTCGAGCCGCAAGCCGCTCTTCCCCTCGTCGGCATACGTGCGGACGATTTCCATGTTGTGCTTTGACGCGTATTCCCGGATAACGTCGGACTGGTTCTCCGTGGAATACTGTTGGTGTTCCGTTGACATCCGCGCGTAGATGACGGCGCGTGCCGGAGGGACGGATTCTTCTAATCGGTCATCTTCATGCATTTCTATTCGACTCCTTACCATGATGCCCGGAGGACCGGGAAACAACACCGTGCGTTCTGTGCGAGACTCGCGACTACTTGCGACATGCCGAGTTTGGCGTTTGGAACGCACTCTCGCTCCGGGCTTTCGGCTTTTCCAAATTTCGCAATGCGGAAATTGTAGCCGAGCTTCGCTCGATTCCTGTTGCCAACTCGGGGATGGATTTTGTCGACGCGGGGAGGTCCTCAAGGCGGCGGAATTTGGAGAAGTTCTGCGCACCGTTCGAGAGCTTGCCGACGTTCCTCGCTACGGAACTTGTTTGGGGAGACCCGGCATGGGGCACGCACAGCCCCGGATGAGGGTTCATGCTGCATGTCCGGGAAGCCGGGGTTGGCGAGGGTTGTCAGCCAGCGGTAGAGCGCGGTGTGGGACAAGGCTGGCGCACAGGTGTCTGGATCGACTTCATCTTCGTCGGCCTGCTTCCACCACGAAGGGTCAGGTTCCTTTTCCGGGTAGAACAGCGGCATTCCGTTGTCGCAGACCGTGTCCCGGTAGGTCGTCCATTCGTGGGCCAGATACTTTTCGCACAGAGCGATAACGTCTGGCCGTGTGTATCGCTTGAAAGGCAGAGCGAAATCTGGGTAGACCGTAAAGGTCTTCTTGCAGAGAGGGCACTTCCATCGGGCGAGTCGTCCGGTAGTTCTGCATACGGTTCCATCGACGAGAACAAGAAAGACCCGTTCCCGCACGCCGTATTTTGCGAACCGTTTCGGGACACCTCGACAGCATGGGCAGGATTGACAAGGACAGGTATTTCCTCCTCGCGCCAGCGCGTTATCGTCATCGGCGATCGCTGCCTTGGTTCGATCATCTGACATGGGCACCTTTTTTGGATCGTCTTCACAGAAGTCATGTCTAAGCCCTTTGGCTGCTCAGTCTTGTGACGATTGTCCCGATACGTGATCTTTTCACCGCGCATTGATTCACGGATACGTTTGGTGAAACAATGGAGTAGATCAGTCTGAGATCCTTGCCGAATTGTTCCGGGGAGGCTCGGCGTCAGGCTTGTTTGAGCTGTCAGTCCCAGCAACTATTGTCCGGTCTCCCCGAATGTAGATTGAATGGAGCGCCCGAAGATGTGGTCTGACAACGAAACGAACCGCGACTTTCTGAATTTCAGGATTGTTGCCGACACGGCAGCCGAGATGATTGTCCAAGCTCAAGGACAACCCGTATCGCTTGGTGTGTGCGGTAGCTGGGGTGTCGGCAAGTCGAGCATGTTGGAGTTGATTAAGGCTGCTCTCTCTGAACGCGGGGACGGCTCTTTCCTGTTCGTCGATTTCGACGCGTGGCTCTACCAAGGCTATGACGACGCACGCGCGGCCCTCATGGATGTCATCGCTCAAAGCCTGCTCAAACACGCAGAAGACAATAAGACGCCAACACAGAAAGTGGTCGCCTTGCTTCGACGCGTGAACTGGTTACGAACGGCAGGTCTGATACTGAGGCCAGCCGCAGAGATGGCGCTTGGCCTTCCACCTACGGGGATCATAGGCGCCGGTCTGAGTCTCGCACAGAAACTCACACAGGGGAACGTGGATTCCGATTCGGTGGATACCGCTGTCGAAAGCGGGAAGAAAGTGGCCGAGGAAGCCAAGGGGCTTATCGACTCTCCTGTCGAGACTTCCCCTCCGAAAGAGATTCACAACCTACGGCGTCAATTCAAAGAAGTGCTCGAGGAACAGAAGGTGACGTTGGTGGTTTTCATTGACGACCTCGACCGGTGTCTGCCGAACACGGCAATCACTACGCTGGAAGCGATCAGGCTGTTCCTATTTCTCGACCATACGGCGTTCATCATTGCCGCTGACGACAGGATGATAAGAGAGGCAGTCCGGACGCACTTCAAAGACGTGTCGTTGAACGATGATCTCGTCACGAACTACTTCGACAAACTGATCCAGATTCCCATACGCATCCCCCCGCTTGGAACACAGGACGTCCGCGCGTACATGATGCTGTTGTTCATTGAGAACAGCGGCCTGTCTGCGGACAAGCGCGAGGACATAAGAAAGCAGATTTGCAAGCAGTTGGGCGAATCATGGCGAGGCAAACGCGTAGACGGAGCCTTCGTGATTCCCTTGATTGAGGGTTGCTCCCCGGAATTGAGGACCAAGCTGGGCATCGCGGATCGCCTTGCGCCGATTATGGCCACCGCGACCAAGATCTCAGGCAATCCTCGCCTCATAAAACGTTTCCTCAACACGGTATTCATCAGAATGTCAATCGCCAAACTGCAGGGCGTGACTGTCGATGAAGAAGTTCTGGCAAAACTGCTCATCTTCGAGCGTTGCGCTGAGGAATCGGCCTACCGGGAACTTGTAAAAGCGGTGAATGAAGACGATGAAGGCAAGGCACGGTTCATAAAGAAGCTGGAAGAAGCTGTGGCGGCGGGAGAAGAGTACGATGATCCTCCAACAGGCTGGAAAAACGCTTTTGTGCGAGATTGGCTGGCATTGGCGCCGTCTTTTGCGGACTTGGACCTGCGCCCTGCCATGTACGTCAGTCGAGAGCATTTACCCCTAATAACCCCTGCCGACCAGATGTCTTCCGAAGCCGCGGCTCTGCTTGCGGCCCTGCTGGAATCCAAGCAAGTCCTGGAGCCAATCGTTACGCAGGTTCGGCAAGTATCAAAGGCTCAGAGCCACCAGATTATGGAACGGCTGCTTGCACGGGCGCGTCAGGAACAACAGTGGGGAACTCCTCAAATTCTCTACGGATGTCTCACGGTCGCTGCTGCCAACGAGGAACAGGGGCAGCGTCTTGCTGATTTCTTGACCGAAATCCCCGGCCAACAGGTCACCGCTGCGATTGTGCCGCTCATTGCCGACAAACCGTGGGGACCGGCAGTCCTGCAAAAATGGTCATCGCAACAAGGGATTTCAGGACCAGTCAAGAATGCAATCAAGAACACACTGAAGGAAGATCGCTGATGGGAACGTCTGCATCCAGCGGAGGTCCTGGAGGCGGCGTGCCGATGATTCCGCCTTGGGTATCACCCATTCCCGCTCAAGGGGATGCGCCTGATAGCGGCATGCAGACGCAAGGCTCGCTAAACCCTGTGCTCCCCGACAGCAACACCCAACCAAGCACTCAGGGCCTTGCCCTGCCGGGCCGTTTCAGAGGGAGCCGCACAAGCCTGGGAAGATTTGCCCGGACTGGCTCTCAAGACGATATGCGCGCCGGTATCGCTCGTTACGTCCGCACTGGGCTTGGTGGCGCCCGTCGCGCCTCGCAAAGAATGTCGGCGACGTCCAAGACGGTAGGCTCGCTTTATGGTGTGCTCGACACACTGAGTCGCGGCCAAGCATTTGCACCAGGTCATGCTCTGGAAGCCGCAAGACTTGTGGGGCGCTCGTCAGAGGAGATCAGGGATCTCATCATCGAGTTCATCCGCCCTGTTGATGGAACACAAGATGCAGAGGCGAGCAGGGATTCTATGGCAAGGGCCTTCAGTGAGCTTCTCGAGGCTGAGCCCGCCACAGACCTTACCGCGTTGTCGCATGAGCAGATTGATTCGGTGACTCATGCGTATGTCGCACATGACATTTGGCACAGAATACAGTTGGATGTCGGGAAGGCGGTAATGGAAAAGGCTCCCGACTACAGGGCCGCCGTGAATCGGCTTCAGGAAATGAGCGATTACGTCAGAGAAAAGGTAGCCGCGTGTTTCCGAAGACGAGCCGACTCGGGAACGAGATTGACGCGCGAGAATGCAGCCTCACTTACAAATGAGGTGATGCGAGATACCTTCGGCGTGTTCGAGGAGTATTTGTGATGCGGATAATATGCGCCCCCCAGAATGCTCTGCCGTCGCCGCCGCCCGCAGACACATTGTGCTTCGTCCTGTATGGAAACTCAAACCAGGCGCAAGTAGGGTCGGTGGGTGGGTCGCTCCTTGGAATGATCTCTCGGAGCGGACTATCTCCGAACACCCGTGCCTGGGATTTGTTGTCCATAGCACTTGGCGTTGTGGCCGCGGATTCCGCTGTAAGCCGTTCTCGAAGTTCCGATGGATGGACCAGAGTACTTGAACTGTCCGTTTCGCTGATTGACCCCGATTTCTGGGCTCCGCAGGCAACGGCTATCGCAAGTGCCTTGAGATTTCTCACCGGCGACATCTGGAGTCTGTCGTTTACGGCCGGCAATTCTACGCCGCCGCCACCCCGCAGACCCGTTCTTCCACAAGAGGATTCCATTTGCCTCTTGTCTGGTGGAATGGACAGCTTGGTCGGCGCCCTGGATTTGTCGGCTCAGAATCGCCATCCGATTCTCGTAAGCCAAGTATCGAGAGGTGACAAAACCAGTCAGAGGAACTTCGCGCGTCAGATCGGTGGCGGTTTACGTCATTTGCAGCTCAACCATTGCGCAAATCCGCTCGGCGACATCGAACATTCACAGAGGTCCCGTTCGCTGATATTCATTGCATACGGAGTGTTGGCCGCGACATCACTCGACAGGCATGTTCGAGGAGAGAGCGTCGACCTGTTCATTCCCGAGAATGGTTTCATCAGCATGAACGTTCCCTTGACCCCGTTGCGCTTGGGAAGTCTCAGCACCCGAACCACGCATCCGTTCTTCCTGAAGTCATTGCAGGCGGTGCTGGACACGGCTGAATGCCGCGTGAATCTGACCAACCCCTACCAATTCAGAACAAAGGGCGAGATGCTGTCCGGTTGTCAGAATCAACAGATGCTGCTACGGAACGCTTTCGATGCAACCAGTTGCGGGCGATTTTCTCGGATGGGATATGTTCATTGCGGCCGATGCGTGCCGTGCCTTGTGCGCCGCGCCGCCGTCCACCTTTGGGGCCAAGCCGATGGAACGATCTATCGATACAGCAACCTTTCGATTGCCGACTCGTCCCATAGAGACTTTGATGACGTGCGCGCGGCTGCTGTGGCCGTGGAGCAGGTCAGGCGTTATGGATTGGGTAGTTGGATTGGAGGGGCGTTGAACTATGCCCAGATTGGGGACACGACGCCCTACAAGGCGGTCATTGAACGGGGTCTTGGCGAGATTGAAGGGTTCCTTCGCTTTTCGGGGGTCCTGTGATCGATTTCCACTGTCATCTTGACTTGTATCCCGACCCCGTATCGATTACGCGGAGAGTGGACGCCGAGGGCATGTATCTTCTCGCAGTCACCACAACGCCGAGGGCATGGCAAGGAACCTGCAGTGTCGTTGCGGGGGTTCGCAGGATCAAGGTGGCGCTTGGGCTTCATCCGGAGCTTGTTGCGGAACGGCACTCCGAGATATCGCTCTTTCGTGAACTTCTGGATGATGCCAGCTATGTCGGCGAAATCGGACTTGATGGGTCTGCGAAGCTGAAAAGCACGCTCCCACTGCAGCGCCGCGTTCTGGAAGAGATTCTTGTGGCCTGCGCACAGAAAGGCGGGCGTATCATGAGCGTTCACTCGAGAAACGCGGCCTCCGATGTACTGGATGTCCTCGGCGACAGTTTACGCGCAGGAACGCCGGTGCTGCATTGGTTTTCGGGAACCCTCAAAGAACTTGAAAGAGCGGTCGAATGCGGATGTTGGTTCAGCGTTGGGATGGCAATGTTGACTGGTCAGAAGGGACAGAAACTCGTTGCCGCCATGCCCAGAGAACGAATTCTGACAGAGACTGACGGGCCTTTCGTTCGAGGAAAATCAGGCCCAATGATGCCGTGGGACGTTCCGGAGGCAGAGTCCGCACTTGGGCGTTTGTGGAATGAATCGCCGGAGGCCGTCAGGAGCATACTACTCGGCAATCTTCGACAACTTGTTTCGCGCCATTCACACAACGGAGCGGCATAGGCTGAAATGGAGATTTTCCGAGTCCAAGACTGAATCCTCCACCAAAGAGAACAAGGCGAACGCCCTCTCTGCGCAAAGCCGCGCACGAGAGGGCGTTGCTGTTTTTGGCGGAGCATGCCCCTTGGGTGGAAGTTCTGCTGAAGCGCTTCCTGGATACGCGCAAGTCTTCAATGCTCGCAACTTGCGACGGACAAGACGTTCTACGTGGCCGAGGGCCGAAATTTCTCACTCTTCCAAAAAGCGACCGATTGACCGGCGGAATGATGTCGGAAACCTCAGGCGCCTCCCCGCGTCACCTGCAGCTTGTCCCGAGGCTATTTGAACGCACTTGGGCGCCCGGGCTCCACGCGATAGGTCGTCTCGATCGTGTGCGACTCGCCGGGCTGCAGTACCTTGCGCGGCGGGACCAATTCGAGATTCACTTGCTCCATACCGCCGCCGGTATTGTAAAAGTAAATCAGCTTTTCCAGTTGCGCGGCGTCATAGGTGTTCACCAGACTGAATTTGCCGTTGAGCAAGGACACGGCCCATTCGCCCGCGGGGTCAGGCTTGAGCGTATCAACGCCCAACGTGTTGCTTCGTTGCTCTTCTTTGATGGTCTGTTTCCAGCCGTCTGCCGTGCGAACCCAAAACTCGGGGATATCGCCAAGGCGCTGGCAGTAGAACTCCGGATGCGCGCGCAAAGGAATGGGCTGCGGCGCGTCGGCGGTGTTAGTGATGCGTATTGCCATACGCAGGCCCCCGTCCTTGCCGTCGAGCGACATGGCGCGCGTGATGACAAGGCCCGTGTTGCTCTTGCCTTCGATGATCGCGCGTTGCGGCGACTGTTCTTTGGCAATATAGATGGGCGCGGAGGGGCCATCCCCTGCCCCAGGGAACGTGCTCCATTCCTGGTATGTGCCGCGTCCGGTGCCGCACGTCTCAAAGCCCTTCAATAACTCGATGCCGAACTTCTTGTCGCGCCAGCGGAGTATCGAACCCTGCAACTCCGGCGCAATCCACACGACGTAGCGCGCGTTCTCGAGGCGAATGAGCGGCGTCTCGCTTGTGCCGGAAGCGTAGGGTTGCGCGAGCGTCGGACGGAGGTCGTCCAGAGGGAAGTAGTAGGCGGGCCATGCTTTGCGGATCCCGAGCGCATCCAGGCGAGCCATCAGTTCGTCGGCGGAGAGATGCGGCGGGCGCTCGACAACGATTTTGTCCTCACGATAGCGATAGGTGGGCTTGCACAGATGCGCCGCATACTGGACTTGAAAATAATCGAGATCGACGCGCTGCCGAATCTCCTCGGTGTTGGCGGCGGCAAACGCGCGCTTGAATATCTTCTCGCCTTTGGCCACAAATTCCTGGCTCAACCAACCGGCGTCGTCGAACAGAGGCATCTGCGCTCCGCTTTTGCGCAGGGTGTTATGACAGAGATTGAAGAACGCGCGCATATGCGGCGCGGCGGGGCCGTAGTAGAGAGTGCAGAACTCGTCAATCAACTGGTCGGCGTCTCGATTCGGGTCCCACTGTAAGCGACTCATCACGTAGGGCTTGAGATACCCGAAAGCAGACGCCTTGTCCCATTGGCCTTGTTCATACACCCCGATAATACCGTGCTTGGCAAAAAAACGCATGTTCTTTGCGAAGACATACTCGTACGGATACGGGCGCATCGCATACGTGCAGTTGACGGGATAGTTGTAGATCAGGATGTTTGCGCCGAGTTTCTCCCATCCCAGCAGGTCGTCGACAAATGCACGGTTAATCTTGGACTCGGGGTCGTCGAAAGAGCGCGCGAAATCGCACTCGATACTGCAAAACTGCACGATGACATTGTGACGCGGGCGAATCGTCTTCGGGGGACGCCGCGTGTAGGTGTAGGCGTAAGTTTGGATGTATACGCCGGGGTGGTTCTTCTCGATCAATTCGGCGACGCGATTGACGCCGGTGATGAGCGACGCTGCCGGCGTGCCTTCCGCCTCGTCGAGCGCGCGGCACTGATCGCAGGTGCAATTATTGCTCCAGTCCATTTGGCTGACCGACCACACGTTGGCGTTCGGGTTGGCCTTCATGCGCTCTTCGATCTCTTGCGCAATCGCCTCGGCGGTGGCGGGATTACTCATGCACAGTTGGCCACTCTCCTCGGGACGGGCGAGGGCTGCCTGGATGTTCTCTAGGGCTGCATTGACGTTCTCCCAGTCGAGCCCGACCGTCGCGATGCGCTTGCCCCTAATCTCGGAATAGTACTCCGGGTGCTCGGCGAAATATTTGTCCGGCGGCAGGAGCATATAGAGCGAATGCCCGTATTGTCCGTAGATAAACGGCGAATTCTGGCGCATGGCGCCCGGGATGGTCTCAGACCAACCGCCAATGTCGCGGTATTTCATGGGGGGCGTGTAGCGATAGTCGAGCGTCGGAATGGACTCCGGCGCAGCGGGGATATGTGTGACGCTCGGTGTAAGCCACCTCACACCGCAACACTGCTCGAAGAACTCGTACACGGCGAACATCGTGCCTTTGCTGAGCGGGTTCCCTTCCCCACCGGTCAAAATGAGATTCTTCCCGGTCGCAGCCAGCATCGTGTGCAATAGAATGCCGTCGAAACCTAACGCATCAAGCTTGAGGTCGTCCTTCCACACCGCAGGAATCAGAGAAGTTCCAATCCAGACATTGGGCCCATCGGAAGGCGCGGCGCTGACACTCGGCATATGTCCGGTTACCTGCTTCCACGTCGCGACAAGAAGGTCGGCAGCGCTTTTCTCGACTTGGGTCGCATCCTCCGGGACGACGACGTGGACCCGACTGTAGTCGGCCTTCTCGATCCAAGGGGAGGCCGCCCACGCCTGGGGCACCATGGACAAAATACCGCACACCACGAGCCCTGCCCATTGCGCCTGCATCATCAAATTATTCCCTTCCATCCAGGTCGTGCCTAGTTTCAAGACAACCGTTTGCGCGATCGACGCGCACACTTCTTTACACAGCGCTCCACTAACGCACGGAGGACGAAGAGCGATACACGCGGCAAACGCCGCCGACACGAATCACTTTCCAGCAATGTTCTTGTCGTTTGGCGTCCGCATGTTGACGATGTTCGCTGCGGTCCGCCCGCCAGCGCGGCAGTCGATGATGACACAAAAAACGACCTGACACAAACATTTCAAACGCTACGACTACAGGTTTGAACCGAAGCGTCGTTCGCGCTTTCATCAACGCATGGATACGCTCGTGTTCGCCGTATGTCGGCGTGACTATCGAAATATGCAGGATTTGCAGCCCCGCAAGCGGGACCGTACACGTCCCAATCGCCGCCGACAAGAAGCGTTCTATGGTTTTGTTGGCGTCATTGAGTCGGTTAGGTCATTCGTCGGGGTGGTTCGGGACCGGCCGGGGACTCGATGGAGTAGTACGTACGCGTTTCGGCGTCCTATATAGTTAGTTCCGGCGCGGTGGCAATGTGTTTGGGTTCTTGACTCTCTCGTGCCGTCAGGACAAATCGCGGCATCTGGGAATAGGCGCGTCTCGTTATCGTTCTTCTTAACCTCGAACCGATTCCTTGACCCATCCAAGGATTATCTTCCGCGCGCCCTCGGTTCGGTCGGCTTCGAGCATTCTGCGCTGCCATTGTTCGTCGCGAGCCATGCGGCTGATTTCGCCGAGGTAGGCGACGTGCGCGCTGGGCGGGGCTTGAGGTGAAAGCAGAAGTATCATGATGCGCGCGGACCGGCCGACTTCGGCATCGTGAATTCCTTCCTTGTCGACGGCGACGGCGATCATGGGGGTTTCTATCCCGGCGATCCGCGCGTGGGGAAAGGAGATATCCTCGCCTACGAACGTTCCGCCCTGTTTCTCTCGTTCCTGCAATCGCTCCCACGCATCTTTTCGGAGCGGTGAGTCGTTGGGCAGGCACGATTCGACGAGATGACGCAGCGCCATTTGCTTCTCGATGGGTTCATTCCAGACTTTGATCGGCACGTCTCTCCAAAAAGACGGCGTTAGTTTGTTTCGCGCCCCCGTTGCTTCGCCGTCTTCCGTCGTTTCCGAAGTCTTGGCGAGGGGCTGGGGCGACTCGAACGAGGATTGCGTATCGAGAACGACCACCGTCATCCCCCGCGCTTCGGCGACCAAGCGGTCCACGACGCGCCGTCGCCCGAGTAGACGGTCCCACAGCGACAGATGACTTCCGGGAGAGCCAACAACGACATGGCCGACGCGGTACTCGCGCGCGAATTGGAGGATCGTCTTCACCACATCGTCGCCTTTGTAGGTGAAGACCGTTGCGCCGAGCTGTTGCGCCAACGCTAATGTGTTGGATAGAGCGCGTTGTGTCGACGCATCGATCATGGTCGGACTCTCCGACGCGGTCTGCACGTAGACCGCGTACCAGTTTCGGTTCAGACGTCCGGCAAGACGCGACGCATACCTTAACAGCGCTTCGCTGTTCGGACCGCGGGAACTCAGACACACCATCACCTGATCCGGAGTGGATGGCGTCTCGTCCTCAAGCTCCTCGCGCTGTTGGGCGTCAATCTGGGCCGCCAGCTCACGCAACGTCAGTTCTCGTAGCTGCTGCAAGTTTGAACTCTTAAAGAAATGTTCCAAGGCGGTCTCGACGCGCTCGCGGGTGTACACTTTGCCTTCTCGCAGTCGTTGGCGAAGGTCTTCAGTCGATACGTCTATATTCACTACTTGGTCCGCGTCCATCACGATGCGGTCCGGTACGCGCTCGCGGACTTTCACGCCGGTGGCGCGTTCGACCGTCTCGTAAAGGCTCTCGAGATGTTGCACATTCAGCGTGGAAATGACGTGTATGCCGGCGCTTAGGATTTCCTCAACGTCCTGGTATCGTTTGTCATTGTGGCTTCCAGGCACGTTGGTATGCGCGAGTTCGTCGACCAGCACAACGGCAGGATGCCTCGCGAGGATCGCGTCGAGGTCCATCTCCTCGGTTGTGATTCCTCGGTAGTCCAATTTGCGTCGCGGAACGACTTCCAGCCCGCTGAGGAGCGATTCGGTCTCTTGCCGCCCGTGTGTTTCGACAAATCCGATGACCACGTCGATGCCGTCGCTCTTGAGACGTTGCGCCTCCTGCAACATTCGATAGGTTTTCCCCACACCGGCGCAGTAGCCCAGATAGATCTTGAGCTTTCCTCGCTCGAGGCGTCGGATCATCCGCAGGAAGCTGTCGGCTCGCTCGGTGGTCATGTTTGGAAACTCCTCACAAGCGTTGGCCTGCTAATGCCTGTTCATCCTATCGAGGTCCATGTTTACCGCAAGAACATTGACCTGCCGTTCATTTGTAAATATGCCGCCGGGGCGTGCAGCGTTGGCTTCGATTATGCCTTCAACCGAAGTGCGGTCTACATGCCGAGCCGCGGCGATGCGGTCGGCCTGAAATAGAGCCGCTTGCTCCGTGATATCGGGGTCTAGGCCACTGCCGGATGCCGTTACGAGGTCGGCCGGGATTGGGAAAGCGCTGTCGGCGTGGTAGGCAGCGAGCGTCTGTTGCGCTCGTTCGCGCAATGCTGGGTTTGTGGGACTAAGGTTGCTGCCTCCGGCGCTCGCCGCGTTGTAGTCGACGGCTGAAGGACGTGGCCAGAAATACTCAGGTCTGGTGAATTTCTGAGCGATTAGTCTACTGCCGATCGTCTCTCCGCGCTCGTCGCGGACGACCGAACCGTTGGCGGTTTCCGGGACGAAGAGTTGGCCGATGGCGAGGACAGCGAGCGTATAAAGACCGCTGCAGACGAGCCACGTCACTATCACGACGCGAAGCGATGTGACTATTTGCGATCCAAGCTTTTTCATTCGTATGCCTCCTAGAAGACGCCCGTCATTCCCAGCAGGATGTCGATCAACTTGATCCCGAAGAACGGCGCCAGAATGCCGCCCAACCCGTATATCAGAAGATTCTTGCGCAAAAGAGCCTCGGCGCCCATGGGGCGGTATTTCACGCCTTTGAGGGCAATGGGGATGAGGACCGGGATAATAATGGCGTTGAAAATGAGTGCTGACAGAATGGCGCTGGCGGGCGTGTTTAGGCTCATGATATTGAGCACCGCCAACTGCGGAATGGCCAACATAAACATGGCCGGAATGATCGCGAAATACTTCGCCACGTCGTTGGCGATGGAGAAGGTCGTTAACGCGCCGCGCGTCATGAGCAGTTGCTTTCCGATTTCGATGACCTCGATCAGCTTCGTCGGGTCGCTGTCGAGATCAACCATGTTGCCGGCCTCTTTGGCGGCTTGCGTGCCGGAGTTCATCGCCACGCCAATGTCGGCTTGGGCCAAGGCAGGGGCGTCGTTTGTGCCGTCTCCCATCATCGCGATCAGCCGCCCGGCGCGCTGTTCTTTTCGGATGTAGTCGAGCTTGTCTTCGGGCCTCGCCTCGGCAATGTAGTCATCAACACCCGCTTGCTGCGCAATGGCGGCCGCCGTGAGCGGGTTGTCGCCCGTAACCATCACGACACGAAGTCCCATCGCGCGCAGTCGCTCGAAGCGGTCGCGGATTCCGGGTTTAAGCACGTCTGACAACGCGACAACGCCCAGGATTTCCGTTCCCTCCGCGACGACGATGGGCGTAGCGCCCTGGCGTGCAACGCGATCGACCGTGCTCTGCAACTCGCCCGGGATGGTTCCGCCCTGTGCGCGCACGAACGCCATGACCGCGTCCGAAGCGCCCTTTCGCAAACAACGTCCGTCAGGAAGGTCCAAACCGCTCAACCGAGTCTGCGCCGTAAACACGATTATCTTTCCGTCCCCTTCGTCTCGCGGCGCATGGGAGCCTAGCGTCTTCTCGCCGAGCGTAACGATGGACTTGCCCTCTGGTGTCAGATCGCCGAAAGACGCGAGCATTGCCGTCGCAACCAGATGCGCTTGTTCCACGCCTGGTAATGGACAGTACTCCGTCGCTTGGCGGTCCCCCATCGTGATGGTGCCGGTTTTGTCCAGCAGCAGCGTATCGATATCACCGGCCAATTCGACTGCCTTGCCGCTCTTGGCCAGCACGTTCGCAGACAAGGCGCGGTCCATACCCGCGAGTCCGATGGCGGCGAGCAACGCCCCAATCGTTGTGGGAATCAGGCAGACCAGCAGCGCGACCAACGTCGGCACGGGAATATCCACATTGAAGTAGCGCCCCATCGGCCAGAGCGCGCCGGTCACCATGAGGAACGCCAAGGTCAGTCCCGCCAACGTGACGGTAAGCGCCAATTCATTGGGCGTTTTCTGTCGTACGGCGCCTTCCACCAACGCGATCATGCGATCGAGAAACGAGTCGCCCGCGCCAGCGGTAATGCGAATCGTGAGTTGATCGGAAAGCACGCGTGTGCCGCCCGTAACGCCCGAGCGGTCGCCACCGGCTTCACGAACAACGGGGGCCGATTCGCCCGTGATAGCCGATTCGTCCACAGTCGCGGCGCCTTCGATTACCTCGCCATCGCTCGGGATGATTTCGCCAGCCACGACCAACACGATGTCCCCTGCATTCAGTTCATCGGATGAGACTTCCGCCGTCGCACCGGAATCGAACACGCGCCGAGCAACGGTCTGACGGCGTGTCCGGCGTAACGTGTTGGCTTGCGCCTTGCCGCGCGCCTCGGCCAAGGCTTCGGCGAAGTTCGCGAACAAGACCGTGACCCACAAGACCGCCGCAACGGAAAAGGTGTAAAGGAGCGAGCCGTCTCTTCGCGCTATGTCCTGAGCGAGAATGAGCGTTGTCAGGACCGCGCCGATTTCGGTAACAAACATGACTGGATTGCGCGCCATGATCCAAGGCTTCAGCATCGCGAAGCTCTGTGTAAGCGCCGTAAGGACCAAGTCCCTCTCGAAAAGTGAAGCCCGTCGCGCATACCGACGATTGAGCTTCGCGCGAACTCCATTTTCAGCATTCTGTTCATTATCGAAGAGCATGTCCGTCAACTCCTAGAAGGGCTTCGTGGCAAGATGCTCTGCGATCGGTCCCAAGACAGCCGCAGGCAAGAACAACAGCGCACCGATGAACACGACGCTGCCCAAAATAATCATCCCGAATAGTGGCGTGTCGACGCGCAGCGTTCCCGACGTTTCGGGGGTCGGTTTTTTCTCCGCTAGAAAACCCGCAATAGCGAGGGGAAGGAGAATCGGGATGTACCGCGCCAGTAGCATGACAATACCGGTCGCCAGGTTCCACGGGACCGTAGTGTCACCAAGTCCCTCTAGGCCGGAACCATTGTTCGCGGTAGCTGAGCTAAATTCATAAAGGATCTCCATGAAACCGCGAGCGCCTGGATTATGAACGGCGCCCATCCCCCACGATGTGGCGGCGAATAGAGCCGTTCCGCCCAGGATAAAGAGGGGATGAATCAACAGCGCCAGCAGCGCGAGTTTCATTTCTCGCGTTTCGACTTTGCGCGCCAAGTACTCGGGCGTTCGCCCGACCATCATTCCGCAGATGAAAACGCCCACGACGATGTACAGGAACATGTTGATCAAGCCAACGCCCACTCCGCCAAACGTGACGTTGAGCCACATGCCCGCGAACAGTGCCAAGGTCGTCAAAGGATTCAGACTGTCATGCATGCAATTGACCGAGCCGTTGCTCGTGCTCGTTGTCAGCGCCGCCCACAGAGGACCGGTTCCCGCGCCGAAACGCAATTCTTTGCCTTCCAGATTGGCCGTCTGCGCGACGGGAAGGCCGTGGAACGCGGCGGCGGGCATGCTCTCAAAGCAAACGGCCCAACTGACCTTCGCGATCAATAGGATCGCCATCACAGCGAAGATGACGGCGGCATGGCGCATTCGCTTGGTGATATGTCCAAACATCCAGACGCTGGCCATCGGCAGGAGCAAAATTGACACACACTCAACGAGATTGGTCCAGAACGACGGGTTCTCGAGCGGATGCGTGGAATTCGGGCCAAAGAATCCGCCCCCGTTGGTTCCCAGTTGTTTGATGGCGACGAAGGCCGCTACCGGGCCGCGCGCAATGGTCTGGGTGACGCCCTCGAGCGTCGTCGCGTTGACCGCGCCCTTCAATGTCATGGGAATTCCGCCAAGCAGCAGTACGATGGCGACGACGCTCGCGAGAGGCAGCAGGATCAAAAGCGAGACCCGCAACAGGTCGCGATAAAAATTGCCGATCTGTACGTTTCCGGCGAGTCCGCGCGAGAGCGCAGCCAATGCCGCAATCCCCGTCGAGGCCGACACGAATTGCAGCCACATCAGTCCGAAGAGTTGGCTGAAGTAACTCATGCTGACCTCGCCGGAGTAGTGCTGCAAATTTGTGTTCGTGACAAACGAAGCCACCGTGTTGAAAAGCAGGCTTGGCTCAATCATTCCCTTCTTGTCGGGATTGAGGGGGAGGAAGGTTTGAAACGAGATAAGCAGATAAACCGCCACAAACATGATGGCGTTGAACAGGAGAAGAGACAGGCAGTACTCCTTCCATGTCTGCCCCTCCATGCGACCTCCGAAGCGGTCCACAACGGTTCCCAGCGTCGAACACATGACAACCGCCATGTATTTGCCCAAAGGCCATGAAAGAAGCGCGGTGCCTCCCACAACAACGACGACGAGAAGGATAGACATGCTCGTAATTCCTCAGAATCTTTCAGGGTCGACGATGGCATAGATCAGATACGCCATGCTTGCCACAAGAACGACGCCGGCAGCATAAATCATAGCGGCCTCCTACAACTTCTCGCAGAGAAGTGTGAGGCCCGCAAGGGCCGCAAAGGTGATTGGGCCGATCAATAGATAAACGACAAACATGGATGTCACTCCTCTATGTGCGACGAGCGGGCGTTTATGGGAACCGTGAAACTGAACCGCGTTCCCTCTCCGATAGCGCTCTGCGCCGAGACGGCGCCTCCATGCGCCTGAACGATTTCCTTTACGATAGCCAGCCCGAGCCCCACGCCGCTCTTTTCGTCTTGCCCGGGAACTCGGTAGAAGGGCTCGAACACCCGATGTATGTGCTCGGGAGCTATTCCCACCCCGGTATCTTTGACCATAAAACGGACCGCGTCCGATTCGAGCGTTGCGCTGACCGTTATTGTTCCGCCGGGTTGGGTGAAGCGGAGCGCGTTGGACAGCAGGTTTGCAAACACGTGTCCGATGCGCGAACGGTCGGCCAGGACATCGGGCAAATCGTCTGGTACCGAATCTGTCAACGTGACGCCTCGTCCTTTGGCCTCGCTCAGATATGGCCCAACTGCGTCGCGCACGAGAGCCAGCGGCGCGACCGGCGTGATTTCCAGCAGGGTTCCGTCAGACTCGATCCGATCGAGGTCCAACAGGTCGCCGACGATTGCCGCCAGCCGATCACTTTCCTCTTTGGCGGCAGACGCGAGTTCTTGTTGCTTTTCATTCAGTCTTCCGACCCGCTCCTCCAACAGCAAATGTATGGCCATTCGCAAGGACTGAAGCGGGGTCTTCAACTGATGAGATACCGTGGACACTACGCCACGCTTGAGTTCGCGTTGCTCGTGAATCAGGGTGACGTCTTTCAGAATGACTGCGGTCCCGGTGGGGGCGGAAACGCGACTTCCCACAGGAATAGGAACGGCCGTCGGCAGAAAGAAATGCTCCTGACCATCAATAAACTGCTGGACCCATTGCTCGCGCACGTCACGTTCGATCATGCGCCGTTCGGTCATGGCGCGTTCCACCAGTTCGGGAAGCCAATCCATGCCGAGGTCGCGAATTGACTTGCCGGGGAGCAACCCGAAGTAACGCCCGGCGGTTTCCGTAGCGATTTCCACAACATCATTCAGATTGACCACGGCGATCGCGGTGGGTAACGCATTGAACACTTCTTCCGTTGCTCGTTTGGTTCGTACGAGGTCGAAGCGGTCTTGCTTCTTCACAGAGCGGAGGGCCGAGGTCATCTCGTTAAACGATTCCGAGAGCTGACCGATCTCATCCCGAGACTGAAAATTCAAGACGAGGTCGAGGTTTCCTTCCCGAATCTCGCGGGTCGATTCGATGAGTTTCCGAACGGGCGTGAGAATCCAACGTTGGATGAAGAAGATGAAGACGAGTGCAATCGTCGCACATACCACGATCGTGGTGAGCATACGACGCTGAGCCGAGGTCGCCAGGTTGCGAGCGTTGTCGTTCGCCTCGCTCATGTTCGCCTGATTCATATCCAGTATTTCTTGAGACGCGCGCTTTATCTCCTGGAATAACGGCAAGAGTCTGTCGAAATAGGCCGCTCGACGCATTTCAAGCGCCATATTGGGGTTGATTGCTGAAGGAATCTCTGCCGAGTACTGGTCAAACAGCGCGCGGATATGATTGGCCTTATCTTGTTCTCCGGGCAACGTGATATTGCCCAGCTCAACGTTCAATGCGTCGCGAAACCGCTGCGCGTTCTCGGTGATGTAACGCTGTCCCTCATCCCGGCTCCCTGCAAACGAGAAGAGGACGCCACTGTCCATCCTTTCCAGGGCTTCCTTCATGTTCTGGCACGCGATCACACTGCGATAGTTCTCGCGCAGGATCACGTCAACGGCTTGTCCCAGACTCGCGATCTGCGACATGGTCAGCGCGCCAATGACGACAACGGTCGCCAGCAGCCCGCCGAAGCCGAGCATGAGTTTTTGTCGAATCCCGAACATCGTCACCTCGTGTATTCCGCCACTTTATCAACGCATGCTCTGTGCCAATGTCCGCCTGTTGAAAACATGGCACTTATAAGTGACGTGAAGCCGCGGCGCCTTGCATCAGACAAGAATCGCGTCTGATTGGTCTTGCAGAATGCAATGTGGAATGAAAAAGGAGAATGGAATCCGGTTCAGATTCCGTATTGCTTGCGCTTGCGCCAGAGGGTCGCTTGGTCGATTCCTAGGAGATCGGCGGCGTGCTGTAGTGACGGTGTCGAGGCAAGAATTCGCCGAATATGTTCTTCCTCGATTTGATGCAACATGACGGGGTCGCCGATCTGGAGAGGGCGAGTCTGCGGGGATATCGATTCCGGCAGTTGCGCCACGCCAATGCGGTCAGCGCCGCACAGGATGACGGCACGCTCCACGACGTTGCGCAGCTCACGTATGTTTCCAGGCCACGCATAGCTGCGAAGGGCTTGCAAGGCTTCGTCCGTAAAACCCGCGAAAGTCTTGTGATTCTGGGCGGAGAAGAAAGCGAGCATGCCTTGCGCCAAAGCTTCGACATCATCGGGACGCTCTAAAAGAGGGGGAATTTCGATCTGGATGACATTCAGCCGATAGTACAAATCTTCTCGAAAACGCCCGGTTTTCACCGCCGCGTCGAGGTCGGCGTTGGTGGCGGCGATAACCCGTACGTCGCTCCGACGGGTCCGGTGGTCGCCGACCCGTTCATACTCTCTGTCCTGAATGAAGCGGAGGAGCTTGGGCTGAATCGTGAGCGGCAAATCGCCGATCTCATCCAGAAACAGCGTGCCGCCATCGCACGCGGCAATGCGTCCGGGGGTATCGCGGAGCGCCCCGGTAAAAGCGCCCTTCACATGGCCAAACAACTCACTCTCTAGAAGCTCCGGGCTCAGCGTTGGGCACGACACGACCGCGAGCGGCCGATTGGCCCTGCGGCTCCACGCATGAATCGCCCGCGCAAGAACGCTCTTACCCGTGCCACTCGCGCCGCGCAACAGAATCACCGCTTCGGATGTAGCCGCTTGGCGTGCCATCGCTATGGCGCGCTGCATGCCCGGGTGACTGGAAACAAACGTCTCTTTAGGATGCAAGCGATTTAAGTCTTCCTGAAGCGAGGCAATGCGTTGTTCCATGCTGCGAACCGCGTTGATGCGTTCGGTGACGAGTTCCACTTGTTCGGGAGTAAACGGTTTGGGAATGTAGTCGGTCGCCCCGCGGCGCATCGCCTCAACCGCGGTTTCGATCGACGCGTAGGCGGTAATCACAACCACCTTAAGCCACGGACACGAAGCCAGAAGCCCAGGAATCAGATCAAGCCCGCTCTCCGTACCAAGCCGCAGGTCGACAAAAGCCAGATCGAACACCTGCCGCTCCGCTTCCGCTAGTCCGTCACGCGCGTTACTAACCGCCGTTACACGGTGTCCCCGCGTTTCCAGGCACACCGACAGCGTCTTACGAATGTTCGCTTCATCATCGACGATAAGAACATTCAACCAAGATATCTTGTCGTCCAAGCAAGCACCCATCTTTCACCACTCGCTGAACATTTCATGTGGGCCCAACCACAATCCGGCAAATTGTCCACATTCAAGACTACACAATTGAAGCTGCTGCAGTAGACGCCGTGCATTTCCGCGGACGAGAATCGGATTCTACGCCGAAACGACGTGGGGTTCCAGTTGGAGAACCGAGGCGTTTCGCTTCGTCTTCGGCAGTACGGGGGCAATGGTGCTCTATCCGGTGGGTTCTCATTCATGGCGCATATCTTACCGTGATGCGCCCAGCACGTCATTCTTTCTCGAACGATTCTGCCCGTCTCGGATCGGTTTGGATTTACAGATCAACCCAGTACCGTCTGAAGGTCTTTCCAGTCTCGAGATCAGTTACCGTGTTTTCCAAGCATCCGCGGTTTTGTTCAATAACGCGAATTGACGGCGCGTTGCTCTCTTCAACGGTGAGAAGCGCCCGCGTCTCACCCAATCTTGAGAGTTCGACTAGTGCGAGGCGTAATGCTTCCTTTGCATAGCCATTGCCCCGTTGGTCGCGACGGATGTAATAGCCGATGTGCCCCCCGTGAAACCGCAGTCTTTCGTTCAGGCTGTGCCGCATTCTCACCATACCGACGGCCATGCCGGCCTAGTCAAGTATCCAGAAAATCGTCTGCAAGACTAGGCCAGGCTTCAGTTTTGCGGGGTCGGGCATATCGCAGCACTGCTGCAGATATGCCGGCAGCGTGAGGTCCCCCACGCCGACAGGTGTTCCGCTAAACCCATTTTCACCATCCCCGAGTTGGATGAGAAAATCCAGTAGTCCGGGCGGCGGAGTCATTGATGCGGCCTCAAGTCTCATTCCAATGGACACTCCTGTTGTCTTTGGGTTCGCGACTGCCGCTGCGCTCGCTTGCGTTGCTCGCCATCAAATTCTTTGGTGTAGAAGCCCCTATTTTCAAGCGCTGATTCCAACCTGAATTTTTTCTTGGACAAAATCCAGGCGGTGGCGTCTTGCATATGACACGTCAACATGGAGTTGGCGAGTTCACTGCTGCATTTATTTGGTATTAAAAGTGGACATTCCTCGAAATTCAGTACGGGCACGGAAGCGGATAGTGCGGGTTGTGGCGGGCATTTTGCTTGGCCTGGGGTTAGGTGTGGGTACCTATCTTCTCGCGACGATGGCCCCTTCAGCGCCGCGTGTGAAGCGCGCCGCGTTGAGCATTGGAACGGTCAAGCATGACGACATGGTGCGTGATGCGCGTGCGTTTGGGGCTCTTGTGGCAAAAGACCTGTTGCATCTGGCGGCGGCGAGCGAGGGGCGTGTGGAAGAGGTCAAGGTGCTTTCGGGGGCGCGGGTGACCAAAGGGGATGTGATCGTTGTCCTAGCGAATCCGGAACTGGAATTGAACGTGCTCAATGCCGAGTCCCGCTTGCGTGAGTCGGAATCAGAACGCACCAAGGTCCAGGCGCAACTCAGTAACGAATACATGACTCAGAAGGCGGCGGCGGCCAATGTGAAGGCGGAGTATCTCCAGGCGAAGTTGCAGGCGGACCGTGACGAAGAGTTGTTCAAGGAGCAACTGACCTCGCGTGTGGCTAGGGAAGGTTCGCGTGTGCGCGCGGAGGCGTTGCACGAGCGCATTGCGATTGAGGAGGAGCGGCTCGTGACGCTCAAGCAGGGGCATGTCGCCGAGTTGGCGGCTTTGGATGCGAGGATTGAGCAGGAACATGCGGCGCTGGAGTTTGCACGCAAGCAGGTCGAACGCTTGCAGGTACGGGCCGGTGCGGACGGGGTGCTGACGGCGCTGTTGGCTAAACCGGGCCAACAGGTCACCGTTGGCACGTCGTTGGCGGTGGTGGTGAATCCGTCTCAGTTGAAAGCTGAGGTGAAGGTGGGCGACACGCAGGTTAAGGACATTGTGGTGGGGCAGGTGGCGCAGGTGGACACGCATAACGGCGTGGTGCCGGGCAGGGTGACCCGCATCGACCCGACCGTCACCGACGGCACGGTGACGGTCGACGTGGAATTCGACGGTCCCTTGCCGGAAGGGGTGCGGCCGGATCTCAGCGTCACGGCGGTAATCGAAATTGAGCGGCTTCCGAAGGTGCTTTTTGTGGAGCGTCCGTCGCTGGCGTCGCCACAATCGAGCATTGGTCTGTTTCGTCTTGCTCCGGATGGAAAGAGCGCTACACGGGTCACGGTTGAGCTCGGCAAGTTGGCGGTGGCAACCGCCGAGGTGCGATCGGGGCTGAATGCGGGGGATCAAGTGATCGTGTCGGATATGTCGCAATGGGATAGTCACGACAAGCTGTCTCTGGAATAACAGCACGCAGGAGGAACTATGGTGAAGAGTGGCGCCTGTCCGCTAATCCGCCTCGAGGGGATTCAAAAAGTGTTTACAACCGACGACGTGGAGACTTATGCACTTGAAGATATCTATCTCGACATCGAGAAGGGCGAGTTCTTGTGCATCGGCGGTCCCAGCGGCTCGGGTAAATCCACGTTGCTGGGGATCATGGGCTTACTCGACACCGCCAGTTCGGGAAGCTATCTGCTCAATGGCACGTCGGTCACGGAACTCACGTTGAGCGAACGTGCGCGCGTTCGGAATCGTGAAATTGGGTTTATTTTCCAGTCGTTCAATTTGATTGGAGACCTCACCGTTCGCGAAAACGTTGAGCTGCCGCTGGTGTATCGCGGCATTCCGCGCAAGCAACGGGCGATCTTGGCGGAGGCGGCGCTGGAGAAAGTCGACATGACCCATCGCATGCGGCACTACCCTGCGCAACTGAGCGGTGGTCAACAGCAACGCGTGGCGGTCGCGCGGGCGGTGGTGGGCGAACCGGCGATTCTGTTGGCCGATGAGCCGACGGGCAACCTCGACACGCACAACGGCGAAGCGGCAATGGAACTGTTGCGGCAGCTTCACGCCGGCGGCGCCACAATTTGCATGGTGTCTCATGATCCGCGCTATTCCGCGTACGCCGAGCGTACGCTCCATCTCGTCGATGGGCGCGTCGCCGAACTGGATCGGGAAACGACGTTGGTATGCGCGGGCTAGTCTGGGAACTGGCATACGCCGCCCGGAGGCTGGCGAAAGTCCCGACCTTCACCCTTCTCTGCGTGCTGACAATCGCCGTCGGGATGGCTGCGGTCACGTGTGTCTACAGCGTGATGAGCGCGATCTTGCTCAAGCCGTATCCCTACAAAGAGCCCGAACGGCTCGTCAAGGTGTTTCTTGCGTATTCGGATATCCCCGAGTCTCGCGCCGCGCTTCGGGACAAAGGGACGCCAACGTGGTGCATTCTCGACTGGCGTGAGCACTGCTCCTCGTTTGAGTCCATTGCGGCGCTAGGAAACGTAAGTAATCTCACCATGCGCGCAGAAGGAACGTTTCCTGAGCGCGCGTTTAGCGTTGGCGTTACGGGGAACTTCTTTTCCACGATCGGTGTGGGCGCTCATCTCGGGCGTACGCTTCTGCCGGAAGACAGCGAATCGGGCGCGGCGCGCGTGGTTGTGCTGAGCCACGAATTTTGGAGCCGTCGTTTTGGCGCGGACCCCGGAATTGTGGGCAAGACGATTGTTTTCAACAATGAATCGTTCGCGGTGGTCGGCGTTTTGAGTAAGGCCCTGTTGCCGCGCAAGCGAGTCGGCCGCGACGAATACATGGAGCCGCAGGTATGGCTTCCCCTAAATGAGCCGGAGTTCCAGAGGCAGGATAGTCCCAGTCTTTGGCGAAATGATTGGGAGGTCTTTGCGCGTCTTCGCGCCGACAGCACAATGCGGCAGGCGAAAGAGCAGCTCGCGGCGGCGACAGAGCGCCTTCGCAATGCGAATTCGATTCACGACTATACGCCCTCCGGCGCTAGTCCGGGCGTCGTTATTCATGCTCTGCCGCTTCAAGAATACACTGCCCAATCCTTTCAAGGGCTGTTCTACCTTGTGCTAGCCATTGCGGCGCTGGTCTTGCTGATAGCCTCCGTTAATGTGGCCAATTATTTGCTTGCTCGCGCTCTGCAAACGAATCGAGAAACCAACATTCGCGCCGCGCTTGGGGCCCGACTGTCCAGTTTGGCTCGTCTTGTCGTCGCGGAGAGCGTCATTATTTGCTTTATTGGCGGCGGACTTGGGCTACTTGCAGCCTATGCCTTTACTCCCGCGGCGATTGGGCTGCTTCCGAGCCTTTTCCCGAGAGCAAACGAGATCACCGTCGATCTTAACGTACTGTGCGCCGTCTTTGTATTGATTGTGTTTACAGCACTCATTTGCGCAATTCTTCCGATGGCTCGTTTACGCAAACTGGATTTGCAGTCTGTCCTTAAGGAGGGAGGAAATGCTAGCTCCCCTGGGCGGAGACCTGCGCTCCTTCGCGATGCCCTCGTTGTCTTGGAGTCAGGCGCGGCTCTACTTGTTCTTTTTTGCGCTGTGAATCTATCGGATCATTTCCTCCACGCGATGCGCGCCGACGTAGGATTCAACGCAACTCGGGTGATCTCCATGGAGGTGGCGCTAGAGGATGGTGCATCGAGCGCACAGTTCTGTGAAAACGTTGTGGGCGCGATTGCGGCGCTTCCCGACGTCGAATCCGCGGCATCTTCCTGCTTCTTGCCGATGGCGCGTGGACGCGGGGCGACCTACCGAGTTGTCGGGGTCCAACACGAAGCCGACCTGCCGACCAGTCTGTATAACGCGGTTTCCGTCGATTACTTCAAGACGCTTGGGATTCCGCTCAAGGAGGGCCGTTTATTGCGGCCGGAAGATGAGAAGAATCGCAATCCGGTGGTAGTCGTCGATGAGGAATTCCAGCAGCGTTGGTTTCCGGGTAGCAGTCCGCTCGGCGCGCAGGTGGAGGTTCGTGCGAATTTTCCCGAGTTCAAAAAGCCGCCGATATTCACCGTCGTTGGGGTCGTTGGCCGTGTGGCATACTATCCGGGCGATCTGGTTCGCGCGAGCGACCGCGTTCAAGAGAAAACAACTCCTTCAGGGTTCAGTTACTGCGGGCAGCTATACTTGCCCGAGTCCTTTGAGAGTAATTCCAACAAATTTATCGTCGTGCGAACAAAGACACGCGACCCGTACGCAGTGCTCCCGTCCATACAAAAAGCGATATTCGACCTTTATCCTGAGCGAAGCATCTATTCGGTCCGGACCTTGAGCGAACTGCGCCAGCAGATGCTCTCGGTAGAGCGCACGCTCACCGCGCTTATCGGGACACTTGCGGCGACGGGGGTGCTTCTTGCCGCAACTGGCTGTCATAGCAGCATCGCGTACCGAGTCGCGCAGCGGCGTCAAGAGTTCGGTGTGCGCATAGCGCTTGGCGCGACGCCTTTCGCTATCGCTGCAACTGCGCTGAGACACGCGGCGTTTCTTGTCGTCTTGGGCGGCTTATTGGCGGCGTCTGTCATAGTCGGATGCATCCTTTTCGGATTGGAACAATGCACCGCCGGTGTCGTCGAGCATCAGGGCGATAGGACATGGATATTGCTTTCTGTTTCAATCGCTTTCCTCATCGCTATGGGATCTATGTCCGCGTATTTCCCTGCGCAAAGTGCATCGCGAATCGATCCAATGCGCGCGTTGCGTCAAGAGTAAGCAAAGAGATGCAAGGGCAGGGAATGCTTGCAGAAGTAGGGAACAATCGGCTTTTTGGATCCATTTTAGGGAAGGAGATCGCGTTGTGCACGCACTAATTACGGAGTTTCGTTACGCGGCTCGCCGTCTTGCCATGACGCCGGGTTTCACGCTGGTGTGCGTGCTAACGATCGCGATTGGCATGGGCGCGGTGACGTGCGTGTACAGCGTGGTCGATACCGTATTGATGAAACCCTATCCCTACCGCGAGCCCGATCGGCTCATGTGGCTCTTTCTCGCCGACCCCGAAACCAGTGCCTCAAATCTGATTCACGAGGGGGAACGTCCGCCGTCGTGGTGTTTTGTCGACTGGCGCGAGCACTGCACCGCGTTCGAATCCATCGCCGTATTGGGCACCGTGCGCGGCTTCAACATGAAGCCCGAAAACGGTGAACCTGAGCGCGTATTTGGCGCCCGCGTTACGGGCAACTTTCTGGACACCCTGGGCGTTCGCGCCCAACAGGGGAGGTTGCTCGTTCCCGAAGATAGCGCGACGGGCGCCGCGCGCGTTGCGGTGCTCAGTCATGGATTCTGGAAGCGACGCTTCGGCGCGGACACAAGCATTGTGGGCAAGACGGTTCTTTTTGACAATGTTCCACGAGAGATCATCGGCATACTTCCCGATGTTCCCCTTCCGCGTGTACAGACAGGAACGGACGAGTACAGCGAGCCTCAGGTGTGGATGCCGCTAAGCGATCCGGACTTCTTAAAGCAAGACATGCAGTCATTGTGGGGAAGCGGATGGGCAGTCTTTGCGCGATTGCGGCCGGGTGTGACGCTGGAAGAGGCCAACGCGGACCTGGCTAAAGCGACAGAACGCTTTCATGCGGCCGCGCCTCGAGGCGGCGAGTCACCAGACAAACTCGAAAATCCGGAGCGCTTGCCGGTAGTTCGCATGGTGACTTACCATGAGTTTGTTACCGCTGATGCGCGGACGCTTATGTGGGTGTTTTTTGGCATCGCGGTTATCGTGCTGCTTATCGGCGCGGCCAACGTGGCGAACTTACTGCTTGCTCGGTCCATCGAGGGGCATCGCGAGAACACCATCCGCGCCGCGCTCGGCGCGTCGCCGATGAGCCTGGGACGTCTGGTGTTCTTGGAAAGCGTGCTGCTCTGCCTTTTGGGCGGAGTGCTGGGCGTTCTAATCGCCTATTCGGCAGTGCCCGTTATGACAAGTGCGCTTCCCTCGTTTCTGCCGCGCACCGACGAGATTGCCGTGGACCTCCGAGTGCTGGCGTGCACGTTTGGCCTCTCTCTGTTGACTGCGCTTATTTGTGGACTCGTACCCGCATTGCGCCTGCGCAATCCTGAGCTTCAAAGTGTGCTGAAAGAGGGCGGAAGATCCGCTTCCGCTGGACGCGGACATCATTTCCTTCGCGACGGACTCGTAATCGGCGAGATCGGCATCGCGCTCGTCGTCTTGTTCTGCGCCGTATATTTCTCGAACCGTCTGCTTCATTGCCTGCGTGTCGATCTCGGCTTTAGTCCGGAGCGTCTTCTCACAGTGCAGGTCGATTTCCGAGACGTAAAGACTGAGGACGACATCGGCCAATTCTACGACCGCGTGGTTCGTGGGTTGAATGGACTTCCCGATGTGGAAGCGGCAGGCGCGGGATATCAGGTTCCGCTTGCGCGGAGTCGAGTCACGGCATACCGCATCATCGGCAACCCGGAACACACGCAGGATTCCCAAAAGCTTCCCGCCGGTCTCGTTAACACGGTCTCCGCAGGATTTCTCGAAGCGTTGGGTGTTCCGTTGAAGCAGGGACGACTCTTTACCACTCAGGAAACGTTGCAGTCCGCTCCTATTATGATCGTCGACGACCAGTTTGCGGAGCGCTGGTTTCCCAATGGCGACGCACTAGGCGCACAGGTGCAGGTGGACGGCGCGTTGAAGGCGAGCGACTACACAATCGTGGGCATCGTGGGACATTCCGTGAGTTGGATTAACGAGCGCCTATACGCGGAGGTGTACAAACCGTCAGAAGACAGCGATCGCGGCGAATTCTGCGGGCAGATGTTCATTCCTCTGTCATTCGGGCCGACGCGCGACATGTTCCTCTTGCTCCGGACCAAGGGCGACGATCCTTTCTCTGTGCTGCCTTCGCTCAGGAAGGTCGTGAGCGAGGCGAATCCTGGTCAACCTCTTTTCGGGATTCGAAGTATGGAAGAGATTCGCTACAGTGCCTTGGGCGTGGAACAGGGGTTGGCAATTCCCGCGATAGTCTTTGCGCTGGTGGGCGTGCTCCTGGCGTCCGTGGGGTGTTACAGCACGATGGCATATCGCGTCGCACAACGTCGGCACGAGATTGGCGCACGCATGGCCCTTGGCGCGACCCCTGTGCGGATCGTTCTGCTCGTCTTAAGACAGGCCTCGGTTCTTTTTGTGATTGGCACAGCCTTGGGCGTGGCGCTCGTGAGTGCCTCGACCACTATCGACCTTACGTCGATAGGGCTCGAACCCTTCAACCTTCGCCGGGCGAATAGCTGGCTCTTGCTCGGAATTTCCACGTCGCTGCTCCTCGTGATCGTCTACTTCTCAGCGTACCTTTCGGCCCGTCTGGCGGCGCGCGTGGACCCGCTCATTGCGCTACGGGAGGAATAGAGTGAGTAGAGGACTCCAGTTGTTGTCGCGAATCGCGGTGGCGTGCCTTCTGGCGCTTTCCGTAAATCACCACGCCACGGCGGAAGAGATGGTCCCGCTCGCCGCGTCCGAATGCGTCGCGTATGCAATTGAGCATGCGCCCGGACTGCGGGCGGCGCGGTATGCACCGGCGATTGCCAAGGAGGAACTCCGCGACGCGTGGTCCGTATATGATCCTATGCTGTTTTCGTCGCTCGGCTACGTTCGAGCCGAAAACGCCGAGCGCGAAATCGCACTGCTTAGCTCCGCGGAAGTGGTGGCCAGTCGAAGCGATATTGAACAGCACGGGCACGAGAAAGAAACGGGAATTCGCGGGCGGCTGCCATATGGTGTTGAATACGAGGCCGCTTGGGGACTCGAGCGCAGCAGGAACATGTTCGGGCAAAACGACGGCACATTGCGCCGCTACTCGTTGCGACAGTCATTGTTGCGTGGTGGATGGGGCGTTGATCTCATTCCGATGCAGCGGGCGCGCCTGTTATGTCAGAGCAGCGATGCCGCATTACGGCTTGAGATAATCCGTACCGCGCACGCGGTGATAAACGAGTACTGGGGATTAGTCGCCGCTATGGAGAGCCTGCGCATTGAAGAGGCGGGGCTGGCGACGGCAGAGCGCCTACTCAAGGACAACGAGACGCGTTTGCGAATCGGTGCGGGGTCCGGCAAGGAGGTGGATGAATCTCGTGCAAACGTAACCAGCCGTAGGGCTTCGCTGATAGGAGCCCGAACGGCCGTGGCCAAGCGCCAGGATAGTCTCAAGGAGGTCATGGGCTTAATGCCTGACGATCCGTGGGGAAAAGGACAGATAGCTCCTTCGGAGAAGCCGGAAATCGACGAGTACCCGATAGACGAAGCGAGTAGTGTCTCTATGGCGTTGAAAATGCGTCCCGAACTGAAGGCGGGGGACTTGGAGATTGCGAATCGCCTGCTCGCCGAGCGCGAGGCGAGAAATGCACGATTACCATCGCTCGATCTGGTTCTTCGCCGCGAAGAGGGGGAGCGAGATGGCGAACGCTTCAGCGCAAGTTCGAGATCGCATTATGATGCGGAGCAGTCTCGCTACCAAGTGGCTCTTGAAGGCTCGATTCCCTTGCTCAATCTTGAGGCGCGCAGCGCACGCCAACGTGCTCGACTTGAGCGGGAGCGCGCGCAGACATTGCGCGCCAAGACCGAACAGGCGGTTCGGTGGGACGTGCGCGACGCGATTCGCGATGTAAATCAATACCGCGCGCAAGCGGCGGAGTATGAAGAGAGCGTCCGTCTAGCGCGGCTCAATGTGGAGGCAGAGATCAAACTTCTCAACGCCGGAGGAAACGCATCGAACTACGACGTTCTCCAGAAGCAGCAAGAACTCACCCGGACCGAAGTGCAGGCGATTCAGGCGCGAATCAACTATCGCATGGCGTTGGTGCGCCTTTGGATGGCCGAGGGAGTCTTGCTCGAACGTCTAGGCTTCGAGCCGACAGGAGAATCGCGTGACGGTGCGTGATGAACCGATGCCTGGGACTGGCGCCGCGGATCGGGCGTTGATGGCGCGGTGGATGGCTTGCCGTGACGCCGAGGCTTTCTGCGAGATCGTTCGTCGGCACGCGGCGATGGTCTATGGGACGTGTCTACGCATTCTCGGCGACCCGGCCGAATCTGAGCGCATCGCGCGCTGGTGCTTTGTGCGGTTGGCCAAGGGGGCCGCGCGCGACCGGGTGTCGGTGGGCGGGTGGCTCCATCGCGAGGCCACGCGCAGCGCGTGCGCCAAAGTGGTTTGTAGTGCAAAGAAGACGGAACGGAAGACGATCGAGTTGGAGGAATGTCTTGACGAAGCGATTGCCACACTTCCCGAAGAATACAGCGCATCCGTAGTGATGCATTTTCTGGAGGGGTATTCGTGCGATGCGTCGTCAGAGCTCTTGTGCGAGGCGCGAACCACCGTGGCGTATCGAATTCACGGCGGGGTGCGCTTAGTGCATGCCGCGCTCTCACGGCGCGGGATGCAAATTGCATTTGCCTCGCTGTTTCACGTTCTTGCGGCCTGTCCCAAACACGCTACTCCTCCGCCCTCCTTGACGGCGTCGCTGGGCAGGCTTGCACTGTCGGGCCTCGGGGAAGCGAGTATTCTCAATGCGCGCGAGAGCCCTCGGGCGCATCTTCATCGCGGCACAATGAGTCCAGCCCTCGTTTGCGCGGTCCTCGCGCTACTGACCACCCTCCTCTTGTTGGTCAGTGGGTGGATGATTGTGAATGTGAGAAATACCGCTCCCCACGGGGCCGGGCAGGAGGCGCGCCTGAGCGCTGCGCAGGAGTTGAAACGTGCTCAACCGTAACGGGCCTGAGGGAAATGAGTATACTTTGAGGTGCGCATAACTTGTCTAGTTATAGGGGTATTGTTTAGCAATGGGGAGTGGCTAAGGGTGCGACGAAATGAGCCCAGATGATTCCTTGATCGCAAACTGGATCGAACGCCGGGACATCAACGCGTTCGAAGCGATCGTTGCGCGTTACTCAAATATGGTGTACGCGACGTGTCTTCGTATTCTTCGCGATCCCCATGACGCCCGCGAGGCGACTCAAGACTGCTTCGTTAAGTTGGTTACGCGCGAGGCGCCGATCCGTGTGTCGTTGGGCGGTTGGCTGCATACCGTTGCCACTAGCCGCGCTTTGGATCATGTGCGTTCAAACCGGCGCCGCCTCGTGCGCGAGACCCATTACGCCGAAGTGCAGCCGGATGCCGTCGAAGCGGAATTTTCGGACGATCTCCAGGCGCATGTTGATCAGGCTATCGCAAGATTACCCGACGATATTCAGGATTATGTCGTGGCGTATTACCTTCAAGGGTTGACCTACGAGGAGATCGCCGAGCAGCGCAATCAACCACGAAGCACCGTGGCATACCGCGTGCAGCGTGGGGTTAAGTTGCTGCGCGAGACTCTGAGACAGCGCGGACTATCCGCCTCGTCCGCCATATTGTCGACTTTGTTCGCGGCGACCGCCGATGCGGCGAGTGTGCCCTCTGACCTGTCGGCTGAGTTGAAACGTCTTACGATGAAAACGCCGCACCTCCAATCCATGCCCGTTCGCGCCTCTGCGCCCGTGCGTAGAGGACGCATGCTGGTCGTGTGCGGAGCATGTATCGTGTTGTTCGCCGTTTTTCTGGGGTGGTGGATGGCTCCGCAGACGAAACGCTCGTCATAATGTCTCTCACAACGCGAAGGCGGAAAGCACCGCAAGCGAACATTCAACTGTATGATGATATTATTCTCACTTTGTGCATAGACTTCAAGTCATGTCTTGGGACTAAGGGCAAAGTGACGATTCCGGATTTCTTCCCAGGCCACCAACCAGTCAACGCGCTCCTGCTCTAGCCGGACATTGTGGCCCCAACGTTGTCGCTTCAATCCATGATACACATCCAGTTCCTCTTTGGTGAGGTTGGGCAATTCCACGGCCCCGTGCTGTTTTGTCTCTACCCCCCAGAGCGCTTTGTGGCTGAGCAAAGTGCTTTCATCCATGAGACAAGAGGCAATCTGAGGCTGATAGGCCCGCGCACGATTCAATATGGCGAAACCGTGTGTGTCAAGATCTCCCCAATAGAATACCGGCTTTCCGTAAAGCCAACCGAACTGACCGATGGGTTCAACGTCATATCCTAGTCCCATTAGCACGACAGTTCCGGCAAGTTCCTTGAAGGCAAGTCCGGTCTGGAGATTCTCCACGATAATAGCGCACCTTATTTGTAAGGGGAGTATGGCCAGATCATCGGCGGGCGCCGAGAGATCGCTGAGCCCGCCCGCGCGACTCCGCAGCTCAGGATCGAGAATGCGCATTCGCACCAACCTTGGAATGGGGCGTAGACCGCAACCATCAAAGAAACCCGAGTTGTCGCCGACGCCATGGATCGAAGACAGCAGGCTAAGCGTCAAGCTCATTCTTTTCTCAAGCCACTTACTGTCCAAACCAGTAATTGGAAGTTGACGAGGGTACAGATTCGATTTCGGATTGTCCGAGAGCCATGTGAGCAATTTGTGGAGACGGGCAAAATCCTGTTCGCTGTAGTCCGCCAACACTTCAAAATGTTTGGGCAACGTGCCGCGGAGTGTTGGCCACCTTTCGACAAGCCGCCCGTAACGGTCGATGGCACACTTCCATCGTTCGTCTTCGCCCAGCCAATCGGCAACTTGGCCGACATTTGCCAGGCAGAGTGTCTTGGGTAGACGCTGAATTCCCAGAGTATTCCAATGGCGTTCGTGCCACTCCAGGCATCCGGGACCTCGCCAGGTACCCCAGGTGTCGAGCCAGTTCCGCACAATGTCGAGATGTGCCTGTGCATCCTTTTCATTGGGAATCCCCAAAGAAATAGCAAGCGGCCAAACGCCTCCCCCGGTCAGCCAGTCGCCGTGCTTGGCGGCGTACTGGCGCGCGAGCTTTGACTTAACATGTTCAGGAAACAGCAACAGGTGTTCCCCCATGGCTTTGCTCTGGCAAGTCCAGTCGCTGCCTCTCCTCATCGTATTCTATAAGCAAAACGCTTGATCGTTGCCGGTCGCCGATGTCGATAAAACAGGCTCCGCCGATGAAAGGCTCGAGCGTCATGACTGATTTCAGCGGTGTCGCCACAATCATCTGGAAGCCGAAATTCTTAAAGATGTTCATGGCCAGGGCTGTAAACTCATTATCAGCTTTGTCGAATGCCTCGTCCAGAACAACCGGCGCATAGACGGGGAACTCGTGGTCGCTGCCCCCGAGTTGATAGCGCAACGCAGCCGCGAGGCAAGTCGTTGCCAACTTCTGTCGTTGGCCGCCGGATTTCCCAGCACCGCTTCGATAGACCTCGATTTCGCGGCCGTCCTGGTCCAATTCCCGTCCAATGAATTCAACATGCTGACGGACATCAAGCACCGATTCCTGCCAGCGCTTTTCCGCTGTTTCCTGGCTGGAAAGCCGGTTGACCAGTTCGCGAATAATCAGGAATCGCTGTTCGCTTATCTCCTGGTCGGCTTCGAAGGCACGGCTTAGTGATTGTCGAATCATTTGCTTGAATTCCACTACTTCAGGCAGTAGCCGGTCGCTGACTTCGATTCGCAGGAAGGTTCCCTTGTTGAATTCGGTCTCGGCGAGGCTTTGGTTGACCAGTTCCATGCGGTCGCGGATTTCGCGCTGTGCTTGCTGCAGATGTGTGCCAAGCGCCGCCAGATTCTGATGACTCTGCGTTTGCAGCAAATCGAAGAATCGCTTCTCGTGCGACGGCAGGCCAGGCGGTCGTTCAACGAGGCAACATCCACTTCTTGCCATTGCATGTTACCGAGTGTTTGAGAGAACATGGCACGTTTACGACCGCTTTCGTCGTCGCTATGAAGCGTGTTGATCTCATCCGTAAGTTTGCCGATCTGGACCGCGAGTTCTTGTAGTAGTGTTTGGAAGATCAATCGTTTATCGCGATTATCGAAGCCCAGTACCCAGAAGCGCTGGTCGTTGACGTCGTGGCGGTCGTCCTTTTCATGGCGGTTCCGGTTGTGCTTGACCTGGCCCGCCTGAGTCAGGGCGCGTTCTTCCTGCCTAAACGCGCGCATCGAATCAACACAGGAATAGTCGAAACGCCGATAGAGTTCCTCTTCAAGCCAAAGCCGATGCTGGGTGTCTTTGACGCGCAGCTTTCGGATGAGGGAGATGATGCCCGGTGTTCCACCAGTTCCAGAGGGGGATGTGGTCTTGTAGTAAACGATGCGTCCGCCCAAATGCGTTTCATTGAGATAGTTCGACAGCGCCGGATAGTCGCGTTCTTCGACAAGAAGAGATAGAGCAAACCCGTGTAAGACGCGCTCGATGGATCCGCGCCAAGCGTTCTCCTCCGGTTTTACTTCGAGTAACTCGCCCACGAACGGCAGGGAGCTCTCGTCAAGCTTGAGCGCACTCGCAATATTGCTACGCAACTCCAGCATTTGAGCAGGAATATTCGAGGGTTGTCGAAGAAGTGCATCGACCTCTTTTCGAGTCTCCACGAACTCCTTTTCTTTGTCGCGTTTTGCTGTGGACAGATCCACCAATTTTTCACGCACTGCCTCGGCACGGTGCTGCCAATCGTCCAGTTCACTCCGAGCGCGGTCAGTAAGCTCCGCAAAACCCTGCGGAGTAGACGGCATGTACCACCCCAATCCGTTACACGCTTCCTGCGCCTGATTTCGCTTGCGCAGTCTCTCTGCGTGCTGTTCTAGAAGCTGTCGCTGTTCGGCTTCAAATCGTTCTATCCGGTCGCCGCCCAGCTGGCGATGTTCCTCTTCCAGATCGAGAAGGTTATGGCGGTGATTGTCCAAGGTGTCCTTAACTACGCGAATCTCGCCGGCCAGACCTTCGGATCTAACCGCCAGTTTAGCCAGACGTTCCTCCAGCAGCGTTATTCGCCGCGCTTCCCGGAAGGGATCTACCGCAAGACGGAGCGCATCCAGGCGATCTCGTTCTGCGCGGACTTCCTCGAACCGTTTGTGGTCTTTGCGAGCGGGTATAAGCGTCTGCACTTGCTCGCGCGCGGTTACCACTGCCACGTGGGCGTCATTCAACTCGCCAAATTCCTTCACGAGCATTTCCGCCGCGTTAAAGGTCTCCGGGCGGTCAAGCATGAACTCGCGCAAAAAGGTATTGAGGTCGCCGAGGTTCTTTGCGGACTGTGTCTTGTGCAGCAATCTCAGGGCCATCTCATTGTCGATATCGAGGAGACGCCTGAATCGTTCGCAATACGGGTTGAACTGTCCAAAATGATGCGCATCGGCAAATGTCTGCTTGAGCCGTCTTAGATCGAGATCGAAATCACTCAGTTCTTTTAGGTCGAATTCCCGTTCGAAGATGATGAAATGGCGGTGAACATCCGCGATTCCACTGGCGTTGCCGCGAATCCAGAAGACTTGAACCAGCGTCAACAGCCGTCCGTTCGTGTGTTGAAACATCAACCCGAGCGCGGACCATGTCGTTCCTTTGCGCAAATACTGTGTAACGACTTCTCCCGAACCGCCGTCTTTCTGTTCCGCCCAGGCGCCGCGAATATAGGTCGTCAGATTCCGGTCGCGTCCACGGCGTTCAATTTCCTGTGCCGCGGCGTTGAAGTTCACCCATTTCGGCGGAACAAGCAACGCGGAGAAGGCGTCGAGAAGGGTGGTTTTTCCAGAGCCTGAACGGCCCACAAACAGAAACCCTTTTCCCGCTATCGGAATGGTATGAAGTCTTTCGAAAGTTCCCCAGTTGAAAACCTGCAGACGGCACATCCGGAACTGATCCCGGGACTGAAAGAGCTGCGTTTGACTGAGGTCAGCAGACATTATTCGATCTCCTCGTCGGTGTCCGGCTCAGCCGCAACGCCGGCATAGGTATTCGAGGCCATCGCATGATACTGGAGTGAAAGCGCTTGAACCTCTTCCGCGGAAAACAACAGTTTGAGCGTCGGAGAGACTTCAAATCGGTTTTCGTTCCCCCGTATCTTCTGAAGGATACTGTTTTTCTTCATTTTCTCGATTGAGGCTTGTGCTTTCTTGTTGAACCCGGCGTGGTCTGTATTTGTTGCGCGTTCGTAAGTGACGAGATACTCAACGATATCGTCAGCATCAACGGTGGCGCGCTCCCCGTGTGCATCAGCCTGTGTCAGACGATAGCGCAGAAAAAGCAACAGGACCGAGTCTAGGAATGTCAGTGGCGACCGTCGAAGCAATACCGGAGCTTCCAGATCGCCCACCTGTGCCTGCCGCGTGAACGCTACTTGCTGGTCATGGTCTACGACAAGGTCCAGGAATAATTCTGACAAACGTGCGCGCAGAATGGTTTCATCGCGTGCCAGAACCGGCCAGAGGCGTGAGTGTCGCCGACCATCCAGAAACGGGCCGGACAGTAGTTGCACAAGCACACGGCGCGTGTCCAACTGCAAATGCCCGGTATCACCTGGATAGAGTGTGTCGCCAGCGCCATCCGGCGCTTCGGACACGGCTTCTTCTTTATCATATTCAGGCAAAGTCATGGCTTTTCTCTCGCGTAAAGTATACGGTAGGAATAGACGCACGGCGCCACGGACCGTCTTCACCTTTCCATCGGATGACCTCGTTTTGTTCGGGGGTGAGTATTCCGTAACGGCTTCCAAGAGCCAGATAGCCAACCACGCTTCCCAAACCCTGGGTTGCAGGAAACCGTTCCATAATTCCTCTGATAGTAATCGGCGAGTACTCTCCCAGGGCCACGCGAATATTCGTCTTGAGAGAGCGGAAGTCGATTTCCGAATGGGCAACCAAGTCGCTGATAATACCTAGCTCAATCACGGCGGGATCGCCTTCCATTACTCCCTTCTCAATCGCGTTCTGTGAGGGGTCGTAAAGGACCCACTGATCAACGGAGCGCAGGCGGCTGGTAGAGAGTTGGAGGGCATAATGGAGTGAGTCGGTCGCCTTGACGCTATCCTTCAGCAGCAATGCGGTGCGTTGCGCCTCTTTAATGAGCTGATTCATTCGGCGCTGTTCAAGGTACTCCCGGCTCTGGACGAACTGCTTCAGACTTCGAGCGAAATGCTGCAACACGTCGTGAACCATGCCACCCTGATCAAGCAAAGTTGGGATTATGCGAAGAAGAAATCGGCGCTCTTGTGGCTGTAGCGTGCCGGCAAAGGTGCGCGAAAGCACTTTATCGAGCGCTTCCTCCAACGTGGCGCTCTGCTCAGGATCGGTAAGCAATCGCCAGAATGCGTTGAACGTCCGCCCGGCATCGCTATCCGCGATCACATCAACACCAGCGAATAGGGCGCTGAGCACTTCGCCACGGCTTTCCACATCATCCATAATGCGCTCACGGAGGTCCCGGTTGAGCTGGTCAAACTCGTCGCGTACGTTTCGGAAGTCACCTGCAAGTTCTCCCGCCAGACTAATCGTATCGCGAATGCGTTCAAGGGCACGATCCGCAGGCAAGGTATGTATTCGTCCGTGCTGAACCGCTTCAATCTCTTTGTCGATACGTTCTCGTTCTGCCCTCAACGCTGCAACGCGACGCTCCGGATCGGTCTCCGTCTCTTCTGCGAGCCGGACCAACTGCAGGATAACAGTGGACAACCGGCTTTCGGTTGCAGTCGTACGATAATCGATCAGCCCGTTGATGAAGCGGATCGCGCTAGCGGCCGCCGCCGTAAGCTCATACTCCTCTTCCGAAGCGCCGACTGGAAAACGGCGGGTAAGGTAGCCCGCAGCAAGCCAATGTGCCACATAGGTTTGTGCCGTCTGCGGCAAGCCCTCGCCCTGTGCCCGCAAGGTCTCCAAGTCTTTCCCCAGCCGTTCAAAGAGAATCGAGGCGGGAAGAGTACGGTTTTCCTCCAGCAGGTGTGCTTGTAACAACGCCAGAAACGCCGGCCCGTTGTCGGCGGCAAGCAACCGCCACAATGCTTCCCCGCGCAACCTTCGGTAGCTGGCTATGGCTTTTACGGTATTCATTGCGTCAGTGTGGACATCTCAGCTTCTCCGCGGATTCGGGTGTAGACATCCTCCAAGAGGTGTTGACTCACTATATCTCGGAACCGCTCCTCATTCATGAACTTTGCGGTGATCTCTTCGTTCTGATCCATCCTGTCGATGAAGAGGCCCTCTAGCGCCTTACGGAAGACATAACCGAAATTCTCCATCGTATTCGCAAGGGCTGCCTGGCGCAGGGCGCTGTCGGCGGTTGCATCTTCCCTGATGGACTCAAAGAACAATTGATCCCCTGGTTTGAAATCGGTACCAAAGCGTTCATTGAGGAGGTCAATGAGCCGGGAGAGTTCAATTTCCGTTCCCTGGTCGACACTGGTCCCAACGGCCGTTGGGCCGGCAACAGGTTCCTGTTTCCCCGGTTGCAGCGTGATGGCGCCTTCGCTGATCTTCTGAAGGCGATAGTACTTCAGCGACACATCGTCGTCGAAGTTATAGTTTGGGCCATGGCCGCCCTTCGGCAGCTTGGCCAGGAGAAAACGGATATACGAATAGAGCTTCTCGAGGTCGGTGTCCTGAAATGGGATTATCTGAGAAAGGAAGGAATACAGGTTACGGTAGGCCACAAGCGCTTTTCGGAATTCCTCGCGAGGTTCCTCTTCCAGTTTGGTAAATCGAACGACAGCAGGATCGATACACGCGTTCATGCGCGCATGGTCGGCAGAGGTCTGTCTTTGTCTGGGGAGGTAAAATACCCTGCAGAATTCATCGACTTCCGTCTTATGATAGACTTGCTGCGCGTCCAATCTTGCCTGAAGTTCGTAAAGTTGCTGCGGTTCGGCACGTTCGCCAATAACCGTCTGTTCATAAAAGGGTTGGAATGCGGCCAGGATCTCATCCGCCTCGTTTACGAAATCCAACACGAACGTGTCTTCCTTGCCCACACAGGTCCGATTCAAACGGGACAAGGTCTGCACGGCCTGGATTCCGTCCAGGCGCTTATCCACGTACATGGTGTGCAACAAGGGTTGATCAAAGCCGGTCTGATACTTCTCTGCAACCAGCAACACTTGGTAATCATCCGTGGCAAAACGCTCGGGAAGTTCCTTTTCTCGGATGCCGCGATTCATACCCACTTCCGTATAGTCCGCACCAGCCACATCGGGATCGTTCACTGTGCCCGAGAAGGCCACCAGTGTCTTGATGCCTTTGTAGCCCTTTTCGGCAATGTACTTGTCAAAGGCCTGTTTGTATCGAACCGCGTGCAACCGGCTTGCCGTAACCACCATTGCCTTTGCGCGTCCCCCAATCTTGTGCATGGTGAAATGGCGGAAATGCTCCACCATCACCTCCGTCTTCTGCGCGATATTGTGCGGATGCAAACTCATAAAGCGCGCTAACGCTCTGGCCGCTTTGCGTTTTTCGACTTTTGGATCATCCTCAGCGGCCTTTATCAGCCGATAGTAGGTCTTGTACGTCGTATAGTTCTTCAACACATCAAGGATGAAGCTTTCTTCAATGGCTTGACGCATGCTGTAAAGATGGAAAGGCAAAGGTTTTCCGTCTTCGCCCGGCGTGCCGAAAACTTCGAGAGTCTTGTACTTGGGCGTCGCGGTGAAGGCAAAAAACGAGATGTTAGGCTGTCTGCCACGCTTCGCCATGGTCTTGAGGATTTCTTCCTCATAGTCAACCAATCCTTCCCGTGCGGCATATTCGGCGGCTTCCTCGCGAAGAATCGGCGCAGCCAGCACGCCCTTGAGTTCCGTGGCCGTCTCGCCTCCCTGCGAGCTGTGCGCTTCGTCAACGATGACCGCGTACCGGTGCTTCGGGAGCGTGCCCATTTTCTCTGTAACAAACGGGAATTTCTGAAGCGTCGTGATAATGATGGGCGCGCCTGCCGCAAGGGCGTCGGCCAACTGGCTGGAATTGACGTCTATCTTGTTCACGACACCCTGTTTGTGCTCGAACTGATAGATAGTGTTCTGGAGTTGCTGGTCGAGCACCACTCGGTCGGTCACGACGATAACGGAGTCGAAGACCTTCTCATCATTTTCGTCATAAAGACTGGCAAGGCGGTGGGCCAGCCAAGCGATGGAGTTAGACTTTCCGCTTCCGGCGGAATGTTGCACAAGGTAATTCGTGCCCGCGCCGCGGCCCCGCGCATCCGCCACCAACCGGCGAACGCAATCCAACTGGTGATAGCGCGGAAAAATAAGCGTCTCGCGCTTGATCCCTCTTCCGCCGAGGCGTTTCTCCTCGATTTGCAGGTGCATGAAGCGGCCAAGAATATCAAGGAAGCTGCGACGTTCCAGGATCTCCTCCCACAGGAACGCGGTCTTGTATCCATGAGGATTCTTTGGATTGCCCGCGCCGCCCGCGCATCCCCGGTTGAACGGCAAGAACCGCGTCTTTGCTCCCGACAGGCGTGTGGCCATATACACCTCGTCCGTATCCACCGCGAAATGAACGAGCGTGCGTTTCCGAAATTGGAAAATGAGATCGGCCGGGTCCCGATCATTCTTATACTGTGTGACTGCATGCCGCCAGGTCTGGGCGGTCATCGGGTTCTTGAGTTCCAACGTGGCCACGGGAATGCCGTTCAGAGCCAGCGTCACGTCGAGCGTGTTGCTGTGCTTGGCCGAGTACCGCAGTTGTCGAATTACGGTAAGGCAATTGCTCGCATAGAGACGCTGCGTTTCGGGGTTCATCCCACTCGCCGGGGCGAAATAGGCAACGCGGAAGAGCTTGCCAAAGCACTTGAACCCATGCCGTAGAACCGACAGGCAGCCCTCATGATCCGAATTCAATGCGCGGCAGAGATCGTCGAGCAGCGCTTCCGCGGCCTTGTCCTTCTGTACGCCTTCCAGATACGCCCACTCTTTTGGCTGTGTTGACTGGATGAACGCCAAAATATCGCCGGGGAACAATGCGCGCTCCAGATCGAAAGAGCCGCTGTCGCCACGCGCATAGCCGCCAGAGGACGAGAGACTCTCCTCAACAGCGGTTTCAAAGGCGTATTCGGTATGGTGTCCGGGCATGGTATACCCCTATCCCTTCCATTCGAAGCGTATGTTCAAGTCATGAAGCATCTGAAACACATCCCGGCATTCAACATCGAACTGCTTGCACACATTCGGCAACGGGACTTTGCTTTTGACGTCAGGCCGAAATTGCTCGCCCGTGATCACTATGTAGCCATGCACCCTTGCGTAGGCGGCCAGCCATCCATCCGCTTCTGTGGCGAACTTGGCTTTAGCGTAATCTAGAAACTGCGTGTTACGTTGAACCCAGAGCATAATTTCACCATAGGAATTGGAGACATTTTGTTCGCGCACTGGGAGAAAGAATTCTCTGGGTAGTTTACCCTTTACCCAGCAGACCAGGTCCTCCTCATCATCACCGCGTAGTAGTTCTTCTCGTATTTCGTCAATACTGAAGACGTGCCCAGCATGAAAGTGCCCAATGAGGGAATCCCAGAACCCCGGGCAGATCGAGAATGCATAATGCTGGTTCTTCGCTTGGATAAAGACGTCGGAGTCGATCAGATAGCGGCCTTTTCCACTCATAGCATGTCGAACCCCAGGTGCTGAACATAGTTCTTAAACGCGGCTCCGTAAAGACCTGTCAGACTATATGCTTCGCGGAACGGTATCCGGCCCTCCTTCGCTGCCCGAATGACTTCCGAGGCAAAACGCTCGCCAACACGCGTGTTCTGGTTATTGTAGAAGTCCCCGCCGCCTGCCCCCGTGGACTTCTTCCGATGTTCTTCGGCCCTGTATTCACGGTAGAACCGGAAGAAGTGATCCCGGCCGATTAGGCGCAGATCCCAAGCCCGGCGCGCGGCCACAATTGGACTCACTTTGAATTGACGCGCAATATCCTGGAACATATCCTCGCGACGGGCCACCTGCGGCCAGAGCGCGCGCAATGCTTGTGCGGGAACCAAGAACTCGGCCGCGGCGGCGTCGCAGAACTTCTCCACATCGCTTCCGCCCGCAATAAGGCCCTCAAAACCCGAAATCCCTTCCCGGCCCAGCCAGAGGTGCGCCAGTTCGTGGGCCAGGGTGAACATCTGTGCCGATTTGTAATCGGCGCCGTTTACAAAGATCACCGGTGCGTAGGCATCGCACAGGGCAAAACCCCGGAATTCTTCCACATCCAGTTTCCGGTGTGTGTTGTTTCCCACTACGCCGTTGATCACCGCCACGACGCCGAGCCTTTCGATGATGCGGCGCAGCTCGCTCACGGCGTCGGTCCACGTGCGTACCGTATTCGCCCAGCCATCTTCAAGGCCCACGATACGCCGCATTTCCCGGCCTGTACTTTCCGGGGGATCGCTCAACCGGGCGCTGCCAACAAAACCCAACGGCTCGGCTTCTTCTTCTATCAGCACATCCCGAAGCCAATCCCGGCGGCGCTCCATCGTCCGGATCGTCTCGATGAGGTCTGCGCTCGGCCGCCGCACCGTCTCCGGCGACAGCGTCCGGAAATCTGGAATCGGAAGGGGTTCTTCGGGCGGCGCGGGCAAGAAGAAATAGCCGAAAGGCGTTGCGGTGGCCTGGGCAAAATCCCGCAACTGGTTTATGGTCGGTTGGGTTTCCCCCCTAAGCCACGCTTCGACATGCTTGCAGGGCTGCCGCTTTTTCACATCGGCAGGGCTCTTCCGCGAACGCGCCAGCGCCCACTCGAAGAAGTCAGGATGTACAGCTACTCGGTCCATTTCACCATGCCTCGACCACATTCTGTGTGCTAGACACCATTATAACGCGCCAAGCCTCCCGCATTATCCTCTCACGCGAAGACGCGAAACTGCAGAGTATCCTCATAACATGGCCACACTTGCGACTTGGCGGCTTGTCGCGCCTTCCACTTCTTCTCGCAGATCGATATTGCCCGTTACCACTGCCGGGATAACTACTGTCCATCTTTTCATCTCCTACATTTGTAACGCTTCTGCCAGTTCTTTCTGAGCCTCCCAGGTGAATCTGCATGAACCACCCGGAGGCCGGCCCGCGGACTCCCATTTCGCGTGCGCAACCTCCTTCACCTTCTCCTCAAAAACACGTGCCCGCTTTTCACACTCTTTTTCAAGCGTTCCCAATCCGGGATGCTCTGCAGCCATGGATGGGAGGACTTCCGCAAACACTTTGTGACCCTTGCAGTAGCCGTCAAAGAGATGGGCGATGACCCTGCCCACGTTTGTCATATGTGCGGCGCACCTCTGAATCTCAGACAGAAACAGCCACGTCAGCGCTCCCTTTTTTCCGTCGACAGCAGCCAGACATTCCCTGTACTGTCTTTCACGTCTCTCATTTGGTTGGTGTGCGTATTCCGTGTATAGAAACACGTCTATCAAGCGCTTCTGTGTGAATGGCAGCGCCTTATATGGCGGGAAGGGAAAGAAGCTTGGTGGTTGATCCAGTTCTTTCCTATACGTGCATCCGTGCGCCATAACCCACTTAGTTATGGGATACCCCGAAAAGCCTTCGTTAAATGTGACCAGAGCCTTGATGAAACTTCCAGGTTCATCCTGCATATACAACCGCCTAAAGATCATGACGAAGGAACCCACCTCTTCCTTCCCAGTGGTGCTTTGCAAGGACATGCCGTTGCCGTCAAGCGCGTGCCGCCCGTCTCTTAAGAAGGCGGCCGCCAGCATTTCGTGTAGGTCTCGCGTGAAGTAACCCAGTACACGGCACTGTTCATCCGTTAACGAAACATCATCCATATGAATTGGCTCTTTGTCGGAAAGGGCATATTCAATATCATGCGGCCTCATACGCGATGGAAATACCACCGCCTTTTCATTTCCCGTGAGGAGAAACCCAAACCTTTGGGGAGTAAGCTCCATACCGGTCTCATCCTCAACGTAGTCAACGAGCGAAAACGAATTCATGCCGCGGGAACGGAGGCAGAGATCGTTCAATTCCTCGGTCGGAACATCTTCGCGAAATAGGTGACGAAACCGAAGAATACGCCTATCCACGGAATTTCCACGCTCGCAGATCACTTCAATCGCTGCCTTGCTTACCGCGTCGAGCGTGGTGGTATCGAGAGCCAAATCGCGGTCCTTGAGTTGCTTATTTCGCGAGTCGAGATATCTGATTCTCCAAAAGAGAAGCATCAGATGCCCTCCTTGCGCACATCGATCTTGCCCGTTACCGTGGCCGAGATGAGCGCAGTGCGGTACTCGCGGAGTCTTTCGATGCTCTTCTGAATCCGCTCGGATGTTTTGTCCGCGTGTTGCGCTCCGAACGAAATCGTGTTCGCAATAGCTCGTTGCTCCTGGATGGGCGGCACTGCCAACCAGAAATTCCGAATCGTCTCAACATTCACGTGTGGCGAAGTGGCACCGTTCACATCCTGTTCGGCCTGCCGGTATACGGTCGAAGCATTGAGTTGCCACATCAGGAAATCGGGCACCACGACTTTAGAGGATACGCGAAACAGCATCATTCGTTGGGAAATACAGATCTCGCGACCAGGAGGTACAAGCGCCGCCATCCCGAAACGCTCCCCTTCACGGCTGTAGACGATGTCCATTGCTCGTGGCTTCAATCTCGATATTTGTCGATTGAATACTTCCTCACCAACACGACGGGCATTTCCCAGGTCCAGTCTTCCTGGGCTGACATCCGCTGTACGAATAGCGGGATAGGCTCCATCTTCAATGTAATCCGGTGTTGCATGAATGCAGTCAACAATGTGCGAAGTGACATGTTTGAGGCGTTTCCGTTCCCAATGTGCCGGAATATCGCCCAGCCATTCGATGCCGGAGGGTTTCATTTTGACGTTGGGGTTGAGGCCTTTGGTGACGGCGTGAGAAATGAGGGCGGCGCGCTTCTCCTGGAGAAGTTCGATCTGCCGCTGCTTCTTCTCAATCAACCCATCAATCCGTGTAGTTTCCCGGTCAAGAAACGCAGCAATGGCGCGTTGTTCGTCGAGCGAGGAACATGGCTGCCGAAAATCCTTTATGAAGTCCTCTGGGACGCGTTTTTGCCCACCAGCGCCGTACATCTCGGCTGCGCCAAGGTTCCGAAATGCGTGACTGATTGTCACATAGAACAGGAAGCGTCCGTCCAACTCGGGGTGCGGTCGTAGCACATGAAGTTCGGTCGTTCCGAATCCAAGTCCGTTAACAAGGTCAGCAGCAATTGAGCCTTTCCCATTCTCAAAGCAAGGCGTGATCTTCGCGGTGAGGATGTCTCCATCTCGAAAGTAAGTGTAGCCCGTGGCTACTTCGGCAAGAGGGCGTGTCTGGTCAAGTGTCAATCCGCCATATTCATGAACCGATTCCATCGGGACAAATGATACGTCAAGAGTGCTCGGAGAACCGTTGACTTCGGATCTGCTTGGGTTGGTTTCCGCTCGAAAACGCAGTCGGACGGCTTCCCAATGGTCCGGCACGTCGCCAAGCCATACGATGCCAGAGTCCTTGTAGTTGGGATACGTCTTCCATCGGGTCATGACCTACCTCCGGTTCTATTCCGATTGGAGAGATCGTGAGCCATTTCGATGAACGGTCCTACAGACTTACCGAGAATGGCTACGCCTGCGTCGTGGGGGAAGGGAAGGTTGAACCGACTACTGGCCGCGCCATTCAGAGCGAAATCGTAATCCTCGATGTTTATGATGCAGAAGAATGTGTCGCGGCACTCCAAGATGACCTCGTCGAAGCGGAAGGGCCAGTCCTTGTCATCTTGCGCTCTGGACACCACTCGTGTTGGCCATTTGCCGTTCATCACTTCTTCTCGGCTACGTTTCACCCAAGAAGCTTTGGTCTTCTCAACCGTGGGGCGGTAGTCCGTTGTGCCGAACTCATGGTCTCTCAGAGTCAGGAAAGGTGTGAGGATGGAGGACATCTGTAGGAGCCTACCGCCGTGGTTGCCTAACGTGAATTGCATGGCAACTGCTCTCAGCAACCGTTCGAGCTTGGAGATAATTGCTGCATTGACCCGGGGATAGTAATCCCGATGGCGCGCCTCCATGGAGTCAGCAGCTGGATAGGGTATGGGATCTAGCAACTCACGCTCCAACCGCTCCCATTCTTCTTTCGGATCGATTGCTTGTTTCTTGTTCCCCGTGACGACATCCAGGTTATAGTACCGGGCTTTCTTTCCGAATTCTGACAGGATATGTATTATTGTGTGCAGATGTTTATCGTCACGCAGGAAACTTTGATCGTCACGCAGGAGCGGGCGGTTGCCGTCGTTGTAGTAGTCGTCTCTCAAGATTTGGAGCAGCCTGTCAAGGTCATGTCCAAGATCCTTAAGGAATTGAGGGTCTGGAAAGTGCCCGTTTTTCGCCTCAAAGACGAGACAGAAGTAACACTTCATCAGTCGTTCTAAGCCACTGGCCAAGAGCTGTTGAGGCAGGTGATAGCAGTCATTTCCCATCCTTATCTCCTGCAATTCGCCGAAACCACGCATAAGCAGGCTTTTGGCTATATCCAGCTCTTCGATAAGGCACTTGACTTTGATGGTTTCAGTCATGGTCGCGTCGCGCCGAAATCCTTCTTCGGAGGTGGTCCTATGTTGTTTTTGCGCGTTCATGCCGTGGTGTCTTCATTCGGTTCCGGCAGTCTGCCGGACTGTTCTTCCAGGCGCTTTTCGTCGGCCTTGACCCGTCGTTCGAGTTTCTTGATGTCTTCTTCGGGAGGGAGCCTTTCGGGTTTGATGCCCCGTTGTCCGAGCATTTCGCGAACACTCTGGTTGTTCTGGACATGTTCGTGGGTAATGGCGGGCTCTCCCTGCAAGTCGTCTTGCAGCACGTTGTGATTGGTCATTTCGGTGGCAAGGTTTTTGGCGGCAATGGTCAGGGTGGGCAGGAAATCCGCCAGGGGCCTGGTGTGGGTGATTCCGAACTGACCTTTCATAGCCAGCGTGGTGTAGCCTCCGAAAAGGGCCGCATCTCCCTTGGATCGAATGCGCGCAAATCCCGCGTCATCCACGCCGCGTTCGTAGATATTCTGGGAAAGGGTCTTCTCTGACTCGCGAAGCCGATCTCTGGCCTCAAGGCGTGCCTGGAGCCGCATTCGGTCTTCGATCAACTCTTGCTTGCGTGTCTGAACGGCGAAGTAGCTTTGCGCAAAGGCGATGGGCTCCTTGCGCGGATCGCCATTCTGGGCGATCAGATAGCAGGCGTAGCGAGTTAGCATAAAGTCATCGATGGGGCGTTCGGCGCCGCTTCCGATAGGAACCATTTTCGTGACGCCACGAAAATGGTCGTTTGGATTGTAACCCGTTGCCTTGCAGGAGTCTACGGCTCTCTTTACCGCTGTGAGGAAATTCTCCCACCGGGCGTAGCCCAGAGGTTCTTGCAGATCCCGGGCAAACCAGAACTCGACCTCCTCTTCGGGAACGGTATTCACGAGCGCATCGAAACGCAGTTGCATTTCCTGGATAAATGCAGGATTCATACGGCTGCCCTCCATTTTGTTATCACCCCGGCGTTTTCCTGTCGCTTGCGGGACTGTTTCCAGGCCGGGCGTTCGACTTGCCGTGAGCCTTCCCGACGAACTATTAAGTATTCCTTAATGGTTGCCTCGGCGCGCAACGCATTCTCTTCCAGTACGTTACGGTTATGGATGTTGATATTCGGCACAGACGTGCCGTATAGCTCCGCCATCATTGCCTGCGTCAGCCAGACCGTCTCATCTTCGAGCAAAACCCGGATTCGGCTGGTGCCGTCTTCCGCCGTATAAACGAGGATTTCGCCGCCCGGCGCCTGTTCGCTGTCGCTCATTCCGTGACCTCCGCGAGCATGTCCGCGATTTCGCGCTCGATTTGTTTGAGATCGGACTCGATGGCCTCCAGAGGCCGGGGCGGGGTGTACACGTAGAAGTAGCGGTTGAAATTGATCTCATAACCGATACGTGTCTTGTCGTGGTCCACCCAGGCGTCCGGTACATGAGGCAGGACTTCGCGCGCCATATAGACATCTACATCCTCTTTCAGAGGTACGTTCTCATAGTCGCGCAGATCGGGATCAGGCTCAGGGCTGCCTTTGGCGTCCGTACAGATGTCGGCGGTATCGTCCCTTTCGGATAGGGCCATGAGAATTGCCTTGAAGAGTGGCGCTGGCAATTTGATATCGGCTTCGCGAAAAACAGTCTTCAGCGCAAGGCTAAATTCATCGCGGCTCTTCGTCACGCCGCCCGCACGCAAGGCGCCCAGTGCGTCCAGGATGGCTTCTTGCTGCGCTCTTCCAGCGTCAATCTCAGCCTGGGCGGCTTTGGAGTCTTTACGTTTCCGGCTTGCGGCCAGGCTGGCGAACGGTCCGGCGTCTTGCACCCGGGCAAGGCGTTCATCATCCACTGCGAAATTGAGCCGGAGCGGGCGTTCGACCGTGATGCGCCGGTAGCCGAAATCCGCATTGTCAAAAACGCGGACGTGGTCGTTCTTGCGACTGCCCCCGTAGAGCCGTCCGATATCGGCGCGTTGGTCTTCGCAGATTTCGTTGCGTTTGTTCCCAAGGGACTTGCGCATCTTCTTGAAAAAGGAAGTGCCATCCACAAGCTGAATCTTGCCTTTGCGACCGGGCGCCTTGCGGTTGGTCAGAATCCAAAGATAGGTGTAGATGCCCGTGTTGTAGAAAAGCTGGTCGGGCAGCGCGACGATGGACTCAAGCCAGTCATGTTCAATAATCCAGCGCCGGATCTCACTTTCTCCGGAACCAGCGCTTCCCGTGAACAGAGGCGAACCGTTGAACACGATGGCCAGGCGCGTGCCTCCCTCTTTTGGTTCCTTCATTTTGCTGATCATGTGCTGGAGGAAAAGAAGGGAACCATCATTGATGCGCGGAAGTCCTGCGCCGAACCGGCCGCCGAATCCCTGCTCCTCGTGCTCACGATTGATGTAATCCGCTTCGGGTTTCCACTCGACACCGAAGGGTGGATTGGCCAGCATGTAGTCGAAGTGCTTGCCCCGAAACCGATCATCCGTAAAGCTGTCGCCAAAGGCGATGTGCTCGATATCCTGCCCCTTGATCATCATGTCCGAACCGCAGATGGCGTAGGCTTGGGCGTTGTAGTCTTGGCCGAAGACCTCCAGCCGCGCGTCCGGATTCAATTCGCGCACATATTCTTCCGCCACGGAGAGCATGCCGCCCGTACCGCAGGCGGGATCATAAAGGGTTTTTACGATGCCGGGAGTGCGTAAGACGTCGTCGTCGGGGTCAAACAACAGGTCCACCATGAGGCGAATGACCTCGCGGGGCGTGAAGTGATCGCCTGCTTCTTCATTCGAAGCTTCGTTGAAACGCCGGATAAGCTCTTCGAAGATGTAGCCCATCTCGATATTCGACACGCTATTGGGATGAAGATCGACCTCGCAAAAACGCGACACTACCAAGAAAAGCCGGTCGGCCTTATCCAGCTTGGCAATATGTTCTTCAAAGCCGAAATGATCGAAAACTTCACGGGCGCGGCTAGAGAAACCTTTGATGTAATTGACGAGGTTTTTGGCAACGTCGTTCGGATCACCTTTCAGTTTCTCAAAAGTGAACCGGCTCGTGTTGTAGAAGGGCACACCCGTGACGCGGCAGAGCATTGGTTCAATGTTCGTAACCTTGCCACCCTGCAGCTTCTTCTGGCGTTCAAGCACCTTCTCCTTGGTTGGTTCCAGCAAGCAATCAAGGCGCCGGAGAACCGTCATGGGGAGCATGACATCCTTGTATTGATTCGGCCGGTATGGTCCGCGCAGCAGATCGGCCACCGACCATATGAAACTGACCTTTCCGGAAAAGTTGCTCATGCCTGATCCTTATCCAAGTTAAGTCCGGCGGCTTCAAGCAGCTCGGCCGGAAGGGTGAGTTTTCCGCGTTGTACCATCCGCGCACAAAATGCCTCCAGTTGGGACTTGGCCAGTTTGGAGGGACGCGTGTGGGCGTTTTCCCAACGGTTGATGGTGGCGTAGCTGACGTTCAGTTGGCGCGCCAGATCCTCCTGGCTTAGAGCAACCTGCTGGCGGATATCCCGTATCAAGTCGGGAAGACCTTGCTTCTTGGCCCTCATCGCGGCATATTCCTCTCCTGTTGGCGGGCACACTACCGTCTTTCAACATAGCAGATGTTATATCAACCGCGATCTCGCATGCAATCCTTTCATTTTCCGACTTTAGGGCGCGTATCCTTATCATCTTGGCCAGATCCCCGTGAATAGACGCTCGGCGCGAGTGATGTCCACCGTGACGTAGGTCCAGGCGCATATGACACCGCCTCTGGCCTCAGTATGGACAAGGATACGTTGGTAAAGGCTGGCCTGATTAGGGCCGTATCCTTCGAGGTAATCGAGGAGCGGGAGGTCACGGGCGGGATTGGGGAAGGTGATGAGTTCGCCGTGGATGGAGTCTCAATCCCCGGGGGGCGTGGTGTTGGGGGCGTGTGGGGGCACGTGGGCGGCGTAAACTAGCGGCGTTGCGGTCATGACGGCTTTGTACCGTACTTTGTTTCCCGCAGGGCTGGTGAAGGTCCTCAAGAACGTGTACTCGGTCCAGTCCTGGTCGATGGCGCGTGTGGAATCGAGGGTCATGGGTTCCCAGGTTGCGCCGCCGTCGTTGGTGGCGTACCAGAGGACATAAATGCGCCTCCCGCGCCGTACTCGGAGGATGGAACGATGAAAACGGTGGAGTCCCTGCAAATACGGGGCTTACGCATTGAGTGTATGAGATTTTTTGACGCATTTTCGCGAAAAACGGTGCAGATTTGCGTATCGTATCTTCCCGTTTGCGAGCCCCTCACAGGGGAGTGCACCGTTACTTTTTTCGGCGAGACCACGCTGTTTTTAGACTCCCGGGACGCTGGTGTCATGTTGGTATGCGCCGTGGGGATATCGGACAGGTAACTTCGCGTCACTGTGACCAGAAGTTGCGTGGGGACTGGCAGAAGGTCTTGCTGAACGCCGTCGTGTTGTTGAAGGAAAAGCAAGACATCCTGCGCCTTAAGACCGCCGAGAGAAACTGTGCCTATCCCTCAATCAAGCGGAAATACTCGTCCCGTTCTATCCCGGCAGTCTTCAGGTTGGTGCGAATGATTGCAGCGGGGACTTCATCATAGGCTGGGATGACGATGGGGCGGGCGAATCCGGACTTTGTATAGGAACGATGGCTGCCTTCTTGTCGCGCGAATTGCCATCCCGCTCGAAGAAACACACGCTCCAATATGCGCCAAGATACGGGAACGATCCCCGGCATGGTTCAGGCCACCACAGACAATGTATGCCGTTCGACGCCTACCCACGCTGGCCCTTCCCAGGCATCGTCGCGCAAAACATAGCCCGCGTCTTCCAGGACTTGTTCCAGCGTTCCTATCTCGGACGCCGTTTTCAGAAATAGTCCAACGGCCTCGTCCAGCGCAAGCCGGGCCTCCTCCGGCGTGTTGCCCGCACTCATCACGTCCAACGCCATGGCGTGGGCCACAACCTGTTTGCCCTCGCGCCACATTTGGACCGTATACTCAATGCTCAGTGTGTTGTGCGGCATTCGTCTCACCTCCTGGGTTCTTCTCGCGGCTGCCGGGGTACAGGGGGTTGTCGAGAATCTGGTACAGACAACCTTCCGACGGCTGCAGCTATTATAACTCACTTCCCCTCTAGAACATGCACATTTGTGCAGCGCGTCCACCCATCCGGGCAAGCGGCGGGAAGCCGCACCGACCGGGCGCTTCCGTCTGCGCAGAAAGCCGGGGAGACTCTCATGAGAATGCCAGGTGGCCAACTTTGGGTCGCTGTGACCCGAAGTTGGTTCAGGCGACGCCGGTAGTTCGCCGGGTGACCGGCTGCGGGAAGCACTCACGGAGGGCTTGGTGGATGTGATGTTCGGTGATGGCGGGTTCGATCTCGCGCCCCAGTCCGACCGTCTCTTTCACGCAGACCCGCGCGGCGGTCAGACACAGGTGTTCGAGGTCTGCGCCGGAGGCACCCGTCGTCGCGGATGCAAGACCAGCGGCGAGTTCAGCGGCGTCCAGCCCCGGCGCAAGCCGCAGGGGTTTGAGGTAATGCGCCAGGATGGAGATCCTGCCTCTCTTGTCCGGCCGCTTCATCCAGACCACGCGGTCGAAGCGTCCGGGGCGGCGTAGCGCGGGGTCGATGGACTCGGGGTGGTTGGTCGTTGCAAGTACGGAGATGCCGTTGCGGGTCTCCAAGCCATCGAGTAGCGCGAGCAATTGCGCGACCACGGACCGCTGGTGATGTGCTTCGGCATCGGCACGCGACGGGGCAAGTCCATCGAGTTCGTCAAAGAGAATCAAAGCGGGGACGTTGCGGCGTGCGCGATCGAACACGTCGCGCAGGGCTTGTTCGGTTGCTCCGACGTAGGGATTCAACAGCTCTGGCCCTGAGACGATTTCCAAGTGCGCTCCGCATTCGCCGGCCACGGCGCGTGCGAGCAAGGTCTTTCCGGTGCCCGGCGGTCCCGCCAAGATAACGCCGGACGGTTTCGCCGTTACGCCGATGATCTCGAACAACGCCGCATGTTTCATGGGCAACTCGATGAGGTCGCGCACCGTTTCGACGGCGGTCTCCTGCCCACAGACATCGGTGTACGTGGTTGCCAAGATTTCTCTGCGCGCGTTGAAGGTCACCCCGCCTTCATGACTCACGACTGCGCCAAACGCGTTGTTCGTCGACTCTGCATTTGCACACGTGCCCCGTTCCGCCAACCTCGGTGGCAACGGCGCATGCTCCGGCCATACCCATGCGGCGAGTCCGTCTTCCCGCCTGTACACCATCCGGTATCCCGGGGCGTTCGCAGACAACGTCGCAGGCAGCGATTCAATGGCAGACAACACGGCGGCCTTGTCATGAAGCGGACACTCCGCCAGCAGCGCGTTGGTCCGTCGTTCCACTTGCGCTGCCAGCGCGGTCTTGTCCACGATGACCTGCCCGCCCTCGAAGCGTCCCAGCGCATACCACGGCGGTTCGGTTGTGAAAGAGCCTTCGAGGAATCGCTGGGACGGCGTAATGCGCACCGCGCGGCAACCCAATGCGCAATCGCGTCTGCATCCTGCGGCCCCCGTAGTTTTGCGACGGCTCCAGCACTGGCGTATTTCGTCCAGCCGGTTCACGATGCTATCTACGGCGAACTTGTCCAGCGTCTCGCCGTTCAAGCTCACCTCGGTGCTTCTCCAGCGGCGCACCAGATTCAGAAAATTGACGATCCGCCGGTGGTTCTCCACAAGCCCGCTGCGGACCTGTAAGTATCCCCCGGCAAAGCCGGGGGCTTTATAGTGTGAGCCGCTCAAAGCGGCTATGCGGGGACGCTAACGCGGCCCCGACGGTTTGGGCCACCATACGGTGGCCGACTCAAACCCCAAGTTTCAACTGATCGTCTCGCTTGTCTTGCTCTTCCTGTTTGCGGATGTACTCCTAGATAACCTCCTCGTCTCGCCCCAGGGTCGACACGAAGTAGCCGCGCGCCCAGAAATGTTGCCCAACGAAGTTGCGCCGCGTCTCTCCATAGACTCGGGCCACGTGGATCGCACTCTTGCCCTTGATGTACCCAATCACCTGCGACACCGCGTGCTTCGGTGGTATAGCGATCAGCATGTGTACATGATCAGGCATCAGGTGGCCTTCCTCTATTCGGCTTTCCTTCTGCGCTGCTAACCTGCGAAAAACTTCACCCAGGCGTTCACGCAACTGCCCATACAACACCTTTCTCCGACATTTCGGAATGAATACCACATGGTATTTGCACTCCCATTTCGTATGACATAGACTTTCATAGTCGTCCATCCTGAGACTCCTTTTCGTGCGCTTGAGCGGCTCACGATCTGGAGTCTCCGTGATGGACTCCCGTATATGTCAAACGGTGACTGCCTCCCCGGCAGAGCCGGGGGGTCTCCCAAGTTAGGCTAGAAGCAGCCCGTCGTGCGACATGAGCGCGCGACGACATTCACGACCTTGCGCGTCCACGGCGACTCGCTTACGTCGCCGCCATCCCAACGCACGCTCCAGCGGCTTCATCACAAACTCCGATACCCCACCATCCGTCTCCAATACCAGCGTCGACATGTTCACCTCCCGCACCGCCAGGCACTGGCGGTGCTTGTTCCGC
>JBHELB010000050.1:0-13693 GCA_041859045.1 Candidatus Hydrogenedentales bacterium | reverse complement strand
CCATCCCTTCCTGCGCGCGGCGGTACATGGCGAGGCGGGTGACGTCGTTGCCGCTGAAGAAGACCTGCCCCTGGTTAGGGCGAAGCAAACCGACAACCATGCGGAACGTGGTCGTCTTGCCCGCGCCGTTGGGGCCGAGCAGGCCGACGATCTCGCCGGGGTGGAGTTCGATCGAAATACCGTTGACGACCGTCCGCTTCGCGAAGGTCTTGATGAGGTTGTCGGTCTTTAATAGCGCCTCGGCCAACGGGCATTCCCTTTCTAACTGTTCTTGTGCAAGCGCGTGTTCACCTTCACGCCCCGCCCGGCGTGGAGACCGGGCGCTGCGAGCCACGTACTCAGGTAGATGAGGGGGCAGGCTCTAGTGCGATTGCCCTGCCCCGGCGGGAGGATAACACCCAAATCCCCTCACGCCCGCTGTGTGTGCAGCGGGCGTGAGGGGATATGCGGTCTACAGGTCGGCATTTCTGCCGGGGTTATTTCCCGTGTTTGGCGAGGTACGAGGCGACGCCGTCGGCGGTGGGTTTCATGCCGTCTTCGCCTTCTTTCCAGTTGGCGGGGCAGACTTCGCCGTGCTTCTCGGTAAACTGCAGGGCGTCGACCATGCGCAGGGCTTCGTCGATGTTGCGGCCTAGCGGCAGGTCGTTGATCACGGCGTGACGGATGACGCCGGCCTTATCGATCAGGAACAGGCCGCGCAGCGCGACACCGGCGTTCTCGATGAGCACGCCGTACTGCTGGGCGATCTGCTTGGTCAGATCGGCGACGAGCGGATATTGAACATTGCCGATGCCGCCCTTCTCGACGGGGGTGTTTTTCCACGCCCAGTGGCTGAAGTGCGAATCGACCGACACGCCGATGACTTCGCAGTTGCGCTTCTTGAACTCGGCGAGTTTCTTGTCAAACGCGATGATCTCCGACGGACACACGAAGGTGAAGTCGAGCGGATAGAAAAACAGCACGGCATACTTTCCGCCGCGTAGGTCCGACAGCGTCTTTTCGGCAAACGAGTTGTCGGGCATTACGACTTGGGCCTTGAACTCGGGGGCGGGCGACGTAACAAGAGTGGCCATGGATACATCCTCCTTCTTCTGGTTGGTCACTGTGCCTAGTTAACCCTCGACAGCGCCAGGACATTCCTTTCTCTGGTCACCGTCGAGCAAAGACGCCCATTCAGTATCCTTGCGGATACCCAGGCGCGTCAAGGCGAAATCATAGCGCACCGGGTCCTCGGGCGCGATACAGCGAAACCCTGCGGTCACCTCGAGCGCAGTCCGGCCGTCGGCGGGCTTGCGCCGCGTCAACCCCAAGGTCCGCGCGGTGCGGTGCAGGTGCGTGTCGAGCGGCACAATCAACGCCGACGGAAACACAAAATCCCATCCGCCCGGGTCCACCGCGTCACACCGCACCATCCAACGCAAAAACAAATGCAATCGTTTGCAGGCGCTGCCGGAAGACGGATCGGGCAGCAAGTAACTTCGTCCGTTCCCCGAAAGCGATCGTAGTTCCGACACGTATCGCGTCAACGCGGGCAATACGGTCGGCTCTTCGTCGCGCATGGACGTTCGAAAGAGCGCCCCCAAACTCTCATACTTGCGGCAGACCCGCCCCATCGCCTCGAGAAAACTAGCCAGTTCGGCCGCTCCTACGAAGCGGTGGCGAAATCCGTCTAGCAGGCGCGTCCATTCTTTCAGAGATCCCCGAACCACGTTCTCATACGGCTCCGGAAGCAGATCGATCACGCGTTGCACGCTGCGAAGGATTTGTTTCACATTTCCAAACGCGAGCCCGGCCGCAATCATTCCCACGATCTCGCGATCCTCGAGTTGGGAATATGGCACAACGAATTGAAGGGGATCCGGTGCGATATATTCCGGCCGGTTCAGCGCGGCATAGAGCGTCTCCAGCCGCGCCCGGAGCGGTCCCGGGTCCGGCGCCTCCAGCAATGAAATATGACGAAACGTTGGCATGGCTTTATCAGCCTACACCAAGTTCGACACAAACCAGTAGCGGTTGCTTTGTTTTCGCGGGAAGGATACTCTCCTTCCGTCTGCTGTTTGGTATCTTCGCTGTTCTGTCTTCTGGCTGGAGGCATCAACAATGAAAACTGGTCTCGCACTCCTCTCTGTATTTGCAGCATGGGGAATGTGTATGGGAGCCGCCGCTGTGGAACAACCAACGTATTATGCGACTGTTGAAGAGGTCTGCCAAGCTTTTCCTGCCCAAGTGAAGTCGCTGTTCGAGGCGCTGGACCTCACGCATCCTGGGCTGGAAGAGGTCAAACGACAACTGGACGCGGGTAACGTGGCTGCGGCAAGCGCGGCGCTGATCGAGTACTACGAGGCTCAGGACTCGCGCAGAAGAGTGCTGCCGCTCGACTGGCCAAGAGATTCAATGAAGGTGGAGGACCCCGCGCTTCTTTTCGAGCATACGTTTCCCTACAAGCTTTGGACCCATCAAATCCCCTTACGGCCGGATGGCGGCTGGGACTGGGCATACAATGGCCCCGATGGAAAAGATCCCGAGTTCGGATGGGCGCTGAATCGGCATTTTCATCTCCTTCTCGCCCTTCAGATGTACGAGAAGACGAACGATACGCGCTATCGCGAGTTTCTCGATAAAAATCTGCAGGATTGGGTCGTCGCGCTTCCGCCCTACCCAAACACGCCCAACCATACGCCTCAGTGGCGCGGTCTTGAGGTGGCGATCCGCGTCCACAACTGGGCCACGATTTTCTACGCGCTCGAGGGCAAGGCGGTGTCCTCGGCCACACGCCTGCTTATGCTCACCACCGTCGCCGATCAAGCTCACTACAATCGTTACTTCCACTCGAGGAACGGCAACTGGGGAACCATCGAGATGGAAGGTCTCTCGGCGGCGGCACTGGCGTGGCCGGAGTTCCGGGAGTCGGGTGCCTGGTGGAACACGGTGATTCAGGAATCGCAATATTTGCTTGAAGATCAAATCTATCCCGACGGCGTCCAAAATGAACTCACTTCGCACTATCACACGGTGGTGGGTCAGCGTGTCCTGTTCATTCTGTTTCGCCTGCGCATCGCCGAAAAGCCGATTCCACCGAGTCTTCTGTCCCGCCTTGAGGCCATATGGGACTACTGTGCTTACGCGGTGGGGCCCGACATCGTGTTGCCACAGAACAACGACAGTGGCGTGTTGCACCGGGAAGAAACCATTGAGCAAGCGCTCCTGTTTTTCGATAGGCCCGACTGGCGTTACATCATTTCCAATGGCAAGCGCGGCAAGAAACCGACCGTTCTTTCTCTCTTCTACCCCTGGGCAGGCCAAGGGATCATGCGCGATGGCTGGGACAGGAACGCGCAATGGGCCTTTTTCGATATGGGACCGCTGGGCGCAGGACATTACCATTTCGACAAGCTTCATCTCTCTGTCCGCGCCGGAGGCCGCGAACTGCTGCTTGATGCCGGAAGCTACGGGTATCTCAACGACCCGTTCAGGGCCTATGTGGTCTCCACGAAGGGACACAATACGTTGCTTGTCGATGGCGCAGGGCAGAAGCCTTACGAGAAGGTCGGTACCGCGCCAATTACCGGGCAACACGTCATCACGAAGGACTACGACTACTTTCGAGGAACGTTTGACGGCGGCTACGAAAATGTTGAGGGCACCGTCACGCACACTCGCGCCGTGGTCTACCTACGCGGGGAGTACTGGGTCGTCGTCGACAAGATCGTCACCGATCGACCGAGACGCATCACCGCGCTCTGGCATCTTGCGGCGGACTCCGCGGCGGGGCTGGACGGTCTCGACGCTGTGACCTTCGACAAAGGCAAGGAGAATCTGCGCATCACACCGGCCGGAGAGCACTCGTGGGAACTCGCCATCGTCAAAGGACAGCGCGAACCCGAGTTCCAGGGTTGGTCCAGCCCCGGGTACAACGCGATCGTCCCTTCGCCAACGGCCGTTTACACGACCTCCATTCCCGGCAACACAGTATTTGTCTGGGTGCTGACGCCAGGACGCAACACGGTGCCGCGTCCGGATGTGCGCATCGTCTCTGGAAATGAAGAGCGCATAACCGTGGAGGTCCACGCAGAGGACGCACGCACGCAGTTCGAGATCCCGCTCGAAGGGACCTCGGAGAAAATGAGCATTGCGCTCACGAGTAGCCCGAAGACCTGACACAGGGAATGTTCAGCGAGAAATTCCATCATGATACAGACACCTATACCAGTGGCCCCTTTGGAGCGCTACCTGGAAAGCACGACCACGACATTACTCGTAGCGAACTTGCCGGATGGTCCAGGCAAATAACGCCATTTTCGCGCACCCTTGACAGGTTTTTGCAGTATTCATATAATCGCGAGCAATAGTTCTCCGCCACGGGAAGATAACTCACGAAAATGGTTCAGGGGGCGGGCGGAGCAAGAAAGGGGGCGCTATGAAGACCATGCGTAGGGGGCTGATGATGGCGATGGGGATCGCGGTGGCGTTTTCGGCGGCGGCGTGGGCGGTCAATCCGCCGGTCACAGGGGGACTGTGGCTCAAGGGAGACCTTCATTCACACTCGAACCAGAGCGACGGGATCAACAGCGTGGCGGACCACATGACCAAAGCCCAATCGCTGGGTTTCGACTACTATGTCATTACCGATCACGACAATTCGCCGCTGACGATGGGATATCCGGCGCAGTGGTACAACCCGAATTATCAATCGAGCACGATGGTGCTGCTGTATGGGATGGAGTGGACCACCGGAAATGGGCATGCGAACGTCTGGAAAGACGTGATGTTCGACTACAGCCCGCTGTGGGCCGCCAATCGCGCCAACGACGCCGACGCGGCACAGGTCGCGGCGGCGGCGCAAGGGGTGCTGTTCTCCATCAATCACCCGGAGAGCAAGCCGTGGACATATCCCATCAACTACCTTCCGGACGCCGTGGAAGTTTGGAATCTTCCCTTCTGCACGGCGGACCTTGTGACCTTTCAAGGGCATGCTTTTTATGACGACCTGCTGCGCGCCGGATACCGCGTGCCCTTGGTCGGCGGTAGCGACACGCATACGCTCACGACGTCGTACTGGTGGCTGTGGGGAACGCTGCACAAGTACAGCGGCCTTGGGAAGCCCACCACGTGGGTGTACGCCCAGGCGCGAACCGGCGCGGCCATCATCGCGGCAATTCGCGCGGGGCGCACGACACTGACCTACCAGCCGACCGGGCCGCGTCTGGAATTCGCCGCCGATACCGACCAGGACGGCGCCTATGATGACGCGCTGATGGGCGATGAGGTCACCGCGACCGGTCAGCCGATAGGATTCCAGGCGCATGTCACCGGAAACCCCGGCGGCGGCAGCATCATCGATTTCGACAACACGACGATCCAGGCCCTGCTCAGCGGTCAGCTTCGCTTCGTCGACATCAAGAACTGGCTGGCCCAGGGGGGATACACCGCGTATGACTTGCTGCTCACGTACAAGAACGGCAGCCTGTTTCACCTGACGGCGCTTATCGGCGGGGCAAACACCTACACGTTTACCGACACCCCGACGGCGGCGGCGTATTACCGCCCGGAACTGCATCGCGTTCCGACTCCGAATCCTGGCCCCAGCAATGCCTACGTGGACGGCGTCACGGCGATCAGCAATCCGATCTACGTGACCGCCCAAAACTAAACTGCTTGAGTAACGGATTCACGTCCGAATTGCGATGCAACTGAAGTAGAAGCGTACCCCCTCCCCGGTGGGGCCATCCGTCGCGGTCCTTGAGTGACGAAGCACACCCGGGGAGGGGTACGCTTGGCATTTCGCGGACGAGCGCAACCCAACATCTGCGCCCCCCTGGAACCTTTTAGAAATCCTTCGAACAGTTTGTAACAATTTACCCCGCAAAATTCGCAACCGCTAGAGCGTTTTACGTTTTTGTGCCTACGGTCTCCGAGATTAGAGCATTTTCACCACGCCGCTTTGGCGGGCGCGTCGTAGGCATTCTCGGTGGAAATGCTCTAGGGTTTGCCGCAAATGGGAGCAGAGGCAGGCGTGATTCTCTTTTGCATTTCCCTCATCTCGCTCCAATACACGCCAGCGCGCGATTTCTCCGCGTCTGAAATCGCTCCTTTTACTCTGAGTATTTGCGGCGAGGCCGATACCGCCTGTTTTTGAAGTTCCGTAAGAGCGTCTCCACACGTCCGTCATTTCGCCCCTTTCTGACATTTCTGGAGCCATCGGACCCGATCTACCATCACCTTTAGTTCGTGGCGCGATGGACCGTCGCGAAAGAGACCTTGGAGGTGGTGCAGCAAAGTGTGTGTCGATATGTGGGGAGGCCGATCGGTGGGAGCCATAGTGAACTTCCAGTTTCGCATAGTTGACAAGTTGTCGATAGCCCGCACAAAATCAGCCTTTGAGCTTACTTTGGGAACGGAACGCAAGATCGAGGAAGAGCAATGAAGTGTTTTTTGATGGGTGGCCTCGCCACGCTTGTCGCGATGGGAACGACGGCGGAGGAACTGACGTTAAATGCGAAAGATACAGGCTATCGCGGCATCTGGTTTATGGATCAGCCGTCGAACGATGAATATGTCTACAAATATAGCGGCGGCCTCGGCACCTATTGCGAGAGCCATCGTCCTTTCGCGGTATACAGCAAGAAAGTGGACAAGACCTTCTTCTGCTACGGCGGCACGACGGGCGGGCCGAGTCCCGAGTTGCTGCACATGGTCTCCTATTTTGATCACAAGACGGGGATGGTCCCGCGCCCGACGCTCCTGCTCAATAAACATACTGACGACGCCCACGACAATCCTGTCATTTCCATGGACGAGGAGGGATACATATGGATATTTTCGACGGCCCACGGTACCGGACGTCCGTCGTATATTCATCGGAGCAAGACGCCGTACAACGTCGACGCGTTTGAATTGATTCGCGCGACACGGCCGGACGGCGATCAGCAGATTCCCATCACGAATTTCTCCTACATGCAGGTGTGGCACGTGCCCCAACGCGGTTTTGTCTTTTTTTTCACGTGCTACGATGCTCCGGCCTTTCGCACGAACTTCTGTGCAACGAGTCGTGACGGGATCTCGTGGGACACTTGGACCCGCATATCTGCCATTGAAGAAGGGCACTATCAGATCAGTGCCGTAGGTAAGAAGCGTGCGGGGACTGCGTTCAACTATCATCCCAACGGAAAAGGTCTCAACTGGCGCACGAATCTCTACTACATGGAGAGCCCGGACTTTGGCCATACCTGGACCACCGCGGACGGGCGAGTGCTGGATGTCCCACTCACCGAAGTTCGGAACACGGCGTTGCTCAAGGACTATGCGTCCGAAGGGCTGAACGTCTACATGAAGGACATTGTCTTCGACAACCAGGATCGTCCGGTGATTCTCTATGTGACCAGCAAAGGCTACGCGTCCGGCCCGCAAAATGACCCGCGTACGTGGCGAATCGCGCATTGGAACGGGCCCGCATGGGATTTTTCTGAAGTGACAACGTCTGACAACAATTACGATACCGGCTCGCTCTATCTGGAATCCTCCAAGAAATGGCGCATCATCGCCCCGACCCAAACTGGGGCCCAGCCGTACAATCCTGGCGGCGAGATGGCGATGTGGATCAGTAACGACGCCGGCAAGACGTGGCACATGGAGAAGCAACTCACCCACGGCAGTCCACGAAACCATACGTATGCGCGTCGCCCCGTGGATGCACACCCGGATTTTTACGCCCTGTGGGCCGACGGAAATGCCCGTAAACCGTCGGAGTCCAGCATGTATTTCTCCACCAAATCAGGCGATGTCTATCGTTTGCCGCGCGAAATGCATGCGGACTTCGAGCGTCCCGAAAAACTCACGGAGTGATGTCAAAGGTACGATGCAATTGGTGACGAATTCGCCACGCTCCTGCCAGGAAAGCGACAATGCAACTATCGCCAGAATGAGTGAGAGTCTGCTGTTTCGCTTCATGTCTTTGCTCCGTGCGCAATCTGGGATACGCTTGGTATTTCCGCGGACGAGCGCAACCCAACATCTGCGCCCCCTGGAACCTTCTAGAAATCCTGCGAACGGCTTGTCACAATTTACCCCGCAAAATTCGCAACCGCTAGGGCTTGCCACTGATGGGAGCAAAAAGAGGGGTGCGTCGCTTTGGGTTTTCCCGCCGCTCTTTCCAGTACACGCCGGTGCGCAACTTCTCCGCGTTTGAAATCGCTCCCTTTATTACGAGTTTATGCGGCGAGGACGAATCCGCCTGTCTTTGGAGTCCCGTAAGGATGTCGATTGCGTTTTGATTGCCCGCCATTCCGAGAGCGAGTATGCTAAACGCCTGAAGCCTTTCTTGAGTTCTACCCTCGTCATACTTCGACTCGGAAACGGTTGGGTGAATATCTCGCGCTGCCCAGTAGGAGCCGGTAATAAACTGCTTCAGATAGCTTATCGCATCGTCGCTGCCAAGATGACCAATTCCAAGAAACGCGACTCTTATCTCGTCAAATTCGCGCTCGCTGAGGTCTTTTTTGCTCAATACGCGGTCCACACGTTCCTTCATCGGTTCCAATGCCTCTTGGGCGCCAAGCACCCCCAAGAAGTGGCACACGTTTCCCAAGTAGTAACGTTCTCTGTCGCCGGATTTGAGGATATCGAGCAAGACGGGAATCGCATCTTTGCCATATTGATCCGCAAACTCCTTTGCCCTAAGTTCTTTTCGTCCGGGTTCCGACATTTCGGCGCGAATCGCCTTCTCGTCTTCCGGCGACAACGCTTCACCACGCCCCTGCCAAGAGAACAACAATGCAACTATCGCCAGAATGAGTGAAAGCCTGCTCTTTCGCTTCATGTTTTACTCCGTGCGCAATCTGGGATACGCTTGGTATTTCCGCGGACGAGCGCAACCTAACATCTGCGCCCCCCTGGAACCTTCTCGAAATCCTGCGAACAGCTTGTCACAATTTACCCAGCAAAATTCGCAACCGCTAGGGTTTGCCGCGAATGGGAGCACAGGCCGGGGTGATTCTCTTTTGCATTTCCCTCATCTCGCTCCAATACACGCCAGCGCGCAGACCGCGACAATCGGTCCCGCGTGTTCAAAACGTAGCGGCGTTCGCTGTAAGTTCATCGAGTGTCTCCTTCCCCTTGGGCAATCTTAGCCGGTAGCTGTTTTCAATTCACCATTGCGCAAGCCTGCGGAGGCAGGGGTTGACTTTTGCCAAAAATTGTATCATAATACCGGTACAATTTAAGGCGGGCAGCGATGCACATCCAGATTTCCACAAATGACGGGGTCCCCATTTACCGGCAGATCGTGAACCAGGTGAAGTACATGGTCGCGTCTGGGCTTTTGCTGTCGGGGGAAGAACTGCCGCCGATCCGGGTACTGGCGAAGCAACTCCTGGTAACGCCCAATACGGTCGTGAAGGCGTATGACGAGCTGGAGCGCGACGGGGTCGTCCACAAACGGCAGGGCTCGGGCACGGTAGTGTCGGAGTTTGTCTCGCCGCTGGCGGAACGGGAGCAACGGCGCATTCTCGAGGAGCGAGCCGACACGCTATTGGCGGAGGCCCGTCAGATGAATGTGCCTTTTGACGAGGTGGTCGAACTGCTACACAAGCGCCACGCGGCACTCACCCGGATTCGCCGTGAGGACGCGCGGCCCAATGAGGAAGCGTAACATGCCGGAATCGATTCTCGAGGTCTCCCATCTATCGCGCCGCTTCGGCTCGACGCTTGCCCTGGACGACGTGTCGCTGTCCACCCCTCGGGCCTGTGTGCATGGGCTGGTCGGCGTGAATGGCGCGGGCAAGACGACGCTCATCAAGCACATTCTCGGGCTGCTGAAAGCGAAGAGCGGCACAGTGCGGGTATTTGACATGGATCCGGTGCGGCATCCGGTGGAGGTACTGGGGCGCATCGGCTATTTGTCGGAAGAGCGCGACTTGCCGGAGTGGATGCGGATCGATGAGCTGATGTGGTACACGCAGGCCTATCATCCGCGCTGGGATCAGACGTACGCCAATGAGCTCTTGCGCACGTTTGGCCTCGATCCTTCGAAGAAAATAAAGGACCTTTCGCGTGGTATGCGCGCGCAGGCGGGCCTGATCGCGGCGGTGGCGCATCGCCCCGATCTGCTGCTGCTGGATGAGCCCTCCTCGGGCCTCGACGCCGTGGTCCGCCGGGATATTCTCAATGCAATCATCCGCACGGTGGCCGACGATGAGCGTGCGGTGCTGTTTTCCTCGCATCTCCTGGATGAAGTCGAGCAGATGTCCGACTACGTGACCATGATTCACCAGGGCCGGGTGGTCCTGCAGGGCGCACTCGACGACATCAAGGAACAGCATCACCTGCTTCAAATCCGTCTGGCCTCACCCACCGCCACGCCGCCCGCCCTCCCCGGAGTGCTCTCGATGGAAGGCGAAGGCCGCGCCTGGACCGCTGTTTGCGGAAATGGCGTGGACCACGCCCGGGAGAACCTGGGCAGGATCGGTGGCGAACTCGTCTCGATGCGCCTCGCGTCACTGCAGGAGATCTTCATCGCGCGTGTCGGCCGCGCGCAGTTGCCGGTGCAGGAGAACTGACCATGCCTTCCCTTACCTATGTGCAGCTATGGGAACTCTGGCGAATCTCGCGCAAGGAAATCCTCTGGCGACTGCTCTTGCTCACGGTTCTTCCCTGCTGGGCACAATGGGACGCCCGCGACATCCCATACGGAAGTTCCGCTGTTCTCGGAGTTTTCGTATGGCTGATCGCGTTCTCCAGTGTGTTTTCAACGACGTGGATGAACAGCTACGACAACACGAGAGCGGGGTTCAGCCTATACCTTGGGTTCACAAGACCAATCTCGACTCTGCAGCTTGTGGCCATCCCTATGGTTTATAACGCAACCATGTCCGCGCTGTGCTACGTTTTCTCGGTGAAGGCACTAGGACTCGTCGCGCAACAACCCGTTCCGGTGTTTCCCGCAGCAACGTATATTGCGGCGATCGTCTTTCTATTGAACACGGCGGTATGGTCGCAGCAAAGCCGCGTGAGACGCACCGTGGCCTTCATATTGACGGCATTGACAATTAGTGCGATTTCGATTTCAGCGTTGCTGAAGAACGAAGAGCGATTCGCGGAAACCCTCACCAATTCCGAAATGCTTGGCGCGCTGCTCGCGATCGCGGTGGCGAGTATAGCCGTGACGGCATTCTGTGTGGGGCGTCAGCGCCACGGCCTGGAGTGGGGTTTCCGCTGGCCGAGCTTCGACCGCAGCGACTGGTCGGGCCGGTTGATGCGGCGTGAAGGCCCTTTTCAGTCGGCGGTGTATGCCCAGTTTTGGTTTGAGATGCGGCGCGCCGGTATCCCAATACTGACGATCTCCGTCGTTGTAACAGCGCTCGCCCTCATCCTTGCTGGGGTGATGCAGGTGAGGAACCCCAACACTCCACGCACAGCGCTGATCTGGCTTTACGCCCTGACGACATTCGTCCCTTCCTTTTTGTGTGTGGGTTCAGATTGGCTAAGTGGCCTGAGAAATAAACAAGGCGCTCGGTCACTCTCAACCTTCGACGCGACTCAGCCCGTTGCCCACGGGCGCATTTCCGCGATCAAACTGACGGTACTCATCGTCTCGGTCTTTTTGGGGTGGATTCTCCTCATTCTCGCTGCAAGCGTCTGGATTTCTCTCTTCGGGCTCGAGCAGTGGAGCACTCTTTCGCCAGAAGTTCAGTTTAGACTTTCTGACCTCTCTTCGGCGGCATGGTGGACTGTGGGCATAGCGTTCGCGGCCAATTACCTGGCACTGGCGGCTTTCTTTTTCGTACTCGGGCTCTTTGGCTCAAGACACCCGATGCTTATTGGCTCCGTAGTGTTTGTCCACTGCGGGCTCGTCGTACTGTCACTGTTCGCCCGCCTCCGCTTCGGTTGGCACTCGGACCCGCTATGGACAGGGTATGCCACGCTCTTTGCAGCAGCGCTTGTCGGGGGCACGCTAGTGGCGTTTTACAGGGGAATTGCGAGAGGCTACTTATCCAAAGGTTATGTCGCGGTGTCTGTGATCCTGTGGATTGGGTACCTATACGCGATCGGGGTGCTGTACGAGCACGCGGGGGCGCAGGTTCATCTGTCGTTGACCTCCATGCTCCTTGGCGTAGGGGTTCTCATGCTTCCCTTGCTGACCCCAGCCCTTGTCCCGTTCACCTATGCCGCGCACCGGCATCGCTAGTCAGCGGCGTAGGCAAGCATGCGCACGTAAGACCCCCGGGGTAATCGCACTAAGACCTGCCCCCTCATCTACCTGAGCGCGCGGCTCGTAGCGCCCGAAAAGCAAGCGTGCTGCCAGATTTCAGCACGACAGCGCTGGGGATAGAGCGCGAACAGCGCATATGGCTCGTTACCCGCTTTGCCCAGATACTGCTTGTCTTTTGGAGGCACGCTCCCGTAAGGTAACTGCTCACTGTTTGAGGGACTCGCCATGACGTTAATGCGTATATTTCTCTGTACGGCGCTATTGACTGCGGCCATCGCCGCAGCATCCGAACAACTTCCTGTTCCCCCGATGCCCCCGAACTTCCGCCCGCTGTTCGATGAACCGATGCGAGACCCCTGCATCTGTCTCGCCAAAGGAACGTACTACCTCATCGGAACACGCGGCGTACCCAACTTTTGGTACGTCAACGAAGGCATCCGCATCTGGCGTTCAAAAGATCTCAAGACATGGGAACCCCTCGGACTCGTCTGGTCTTTCGAAAAGGATGCGTCATGGCAAAAAGAGTTCAAAGAAGAAAAGCGAGCCATCTGGGCTCCTGAACTCCACTATTTCAAAAAGACTTTTTGGATTCCCTACAGCATTAACTGGCCCGGTGGCGGCACAGGAATCCTCCGAAGTGTTTCCGGGAAACCCGAGGGCCCCTACCAAGACGTACGCCCTGAAGGCCCCCTCACTCCAGGCATCGACGCATCCCTTTTCCGCGACGACGACGGCACAGTCTACTTCCTATATCAAAACGGCCAACTCGCTCGGATGAACGAGGAAATGACCAATCTCGCCGAAGAACCTCGACTCCTCAAACCCGCCAACGCGGAACATGTCGGGTTCGAAGGAGCTTTCCTGTTCAAAGCGAAAGGACGGTACTACCTCTCCTGCGCAGATCTCATTGGCCCCAAAGACGACCTTCAGTACCACGGCTTGATCGCAAGCGCGCCCTCGCTTAAAGGCCCATGGAGCGAACGGTACATCGCTATCCCAAACGGCGGACACAATATGTACTTCAAAGACCGCCGGGGGAGATGGTACAGCACCTTCTTCGGAAGCGAAGCCCACGCCCCATTCACCGAACGCCCCGCCATACTGCGTATCACATTCGACAAACAAGGCCGCATCGCTCCTATGCTCCCAAAACAAAAATGACCGTTTGGGGTGGAACGAGGCAAATCATTTTCGGCAATGCGGTTCGCCAGCACTTATCAGAGCGCACAGCAAACCATAAAATAGCCCCTTACACACTGAGAGCTGCTATTCCGAGTTCACTGGAACTCCTCGAAAACGAATCGGTCGTACTAGAACTCCATACGGAAGCGTTCGCCGAGGTAGGTTTTGCGGGCGATGGGGTTTTCGGCGATTTCGCGGGGGGTGCCGGAGACGCTGATGCGGCCTTCGCTGATGATGTAGGCGCGGTCGGTGATCTCGAGGGTTTCGTGGACGTTGTGGTCGGTGATGAGAACGCCGATGCCTTTG
>JBHELB010000038.1:0-2632 GCA_041859045.1 Candidatus Hydrogenedentales bacterium | reverse complement strand
CGCCATTCTACAGATTTTGAGTCTGACCCTGTTCGAGAAAAGGCCCATTTTTCAAGTGTTTTCTGAACAGAAATGTGCGATTGACGATGAGTGCATCAGTAACCAATTGGAACTATTCAACTTATAACCGGACGGCAGTGGCCCACAGAACTTCAAACGGCCCGGCTTTACTCTGGACAACAATGCGAATAAATAACGCCGGCGCTGTCTTACCCCGAAATAGCCCCTCAACGCCCAACAAACCCGCGCTGAGGGGCCCCAACCGATCGGCGTCTGCGTCAGTCCGCGGCTGTCCGTGTCAGTCCGTGCGCCGCCCCTTCCGACGCGACCTCCGCCGGGCGCACCGACGGCGGAAAATCGGTGTAGGTATCCGTGATCAGCCAACGGTATTTGTCTTCGAGCACATGCCCGGCGACTTTGTTGTAAACCTTGTTGTGATTATGCTTTACCGTCTTGAACGACAGCGCGATTCGCTCCCGCGCGTTCTGACAGAACAGGTCCACCACATCCTGCAACGCCTGGCTCTCGCCCTTGGCCAGCAGACTGTCCGCACGCGAGAGCACGGCCGCCATCGCGAAGATATCCGTGCCAATATCAACGAAATTCTGCAGGATCAACTGCTCGAACTCGAGTTTGGGGCCATATTTCGCCATCGCATGAAACACCGTCCGCGCCAGCCGTCGCGCCGTACCGGGCAAGAAATGAAGGTGCCGCTGGTTCGCCACATTGAGATAGCGCGCCTGCGCGGTCGCCGCGGGCATCCATTGTTTCGGATACCACCCCGCATAGAATTTCGCTGCCTTCAAGAAGAGCGGCAATTTCTGCATCAGTGTCTTGGACTTATCCATCACCAGCGGCCCGCCGATCTGCATGTGCATATCCATCGCTTCGCGCGCGATGACCAGCCGCATGATCTCCGTGCTGCCCTCGATGATCCGCGAGATGCGTGCGTCGCGCAGCATACGCTCCGTGGGCACCGGTTTCTCGCCTCGGCTCGCCAGCGACAACGTGGTTTCGTATCCCCGCCCGCCGCGAATCTGCAGGAAATCGTCCAAGAGTTTCCATGCCGCCTCGGTCGCGTAGTACTTCGTCATCGCCGCTTCGAGACGGATATCCACTTTGCCCCGGTCCACCATGCCGCAGGCCAGCAGATTCATGCTGTCCATTGCGAAGGTGTCCGCCGCGATATTGCCCGCCATCTTCGCCACCGCCTGATGTTTGAAGATCGGCAATCCCCATTGCACGCGGCTATTGCCCCAATCGTGCGAGAAGTGCAACGCCGCCTTGGCTGCCGCCGCCGCCGTTGCGGGAATCGTCAACCGCCCGGTGTTCAGCGTTGTCAGCGCAATACGCAACCCTTCGCCCGGTTTCCCGACAATGTTTTCCTTGGGCACGCGCACGTTCGTGAAACGCAGCAGGCCATTGCGAATCCCGCGGATCCCCATGAAATTACACAGGTGCGCCACTTCGAAGCCCGGCATGTCTTTTTCGACAATGAACGCGGTGATCTGGGTCTTCTCTTTGCCTTTGACGATCTTTGGCGGCGTCACCGCCATCACCAGCAGCAACTCCGCCGCCGGGCCGTTCGTGCACCACAACTTCTCGCCATTGATGATGTAGAACTCGCCGTCGTCGCTCGGCGTCGCCACCGTTTTCATGCGTGCGGGGTCTGAACCAACATTCACCTCGGTCAGCGCAAACGCCGACACCGCCCCCGCCGCCAGGCGCGGCAGGTACTTCTCTTTCTGCTCTTTCGTGCCAAACAGCTTCAACGGCTGCGGCAGACCAATGCTCTGGTGCGCGGAGAGCCATACCGCCGTGCTGTTGCAGTAACTGCCCACAAACCCAATCACTCGGTTATAATTGATTTGAGACAGCCCCAGCCCGCCGTATTCCTTCGGAATCTTGAGCCCAAAACACCCGATCTCCGCGAGCGCGGCGATCGCCTCATCCGGAATCTGGCAGGTCCGGTCCACGTCGTCCGGATCGAGATGCGCCTCCAACACCCCCCGCACCCGCTCGATAAGCTCATCCCCGATCCGCTTGTCTTCAGGGTCCTGCTCCAGGAACGGATACACCAAATCCCATCGAAAATTGCCGCGAAACAGCTCGGCCACAAAACTTGGGTACTTCCACTCCGACTCCCGCGAGTCCTCGGCCAGATCCATCGCCTTTTGTTTGTCGACATTCTCTGACATCTTCATGTGGGTCCTTCCCCCTTGTGTTGGAAAGCCTTACTGCGCGTTTACTCCTCCTGGGAAACCACTCCCTTTCCGCATTCTACTCCCGTTTCCCGATTTCGTAAATCCTTTCCTGCTCGTCAGACCTCCGCAGGCTCGCCGTGACAAAATTTGTCACTTCGCGACGCGGCACGGCGCGTAAATCCCCCCGCGCGAGGGGGCCATTGATACCTGCCAGAAGCAATAAAATATTCAAAACAAATAACTTAACTCCTATAACTTACCCCTTGGCACGCATCCTGCCTATACCTTGCCGACAGTTGAACCGGGAATGAGCGGCGGGGTAAGCGCCTCGCCGAGGATTTCGAAAAGCCTGAGACATCGTCTCAAACGGAGGGCAACACTATGAAGAAGAACTACGGTTTCACCCTGATCGAGCTGATGATTGTGGT
>JBHELB010000037.1:0-57104 GCA_041859045.1 Candidatus Hydrogenedentales bacterium | reverse complement strand
CGCCATTCTACAGATTTTGAGTCTGACCCTGTTCGAGAAAAGGCCCATTTTTCAAGTGTTTTCTGAACAGAAATGTGCGATTGACGATGAGTGCATCAGTAACCAATTGGAACTATTCAACTTATAACCGGACGGCAGTGGTCCCGGAAGTTTTCTCTCTGTGTCTTTCTCCTCCTTCTTCTTCTTGCCACCGCGCCGGTTTTCGCCGTCGAGACGGTTATGGTTCCCATGACCGACGGGACCAAACTCGCGACGGACATCTACAAACCGGCGTCAGGCACCTCGTGGCCGGTGATCCTCGAGCGGACGCCCTATAACCGCGCAGCGGCGGGCTACAGTACGTGGGTCAACGAAGGTTACGTGTACGTGGCGCAAAGCGAACGGGGACGTTTCGGCAGCGAGGGCACCTACGCGCCGTTCTCTGATAGTGGCTGGGGCGCGCGTAAGGACGGCGCCGACACCGTGGCATGGATCAAGGCGCAGCCGTGGTGTAACGGTAAGGTGGGATACTACGGAGGATCCGCGAACGCGTGCTTGGGTAACCTGCTCGGGCCTGGGGGCGCGGACCTGAAGTTCCAGGTCATGCAGGAAGGCGCGTCGAAGTGGGATGACCATCTGGCGTACCAGGGCGGCGTGTTTCTCAAAGCGCTGGTCGAGGACTGGCTCGCCTCGGGCGTGAGCTACGCGGCCTATGCCGATGTGTGGAAGGCCCAGCCGCCTTCGGCCACGGCGTATTGGGCGGACTACGACGCCCAAGCGCAGAGCGCGCTCGTGACGTCGCCGGGTCTGTTTGTTGGCGGATGGTGGGACATCTTCGCGCGCGGCACCATCGACAATTTTATGGCGCGTCAGTACGCGGGCGGCGTGGGGGCGAAAGGCAATCAGAAACTCCTCATGCGTCCGACGGGACACGGTCCTTGGGGCGCGCAGAGCTTGCAGATGGCGCCAAACTATCAGCAGGTCGGCGTGACGGCGTACCGCAAGCGTTTCGCCAAACGCTGGTTTGGCATATCGGACGACGGGATTATGAACGAGCCCGCCGTGACGTATTACGTGGTGGGCGACGACACGAGCTTTGCCGGACCGGGGTGGCAATGGCGCACCGCCGTACATTGGCCGCCGTTTCCTCCGTTGACTCAATCCTACTACCTGCATCAAGACGGTACCTTGTCAACATCGCTGCCGTCAGAGCCGAACGGCGTGCGCACGTTCGCGTATGATCCGGCGAACCCCGTGCCCACGACAGGCGGACAGAATCTCACCATCGCGTATGGCCCGTACGACCAGCGTCCGGTGAGCAACCGCGCCGACGTGGTGAAGTTCACGACGGCCCCGCTCACCGCACCGCTCGAAACGACGGGGCAGTTCAAAGTGAAGTTGCACGTGTCGAGCGATGCGCCTGATACGGACTTCACCGCGAAACTCGTGGACGTGTATCCCGACGGCAATCCGCGCGAAATCCTGATGCTCGACTCCATCCAGCGCGTCAAGTATCGCAACGGATATGCGAGCCCGGCTCCTGCGCTGCAACCTTCCGACGTGGTCGAGATTACTATCGATCTTGGTCATATCAGCTGGATTTTCAACACAAACCACCGCATTGGACTTCAGATCTCAAGCAGCAACTACCGTCGGTTCGAGGTAAACCCGAACAACGGCCAGGAATTCCCCGGCCAGGGGTTGCCGTCGCGCGTCGCGAACAACACGGTTCACATGAGTCTGGTGCGCGCGAGCGAACTCATCGTGCCGGTGCGGGATGCGGCGAAAGACTCGGACAACGACACGTTGACGGACGAGCAAGAATATGACCGCGGAACCAGCCTCACTTCGGCGGATACCGACGGCGATGGATACAACGATGCGCGTGAAGTGGCCGCCAGCACGAACCCCAACGACGCGTCGAGCCATCCCGTCGCGCAGACCTTCAGTTTGATGGACTACGGCGCGGTGGCCGGCGGCTCGACCGACAACACCACGGCGTTCACGAACGCGATGGCCGCGGCGGCATCGGCGGGCGGCGGCATCGTGAAGATTCCGACCGGCTCATTCCGTATCAACGGCACGCTGACCATTCCCGAAGGCGTTTGGCTGGAGGGGATCTGGCGGTCTCCGTCGAAGGCGTCACCGAACACCGGCGGCACCACGTTGCTGACGACGGCGAACCAGGGCAACGCGAACGGCACGCCGTTCATCACGATGATGCGCTACTCGGGACTGCGCGGTATCGCGGTGTATTACCCCAATCAGGTTAACTCAAGTCCGCCGTATGCTTTTCCGTGGTCCATCCGCGGCGCGGGCGATGAGATTTCGTTGATCAACGTAATGATCGTCAACCCGTACCAGGGCGTCGATCTGGGGACAAATCCCGGAAACCGGCACCATATTGACGGTCTGTACGGCCAGGCGCTGTACCGCGGCCTGTACGTGGACCAGTCGAGCGATTGGCGCATCGAGAATGTTCACTGGTGGCCGTTTTTCGATCTTGGAAACGCCGGGACCTGGACCGCAACGCGCACGAACGGCATCGCGTACCAGTTCGGCAACGTAAGCGGTGGTTTTGCGCGCAATTTGTTCTCGATCTTCTACAAGATCGGGTTCCAATTCGACGACTTCGGTCACGGCGCGGGATCGGGCACATTCACCAACATGTATCCCGACATTGGCCCGACAGGCTGGGATTTCAAACGGGTTGCGCCGGAGGGCGTGACGGTGTACAACGGCCTGACGATGTCCACGGTTGAAGTGGGTGCAAACAACACCGGTCCGATCACCTTCCGCGCCTCGGGGTTCATCGGCAGTAACAACGCTACGACCAACGGGTTTGCGACGTTGTACCAGGCCAATCTCTTGGGGACGGGCACGGTGACCTTCGACTCCTGCCATTTTAGCGGTTGGGATGAAGGCACGGTGAAGGGAAATTACTGCATCATCGCCAATAACCCCGCGCTCGTGGTGACGGGCTGCGAGTTCAACGACGGCCGCACCACAGCGCCGTATCGCCCCGATATCCAGCTTGGACCGAACGTGCGTTTCGCGGATATCACCGGAAACCGCGCGGAGAAGGGCTTCCAACTTACCAACAACACGACGGCGGGAGCGGATCTGCATATCGCCCTGAACACCAATGCGACTCCGTAAGAGACCGCAAACAACGATTCCCGGGCGCGACGCCCGTACGCATGGAGATGCAGTGATGACGAAGAAGTGGATGGGACGCAGCGGCCTACTGCTGCTGGTGTGTTGCTGGGCAAGTGTCGCTTCCGCGGTACCCCTCGCGGGGGAATTCACGGTCACGGACGCCGCGTACGGCGCGAAAGCCGACGGCGTGACCGATGACACCGCCGCGTTTACCGCGGCCATGGCGGCGGCTTCGGCGGTGGGCGGTGGCGTGGTGTACGCGCCCGCAGGCACGTACCGGATCGCGGGAAATCTCGAGGTGCCGACAAACGTGACGATTGAGGGCGTGTCGCCGCGCTTCGTGAAGGGGGGCAATCCGCTTGCTCCGGGTGGCACGGTGCTGCTTGCCTCGGTGGGCGCGGGCGATGCCAACGGCACCCCGTTTATTCGCCTGAACACCGTCTCCACGCTGAAGGGTTTGACAATTTACTATCCCAACCAAGTGGATTCGATCACGCCGACACCGTACCCGTGGACGATTCGCGGCAACGCGAACGCGGACAACTGCTCGCTGATCGATGTGACCATCGTGAACGCGTTCCAGGCGATCGATTTTGGCACGTACAACGTTGGGCGGCACTGGGTTGATGGGGTCGCGGCGCAGGCGCTGTCGATCGGCGTGTATGTGAACCAATGCTTCGACGTGGGCCGACTGCGCGAGGTCTACCTCGGGCCGATTTGGTCCACCGGTCCCGCCGCGCAGTACATGCGCGCCAACGGCGTCGCGTTTCGCTTCGGGCGCACCGACGGCGAACAGGCGTCGACCTGTCACGCCGAGGGGTATAACACGGGATTCCACTTCTTTCGCGGTCCCGTGGGCGCCAGCACGAACCCCGGCTCGGGCGTGATGCACGACGCATCGACAACGGCCTGCACGACGTCGTTCCTTGTCGAAGATACCGGTGACACGGCGGGCTGGTCGTTCGTGGGCGGCACGTTTGAGGGCGTCGTGCGCAACGGCAACAACCAGAAGGGCGAGTTCAAGTTCTACGACGCCGTGTTCCAGCAGGAGGCCGGCGTGTCGAGCCATGCGCAGCTCGTCCTGCGCAGCGGCTTACAGAAGCCATTTTTCTTCGAGCATTGCACCTTCCGCGCGCTTACGGGACCCAACCCCATCGCCATCGACTGCAACGCGTACGCGGTGATCGTGATGAATTGCGTGTTCGAAGGCGCGGCGGGCGACGTCGAGGTAAAGCTGGGCTCCGGCGTGCGCGAGGCGGTCGTTGCGCGAAACAATGCGGCGAACGGCCTTGAAGTCACGAACGAGACTACGGCGGGCGCAAGCATTCAAATTGGACAAAACGGCGCTTCGCCGACGGCCGACTTCATCGCGTCGCCGCGCAGCGGGGTGTTGCCGTTGCAGGTTCAGTTTGCGGACATGTCCGACGACGCCGGTTCGCCGGTGCTTTCGCGGACGTGGCATTTCGGCGACGGCCAGACCTCCACGGAAGCAAATCCGGTTCATACCTTCACGAGTCCTGGAACGTTCACCGTGCTGCTAAGCATTACGACCGCGAACGGAACTACACAAGAGACCAAGGTGGGGTACATCACCGCGGTGTCGAACGACACAACGCCGCCGGTTATTACCTTGCTCGGCGCGAATCCGGTCTATGTGGTCAAGAACGCTGGGTATACCGACGCGGGTGCGACGGCGCTGGACAATATCGACGGCGATTTGACGAGCACCCTGAACGTCGTCAGCACGGTGAACACGGCGGCGGTTGGTACGTACACGGTGACCTATACCGTGAGCGACGCCGCAGGCAATCCCGCGACGCCCGCTGTACGCACGGTGAACGTTATCGACGATGTGACGACTCCGGTGATCGCCACGAATGACGGCAGCAACTACCTAACGAATGTTGCCGCCGTGACGTTGGCGGGAACGTGTTCGGCGAATACCGTCGCGATTCGAGTCAACGGTGCTACAAGCGGTGTGACGTATGTCTCTGGTCAAACCACATGGAGTTACTCGGGAACGCTGAACGAAGGTGCCAATGTGTTTTCCGTCACCGCGATGGGCGCGGCGGCGAATGTTTCGGCGCCGGATACGATTAGCGTAACGCTAGATACCACCCCGCCTAACGCCCCCGTGTTTTCGCCGATGGTGTCGCCCACGGGCAACGCCACGCCGGCCTGGACCTGGACGGCGGGCGGCGGGGGCAACGGGACCTTCCGTTGGCAGTTGGACGCCACCGACGGGCCGTGGACGACGACCACCAGTCTCTCCTATACGCCTGCCAGTCCGCTTACGGAAGGCTCGCACACCCTGTATGTGCAGGAACGCGATGAGGCCGGCAACTGGAGTCTGGCCGATGCCTCGGCAGTGACCGTGATGGCGTTGGGCAGCGGCGATCTGGATGAAGACGGCATCTCGGATGACGCTGAGGGATGGGACGATCCGGATGGCGACCTCCTGCCGAACTTCTTCGATACGGACAGCGACGCGGACGGATGGAGCGATCGCGACGAGGCGCTTTCCGGCACGAGTCCCTACGATGGCGTGCAGGTGCCCGCCAACGGCGTGCTAACGGTGACGCTGAGTCCTGTTGAGGCCGTAGTCGCCGGCGCGCGCTGGCAGTTAGATGACGACGGCATCTGGCGTGAGAGCGGCACGAGCCTGCCGAATATTTCGCCGGGCGCACATACGTTGACGTTCAAGGCCGTCTCGGGATGGACCGCGCCCGCGCCGCAGACGATCACTATGCCGGAAGGGCAGAGCTACAGTTACGACGCGCCCGTGTACACGCCGGGGGATCCCATCGATCCGCGCGACGTGGACGGCAACGGCATGATCAACGTGATCGACGTGATGTCGGTGATTAACAGCATCCTCGGATTCGACACGGGCGATGCGGACAACGACGTCAACGACGACGGCAAGGTCGATGTGCGCGATGTGCAGGCGATCATCAACCGCATTCTGGGCCTAGGGTAGTCAGGTGTTCTGAAAAACATGGGCGCGGCCCCAATTCTCACGAGGCCGCGCCCATAGTCATTCGCGACACGTCTACTTCTGTGCGGCGCGTTCTTCGATGAGCTTGCGCTGCGCCTCGCCATAGCCCTTGAGGTCCTCCAGACGCATCAGCGACAGATAGTCCATGCCGATGTGATACATCTTCGGCGCGAGCGAGCGGTCCTTCGGCGAGAGGCCGCGTCCTTCAAAGCGCAGATGGTGCGTGCCCTTTTCCAAGCGATGCGTGTCGAACGATACCCACAGCGGATCGTCGCCCTCGCCGTTGAAGTCGCGGAGGCTGCGCAGCGGTTGGCCGTCGAGAAACGCCTGATATACGCCGCTTACCACGGTGGACGGCATAAACGCGCGCAACTGATACGTCCCTGTCTCGGTAATTTCGAACGCAAAGTCGAGCGTGGCGTCCGGCACGCCCGGCAGATAGCCGACGCCAATTTTCTCCTTTGCCAGCCCCTTCTCCGGTTTCGCCTCGACGCCAAGACTCGCCGCGGGAATGAGGCGCACGGGGGGACGGCGCTCGGCCAGTGTCGGAATGCCCGAACTAAAGGCGATCGGGTTCTGATACCAGTACGCAACGGTGCTGTACCAGTCGGGGCGCTCAACGAAGTTCGCCAGAAACTCGCCCTGCGGCGAGACCACGCTGCCGCGGTGCTCCATCATCAAGCGTAGCGACTTCGAGAAGTACACCGGGTCCTCAATATGCCATCGGTACGCGGTGATCGTGTCGCCGGGAAAGCTGCCGTCGTAAACCGACACGCCGTAGTACGGCCGCGTAAACGCGCGGAAACCCCAGGCGTCGCTGAAGTAATCCTCCGTGCCCGTGCCGCGCAGCGACGGCAGTTCCTCGCCGTCGATGAAGAAGAAATCGTCGCCCTCGCCAAACCACCCGATCTCCGTCTGCAACACGGAGAGTACCGTGCCGACGTAGTGGCCTTTTCCTGTGGTCTCAAGCACGGTGTAATCGCCCGGCGTGGTTGGATACGCCTGGCGATACTGCGCATGGAAATACGCGAGGTCTTTGGGGAGCGATTTACGGCTTTCCCAATCCAGGTGGAAATAGAACGAGTTGATACGCAATTCCGTATTCTCGTTGGTCACCGTGATCTTTGCCGCTTTTCGGAAGGGCATTCGCCAGTAACAGTTGCGCGCACGGCCGTTTGACGAGACCGCGACCGGCACGGAGTTCACTTCCGCGCCCACGAGATAGCCGGTGGCGAAGAAGTCACCGAGGGGAACCTCCACGCTTGGCTTTTCCGAACCTTCCCAGTACATGCGCAAGACAAGGTCGCGCGGGTAAAACGGATTGGGCGTGCCCACCGTGCACCAGAGGTGCGTAATGACACCAGGACCTTTGAGGTCACCCAAGACCAGCGTTTCGCCGGGCTCGATGGGACGGGAGTCGTTGTTCTTTTGCAGATTCTTGTTGCAGCTGCTTTCGCGGTGCGACTGCGCGTCGCCGATTCGTACAAGGCCCTCCAACCCGCCTTGTGCCCACGCCACGGACGCGAGCAACGCGACACCCATCGCCACGCTCCATTTCATCCTGTTCATCGTGCTCTCCTCCGGGTTTTAAGCGTTAGCGGCGTCTTGCGCGCCATTTTCGCCAGTGGTTTCTCGTAATCAGCCAAAGTTTCGATTTGTTCTCGTACGGTTGCACGTCGAACGCCATAATGGTGACGTCGTCGTGCACGAATGCCTTTGTTCCTGCGTGCTGCGCGAGCGCTTCGACCACGGCCTTTACGAGGGTAAGCGGCGCGTCCTGGTCGTGTCCGGCCAGCACCGCCAGCAGGCCGTTCACGCCAAAAAGACGCCGGTCGGCCGCCGGGGCCTCGGTGACTCCATCCGAATACAGTACCAACCGATCGCCGGGTTCGAGTTGTGCGATATGCACGTCATAGGCCGTGTCCGCTTCGACGGCCAGCGGAAGGTTGCGCGGTGTGCGCTCGCCGTCGTCCGGTACGCCCACCGTTCGCCACACGCCCGCGCGTCGCGTGAATACGAGTGCCGGCGGATGCCCCGCGTAGCAGTATCGCAAGCGGCCGTGGCGCAGATCGTAGCTTAGGCACGCGGCGGTTGTCAGCGCCGAAAGACCGTGCTCCGTTGCACGGCGATTCAGCGCGACAAGCGTGCGTCCGGGGTCGGGAAAGTGCATGTGACGCCGCATGAGGCCGTGCAGCCACTCGCCCACGCGCGCCACGTCCTCGCCGTGCCCGGCGACATCCGCCAAGCAGATGCGGGCGGTAGCGCCGGAGCCGCACGCGGAGAGGTAGTGCACGTCGCCGCCCACGCCCCCGCCGCAGGGTTGGGCATACACCGCCCCCTCAAGGCCCGGCAGGATTACGCGCCGGGCCTCCGCGCGGTTTCCACCCCACAGCTCGGAGCAGATCAGTTGTTTCGCCTCTTCGGCGTCCATGACTTACACCAGCTCTTCGAGTTCCTTGACGCGCTTCTTGAACCGGGCCATTGCCGTGGCCACCGGCTTCGGACTTTCCATATCGACGCCAGCATCGCGCAGCAAGTTGAGCGGAAACTTCGAGCCGCCGCCGCCGAGGAAGGCCAGATATGCCCGGCGCTCCGTGCCGCCGCCCCGCAACACGCGATCGCTCAACGCGGCGGCCGCCGAGATGCCCGTCGCGTATTTATACACGTAGAAGGCGTGGTAGAAATGCGGGATGCGAAGTCCCTCGATCGTTAGCGCCGGATCGATGGTGAAACCCGGGCCAAAATACGTCTCAAGCAGACGGCGGTACTCGTACTGAAACAGATCGAGCGTCAGCGCCTCACCGGCCTCCGCGGCGGCGTGGATGATCTTCTCGAACTCGGCAAACATCGTTTGGCGAATGAGCGTGCCGCGCAACTCGTCGATCTCGCGGTTGATCAGGTACGCACGCATTTGCGGGTCCTCCGCGCGCGACAGCAGGTAGTCATTGAGCAGCAGTTCGTTGAACGTGGAGGCTACTTCCGCCGCGAAGATCGTGTAGTTGTAGTAATGATAGGGCTGATTCCGGACGCTGTACCAGGTGTGCATGGAATGCCCGGCCTCGTGCGCGAGCGTGAAGACGCTGTCGAACGAGTCCTCCTGGTAGTTCAGCAGGATGTACGGCGGGCCGTCAAAACCGCCCGCCGAGAACGCGCCGCTGCGTTTGCCGCGATTCTCATAGCGATCCACCCAGCGCCCCTCGAGCAGGCCTTGCCGCATCGTTTCCACGTATTCCGTGCCGAGGGGCGACAACGCCTCGCATACTATCTCCACGGCCTTGGGGTACGGCGTGCGTATGCGCCGCATCGAGCCCAGCGGCACGTACGTGTCGTACATGTGAATGTCTTTGAGTTTCAGGGCCTTTCGGCGTAGTTCCAGATAGCGATAAATAGTCGAGCGCCCGCCGCGCACCGCCTTGATCAGGCTGTCGTAGACGGTCGGCGGCACATCGTCGGCGAAAAGGGCCGCATGCAGACACGAGGCGTGATTCCGGGCGCGCGCGCCGTAGACGTCCTGAAGCACGGAGGAACCGAGTGTTGCGGCGAGCGCGTGTTTGTGTGCGTCGTACTGCGCGTAGAACTGATTGAACGCTTCCTTACGCACGGAGCGCTTCGGTGAATCGAGCAGCGAGCGGAACGAACTCTGCGTAAGCTCGACGCGGCGGCCGCGTTCGTCCGCCACCGTACCGAATTTCAGGTCGGCGTCGTTAAGTTGCTCGAAGATGCGATCGGCCGATCCCGCAACCTCGCCCTGCATCGCCAGGAGGCGCTCTTCGGGTTCCGAGAGAATATGCGGCTTATATCGCAGCAGCTTCTCAAGTAGGAAGCGGTACCGGGCCAGTTCTTTGGATGCGAGATAGGCTTTGGTCTGCGCGGCGGACAACGCCTGGATCTCCGGCGCGACAAACGCGACGGCCTCCTGCGCATGCGTCGCAACGTGAATGTAGCGCTGGAACATGGCCTGGTATCGACTGTTGCCGACGTCTTCGGCCGACTTTAGGAAGGCGTAGTGCTGCAATCGCTCACTTTCGCGGTCGAATGCCGACTCAAACTCATAGTATGCGCGCAAGATTTTGGGGCCTTTGCCCAGACGTCCCCGGAACGACTCAAATTTCGGGATCGACGCCTCGAATTGTTTAAAGGCCTTCTCCCATTCCGCGTCGTTCTTGAACAGCGGGCGCAAGTCCCAGGTATCGTTGGTCCGAACTTCACTGCGCTCGGGTATTCGCTTCGAGGTTGCCATGTGCGGTCCTTTCTTCTCCGGTCTCCGCCGGTGCCCCAGTATAGCGGGGATATCCGATGAGAGAAAGAAACACGTCGCCGGATAACTTCGGAAAGAACGTCAGGGGTGTTGTGTCGAAGGAGGGCTTGTCTCTAATCCGCGGAGCGGATGGCAGAACGCGGCCCTGGGTGAAGCGGAGCGGCGCAGCCGAGAAATGGAACCCGGGGGCGGTTCTCCCCAAGAAAGACCCCCGGCTTTCATTTCCTGGCGGGGCCACCGGATTTTGCTGGGGCTAGGGTCGAACATCCGCTTCGTGGATTGAAAAGAGCGGGGCGCACTGCGTGCGGACCCCGGGAACTTTAATGCGATCGCCCTGCGGGTTGACGCAACGAGAGAGCCGGGCTATCATCGAAAGCGAGGGAGGACCGCATGCCGCAACTCGTGATCGAGCAGCCGGGCGTTGCCCCGATGACCTTTCCCCTAACGGGAGGGGAGGTCCATTTCGGTCGCGCCGAGGACAATACGGTCATGCTGGTGGCCGATGAGGTGTCGCGTCATCACGCGAAGATCGTGCAGCGCGGCGCCGCCACTGTCCTTATCGACCTCAACAGCCTGAACGGTACGTATGTCAACCGGCAACGCATCGTCGAACGCGCCTTGACGCACCTCGACGAGATCTGGTTCGGCAGCAAGTGCCGCCTCGTATTCCGCGACGACACCGCGCTGGGCCGCACCGAAACGTCGGTATCGCGCCCGGACTCGCAGTTGGCGCAGGACATTTCGAAAATTCGCGCGGAAATGGACCGCGTGGGCGACAATCTGACCATGATCGGTCGCCGTGGCCAGACGCCGCAAGCCGATACCTCAGCCGTGGCCACGCCGCGCCCCGCCCAGGACGAGATGCTCAAGATCGGCCGGGCCTACCGCCGTCTCGATGCCTTGTTTCGCGCGAGCAAACACATCGCCTCGAATTTCGATCTTGAGCAGCGCCTGTCCGCTGTGCTCGACACCGCGATCGAAGTAATGAACGCCGATCGTGGGTTCATCATGTTGCGCGACGAACAGACCGGAGCGTTGTGCGTCAGTGTGGCGCGGGAAATGGGCAAGGATCTTGAGGCGAGTTCGCCGAGTATGGGTATTGCCGGGCGCGCCGCGTTCGACGGCGAGCCGGTGCTGTATAACCCCGGCGCACAGGATGCGCTCGCCGCGCGCGCAAGCATCATTCAACAGCGAATTGCCAGCGCCATGTGCGTGCCTCTTAAGGTAGAAGACCGCATCCTGGGCACAATCTACCTCGATTCCCGCCGCGCAGGGCACGAGTTCAACGAGGAAGACCTCGAACTGTTTCTCTCGCTGGCCTCCCAATCGGCGATGGCCATTTACAACACCCAGTTGTACCACCAGATGGTCGAGGCCGAGAAGAAACGTGCGAGTTTGGGGCGTTTTCTGTCGCCTGCCGTCGTGGACGAAATCCTGCGCCACGATGCCGCGCTCGAGTTGGGTGGACGCAAAGCGACCGTCACGGCCATGTTTGGCGATATCCGCGGCTTCACCACCATAGCGGAGCGCATGGCGCCGTCCGATCTTGTCGCTATGCTGAACGAGTATTTCACCGCGATGACCGCCATTATCTTCGGCAACAAGGGTACGCTGGACAAGTACATTGGCGATGAGATCATGGCCGTGTTTGGCGCCCCCTTGAGCGCGCCGGACGACGCACTCCGCGCGGTGCGCGCCGGAATGGCCATGCAGGCGCGCAACGCCGAGTTGAACGTCGAACGCGGCGCGCGCGGAATCCCGCAGTTTGAAGTGGGCATCGGCATCTGCACGGGCGACGTGATCGCGGGCTTCGTCGGGTCGCCCGAACGCATGGAGTTCACGGTCGTCGGCGACCGCGTCAACACCGCGCGGCGCTTGTGTTCACTCGCGGGTCCCGGACAAGTCGTCATCGCCGCACCCACCTATGAGTACGTCCGCGCGCACGTCGAGGTACGTCCCATCGGCACCGTCATGCTCAAGGGAAAAGAAGCGCCGGAACACGCGTTTGAGGTTGTCGCGCTGAAAACGTAGCGATTCCAAAAGGGGAGGGAAACACGTGAGAATCAGGGGATTCTTGTTTTTTGCCACAGTGGCACTGACGATATGCGCCACAAGCTGGGCGGACCTGACGCTCTATGTCTCGAACGATGGCGACGACACGTGGACCGGGCGAAGCGCCAAGCCCAACGCCGCCACGAAACAAGGTCCGTTCGCGACGCTGGAGCGTGCGCGCGACGAGATTCGCACGCTACGCCACAACAACCCCAATCCGCCGGAAGGTGTCACTGTTGTTATCGAAGGTACGTTCTTTCGCAAAGCCGCTTTCGAGCTTCTGGGATTCGACGGCGGCACGGACGGCCACCCCGTCGTCTACCGTGCCGGAAAACGCGGCGCGCGGTTCGTCGGCGCAGTCGCGGTGAAAGAAACTGCGCCAGTGACGAACGCAGAGGCATTGTCGCTGCTCGGAGAAGAAGCCCGCGCGCATGTCGTGCAAGCGGATTTGAAGGCCCTCGGCATAACCGACCTCAGCGGTCTAAAGCCCTCCGGTCAGAACAACAGCACGCCGATGAACGCCACGGAGATCTTCTTTGGCGGCAAACGGATGACCCTTGCGCGCTGGCCCAACGACGGTTGGGCCAAGATCGCCGCGGTGCCGGGGGGGCAGCATGGCGACCGCTTCACGTATGAGGGAGACCGCCCGGCGCGCTGGAAAAACACCGGGGACGTGTGGCTGCACGGGTATTGGACCTACGACTGGGCCGATAACTATGTGCAGGTCGAGGCCGTGTTGCCTGAAACCAGCGAGATCGTCACGAAAGCGCCGCACGGCGCGTACGGCTACACGGCGGGGAAACGGTTCTACGCGCTCAACCTGCTTGAAGAGCTTGACGCGCCCGGTGAGTACTTCATTGATCAAGCCCGCGGACTGCTTTTCTTCTGGCCGCCCGCGCCGTTGGAGCAAAACGAGCTCTTGGTCTCCACGCTGAACGCGCCGTTGATCCAGATCCATCACGCGGCGAATATCCACATTGACGGCTTGACGCTCGAGTCTTCTCGCGCCACCGCCATCAACGCGCAGGGCAGCCGCAACATTGAGATCAGCGATTGTCACATCTTCAACACCGGCGGAGACGGAATAGTCCTGTCCAGCGTCACCGCGAGCGGCGTCACAGGCTGCTATATCCACGACACGGGCGAGCGCGGCATCAATCTTTCCGGCGGCGATCGCGCGACACTGAGCCCCAGCGGCAACTACGTCCGCGATAACCGCATCGAACGATTCTCCCGCGTGGTGCGCACGTACCGTCCGGGCGTGGCGGTGTCCGGTGTGGGCAACTGCGTCGAGCAAAACGAGATTGCCCACGCTCCGCATTGCGCGATTCTGTTCTTTGGCAACGACAACGTGATTGCGCGCAACCATATCCACGATGTCTGCATAGACACCTCCGACGCCGGAGCCATCTATACTGGCCGCGACCTCGCGATGCGCGGCAATGTCCTGCGCGAAAACTATTTGCACGATATCGGCCGGGGCGACGTGAACGTACTCTACCTCGACGATCTTTTCTGCGGCACGATGATTGTGCAGAACGTGGTCGTTCGCGGCGGACGCGGGCTGATGGTGGGCGGTGGACGCGACAACTATGTGCTGGGCAATGTGTTTGTGGACTGCGAACTCGGCATCTGGCTCGATGGTCGTGGAATGGGTTGGGGACAGTTCTGGTTCAACGGGAAGGACCTTACTCTCGAAAAGAGTGTTACGTCGGTAAACGCGACGCAGCCGCCGTATGCCCTGCGTTATCCCGAGGGCGTTGGCGCGTTGAGCGATCGTCCCGCCGCGGCGCTCAACAATCATTTTCGCGGCAACATCACCGTGAACTGCAAGGAATCGCTCAACTTCATGGGGGAAGCCCGCAAAGAGGACAATGTAATGGAAGAGAACTGGTTCGAGGGCGACCCCGGCTTCCGCGACGCGGAGAACGGCGACCTCCGTTTGCGTCCTGGCGCGGCGTTGAAGGGCAAGAACGTGTATCCCATCCCGGATCCGAAGCAGACTGGTCCGCGCCCTGGGAAGAACCGCTGGGCAAGGGAATAGCGAGCAAACACGGCGAGCGTACGGCGGCGGCTTGATCGTCCTTTGCCCTCCCGGTACCATCAGCGACGAATCATCAAACCGCGATGGGTAAGGAGTTGCAGCATTGGGCAGGGGCCGCCGTCGATTTTTGCTTACGTTGGGATGTGCTGGCGCCGCGATGGTGCTCTTGACAGCCTGCGGGCAGCAACCCTCTTCGTCCGCCCCCACGCATACCGGCGTCGTCTGTTTCGGACCGCACATCACCGAGACAGTTTTTGCGTTGGGACAAGGCGCACGAGTTGTCGGCCGAACGACCTATTGCGACTATCCCACCGAGGCCGTGCTAAAGGTTCCGGTCGTCGGCGATTATCTGAACCCCGATTTTGAAAAACTGACGCGCATCCAACCGGAACTGATGATCCTTCCTGGGCGCCATGAAAAGTTGGCTGAGTTCGCCCAGCTACAACGTCTGCAAGTGCTGCACGTGGAAATGGACAGTCTGGCCGGCATCGATCGCGGGATCGCCGACATCGGCCAAGCGCTGGATTGCGTGTCTGAGGCCGACGCTCTGCGGGCACGGATGAATGCCGAGTTCAGCGCCGTGCGCGCATCCGTGGCCAACCAGCCACGCCTAAGAGTCTTGATCATCACTGGGCGTTCAACGCACGACCTGACCAGTCTGAACACCGCAGGGCCAACGTCGTTTCTGTCCGAGTTGGTGGATCTAGCCGGAGGCGAGAATCTCTTTTCAGACGCGGCGCGAAATTACCTGGAGGTCTCGAAGGAATCTGTGGTCATGCGCGCGCCTGAGGCGATTATCGAACTGCACTGTGGCGAGAATCTGGCCCTGGACGAGCAACAGCGTTTCATCGACGACTGGAAGCCGCTCTCGAGCCTTCCCGCGGTGCAGAACGGCCGGATCTACATATACACGGACTCCGCGGGCATGCGCCCCGGGCCGCGAGCTCCGCAGGTGGCCCGCCAATTCGCGGAGTGGCTGCATCCCTCCACAAAGGGGACGGTAACGCCATGAAGCACGCGCCGCGCGGGCCGTCCGCGCCAAGGACACTCGCCGTACGCGAATTGCAGTTCGCCTATGAACCGCAAAGCCCAAAGATTCTCGACGGCGTCACCGCGTCTGTCGGTAGCGGGGCGCTTGTCGGAATTGTCGGACCCAACGGCTCGGGGAAAAGCACGTTGCTGCGCATCCTGTGCGGGCTCCTGCAACCGCAGTCGGGCGAAGTGACATTGGACGGACGACCTCTCTCACAGTTCTCCCGTCGGCAGCGTGCCCGTTCGATCGCCTTCCTGCCTCAGTCCGTCAATCCGGCGTTCGCGTTAACGGTCTTTGAGGTCGTGTGCCTGGGGCGCTACCCTCACGCGGGCGCGTTCGGCGGGCTCGGCGCGGAAGATCGTCGCGTGGTGGAGCGATGTCTGCGCGATACGGGGGCCGAAGCCCTGCGTACGCGCGAATTCCCGACACTGTCCGGCGGCGAGCGGCAGCGAGTGCTATTGGCCAGTATTTTGGCGCAAGATCCAGACCTGCTACTGCTGGACGAACCGACATCGGCGTTGGACATCCATCATCAAGCGGAGATCCTTGCGCTACTGCGCCGATTGGCGCACGCGGGATATGGCATCGGCGTTGTCATGCACGATCTCAACGCAGCCGCCCGATTCTGTGACGCGCTCCTGCTGCTTGCCCCGGGAGCGGGCGGCGTACTCGCCACAGGAGCCCCGGAATCCGTGCTCACCGCCCCGCTGCTGTCGCAAGCCTACGGCGCGGACATCACCGTCGCGCGGCATCCAGCAACCGGCGCCCCGATCGTCACCGCGGAACCGTCGGAGACGCGCCCATGAACCGCAAGCGGCGTGTGTGGATACTCCTCGGCGGCCTGCTGGTCACCTGCGGAGCATTGATGGTATTAAGCCTCATGCTCGGCACGGAATCATTGAGTCTCGCTCAAGCCTGGCGCGAGTGGCGTTCGGGCAGTTCTCTCTCCCAAGCGCCGACGCTCAGCATTCTGTTGATGCAGCGCTTGCCGCGCACGCTCGCGGCGTTTGTCGCGGGCGCGGGCTTGGCGCTGGGCGGCTGTGCGTTTCAGGCGCTGCTGCGCAATCCCTTGGCCACCCCCTACACTCTCGGCGTCTCGTCCGCAGCCTCGCTCGGGGCGTTCGCGGCCACGATTCTGTTGCCTCCGCTCGGATTGTCGCTGTCGCTGGGGCCTATCGGCGCGGTTCAGATAGCGGCGTTTGTCTTCGCGGTCATCGAGGTTGGCCTTATCTATCTCATCGCCGCCGGACGCGGCCGTGTCAGCCCAGGGATACTGCTCTTGGTCGGCGTCACCCTGGCCAACCTCTCGGCTTCCGGCATCCTATTGCTGCGCTACCTCGCCAAGCCGAATCAGCTGGTGTCGATGGACCGCTGGCTGATGGGCGGCGTCAACGTACTCGGCTATTCGCCCGTGTGGACGCTTGCGCTGGGAGTAATGCCGTGCATCGTCCTACTGCTCGCTCAGGCCCCACGCCTAGATCAACTCGGGTTTGGCGCGGAGTTAGCGGAAGGACGTGGCGTGCATGTACGCCGCCTGCAAGCCGTTGTGTTCCTCGTGGGATCGCTCATGACCGCGATCATCGTGAGCGAGGTAGGACCGATTGGATTCGTTGGACTGATCGTGCCTCATGCCGTGCGCGCGGTAACGGGTTCGAGACACCGCATTCTCATGCCGCTATCGGCGGTAGCGGGCGGCGCGTTTCTCTGCGCGTGCGACATCCTTGCGCGACTCGTGCTGTCTGGCGAGACACCCATCGGCATTATCACGTCGCTGTTCGGCGGGCCGTTTTTCCTATACCTACTGCTCCGCAGCCGGTTCAGTGATTGGGAAAACTGACCGCTACGGGTAACGAACGAGACGAATCCCTATGCCATTCGCCCGGAAATCCACGTGCGCCACGTACCGCCTCGAGTGGGATGTGCACGACACTTCGTCCGCCCAATAGGCGCCGCCGCGCGCGGCATACTCATGCACCTTATCCTTCAGCGGTCCGAGCGGATCGGTAACGGGCTCCCCGCGGTAGTCGTACACGTAGGCATTGCACCATTCGGCGACGTTCCCGTGCATATCGTAAAGCCCCCACGGGTTGGGCTTGAGCTGCCCCACCGGATGGCTCGTCAGGCCGTTGGTATTTGCCAAGAACCACGCATATTCCGGCAACAGCGCGGGGTCATCGCCAAAACTGTACTTGGTTGTCGTGCCCGCGCGGCACGCATACTCCCACTCCGCCTCCGAGGGCAGCGCGAACCCCTTCTCCGGTCCGGAGTTGAAATAGCGCAACAGCGCGGCGACGTCAATCCGTGAGAATTCTTCGGCCGGACGTTTCGCCCAGTCGGCGCCCAGACGCGGCCGATCGGGAAACACTCGTTCCCACACTTCATAGGTCACTTCATAGCGCCCCATCCAGAATCCACGGGAGATCGTGACCTTGTGCGCCGGGCCATCGAAGGGATCGCCGCCGTCCACGCCCATAGTGAACGTGCCTGCCGGAATCCAGACGAACTCCATTCCCGCGAAGGTCTGGACCTCGCCCGGCGTCTTCCCTTGCGGCACATTGAGCGCCTTGCCGACAAGGTCCACCACCTCGGCGTTCCCGCTGAAACGCGCATACGCGCCTGGACTAAACCCCTTCGCATCCACCACGCCCAGGTCGGCCCCCTTGGCCAAGAGCGCCTTCACTAGTTTTGCGTCGCCCCCCTTCGCGGCATAGCACAGCGCCGTGGTCCCATCTTCATCCGCGGCATAGACAGCAGCCCCCGCCGCAAGCAACGTCATGGAAACGTCGTGGTACTGACGCGACGCCGCAGCCACAAGCGCCGTCGTCCCTTTGTCATCCGCGACGTTCGGCGTCATTCCGGCTTGCAGCAACAGAGCAACGGCCTCGAGATTGTTCGTGGCCGCGCTGTGGAAGAGCGAATACTGGTCGTAGGAAACATGGATACGCGCGAGCTGCGCGAGCGGATCGCGCGGCGCACAGCCGAACAACGTACATCCGACAAGAAGCAGCAGACTCAACGCCATTCCACGCCCGAGCCACGACACGCGCGCGCTGACCATGACGCCTCCTTGCCGGAGAATGCCGGCATTAGAAATATCTAGCGTACTCTGAGCCTAGCAGATGATTCGGGGCAACGTCTTCCTCAATCTCCGGGAAACGCCCGATCGGCTGGTGAAACCGGTTATCGCTGTGATCGTCATTGACCTGACTCACCTCGCCCACCAACACAGTACCACAACCCGCTTCGCCGTAGAAGCGGTGGTAAAGGCGCTGTGTGAGGCAGATGCTCTCGCCCGGATGCAGCACTACTTTGCCGCCCGCAGGAACGCGCAGTTCGATACCGTCTACTTTCACCACGACCTCATCCTGCCCGAGGTCATCATCCGGCGTCGCGTTGTTCAGCTCAAGAACCAGATTGCCCCCGCCGCGGTTGATGATGTCTTCCATCTTCGACCAATGGAAATGGCGCGGCGTTTCCTGGTTCTCGCGGACGATCATGATCTTCTCCGCATACGTCTTCCTGTCTTTCCCAGGGTTTCCATTCCGGATCGTAAACAACAACAGCCCGCACTTCGCGAAATCGCCGCTGCCGAAATCCGTGATGTCCCACCCCAGCATGTTCTCCGCGATCTCCGCACACGTCTCCCGCTTACCGCGCCAATCCGCCGGGCCCCAAAACGCCCACGGCGGCAAGCAGAAGTGATGCTTCGCAAAAAAACTCTTCGCTTCTTCAATCAACTGATTAATTTCACTGCGCTTCATCTGAATTCGTTCCTTTTCCCACTTCCCCGCATCGCACCAAAAATAGACGGCAATTCTAGTCGCAGAAACGACATGACGTCAACGACGCCCAATTTCCTACGGATTCCGCCGGAATTTTGAGAAATCCGGGGGACGTTTTTCGACGAAGGCGTTTCGGCCTTCTTGGGCCTCTTCGGACATGTAATAGAGCATGGTGGCGTTGCCGGCGAGTTCCTGGAGACCGGCCTGACCATCGCAGTCGGCGTTAAGTGCGGCTTTCAAGCACCGAAGCGCCAGCGGCGAATTGGCCAGAATCTCGCGGCACCATTGGACGGTCTCGTCTTCGAGGCGGTCATAGGGCACAACGGTATTCACTAGGCCCATGTCGAGCGCCTGTTGCGCGTCGTAGCGGCGGCACAAGTACCAAATCTCGCGCGCCTTCTTCTGTCCGACGATCCGCGCCATGTAGCTCGCGCCGTAACCGCCGTCGAACGACCCCACCTTTGGGCCGGTCTGACCGAATACCGCGTTATCCGCCGCGATCGTAAGGTCAGCCATAAGATGCAACACGTGTCCGCCGCCGATCGCGTACCCCGCAACCATGGCGATGATCGGCTTAGGACAGGTGCGCATCTGGCGCTGAAAATCGAGTACGTTTAGACGGTGTGTGCCGTCTTGGTCGGTGTATCCCGAGTCGCCGCGTATCTTCTGATCGCCGCCGGAACAGAACGCCTCGCGGCCCGCGCCGGTCAAGATCACCACACCGATCTCCGGGTCGAAACGCGCATCCGCGAGCGCATGGCTCATTTCATCCACGGTGAGCGGACGAAACGCATTACGCACCTGCGGACGGTTGATCGTAATCTTCGCGATCCCCTCGGCTTTGTGGTACAGAATGTCGGTGTAAGCGCCCGCCTCTACCCAATCAATGGTCGCCATGCGACTCCTTTCTCGTACGGCTACGGCAATGTCTCGGCGAGCACTTTCTCGGCGCGCTTGGCGCGGTACTGCTCGATCTGCGCCAACCGCTCCGGTTCCACCGCGCCGAGCAGGCTCACGGCGAACAGCGCGGCGTTGGTCGCACCGGCCTTGCCGATAGCAAACGTCGCGACCGGTATACCCGCGGGCATCTGGACAATGGATAGCAGCGAGTCGAGGCCCTGCAGCTTGCTCTCAATCGGCACGCCAAGCACCGGGCGGAAGGTCTGCGCCGCGATCACGCCCGCCAAGTGGGCCGCCCCGCCTGCACCGGCAATAAACGCCTGGCAACCGCGCGCTTCGGCCGAGGCAATGTAGTCGGTGAGTTGGGCCGGAGTGCGATGGGCGGACAGCACACGGCACTCGTGCGCCACGCCGAATTCTTTCAACGTATCCGACGCCGCTTTCATGGTGTCCCAGTCGGACTTACTGCCCATAATTACCGCTACGCTCAACGCATTCGTCGTCATCGCCGCCTCCTCCTGTGTTGAACTCGCCTCACGTTAACAAGGGCCTTGGGAGGATTCAAAAACCGCTCCCAAGAAAACCCTACAGGTGCAGAAACGCCCGGGAAAGCGATCATCGCCTTCCCGGGACGCAGTATACGGTCAAAAACTAGGCGGTCGCGCCGAGATAGTCGAGCGCGCCCTGCGGATCGGCCGAGTACATATCCGCGCCGATCTTCTTGGCAAAGTCCATCGTCAGCGGGGCGCCGCCCACGACGATCTTCGTCGCCGGGCTCTTCGCCTTGATCTCTGCGACGGCCTTTTCCATATTCACCATCGTGGTGGTGAGCAATGCGCTCAAGCCGACCGCGCACCCGGGATTCTCTTCGATGGCCTTAACGAACTTCTCGGGGGCCACGTCGACACCGAGGTCGACCACCTTCCAGCCGCCGCCTTCCATCACCATCGAGACGAGATTCTTGCCGATATCGTGCAGGTCACCCTGAACCGTCCCGATCACGAACGTGCCCTTGTGCTGCGCCGCGCCGCTCTCGAAGAACGGACGCAGGTGCTTCATGCCCGCCTGCATCGCCTTCGCGGCCATCAATACATCCGGAACGAAAACCTTATTGTCGCGAAACTTCTCGCCAATCCGGCCCATGCCCACGATCAGCCCCTTCTGGAGGATGTCGCTTGGCGCAATATTCTCCGCAAGTGCGCGCGCCACCAGCTCATCCGCGCCATCCTGTCCCTTCATCGCGGGAGGATACGGGGAAGCCGCGCTGACCTTACCCTTTTCGATGCACACCGCGATCTGTTCGAGAATCTCCGACATGACCTTCTAGCCCCCGTTCGCCTTAGGCGTATCGCCCTAGTTCCCTTCCTCTATCAACGAAATACCGGTAACTGCCATATTCCACCTGATCCGGGATCGAATGGTCCGAATGCAGGACGTAGCCAAATCCATTCTTGACAACCGGAATCTTCCCGGTCAGCTCCGTGTCGATGGCGCTTCGATCGTTGTCGTAGAGCACCCGCACGTCGATACCGCCCATAAAGGATAACCGATCGCCGTAGTCCCGATGCAACTCGAGCAAATCCATCCCTGCTTTGACTTCTATGACCTGCAGGCAGTCGATTCCGGATTCTAGCATACCCGGCACCAACGGTGCCACAAATCCACAGGAGTGCATGATAACCGGGAGATTCCGGCTTTTCGCATAGTCGATGGTCCGCCGGTGGCCGGGTTGCAGAATTTCCCGGTACATATCCAGCGACACGAACGGGCGCTGTTTGAATCCCATGTCTTCGTAGAACCAGATCCCGTCCGGCGTGCCGACTTCGGAAAAGAGAATTTCCATCAAGTCGATCGTCAGTTGCGCGTAGGTGTCCACCATATCGCGAATCCAGTCCGGGTCGGTCAGCATGCCCACGAGCATGTGTTCGTGGCCACATACGGGGTGCATGAGCTCAAATACATTCACGCCCGACCAGCAAAAGAAACGGTCGTGCTTCTTTGCGTCCTCGCGGGCCGCGCGGTACGCGTCCACATTGATCCGCGCGCGCTCCGCTTTGAGAAAGGGCTTGATATGCTCTTCCCACGCGGCACGATCCTGCACGAGGAAATCGACGTGTTCGGGCGTTGCATCGTGCTTCTTGTGGCGGCGCAGCACCGCGCCGTTGCCGTCGCGCAACAGGATGGTGTCTTCCGTTTCCTCAATGACCTGCGGTTCGAAATCGAGCTTGGCCACGGAATTGAACGGCCAGCATATTTGCAAATCGAATCCGAAATGGTTCTCCGGCGATTCGCCCGGCTCCATGTGGCCCTGCTCACTCCACATGCGCAGCGTGTCGCCCCAGAAATGCTCGAACACGCCGATGCGGTCCACGGGCTGCCGCTTCAGGATGCGGCTGATTCGCTCGATACTCGTCAACTCCGACATATGCACCTCCACGCGGGTTAGAGCGCGCTATTCTTTCCTGCGGCCGCCGACAGGTGAAAATGCGCCAGTGGGGGCGGATTATACCCGGATACCGCGGGAAGAAAACAAGTGCATGGAGGGCCGGTCAGTTGCGGGGCAACGACACCCGGAAAACTGTGTCCATACGGTGTTCCATAGTCTTCGTGCGTTCGCCGCCATTGTCCTTCAGGTCCCAATCGACGCTGTAAACGACGAATCGCTCTTTGTTCAGATTGAGGCAAAGCGACGTCTCGCTGAACGGGTCCTCGATATTCAGTCCCGGCATCGCCGCAGCCAGCGCCGCGATATCCCGCGGCCACGCGCCGTTCGTAAGATACAGCCGATACGCCGTGAGGCCAGCCATCACAAGACGATAGGAGGCGATCCGACGCGTCTCTGAGATATCGAAGTACTCCAACCCAGCGACGAAGCGCCCCCTCTTGTCAGACCATGAGATCCGCCGAAATCGCTCATGTCGTTCCGCGTAAGGGAGAGTCGCCGCAGACGCTACTTCGCGACAGAACTTCTGGGCCTGATACTCATTCCTGGGTTGGTTCAGCGCAGCCCAGGCCTTGAACGGCAAGTCCGAAATGGAGGTCCGAGCACGATAGTGCATCTTCTGCTCGTTCCGAACGCGGTCTAGGGTGGCATCGAGGTTGACGCGCAGACGAAGCATGTACAGTTCCGGTCGTTCCAGCGAGGCAAACGCACGGAGCAGCTTGTCCACCTGCTCCACCCCTATTCCCTGCACGCGATTGACGTAGCGTTCGACCATCAGGAGTGCGTAAAACGGCCAATTGTTTCCATACACATGAGAGATGTCTCTTGGCGTCTCCGCAGTGTCCGTCAGGCGAAGGAAATTCGCAATGCTCTCCAGTGCAACTGTCGCCCCTTCCGTGTCGCGTTTCTCGATCCGAACGAGCGCATCGAAGAAAAGGAGATAATGAGCATTGAGCACCCCTTTGAGCACGTCCGGCCGCGTTTCCGCGGGGTACAGCGCCGCCTTATCGGGGAGCGGAGGCCAGTTCATCGTCTCGGCGCGCAGGGCGGAGCGTAAGTCATCGAGCAGCGCGGCGTTGTTCGCGGCGATGCCCTCCAGCACCGAGAATACCTCCGGCGAAAGGGCTTGGTCTGGGTATCGCCAGTTCCTATCGTCGTCGCTATCGACCATGGGCAGGGCGACCTCGAGCGGACGCTGGAAGTTGATTTCCTTTGCCACTCGCTCAAACGTCGCCGCGACACCGGTCGCGGGGGGCGCGGGGACAGGGGCAGCGCTCTGGGGAGGCTGCGGTTCTTGCGCCATCGCCGGAGTGGATTGAGGGGGGACGGTAGCCAGCGCGGCTATCTGTTGCTCGGTCTCCGCTTTTTCGCTCAGCACCTGTTGGCGAAGGCGTTGACCGTAGAGCGAAACGCCTGCAATCAGCAGGAGAAGGCCTAGAAACAGGAGCCCCCCTGTCCATAGCACTCTGCGCGTCCGGTAGTGCATGCGTCCCTCCAGGTAATGAGACCCCAGCGTCTTCCTACAATGCGCGCAGAAGCGTTAAACGATCACGAGGCGCGTGGGGTGGGTTCAAAAACGAGCGCCAGAATTTCCTCGGCAATTGTCTCGGCGGAACCAGGCCGCGCCAGGCCGCGCGCGGCCCGGGCCATGTTGTCCAAGCGATCTGGCGACGCCAACAGTTTTTCGATGTGCGCGGCCAGCGATTCGCCCGTCAGGTCGCGATCAAGCAAGAGTTCGGCGGCTCCGGCCTGTTCGAAGGCGCGGGCGTTCTCTTCTTGGTGATTGTCTGTGGCGTGCGGGAAGGGAATCAGCAATGACGGACGTCCAACCATCGCCACCTCCGCCGTACTCGAAGCGCCGGAACGGGTCACGATGAGATCGGCGGCGGCCATCGCCTCGGCCATCTTCTCGATGAACTGAAACGCCTGCGTGCGCACCGGCGCCGACGCCGCAGCCTCGCGCGCCATCGCGAGATCGCTCTTGCCCGTCATCCAGAGAAGCTGGAAGGCGTCCTTCTTGAAGCGCGGCAACGCCTCCGCAACGGCCTGGTTCACGCTGCGCGCGCCCTGACTTCCCCCACTTACCAACACCACCGGCAACGCGGGATCGAGCCCGAACTCGCCCAGGGCTTTGTCGCGCGGCGGCGGCGAGGCAAACGCGGAGCGTACCGGGTTGCCGGAGACAATGGCGCGCTCACGAGGGAAATTGCCGATCGTGTCGGCGTAGCTCAGGAAAATGCGGTGCGCCTTCGGCGCAAGAATACGGTTCGCCATGCCAAGCAGACGGTTCTGCTCGTGCAACAGTGTGGGCACGCCCATGCGTTGCGCGGCGTACATCAGCGGGAGCGAAACGTAGCCGCCGACGCCAATCACCGCCTGGGGGCGAAACGCGCGGAGATACAGAAGGCAGCGCCCAATGCTGTACGCCAGCCGCACGGCGACAAGCGCTTTTCGCATTGAACGTTTGCGCGGCCAGCCTTCCACGGGCACCGCACGAAACGGTACGGGAAGCGCCTGGCAAATGCGCTCTTCGATCCCGCCGCGGCGGCCAACCCATTGAACGGAGAGTCGCGGATCGCGCCGCTGGAGTTCTTCGAGAATGGCGACGCCGGGCGAGGTGTGCCCGCCGGTACCGCCGCCGGTGATCATAATACGCATATCGTGTAGCTTTCCCCAGGCCGGTTAGCGCCGTGCGATCAACGAACCGCGGCCGCGGCGGCGGGCTCGTACTCTTCTCGCGCTTGAATACCGACGTTCAACAGGATTCCCGCCAGAATCATATTCGCAAGCAACGCGGAACCGCCCGAGCTAATGAACGGCAGTGTCAACCCCTTGGTTGGGAGCAGCCCCGTTACAACCCCCATGTTCAGCAACGCCTCGAGTCCGATAAGCGACCCAACGCCGGACGCGAGGAGATACCCGGCGCGATCGGCCGCGCACTGGGCGATGCGAAACGCGGTGATGGTGAGGGCAACAAACAACACTAAGACCAGCAGACTGCCGACCAACCCCATTTCCTCCGCGATCACCGCGTAGATAAAGTCCGTGTTGGCCTCAGGAAGCCAGCGCAGCTTCTGTTCGCCTGCGCCGGGCCCCAAGCCCGAGAGTCCGCCACGCGCGAAACCGGCCAGCGACTCAATAAGCTGAAGCGCCTCGTCGCTGCGATACTTCCAGGGATCGCGGAACGCGGCGATGCGCTCGAGGCGATGCGGTTCGGCCATGATCCCTAACGTTGCGCCGACGGCGCCGCCCACCGTTGCGAGCCCGAGATGCCAGAGGCGCGCGCCGCCGAGAAACAACAGGATGAGGGTGAGCGACAAGAGTACGGCGGGCGTACCCATGTCTTTCTCAAGATAGATCAACGCCGCAAAGAACGCCGCGCCCAAACCGACTGCTGTAAATCCTGTCCAGAATTTTTGGATCCGATCGCCCAACGCGGTGATGTATGCAACCAGGAAGAGCAGCACCGAAATCTTCGCGAATTCGGAGGGTTGAACGGAATACCCAAAGATATCGATCCATCGCCGCGCACCGTGGCTTTCGCGACCAAACGCGAGCACATAGATCAACACCGCCGTTGTCGCCACAAGAATCGCGATCAAAGGTCCACGGCGCAGGAACTTGTGGTAATCGGTGAAAAACGCAAACGCCATAAACACCATTCCCGCGGCGACGTAGGACAACTGCTCGATGAGCGCGGTGAACTCGGCGCCATCGGCCGCGCTGGAGCGTTTCGATACGGTCGCGCTGTACACCATCAGCACCCCGATGAGCACGAGGGCCGTCACGATGTTGAACAGCAACGCCACTTGTTTTCTCATGCCGCACCTCCGTTCAAATACGCGCGGACGCAGTCCTTGAAATGACGGCCACGCTGCTCGAAGCCGTTGTACCAATCGAAACTCGCGCAGGCGGGCGACAGCAGCACAATCCCAGCGGGCTTCGCTGCGCGCGCCGCACGCGCCACGGCGTCTTCCATCGATGCCGCGCGTTCCGTCGGCACGATGTCCGCAAACGCCGACTCCAAGAGCGGGGCATCGTCGCCGATCGTCACCAGATGCCGCGTGGACGCCGCGACAAGCTCGCGCAATGGCTCGTACGGCGCTCCCTTCCCTTCACCCCCGGCGATCAGCACCACCTTCTCGTCGAAACTCTGGAGTGCGACGCGCAGGCTGTCGATATTGGTCGATTTTGAGTCATTGTAGAACCGGATTCCGTCGCGCTCGGCGCAGAGTTCGATGCGATGTTCAACGCCACGGAATGCGCGCAAAGCGTCAATGACGGGTTCCCACTCGAATCCGCCCGCGCGCATGACCGCCAACGCAGCCAAAACGTTCTGCACATTGTGCCGCCCCGGCAAACGCGAGTCGGTGAGTCTTGCGATCGCCACCGCGTTGCAGCGGATCGTATCGCCGTCCAACCAGACACCGTGCGACTGCCGCTCGGACAAGCTAAAGGGCCAGATCTCCACATTGATTCCGTCGGCCATCCCCCGCACCCAGGGATCGTCGGCGTTCACTATCGCGGCATCGCCAGGACCTTGATGCGCGAAAAGGGAGGCCTTCGCCGCCGCGTAGTTTTCCATCGTCTTGTGGCGGGCAAGATGATCCTCGGTCAGGTTCAGCACCGCCCCAATCCAAGGGCGAAACGTGCACGCGGTCTCGAGTTGGTAACTGCTGACCTCAAGCACGATGTACTCGGGCGCAGGGTCGGCCATGACCGCCTCCGACAACGGATGATCGTTGTTGCCCGCGAGCAGCACGGAGCGGCCGCAGGCGGCGACCATTGCATACAACAACTCAGTTGTCGTGGTTTTTCCATTGGTGCCGGTAACGGCAAGAACGCGTGAGCGACAGAATCGCGAGGCAAACTCCATCTCGCCCATCATCGCCGCCCCCTTGGCCTGGGCCGCGGCAATCACGGGAATCGACGGTGGGACGCCCGGACTGGGAATCACGAGCGCCGCGCCCTCGAACGCTTCAGCGCTGTGACCGCCGCACTCGTTCGGCACGCCGAGTCCGTTCAGTTCGGCGATGCCCGCGTCGAACCTCGGGTCGGATTTGTGCTCCGTGACAAATGGACGCGCGCCTTCTCGAAGCAACAGCCGCGTCAGCGCGAGGGCCGTTCGCCCCATGCCGACGATGGTGACTTTCTTTCCGCGGACGTCCATGCCTACCTCAACTTCAGCGCGCCGAGACTCATCAGCGCGAACACCAGCGCGATGATCCAGAACCGGACAACCACTTTGGTTTCGGACCACCCCAGAAGTTCAAAGTGATGATGCAGCGGAGCCATGCGAAACACGCGTTTGCCGCGCGTCTTGAATGACACTACTTGTATGACGACGCTTGCGGCCTCCATAACAAACAGGCCACCCACGAGAATCAGCAACAACTCCTGTTTGGTAAGCACCGCCATCGCGCCGATTGCGCCGCCCAGCGCGAGCGATCCGGTGTCTCCCATGAACACCTCGGCAGGGTGACAGTTGAACCACATGAACCCGAGGCCCGCGCCAAGCATGGCGGCGCCGAACACCGCGAGTTCGCTGGCTTCAGGAACGTGAATGAGAAACAGGTAGGCTGCCCAGTCGCTGCGGCTCACCACATAGGCAATGGCCGAGTAGGCCAGCAGCGACATGATCGATGCGCCGATCGCGAGGCCATCAAGGCCGTCGGTGAGATTGACCGCATTCGAGGAGCACACAATGATCAAGATTACGAACAGAATGTACAGTGCGCCCAGCGGAATCAGCAGCCAGCGGAAACCCGGCACCTCCACCTTGGTATGCACCCCGTTCGAACTGCGGTGAAACGCACTGGGGAACGTATCTTCGAGCACGTACCGGTTGAGCCGCTGTCGATCGCGCTCAAGAAGTGCGGTGAATGGTTTGCCGAGCAGCGGCGCGGTATCGGGATTGGCGGCAAGCGACTCTGTGTTCGCCAACGAGCGCAAGTCGAACCGCGCAACCGCGCGGTTCAGCGCGCCCAGAAAGCGGCGTTGCTGCTCCGAATCTCCTGGATCGGTGATGCTCGCGGCTCCGAGCATCGCGCGCGTCGTTTCGTCTAGCAATGGGGCGACCTCCGCACGCACCGTATCCGCTTCGCGCCAGTTCAGAATATCGTCGGCCGTGAAATGGGTGCGGCTGATCGCGATGGGATTGAAGTAGAGATAGGTGCCCAGCAGCGCCCCAGCCAAAATCTGGCCGATGAATTTCCCCTTCGCGCTCAAACCGGCGTTGTGTTTGCGTTTGAGTTTGATGTAGTCGTCCAGAAACCCAAGTCCGCCCAGGAATATCACCACGCCGAGCACGAGCCATAGCAGTCGGTTGTCGAGCTTGGCCCAGAGCAGCACGGCGAACAACATGGCGAATAGGATCAGCGCGCCGCCCATGGTCGGCGTTCCGGCTTTGCCCTTATGCAGCGCATGCAGGTCGGCGACGTGATCCTTGCGGATGTATTGGCCAATTTTGAGACTCTTGAGCAGCCGAATGGCCGTGGGGCCAATGATCAACGCCGCCAAAAACGCCGTCATCGCGGCCGCGCCGGCGCGCACCGTGTGGTACGTCAGCACGTTCACGAAATCGACGTGCGGCGCCAAGGCCTGCGCAAGATAGTAAAACATCGTTCTTTCCCTACGTCACGAGTGTTTGCAGCGCGGCGATCACGTTCTCCATCCGCAGTCCGCGCGACCCTTTCACCAGAAGAAGGTCCCCAGGGCGCGCAACGGCATGAATCGCTTCGGCGATGGCTTGATGTGAATCAAGGACTTCGGCGTGAGGCGCTCCGGCAGCCCGGGCGGCGTCGATCATAGCATACGCATGCGCCCCCAGGGCAAATAGGTGCCCAATTCCCGCGCGCGCGGCGCGTTCGCCCACCTCGCGGTGTAACGCCTCTGCGGCGTCGCCCAACTCAAGCATATCCCCCAACGCGGCGATCCGCGCGCCATGCACAGGCCACTCCGCCAGGGCGTCAATCGACGCGGCCATGCTTGCCGGATTCGCATTATACGTATCGTCGATGATTTCGAGCGTGCCCACCCGCAGTCGTTTGAAACGCGCCGACGCCGCACACGCCTCGCGTAGCGGACCTTCAAACTCGGTAACGCCGTGTTGAAGCGCCACGGCGATCGCGAGCAGCACATTCGTGGCGTGTGCGCGACAGCCCAGCGGAAGCCTCAGATCGCCGATCGGATCGATGTGCAGCCGCGCCTCGCCTTCGCGCTCCCACGCAAATCCGCGCAGCGCGACTTCGCCATGATGTCCAAACGTCACTTTGCGGCACGCGCATTCTTCCGCAATGCGCACACAGCGCGGATCGTCGGTATTCACATAGAAAATGCCGTCCTCAGGAAGCCCCTGCACAATCTCGCCCTTCGCTCGCGCGACGTTCTCGATACTTCCAAACCCCTCAAGGTGCGCCGGAGCGATGATCGTGATCGCCGCCTCGGTCGGTTTTGCATAGGAGCACAGCGCAGCGATCTCGCCCATGTGATTCGCGCCCATTTCAATAACCGCGAACTCCGACTCGTGGTCTAGCCGCAGCAACGACAATGGACAGCCGATCTCGTTGTTCAGGTTGCCCTGCGTTTTGACCACGCGGTAGCGCGAGGCCAGCAATGCTGCCGTCATGTCTTTGGCGGTGGTTTTCCCCGCCGATCCCGTGAGCGCAAAAATGGGCAGATTCAGCCGTGCGCGGTGGCGCGTGGCCAATGTTTGCAGGGCCGCGAGCGGATCGCCCACCACGAGGCAAGGACCTTCCGCATGGGGGCGTGTGGTAACGGCGGCGGCGGCGCCTTGCGCGAACGCCTGCGCGACAAACGTCTCCGCGTCGAAACGTTCCCCTTTGAGCGCGAAGAACAAGTCGCCGGGACGCAACGACCGCGTGTCCGTGGACACGGAATGCACGACACGGTCGTCCGCAGGGCGCGACGCGCCGATCCAGTCCGCGATTTCCGTCAACGAATACGCCCAAGCCATGCTAACGCGCCTCCAAGATCGCGCGGACCACTTCGCGGTCGTCGAAATGGATTCGCCGATCGGCGAAGATCTGATACGTCTCGTGTCCCTTCCCGGCAATCAACACCAAATCGCCCGCGCGTGCGATCCCGATGGCGCGCTGAATCGCCTCCGTGCGGTCAAGGACCATTTCGTAGTCGTCACCTTTGCGCTTGCCAGCGCGCTGAAGCCCCACCTCAATGTCGAGCATGATACGCTCGGGATCTTCCGAACGGGGATTGTCTGAAGTGACAATGATCCGATTCGCGAGTTCCGCCGCGGCCGCACCCATTTTCGGGCGCTTGCCTTTGTCGCGATCGCCACCGCACCCAAACACCACGATCACGCGTCCACGGCAAATCGCGCGCGCAGCTTGAAGCACATTGCGCAGGCCGTCGTCGGTATGGGCATAGTCAACGACCACCTGGAACGGTTGTCCTGCGTCAACTTGCTCAAAGCGGCCCGGTACCTGCGGCAGCGAGGCAAGTCCATCGGCAATCTCGCCCAAGGAGAGGCCAAGTCCGCCACAGATGGCGATCACGCCGAGCGCATTGGCGACATTGTGCCGTCCCAGCAGCGGCAGCGTACATTCGATATCGCCCCAGGGAGTGTACGCGTGAAACAAGCTCCGCTGCGCTTCAAAGCGAATATTCTCCGCACGGCAATCGGCGCGCGGAGTGTTTACCGTAATGCACCGCGCCTTTGAGGCGGCGATAAACGCCTTAGCGGACGAATCCGCAAGATTCACGACGGTAAACGCGTCATCCCCCTCCACCCGCTCGAACAACGCGAGCTTTGCGCGGAGGTACGTGTCCATATCTCGGTGGTAGTCGAGATGGTCTTGCGTCAGGTTGGTGAACGCGGCCACTTTGAACCGAATCCCCGCGATGCGTTCCTGCTCGATCGCGTGGGAACTGGCTTCCATTGCGACATGCGTCATTCCCGCGTCGCGGGCGCGCGCAAACAGCGCGGCCAGTTCCTCGCCAAACGGCGTTGTGTGGCGCGCGTCAATGGTCTCGCCGCCAATCGTGTAGCCCACGGTGCCAAATACCGCAGCGGGGCGGCGTGCGTGATTGAGCAACTGCGCGGTCATGAGAACGGAACTGGTCTTTCCATTTGTTCCCGTGATGCCGATCACCGTCATCGCGCGGCTGGGGTCTCCGGCCAAGGCGTGCGCGGCAATTCCCAACGCACGACGGGGATGTTCTGCGTAGACGTATGGCGCACCGGCAAAGACCTCAATCCCTTTACGCGCGCCGAGCACGGCAACCGCGCCCGACGCAACGGCCTGCGCCGCATAGTCGTGTCCGTCGGCGTGCTCCCCGCTGGCGGCGACAAACAACGCGCCGGGACCAGCCCGGCGCGAATCTTCGGAGACGGACGTGAAGGACACATCCGCCGCGGCGGAGGGGACGCTACATCCCGCGAGTTGGCGGAGTTGATTCAGCAACATGATTCATTTCGCTCTTGTTCTTGAACTCAAGACGGCACAACGTAATCTGCGACAATGGCGTGCCTGCGGGCGGGAATTGAGCCGCAACCCACCCGCTACCCGTCAGGTCCGCCTCAATCCCTAGGTTCTGGAGTTGCTCTCTCGCTTGCCGCTTGGTCATTCCCACGAGGTCGGGCAAGCGGGGTTCCCCAGGCGCAACCGCCATGTCGAGCGGCGCGAACAATAGACTATCGAGCGGCATGAGCTCCTCAATGAACGGCGCGTCGTCGGCCTGCGCCTTGGCCATAACGGTATCCGCGTCGCCGACAACCGGCATGCCGTCCTTCACGGGCTCTTGCACAGGGTCTTCGGGCACGTTCATCGAGATCAGCGCGTCGCGCACGACATGCTTGAACACGGGCGCGGCCACTTGGCCGCCATAGATCGATTTGCGGGGTTCGTGCACCACAATCGCCGCGCAAATTTGCGGGTCCGCGAGTGGCGCAAACCCACAGAATACGGCTGTGAAACGATCGGGGTAAAAACCGCCTTCCGGCCGCGCGATCTGTGCCGTACCCGTCTTTCCGCCGACGCGGTATTCGGGGATGTTGGCCTTCGACCCTGTGCCGTGCGTCACTACGAGATGACAAAGCTGTTGCATCGTCTTCGCGGTTTCTTCGGACAACACGCGGCGGGGAGGTTCTTCTTCATGAACGTACGTCAGCGCCCATTCGCGGCTCTCGGCGCGGTCCACGATATACGGGCGCACGAGGTAACCGCCATTGGCGATGACGGCATATGCGCGCACCAACTGAAACATAGACACCGCAATCTCTTGCCCCATGGGCAGCGAGCCCATCGACAGGCGCGACCACTGTTTGCGCGGACGGAAAATGCCCGGCGTCTCGACGCGCAGGTCGCTGCAGGTGCGTTCGCCAAAGCCGAACGCGCGTATCCAGGACTCCATTCGCTGCGGCCCCAGCATCGCGCCGACTTTGATCATCCCGATGTTGCTCGACTCCGCGAAACACTCGGTAAATGGCACAGCGCCCATCTTATGAACGTCTTTGATGAGATGGCCGTAGGGGTTGAACTTTCCCATTTCGCAGTTGATCACGGTTTGCGGAGTGATCAGTTTCTCTTCGAGCGCGGATGCAGCCGTTACGATCTTGAACGCCGAGCCGGGCTCGAACGCGAATTCCGCCGCGCGATTCTTCCGCAGATCGGCATCGGCTTCGTTAAATGCGTTCGGGTCGTACGAGGGGTAGCAGGCCATCGCCAGGATCGCCCCCGTCTTTGGGTCCATTAGAATGCCGTAGGCGCGCACCGCCTGGTTCTCGGTCACCGCTTCGGCAAGGCGTCGCTCGAGGAGTTCCTGCAACGCGCTGTCGATCGTCAGATACAGATTGTCGCCGCCGGTGGGCCGTGTGTACTCAATGGTCTGCGACATCAGCAGCGTGCTGTTGCTGTCTTTGCGCGCCTTGCGTGTGCCCGGTTGGCTACGCAGATAGGAATCGTACTTGAGTTCTAGGCCGTCGCCGCCTGCCCCATCTTTTTTGACAAATCCCACCACATGCGCCGCCAACGGCCCCTGCGGGTAAAAGCGAGCCTGTTCAATCTCGACCCGCAGCCCCTTGCCGTAGCGGTCCGCGCGTTTCCCCGTTTCCTCGGTATCCTTCGCGCCGAGCAAGAGCGCGGAGGCGGTCTGAAGGTCGTCCACCAAGTCCAGCGGCAACAATGCCGCGACTTCTGCATTGGATAGACGGTCCTTTACAGGCGTTGAGAGCAGCAGTTTGCCTTTGGCGTTGCGTTGGGTGAACCGCGCCTCGAGTTCCTGGGGCGTCATGCCCAGAATCGGCGACAGCGTGTTGGCCAGGCCCGCCGGATCGGTGATCGATGCGGGCGACGCGTAGAGTTTGGGAATGGGCCGGTCGACGGCCAGCAGCATACTGTTCCGATCATAGATGCTGCCGCGCGGCACCGGGATCTCGACCTTTCCGACGTGCTTGGCGTCTTCCCGTTGGAACCGATCGTCTGGCCGCAGTTGCACGTCATACACGTGAAAACCGACGCGGATGAACAGCAGAATGAACAGCACCCGCATCACGCGCAACCGCAACGGAGAACCGGGCGCGGCGGCCTTTCGGCCTCGCTCCTCACGCGCCGTCCGGGCGCTCCGGGTCCACGGCAGTCGCATGCAGCACGTCCTCCTCTACCTTAGCGCGCCTCAGCCGTAAGCGGCATCAGATCGTCCATCTCGGCAACGTTGTATGGGCTCTCGCGCAGGAAGGGACTATTCGAATCCACCGCTAGAACCTCGATCTGATTTGGGTTGGGCACGATCAACCCGAGGTCCGGCGCGCGCGCGCTGATCAGGTCAAGGCGCTGCAGTTCGGCTTCCTGCGACTTGAGCGATTGAATCTCGAGTTGCATTGCCTGGGTATCCGCGTTGATGTGCGCGCGGTAGTAGTCGTGACGCAACACTTCCAGGTGCAGGAACGTCTCCATAAACAGCACCACAAAAGGCAGCAACAGGTGGGGCCACCATTTTACACACTGCCAGACCAAGCCCCGAGGGGTCCGGGCGCGTGCCGCTCGGCGTGTCATTGCTCTTCCTCCACTTCTCTGGAATCGTCCAGTCGCTCCGCGGCGCGCAGTTTGGCGCTGTGCGCCCGGGGGTTTAGCCTTGTTTCCTCCGCATCCGGCGTAATCGGCTTTGGCGTCAACACCCGCAACAAGGGCGGGTGTACGGCGCGCACCCGGCCATCCGGAGCGAAATCCCGCTGTACTTTGGACGCATCACGAAACACGTTCTTCACGATGCGGTCTTCTCCGGAATGAAACGCAATCGCCACCAGACGCCCGCCCGGAGCCAAAACGTCTATTGCCCCGCGCAGTCCTGCCTCTAACCAGCGGTATTCATCATTCACGGCAATACGCAACGCCTGAAAGACGCAGCGCGTCTCTTCCGGCACCGCCCGCGCCACCCCCAACCCGTCGCCAATCGCCGCCGTGAGGTCAAGGGTGGTATTCAATTTTCCCTGCCCGCGCCAGCGTAAGATGGCGTCCGCAATCCGCCGCGCCGGGCCAATATCGCCGTAGTTGCGCAACACCCGCGCCAAGGCCTCGGGCGTTGTCTGATCCAAATATGCGCCCGCATCCAAGGGCTGCTCGGTGTCCATCCGCATATCCAGCGGACCTCGGCTCTGAAACGAAAAACCACGATCGCCGGTGTCCAACTGCATGCTCGAGACACCCGCGTCGATGAGAATGCCATCCACCCGGTCTAGACCGAGTTCTGCGGCCACCGCCGCGAGTTCGCCGTAGTTTCTGTGCAACACCTGCGCCTGCGGAAACGGCGCCAACCGACGCCGCGCAAGCTCGACCGCATGGGGATCGCGGTCCAGGGCGATCAAACGCCCCGTGCTCAGTTGCCGGGCGATCAATTCCGAATGCCCGCCTGCACCGGCGGTGCCGTCGATGTAGATCCCGTCGGGCCGCACCGCCAGCCAGGTCAGCACCGGACCCGGCATCACTGAAACGTGCACGGGCTACGCCGCTTCCTGGAACACCCCGACCGCCTGCGATTCGCTCTCGAAAGTCTCGAACAGCGAGGTCACGCCGATCATGCGGAACAGGCGCTGGGTATACACATTCACGCCCGTCAGCTTGATGTCTCCGCTCAGCGCGCGCACGCGGCGCAGGCGTTCAACCAATACGCCAACGCCCATGTAACTGATGAACCGCACCTCGCTGAGATTGAGCACCAAACGCGTCCGCCCTTCCTGCACGCACGCGCACAGTTCGCTGCGCAGCGCATCGACGCCGGTCTCATCGAGGTCGCCTTCCAAGCGCAGCACGGTAACCGTTCCTACTTCCGCTCGATAGGTCTTCATCCTTCCGTCCCCTTCCGGGCCGCCGCCCCAGACGATGCTTCCACCTCAAACAGTTGAGCGGTCATCGCCATGAACTCCGCATCCTTCGCCTGCTTAAACTGCTGCCACGCCTCTCTATCCCAAAGTTCGAGGTAGTTCTCCACCCCGATCAGGACCACGTCCTTATCCAACTTGGCGTGCTCGCGCAGATTCGAGGCCACCGCCATACGCCCCTGCGGGTCGGGCCGCACCTCCGAGACGCTGCTGAACAGCAGGCGGCGGAAATCCGATACCCGCGGGTTCATCGGGGAATGCCGGTTCACCTGCTCCCGAATCGAATCCCACTCGGGCTTGGGGTAGATATGCACACAGGGCGCCACGCCACGACCCATGAACCACTGTGCGTGGCCCAGCTCGCGCATGACTTCACGGAACCGCGCAGGAACCGTTACCCGGCCCTTGTCGTCGATTCGCGTCTGGAATTCCCCGAAGTACACCCTGAAACCCCCTGGTCTCCCATTTTCCGCCACAATTCTCCACCACGCACCATAATCTACCACTATCCCCCACCCCTGTCAATAGAAATTTCACCGGATTCTCTCTTGCTTCGTGTTGTCGCTCAAAGGGTTACGTAGATCTCGGAAGGAGCAAACAGGCACAATATGAGGTATGGTCCGCGGGAAAGATACTATATTTTGTATGAAATCGACGAAAAGAAAAAGCTAATGAGGGGATGATTCAAGAAAAAATAAAGGAGCTGGGGGATTCCGCCCTCATTAGATACGGAAAGCCCCAGCTATTGGTGGCAGCCTATCGTGCGAAGCCCTGAAATTCCCGTCCCGCGAACCTGTACGTTCCAGAGTCGCAGCGCCGTGGAATAGGAATCCGGTCTCGCACTATCGGCTCACTTTGGTTGAACATCCTTATGCAGGCGCTCCGCAGCGGGCGGCAGCACGGGAAACGGCGCATGCGGCTCCGTCTGATACCAAAACGCCACACTCGAGAAGTCGTCGTTGCGATCATTGTCGTGACCGTGTTCGATGGTGGCTTTGAGCGATTTCGAGAAGGAGATCGGGTCTTCTACGTGATACCGGTAGACGTTCCAGAGCGCGTTCGTCTTGTGCTCGCCCCGGAGCGGACACCCGAGATAAAGATTGCTGAACGCCGCGCCGTAGCACCACGCGCCGCAGAAGTAGTCTTCCGAGCCCGTGCCCTGGAGTTGCGGCTTTTCCGCGCCGTCGATGTAGAACATGTCGTCGCCTTCACCCCACCAGCCGTCGGCGCGGAGATGGATGGAAAGACTCACACCCACATATTGACCGCGTCCCTGCGCTTCGAGGAAGGTGTAATTCTTGCCCTTCTCACAGGGAAACGCTTGCCGGTACTGGGCATGAAAGCGAAGTTGGTCTTTCGGCAGGCGCTTGTACTGGCGGTAATCTACGTAGTAGTAGAGCGCCCCGCAGGCCACCGGCCCATCATTGGTGATGGTAACGCGTGCACCCTTGCTAAACGGCATCTGCCAGAAGCAGTTGAGGCCGCGGTCGGTGCCGATCTGAATGGGCAAACTACTGTATTGGTAGTAGCGCGCATGACCTAGACCGAAGAAATCGCCAATGGGCGTTTCCACTGACGGCGTTGTTTCGCCGTCCCAATACATCCGCAACACCATGTTCCGCAGGTGGTGTGGATCGTCACTGGCGATAGTCACCCAGATATGCGTGATCGCGCCCGCGCCGGAGATCTCCGCCATAGTGCGCGTCTCGCCCGGTTGAATCGGCCAATCCTGGCGGCCGTCGTTGTTGCCGCCGCTCGGATCCACGCTCGACTGACGCCCCACAGTAAAATCTGGAGCGGTCGCCAACGACGCCAACCGCGACGAAGCCGCGGCAAACGCCAAACCGGACACGCCAAGAAACACGGTCACCAATACCGCGCACGCTCTCCAGGATTGCTGCTTCATAGTCCCCCCGCTTTTTCCTGTTATCCCCTCGAAAAGCACTTCGGTCCATTGTGAAGCGGGCCGAAAAAGATGTCAATACGCCAGGCATGAATTCTGCGAATCGCGTGTTATACTTGCGTCGCGGCGGCGGTACATGTCGCGAAACGTCCCAGCAGCGGCCATCACGGCCCAAGGAGGCGCGCATGACGAACACGATTGACCACGTCCTTTCCGAAAACCGCCACATCCATCCCGAGGAGGACTTCGCGCGCCGGGCGATCATCAAATCCGCCGCCGAATACCAGGAACTTTACGAGGAATCCATCAAATATCCCGATACCTTCTGGAACCGGTTCGCCAAGGAACTGCACTGGTTCAAGCCGTGGCACCGGCTGCTGAACGCCGATCGTCCTCCATTCTACAAGTGGTTCGACGGCGCGCGCACCAACCTCTCCTACAATTGCTTAGACCGCCACCTGAGCACCTGGCGCAAGAACAAGGCGGCGCTCATCTGGGAGGGCGAGCCGTATGGCGAACGGCGCATCCTGACGTACCGGGAGTTGCACCGGCAGGTCTGCAAGTTCGCCAACGCGTTGAAGAACCTCGGCATCAAGAAGGGCGATCGCGTGGCGATTTACATGCCGATGATCCCCGAGTTGGCCGTGGCGATGCTCGCATGCGCACGGATCGGGGCGGTGCATTCGGTTATTTTTGCCGGATTTTCCGCCCATGCCCTTATCGATCGCATCAATGACGCGCAGGCCAAACTCGTGGTCACGGCCGACGGCAGTTGGCGACGCGGACAGATTGTCGAACTCAAGAATACCGTGGACGAGGCGCTGGTGAAGTGCCCGAGCGTGCAAAAAGTGATCGTGTTCGAGCGCACGCACTCGCCGGTCAAGGACATCCACGGCCGAGATATCCGCTGGCATGAGGCGATGGAAAACGCGCTGGATGAATGTCCTGCCGAGGAACTCGACGCCGAACATCCGTTGTTTGTCCTGTACACCTCCGGCTCCACAGGAAAACCCAAGGGCATTCTGCACACGCTGGGCGGCTATATGGTGGGCACGTATGTCACCTCGAAATACGTGTTCGATCTGCGCGAGGAAGACACCTACTGGTGCACCGCCGACTTGGGTTGGGTCACTGGCCACAGTTACGCGCTCTACGGGCCGCTGTGCAACGGCGCGACCACGGTCATGTATGAAGGCGTGCCGAATTTCCCAACACCCGACCGCTACTGGCAGATTATCGAGCGATACCAGGTCAATGTGTTCTACACCGCGCCGACGGCGATCCGGGCATTCTCGCGCTGGGGCGAAGGCTGGCCCGCGCGCAATGACCTCAGCAGCCTGCGCCTGCTGGGCACCGTGGGCGAGCCCATCAATCCCGAGGCGTGGATGTGGTACTACCGTCATATCGGACGAGAGGCGTGCCCCATCGTCGACACGTGGTGGCAGACGGAGACCGGCGCCATCCTGATCTCGACCCTGCCTGGGGCGCACAAAATGCGGCCTGGGTACGCGGGGCTGCCCATGTTCGGCGTTCAGACGGCGGTGGTGGACGACGACGGCAATCCTGTGCCTGCCGGACAGAGCGGTCAACTCGTGATCACCGCGCCGTGGCCCTCCATGCTCCGCTCGCTTTGGGGCGACGATGAGCGCTACAAGGAGATCTACTGGTCGAAGTTCCCAGGGAAGAATTGGTACGTTACCGGCGACGGGGCGTTCCTCGATTCCGATGGGTATCACATGATCATCGGCCGCATTGACGACGTGATCAACGTATCCGGCCATCGTCTTGGCGCCATGGAGATCGAGTCCGCGCTGGTCGCGCACAAGTTGGTGTCCGAAGCGGCCGTGGTGGGTTTCCCCCACGAGATGAAAGGCGAAGGCATCGCCGCATTCGTGTCGGTGCCCGTCGGTGTCGTTCCGCGCGAGGAAGACCGCGAGGCGTTGCGCGAACACGTGGCCAAGACGATCGGTCCAATTGCCCGCCCGGACAAGATCCACTTTACCGAGACGCTTCCCAAGACGCGCTCGGGAAAGATTATGCGGCGACTCCTGCGCGACATCGCCTCGGGACGCACGACGACGGGCGACACGACGACGCTTGAGGATTTCTCGGTGCTGGCGCGGCTCCGGGAGGAACAGGAGGCGTAGAACGTAGCACCCTGACCATGGCGGCTTCGTCCGCTCCCTCTGCTATACTCTTTTCGGCGCGGGGTTCGCGCCAGAGGGGGAGTGCCCGTGCGCATCGTGTTCTTCGGAAACAACTGGACCGGCTGGCAGGTGCTGCGCTACCTCGTGGACCAGGGCGAGGAAGTGGTGGGAGCGGTGTTGCACGCCCCCGGAGCGCGGGCGTATGAGGCGGAACTATTGTCGGAGGCCGAACGGGCGGGCGCACGCGTGTTCGACGCCGCCACGTTGAACACGCCCGAGACGCTCGCGGCGCTGACGGCGCTCAAACCTGAACTCGGCGTGTCTGTGCTGTTCAACCACCGCCTAGAACCGCGCCTGCTCGACCTCTTCCCGCGTGGCGGCGTCAACCTGCATCCGAGTCTTCTCCCCTACAACCGTGGGCAGTACCCGAACGTCTGGAGCATCATCGACGGCACGCCGGCGGGCACGACGTTGCACTACATGGACGCGGAAATTGACACGGGAGATATCGTGGCGCAAGCGGAAACGCCGGTCACGCCATACGACACCGGCGAAACGCTATACCGCCGTCTGGAACGCGCGAGTCTCGATCTATTTGTGCGAACGTGGCCGCAATTGCGCGCAGGAACCGCGCCGCGTCGGCCGCAATCGGGGCGCGGCACAACGCACCGTACGCGCGATGTAGACGCGATCGACCGAATCGACTTGGATGCTACGTATACGGCGCGAGAACTCATCAACCGCCTGCGCGCGCGGACGTTTTCGCCGTATCCGGGAGTCTATTTCGAGGAAAAAGGCGCACGCGTGTATCTTCGGCTCGAACTCTTGCGCGAGGATGAACTGTGATGAACGGCGCGGACTTCCCGCAGCGCGAAACGCTCGACCAACAACTCGCGTACGTGTTGCGCCATAGTGGATTCTATCAGGCGAAATTCGCAGGGATGCGGGTAGACGCCGCTGCGTTCGAGGCGTTGCCCTTCACCGAAAAGGACGAACTCCTCACCGACCAGGAGGCGCATCCGCCGTTTGGCGCGAACCTGTGCGTCGATATGGCACACGTGCGGCGTGTACAGAAAACGTCGGGCACATCGGCGCGGCCGGTCTTTATCGCGATGACCGAGCACGACATCGAACGCACGGTGGAGGTTGGCGCGCACTGTTTCGCCTCGGCGGGCCTCCGGCCGGGCGATATCGTCGTGCACTGCCTCAACTACTGTCTCTGGATGGGTGGCTACACGGACCACCAGAGCCTCGAACGCACCGGCGCAGTGGTGGTCCCCTATGGTGTGGGACACACGGCGGGACTCATCGACACGATCCTGCGGCTACGCGCGAACGTGCTGCACTGTACGCCGTCGTACCTGGCGAAATTGGAGGACGTGCTGGAACGCGAATTCGGCCGCGAGCCGCGCTCGCTTGGGCTTCGTCTGGGCCTATTCGCGGGCGAAGGCGGACTGCAATCGCCGGAGTTTCGTCGCCGCATCCGCGAAGTCTGGGGCCTCGATCCCGTGAACGCAAACTACGGCGTATCGGAAGCGCTGAGCATGATCGCCGCCGAAGACCACCGCCGCGACGGTTTGCGGTTCATGGCGGATGGCGTCCTTCTTCCCGAACTCATTGAGCCCGCTTCGGGGCGCGCACTGCCCATCGAACCGGGCGTGGAAGGCGAGTTGGTCGTCACCAACCTTTGCCGCGAGGCGCAGCCGCTCATCCGCTATCGAACGCGCGACGTGTTGCGCATTCTCGACGCCGAGTCGTCCAACTTTCGCTTCGAAGTGCTGGGCCGAAGCGATCAGATGCTGGTCATCAAAGGAATCAACTTGTTTCCGGGCGCGATTGCATCGGTTTTGGGACAGTTCAGCGATCGGCTCAATGGGGAATATCAGATCACCGTGCCCGCCGCCCCGCCGTTGGATTCACTCAAGATTTCGGCGGAATCTGCCGTTGATCTAAGCGAAGAGGAGAGGTCTGCCTTGGCCACGGCGTTGGCGCACGCGGTGCGTGCGACGTGCGCAGTGACGCCCGAGGTCGACATTGTACCGCGAGGGACGTTGCCCCGCACGGAAGGCAAGGCCGTCCGCATACGGCGTGAGGGCTAACGGAGAACGGCATGTACCGAAAACGGTTCGAGACCTACCTGGCGTCGGAAGTGGCCGCCTTTCTGGGGCGCACCATCACCGGACGCGACTGCCCGGTGGATACGGTCGCGTCAATCCAAAACCTGTGCGACAATGCGCTGGTGTTCCTCACGGAAGTGACCAATCAAAAGTTCGGCATGCGCGAGGCAAAGGATGTGGATCTCGCGGCGCTGGATAAGTTCAGCGACATCGTGTTGATCGCGGAACCGGAAGTCTGCGCGCACGCCCCTTGCACATGCATTCCTTCAGAAAATCCGCGGCTTGATTTCGCGCGCGCGTTGGAACATTTCTTCGCCCGGATGCCCGAACCGGAGATTCATCCCACGGCCATCGTCTGCGACGGCGCGCAGATTGGTCCGCGCGTATCCCTCGGAGCACACTGCTACATTGGTCCGCACGTTCGCATTGGCGAGGACACGCGCGTCTTGCATAACGTTGTAATCACGGGCGAAGTGACCATCGGCGCGCACTGTGTCATCAAGTCAAATAGCACCGTCGGCAGCGAAGGGTTCAGTTTCATTTTTGATCGCGGTGAGTTGACGCATTTCCCGCAGGTCGGCCGCATCGAGATCGGCGATCATGTGTGGATTGGCTCGAACGTCTGCGTCGAGTGCGCCACGCTCGACGTCACGCGCATCGAGGATCACGTTAAGATCGACGATCTCGTACAGATCGGACATAACACCGTCATCGGTGCGGCGTCACAGATCACCGCGGGCGCGGTGATCTGTGGACGGGTCGTGCTAGAGCACGGGTGCTGGGTGGCCCCGAACGCGGTTATCGATAACGGCGTCACCGTGGGCCACGATAGCCTCGTTGGCACGGGCGCGGTCGTGCGCAAAGACGTCGCGCCGAAGTCCGTGGTCGCGGGCGTGCCCGCCAAACTACTGCGGACCTTGGAGTAGCGCATGGCCGGTCAATACAAAGGCGAGTTTCGCGAAAAACTGTCGCCGTTCTTGAAACGGAAACTGACGGAACTGCGCGCGCAACACGGCGAGGACGCCCCGATCGTCCATAAGCTCGCTCACCAATACCTCGCCGATCCGCGCGAACACGAGGACCAAGACCCCGAGGAGCGCCGACGGCACTACGAGGCGGAGATGCCGGTCGAGTTCGAGGGGAGACCTCTGCGCGGCATCGAACGGCTGTATCGCCGCGTGCTTCTGATCGAGCCCACGACCGTCTGCGCGGCGCACTGTCGCTACTGCCTGCGTGGCTTATACGATATGGCGCATTTGCAGGAAGAAGAACTCGTCGCGATCGCGCGGTACTGCGGCTCGGAGGCGAACCGTGACGATGTGCGTGAGGTCCTCATTACCGGTGGCGATCCGCTGATGATCCCGGATCGGCTGAATCTTCTTATTGACGTCATCGCGGAGCATGCGCCGAACGTCCATTTTGTCCGCGTCGGCACGCGCCTGCCGTTGCATGCGCCGGAGCGCATCAACGAAGACGTGATGCGCGCGCTCAGGCCGCGCCCGCCGCTACGCCTCGAAATCGCGACGCAGGTCAACCATGCGGTGGACTTGTTTCCGGAGGTTGAAGAAGCATTTCTACGGCTTCAGCGCCTGGGATGCCGCATTTACAACCAGACCGTGCTGTTGCGTACGATCAACGACACCCCAGAGGATCTCGTCGAGTTGTTCGATCGCCTGCGCGAACTCTGGATCGAAGCGCATTACCTCTTCCACTGCGTGCCCATGCGCCACATGGCGCACTACCGTACGTCGCTCGCCAAAGGACTCGATCTCGTCAAGCAGTTGACCATGTGCGGGCACAACTCGGGCCGCGCCAAACCGCTCTACACGGCAATGACGGACATCGGCAAGATCGGCCTGTACGACGGCGTCATCCTCAAACGCGAGGAACGTCGCGTTCTCCTTCAGTCCTGGTACACGCCCGAGGAACGCCGCCGATGGAATCCGGCATGGGTCCAGCCTGACTCGGTTGAACTCGACGCAGCAGGCCGGATGCGGGTGTGGTACTTGGACGGCGAAGACGGAGCCCGGTGATGGGCTGGCCCGTGCACCTGAGGTTTCGCGGCGTAGAGCGCCTGTTCGGGCCGAACGCCCCGGTGTTCATCGCCGCCGAGATCGGCATCAATCACAATGGCGACATGGTGCTGGCCAAGGAATGCATCGCCGCGGCCGCCAGCGCAGGAGCCGACGGGGTCAAGTTCCAAAACTACCGCACGGAAGATTTCCTTCACGATCGCACGCTGATGTATGAGTACGTCTCGAACGGCGTGCTCGTGCGTGAGCCGCAGTACGATATGTTCAGCCGTTGCGAGCTGCGGCCGGGCCAACTCGCGGAGCTTGCGCACTACGCTGCGGAGCAAGGCGTGGCGCCGTTCGCTACGCCCTCGGGGCTGAGCGGCGTAAAGGAGATCCGCGAGATCGGGCTGCCCCTGCTGAAAAACGCATCGGACAGCCTGACCAACCTCGATCTTGTGCGGGCAATGGGTGAGTCCGGTCTGCCCACGGTGCTATCGACGGGTATGGCCACGGATGCGGAGACCGCGCTCGCCGTGAGCACGTTCCGTGCGACGGGCAACGACGCGCTCGTGCTCGTGGTCTGCACGTCGCTCTACCCCACACCGCACACTGAGGCGCATGTCCGACGCGTCCCTGCACTCGCCGCGCGCCACGACGTTCCGGTGGGATTCAGCGATCACACCGAAGGCCCCTGGGCCAGTATCGCGGCGACAGCGCTCGGTGCATGCTTCATTGAAAAGCATTTCACGCTCGCGCACGATCTTCCCGGGCCGGACCACCGTTTCAGTGCATCGCCCGAGGAATTCGCGGAATTGGTCCGCGGCATACGCGCCGCAGAAGAGGCGCTGGGATCTAGCGCCCTCGAGCCCACGCCAGGTGAAGACGACGCGCGGCGGCAATTTGCGTTTTCGCTGTGCGCTGCGCGTGACCTGCCTGCCGGGCATACGCTGTGCGCCGAGGATATCGCCCTATTTCGCCCGGGCATCGGCCTGCCGCCTCAGGAGAAAGAACGGCTGATCGGGCGCTGCATAGCCAAGTCCTACCGCACGGGCGAAGCGTTCAGGGAAAGCGACCTGGAAAAATAAGTTGGGGGGAAGCGCTTCAGTTCGAGCGCCTCCCCCGATCTTCTACTTCAGCTCGGAATCGCCGCCGCGGTCCTCTTTTTTCCCGTGAATTCGCTCATACTCAAGCGGATGTTGATCGTGCAGTTCTTTGTTTGTGATCCGGCCGGTCAGCCAAGTGAAGTTCATGGGATAGACCTTGGGATCGAACATCACCATGTAGAAATGCCAGATGATAATCGTGCCCACCGCCAACCACGCCTCGTAGAAGTGAACCAGTCCGGCGACATCCAAAGCGATTTTCGGGAAGTACTTCAGGAACAGGTCGGCATACCACATACAGAACCCGGTGATGATCATGATCACCGATCCCCACAGCAACCCCCAGTACTCCGCCTTCTCCTTGTAACTGTAGCGATCCAGACGCGGCGGTTTCTTGGCAAGGCCAAGCCCATAGGCCACGGTGTGGATCGCATCGCGGATGTCGCGCGGCCAAAACATCATCGCCCACAGTTCGCTACGGCCGTACTTGGTGAACACGGCATGCAGAAAGTGCACGGCCATGAGCACGACGAACACTACGCCCGCGACCCGGTGCAGCAATCCGCGCGCTTCGAGCCCCACCCCTTCGGCGAAGAGGTAAGTGGTCATCCAACTGTCGGGATAGCGGAGCGCGAATCCGGAAATCGCCAGGACAATGAAAGAACTCGCCAGCACCATGTGTCCGATCAATTGTCCAACCGTGAAGCGTTTGTAGCTGTGCGTGCCGCGTAACTCCGCACAGAGATGATTGATCATGTGTCGCACGAAGAGAACGAGGTTATGCAGAAACATACCCCCTAACGTGAGGCCGATAATCCAGAGGTAGATGATCCGAACAATCCCCGCGACCTTCTGGCTCGGGGACGTCGGCACGATGTGTACCGCGCCGACCGCGAAGTTGGGCCCCGCGTCCTTGTGGCATTTCCCGCACGTCTCGGGCAGATTCGCCTTGTTCGTGGAGGCTTTTGGGTCGGTCGACGGTAGGATGTTGTGCACGCCGTGGCAACTCGTGCAACTGGCGATCACGAGCGAGCTCGATCCGCTGGCCAGGCCGTGGTAGCTGTCCATATAGCTGGCTTGCCGTCGCGTCTCCACGCCGTACCGCTTCATCACTTTCTCGTCGTCGTGACACTTCGGACACGTCTCGCGCGATACCGTCCGCGCGTATACGAGTGAATCGACGGATTCGGGCGTATCGATGTTGTGTTCGCCGTGGCAGTCGGTGCAGTTCGGCGCATCCTTGAGTCCCTTGTCAAACGCCAAGCCGTGGATACTGGCCGTGTAGTCCGTGGTCGCCTGCGCGTGACAGTTGCCGCAAGTTTTCGGCACGTTCGCGCGGTTCACCATCGATTGCGGGTCTTGCGTGGGCAAAATGTGGTGCACGCCGTGGCAATCGGTGCAGACCGCCGCCTTCTCATTCCCGCTGGCCATCACGCGGCCGTGCACGCTGCGCGTATAGCTCAGCGATGGGTCCGCCACGGACATCATGTGCCGTTGCGCAAGATTCTTGTCGGAATGGCAGCGGCCGCAGGTCGTCGCCAGGTTGTGACGATTGCTCAGCGACAGCGGGTCTGACTTGGATCGGATATCGTGCTTGCCGTGGCAGTCGAAGCACCCGCCGAGATCGCGGTCTCCGTTCTGAAGCGCCTTACCGTGCAGACTCGTGGCATACTCCGAGGCCTGATCGTGGCACTGCCCGCAGTCCACCGCCTTGAGCGGACTCGTGTGCGGCAGTTCGGTGATGTCGCTGTGGCACCCCGTGCATCCCATCGGGCCGTGCACCGTCTCCAGGAAGACGTCTTTGTTCACGTAGATGGAAACCACTTGCCCGTCAGGACGAGTCATGGTGGCTTTCGGATCGCCGTGACAGGTCATGCATTCGTCGTCGGTGATCCCATAGGCCGTCCCTGCCACGAGAAACAGGCTTCCCGTCAAAAAGGAAACCAAGAAAAGAACTCGATTCGCCCCAAGAAACATGCCGCACTCCTCGCCAGCCGTTGGCCGAGCCCCCGGTTTCGGGCTGAACACAAAATACCCCCATCGATACCGCTCCAGCCCAAGGGAATAGGAATAGTATGGCAAGCCCCTGACGGAAAAGCAACGTTTCTCCGCCAAGCACGAAGCCCCTAGAAACCAGAAAAACTACTTATCAATAGAGGAAGGGAAAGCGAGTTCCGCTTTCTGCTTGGCCAAAATCGCCGCGCCGGTGAGGAAAATCACGGCAATAACCGACAAAATGTACACAATCAGCAATGAAACGGCCGGTCCCAAAATGCCCAGGCGCGGGATTAGGACAAAGTTGAGAGGGATGAGCAACAGGAGCTGGCCGAGGTGAATCGCGGTGTTTACCTGAGGTTTGTCGAGCGCGTAGAACACCAGCGAGAGGGGGTTGTAGATAATGGGTATGCCGAACGCCAACACGAGAAGCTGAAGTGTGCGTGCCGAGGCCGCGTATTTCCCTCCCAGGAGCAGTTCGAGCACCCAGGGCATTACAAGCACGCCAAGCACCGTGAGCACTAGCGCGGCGGGGTAGAGCCGCAACACGCGATGACGGAAGGCAGCGAGTTCCGCGGCGGTCCGCATCGCGGAGACCGTGGGCAGCAACGCGTTGAAAAGCGCCGAGGTCACCAACGGCACGCAGTACGCGAACTGGTAGGCGGTGTTGTACTCGGCGGCCGCGGTTGCTCCCGCCATCGCCCCCAGCATGAGAACGTCCGCGCGCATCGCGGCGATGATGATCACTTGCATAATCCCCACCGGAATCAGGAACCGCACCACTTCGCGCTGCGTGACCGGCGACGGAGGACGTTCCCCAAGTCCACGCAACGCGCTGGGCATCAACGCCAACCCCACCACAAAGGCCAGGATGGGCGCCGCGAAAAACGCGGGCGCGACAATCGAGTAGGAGGTGTATCCCTGCTGAAGCGCCAACGCCACGAAGGCCAGGCGAAATACGTTGGCCGAGGCCGTCAGCGCGGCGCAGCGTCCGAAGAATTGCTGCGACTGCATCAGGCCCGTGGGTACCGTGGACGCGGAAAGAAAGAGCCCCGCCGCGACCGCCCAGATGTAGACACCTCCCAGCGAGAACGGCAGGCGCTGAATCTGCATATACGGCCAGTAGACAACCGCCGCGCCCACGACGACGCTCAGGACCAGCACGGCCTTGATCCGGACGATATGGCGCAGCACCGGAAGGGGGTTCGTCCCGGGATGCGCCGAAGCAAACCGAACTTGCACCGGGCCGCTACCGCAATCGGAAACAATACTGACGAAATCCATCACGGCGATGAACAGCGCCAATTGCCCCCACATCTCCACCGGCAGTTCGCGGGCAAGCAACACCCCAGCGGCAAAACGAAGCAACGCGGAGGTAAACGTACCGGAAAGGATGAGGCCGGCGTTGCGGCCCGTGCGGGAACAGGCGGAATGCCAAATCAGACGGGCTTGTCCGCCCAAAAGCGCACGACACGCCAACAGCGCTCCTCGAATACCGGACGTTGCCATTGCGCGTAGTGACCTTTTCCCGTGCGCGGTTTCTGAACGTAACGTTGCGGACGCTGGATTTCGCCCTATTCCGGCCCTAGAATACGCGGCGCAGGAGTAGAAATAAAGCCATGCGCAGAATCCTGGTGTGCGAACCTCAGTGTGCGCGGACGGTCCACGTGCCGGTGAACGCGGCGCTGCTCGCGGCGCTCGCGCATGCCTTTCCCAGGGCCCGCGTGACGTTTGCGGCCGAACGCGTCCACCAGGAACTCGTCATAGCCGAACTCGCGCGGTGCCGCCCGGACGTCGCCGCTGCGATTGAGCAGGTCGGGTTGGAAATCCCCGACCGCGCGCGACCGTTTGGGGAAGTTCTCCGCGCGGAGTACGCCTGCTGCCGCCGCTACCGCGCGCTGCTGAATGAAACTGTGTATGACGCGGCGATTCTCGCGTCGGCGACGGATTCGTTCATGTTCTTTCTCAATATGCGGGCCTTCGTCTCAACGCGTCGCACACCCACCCTCGCCATTCTTCACGCGATCGTCAGCACGCTTGATCCCGCACTGCCGCGCCGGCGGTGGCGACACTACCTCGGGCTGCGGCAGGTACTGAACATGCCCACGCCACGCAATCTCCGCTATGCCGTGTTGGGGGAACCCATCCTGAACAGGGTGACGGCGCTGCTGCCCTCGCGCGCGGCGGCGCGCTTCGTCGCATTCGACCTGGCCTATGAGTTCGCAGACGCAATCGACGCACCTCTACCGCCGCAGGAACCGGTATGTTTTGGTTTTCTCGGCGGAGCAGCCGCCGACAAAGGTTTTGATGCCTTTCTCGACCTTGCGGAATACGCCAAGACGCACGCCCCAGGCAAAGCGCGTTTCATACACGTTGGCTTCATCGCGGACGCTGCGTTGCGCGAACGCGCCCGAACCGTTCTGGGGGAAGTCCATGCGGCTCCGCTCACCCAAGAGGCCTATCGCGCCGCGCTACAAACACTGACGTACGTGGTCTGGCTGGGCGACCCGGAGAAATACGCGATGACCGCGAGCGCGTCGTTTTTGGATGCGCTCTGGGCGGCCAAGCCAGGGGTTTACCTCCGCAGCGCCTTCCTCGACCACTACGCCACGCGCATGGGCGACATCGGCCACCTCTGCGCGTCGGAGGAAGAGACGCGAAAGACCGTGATTCGACTCGTAGAGGAGTTTGAGCCGGAACGATACCGCGCTCAACAGGCAAACATCATCGCGGGCCGTCGCCTGTTCGCGCCCGAAGCCGTCGGCGAGCAACTCAAGGCGCTGTTTTGAGAGAAAGAAGTCTTCACCATAGGCACAGAGAAGAGGAAGAAGGAAAGTCGAAAGCTCGAGCGTTTCAAGTAATACCGTAGCCGCTTGGCGCTATGCATTTTCAAAAACAGTGGGGTCCTTGGGGAAAAGCGGCGGCTACGCGGTTTTTGAAAACGCATTAACGGATTTCGGTGCATACCTCGATTGAGTAGATCCGCACAGGCTTCTCTGTCTTGAACGTCAGTTGGGAAACGTTCTTCACCGGCAGGAGAAAGCTCACCCAGCGTTCCTTGCAGACAGCGTCGGCACGGGAAACGCGTCCCGTGGACACGGTAATCGGCGTCGAATCGGTAAGACTCGTGGCGTCTGTGCCTAGCTTGGCCCGGATCAGAATTCGGCCCCGTGCGGGAGGGTCTATTGTTACTGAGGCTTGGCCGGTCACGGTGCGAAATTTCTCACCGTCGGTCTCTTCGACTTTGCCCCAGGCGCCAATGAGCCGAGCATCAGCGTCTGGAATACCGGCCGGGGTGACGGTGGACACGGGCTGGAAGAACTTACCCAGCAAGCCTTCCTTCCAGATGTCCACAACAGGAGTCTTGCATTCCGCAGGCGACTCGGCAATGGGCACCCTGAGCCGTTCGCCGGTGATGAGCTTCACAAACCGACCGTACGAGTATGCGTCGTCCTGGCGCTCGACGGGAATCTTGCCGGCCGTCTTGAGCGGCCCCGCAAAGAACCTCTGTTGGAAGTCGTCGGCTTCGATGTAGAGAGTGCGTAGGGCGGCTGGGCTCAGCTTGTCTTTGGGGCTTTCGTTTTCCCATCCTTTGATATAGCCGCGCGCCAGGTATACGGAACAGAAGGTGTAGGCGTCGTAACCGATCCAGCGGAGTCTCTTGGGTTCCCATTTTGCCTCGATCGGCGGGATGAGGACGCCAAGCTTCTCGTGCAGTCGCTGCGCCTCAAGGCGCATGGCGTCCGTGTAGTTGATCGCGTAGCCCCCGTCTTTGCCCGGAAATCGCAGTCTGTTGCTGACCGCGAACGGCGGGTTGGGCCTGAGTTCGTCCGCCAGGTAACACGCGCCATCATCGAACTCCTCGAACAAACTTTTCGCCAGCGGGTAGACCCTCGGTTCGGCCACTTTTCGGGTTGCGGCGGCATCGAGGTGTTTTTTGTCGAGCTTCAGTATGTTCCACATGTACTGCGCGGTGCACCAGCCGACCACCTCGTCGTTTTCCTGTGTCATCCCGTTAGCCCACACGCCCCACACGCGCTTGTAGAGTTCTTCGTCGCGGTAGCCGGCGGGATAGCGATCGTTCTGCTGAAGATAGGAGTGAGGCGCTTGCGGATCGGTTTGATACGCCCCGACGTGCTGGAAGGGAAAGTTGTTGTCGGATATCACGACCGGCCCGCCGCTGCACCAGGTCTTGAAGTCGTCGATGTTCTTGTTCGTGGTAATCTCGGCCGCGGTGCCGCCGCTCGTCGTCATTACGGGCATGTACTCCAAGACACCCAAGTCTTTGAGGGTCGAGGTGAAAGAATACATAAAGTCACGGCAGTTGTAGGCGTTGTTCTCGATATCGATTTGATATGCCACATTCCCCGGCGGGCAGATCGGCATCATGTCCGGACTGTCCGGGCACATCTGCTTGATCTGCTTGTACAACGCCGCCAAGACCGTTGCGCGGGCCTTGCCGTAGTTGATCGCGTCCTGCTTGGCATCCCCGGTCATGCAATAGAGTTTCTTGTCCTGGTCATGCACCAAACCGAAAATGTCGTCCTCGTTGAACATAGAAAACGCGGCGGTAGGGCAGACTTTGTTCAACTGGCTATACTTCGCCGCGAGCACGTCCACGTCGTTCTTCACCTCATAGCCGAGTTTGGCCCACATCTCCTTGATGCCGGGCTCCACTTCGTGATTCAAGTCGTAATGAAGCGGATCTTTCGCCTTTCCGTCGAGCGTTATTGCCGCCGCCCACTCGGAGTTGACGTGATCGGCGTTCATCCCGAAGACTTGGGTGATGAAGTGCTCGCGGCAGTATTTCCCGACCTTCCGGCAGAAGTCGAGTTGCTCTTGAGTCCATGGGTATCGGAATTTCGACGCGGCCTGGGCGTTGTAATTGACCACCTGGCTTCCGTACCAGAAAATGTTTTGGTTCATTTTGAGCGGAGGAAGCAATCGAATAGCCCGAAGGTTCACGTCCTCCGAAACAGGCCAGCCGGTGTAACAGCCCCGGACGTCCATCAAGGGCCTATCGGCGGCCTCGACGGTTTTGAGCCTGACCCTATCCCCGTGCTTGACTAGCAACTGCCTCAAAGACTGTAAGGCGTAGAAGGTCCCAGCGCCGTAGAATCTCCCGCGCGCGTCGTCGTAATCGTAGCCCGCGAGGATGACGACGTTCTTGCCTTTGTGCTTGGCGACTTTGAGAAGATAGCCTTCCTTGCCGAAGTCTTTCCAGCTATTGAAATCGTGATCCGGGGTCATGGGATCGTCCCACTTGCCGAACGAGAGATTCAGGGCCGCGAACCACTTTGCGGTCTCGCTGTTGCGCTCTGGATTGCCCAGCAGAATGAGGGTGTCGTAATCGTCATAGGCCGGCAGATTGTCGGCCACGCTTGTGATGTTTGGAACCCCGCTTTCCTTAAGGAACTGGATCAATTCCTCTTCGGTGACGGTGCTCTCACCGGCCAACTCGCCCGACGCATCGCGTACGCTCTGGTAAGGCCCGCCATCCCTGCGAACGACAGCAACCTTCCCAAGTGTGATGAACGACTTCGGCGAACCGTAATCCACAAACCGGGGAATCGGGAGTATCTCCCATGACGGAGGAATCTTCCCGTGCCATCGGGCTTCCCCCGCGTGACTAGGCGCCGCTGTCGCAGTCGCCACGACGAGCGCCAAACAGACCGCCACTGCCCATCGTGATACACCGGTTGCTGCAAACGTCAATTTCATGAGCGACTTCCTTCTGCCATTGTCCACGCCGGGCGCACGCGCATCCGTCGGCGAGCAACTCAAGACGCTGTTTTGAGGGAAGAAGTCTTCACCACAAGCACAGGCACAGAGAAGAGGAAGAAGGGAAGTCGAAAGAAGATGCCGACGCCCCTACTTTTCGCGTGCCTACAAGCGAAAACCTACGCAGGTCCCCCAGTCACCGAAGATATAACGAGTGAAAGATTTCTATAAGCAAAGATACTATGGCGCACGCAAACGCCAGTAGCTTAAACCGAAATTTCCCTTGGCGACTGTAAAAATAGTAAAATAATATTGCAGCCAGAAAAAAGAGCATTGCGGCAAAAAATCGTAGCAGTAGGCCACTGAGAAAAACTCATGCACTTCCCTCTGAGTAATTCAGCACGCGATCTGGCAGCGCATAGCTATACAGCCTCTGCAGCTTGAGACGAGAAAGAACAAGTTTTCTCCCTTCTTTTCGCTTTCCCTCTTCCTCTTCTCTGTGTCCTCTGTGCCCCTGTGGTGAAATTGTCTTCCTCTTTTCTCTCTCTATTGCACCACCGTCAGCACCGCCTTCGCCGACACCGGCTGCGGCTTTCCATCAGGGCCGGGGGCGGTCAAGGGCACGCCCTTCGCGGAGTAGGCGGTGATCGTAATGGTGTACGGTCCGGGCGCACTGCCCGCGGGCACCATCGCCCGGAAAGACCATGTTCCGTCGCCAGGCGTCGTATCGCCGTTCGAGCCGTTGTCGTAGAGGTCAAAGCTGAGATTGCCCAACGTAGGCGCAGACGCCCCCAGCGTATCGATCTCGTGTTTCGGATCGCTGACACGTGCGGTCACAGTCACCACCGCCCCGGCCTTCGCCTGGGCAGGCTCAACCGCCGCCGCCACGATGCCCAACGTCGGCGGGGGAGGCGGCGGAATTGGAACCGGCTGACCGGGCTGCAACATTACCGCGCCCTGTGGCGCAGCACTACCAGCGGCCGGAGCGGCGTCCCCGGGCGCGGCGGTTACGCTATGCACTTGCACCTGGAGCCCTTGGGAGGCCGCGCCGCCCATGCCGCCCTCGCCTTGCGCTTGCAGAAACTGGAGCAACGGCAAGACTTCGTTCAACTCACCGTTCACGGTGATGCTTACCGTCACCTCCGCCGCCGCCCACGCGCCCGCCAGCGCCAAAATCCCCGCCGCGATACTCCACCGCATTCTGCTCATGACGTCCCCTTTCCTCGCATGGCGCGAAAGCGCCTTAGAAACTCACCTTTGGCGCTTCGCGCGCCGCGGGATTCTCGAGCTCGAAAAACTCACGCCGCAAGAAACCCAGAAACCCTGCGATTAGGTTCACAGGGAAAACTTGAATGGCGTTATTGTATTCCAAAACCGTGCCGTTGTACCCGGTTCGCGTACTCTGAAGCCGGTCTTCGGTTACCGCCAGTTCTTGCTGCAACGACAGAAAGTTCTGGTTGGCTTTGAGATCCGGGTAGGCTTCGAGACGGACCATCAGGCCGCCCAGGGCCGTCTGGAGTTTGGACTCGCTGACGGCTTGCGCCGCTGGGCTGCCGGTGTTGTTCACGCAGTCCTGGCGCAGCCGGGTGACTTCCTCGAGCAACTCGCGTTCATGAGAGGCGTAACCCTTCACCGTGTTCACGAGATTTGGTATCAAGTCGTAGCGGCGCTGAAGTTCGGTCTGCACGCCTGCCCACGCCTGATCGACCTGGTTGCGGGTGCGCACGAGTCGGTTATAAACGCCGATTACAAACAGCGCTATCACCACCAGCACCCCAAACCCCAGCGCTAGAAGCAATACCCCCGCTCCAACGAACACCATTGTGCGTCCCTCCTTCCGTGCGGCGTCATTTCGGACCGCGCCCCTATACTGAACCAACGCCGAGGCGTTTTCCAGCCGGACAGGCGGCGCTGTTCCATAAACAACGTTTTTCTTCGTCGGAATGCGCCGTTTTGGCGAGATTGTTCAATAGAAAGGTGAGAAACTCACAGGAAAGGAGCACGCGTGTTTACGTTGTGCGCAGTGGTGACGATCATGACGCTCACGGGAGTCGAAACGCCGGCGTATACAGTCATCGAACAACGCGAGGAATATGAAGTGCGCGAGTACCCCGCGCAGATCCGCGCGGAGGTTACGATGACGGGTCCTTACCGCGAATCCATGAACAACGGGTTCCGTAAACTGGCGGATTTCATCTTCGGGAACAATGCGTCTCCCGATAACCACGGGGCGTCGGGGAAAATCGCGATGACCGCCCCCGTGCTCGAGCAGGAGCAGAAGAGCGCGAAGATCGCCATGACGGCCCCGGTGCTGGAGCGGGAGAAAGAGCAAGACCAACGCGTGGTATCTTTTGTAATGCCCAGCCACTATACCCTCGAAACTTTGCCCAAACCGAAAAATCCGGAAGTCCGCATCGTTCAGGTTCCTGCAAAGCGCTATGCGGTGATCCGCTTTTCCGGGTGGGTCCAGGAAGAGAAGTCTGACAAAATGAAGAATCAACTTGTGGAAATGCTGAAACGGGATGGACTGGCTACAGCGGGAGAGCCACTTGTGGCGCAGTATAATCCGCCGTGGACACTGCCTTTCCTACGGCGAAATGAAATCTGGGTGGAACTGGTTCCCTCGCCGTCTATTTCTGGAACAACTACTGATTCAAAATAGAGCAGACGCCTCCAAATTCGCGTGACGCTCAGACAGGGCTTCTTCGCTCAACTCTTTTACTTACAGTAAATTACACCTGCCGCATTCATTTTGGCACAGCCATTGCTCATTCTAAGCGTGACTGCGAAAGCAGAAAACGGGAATGGAGTCCCGAAGAAAAAAAGACTATGGCGGCAAAACGTGCCGCAAGGCATTGCGGCGTGAAGCCGCGAGTTCGGAAAGGAGGCAGAGTATGGGACTGGTACGCTGGAGAGACCGAGGCGAGTTGAGTCCGTGGAGTGCGCTGCGGGAACTGGAGAGTCAGTTCGGCCGGTTGTTTGGTGAGATGACCGGAGCGTCGGACTGGATGCTTGATCCGCCGGTGGACATCACGGAGACGCCTGAAGCGTACATTCTCGAGGCCGATTTGCCCGGTGTCGAAAAGACGAACCTGGAAGTGACCTGTGTGGACAACGTGGTAACGCTCAAGGGCGAGCGCCGAAACGTCAAGAAGGAAGAGGACGGCGGCTGCTTCCGCGCGGAGCGGCGCTACGGACGGTTCGAGCGGTCCTTCGAAATTCCTGGCGGCTTCGAGAACGATCGCGTCGAGGCCGCGTTCACGGACGGCGTCCTTCGGGTGACGCTGCCCAAGCGTGAGGAAACGAAACCGAAACAAATCTCCGTGAAGGTGGGCTAAGGCCTTCACCCCGGCACGAAAGGAGACGACGCCATGACGACCGAACTGAAGGAGCGTGAGGAAACGATGTACGTTTCGCCGCGAGTGAATATCATTGAGGAAAAAGAGGCGGTGCGTATCGAGGCGGAGTTGCCCGGCGTCGCCAAGGAAGGATTGGAGATCGAAGTGAAGGGCGATGAACTGACGCTGATCGGGCGCCGGGCGAAACCCGCGCTAGAAGGTACGCCGCTGGTGCGTGAGCGCCGCAACTTCGATTACCGGCGGGTATTTGCCCTGAGCCGGGCGGTGGATGCCGCAGGCATCAAGGCAAACATGGAGAACGGCGTCCTCACGTTGCAGATCCCGAAGGCGGAGCACATGAAACCTCGGAAGATTACCGTTAACTAATGCACACCTGCAGAACCCCTCTGCATAAGGCCCTGTGGTCCCCCAGCCACAGGGCCACTCTCTTGTCATCTCTCTCTGTCATTCTGTGACAAAATTTGTCACTTCGCGACGCGGCACGGCGCGTAAATCCCCTCGCGCGAGGGGACCATTGGTACCTGCCAGAAGCAATAAAATATTCAAAACAAATAACTTAACTCCTATAACTTACCCCTTGGCACGCATCCTGCCTATACCCTGCCGACAGTTGAACCGGGAATGAGCGGCGGGGTAAGCGCCTCGCCGAGGATTTCGAAAAGCCTGAGACATCGTCTCAAACGGAGGGCAACACTATGAAGAAGAACTACGGTTTCACCCTGATCGAGCTGATGATTGTGGT